>JAJYUJ010000065.1 GCA_021792615.1 bacterium
ATTGCTTTTTTCCTG
Organism: bacterium; assembly: GCA_021792615.1. Lineage (GTDB taxonomy): Bacteria > JAMCPX01 > JAMCPX01 > JAMCPX01 > JAMCPX01 > JAJYLM01. The sequence continues at coordinate 16 of JAJYUJ010000065.1, forward strand.
TTTCTCGTGTTTACTTTCATTAGTGGCTCCTTTCTTTAAATTCTAATGCTTTATGGGTTATCCCATAAGGGAGCCACTATTTCAAATTTCAACTAAATTTGATATATCCTCAATTTATACATCATTGTATATTATTCTCAATATCGTTTTATCTTTAATTGTTGGAATATCAGTGCTTCTAATTAAGGGCAATTGGACAGGTGCTAAAGAGAAAATAACCCTCGTTATTGGGGGAGTACTGGTTTTACTCGACGTACTGTATATTGTCGAAGAAATAAAAAAAAGAAGTATGCATGTGGGAACACCTTGGGGAATTATTATTCTTTTTGGAATTCATTTAACACAATTTATGTTTTTACTAAAAATCTTAAAAACACGAACGGAACATATTCTCACCGCTGGACCTTCTAGGATAAAATAGAGACAGCGACCATTTTCGCGTATATCCGGCGTATATCCGGGGTCAAATCTTTCATTTTGACAAATCGAAAGATATTTGTTAGAGATTATGCATGGCGAGACAATTAAGGATAGAATTTGTCGGTGCAGTTTACCATATAATGAGCAGAGGGAATGAAAGGAACCCCATTTTTAAGAGTGATTCGGACAGGGTGCTGTTTATTTCAACCTTGAAATACAGTTCGGAACTTTTCGGAGTCGAAGTTATGGCCTATGTATGCGTTTTTGTGATATAAGAGAATAAAGTGCATTATGATATTGAGACGAAGACGTACCATGTATGCCTTAATCTGCATCGTAGTGCTGATAGGTACAGCAGGTTGTTGGCCAACGCCTCCCATGGCAGAGACGCTGAACGACAATCTGTATGCCAATCTCAAAGGAACCGAATTAGGCATTGATAGTTATTACACGACGGATCCCAATACCGCCATCAGATGGAACATGGGTTTCGATGGTCATAAACGGCTAAAAAACGAAAACGATATCATTCAGAATTATGAAGTGTGGCGGATCGAACCTTCAAATTCGAATCCCCGAGCTCTTCTCGAAAAAGGAACACACTTTGCCATTGATGATTTCTACGCATGGAGGCGGGCTGGTTTCACACGCAGCGAGGCTGAAGCATGGCAAAGAGCAGGGTTTGGCATTCAGTCCCTATCTGAAATACTGTGCTGGGAAAAAGAGGGCTTTTTACCGGAACAAGCCCGGAAACTCAGGAAACTCGGCATTCATTGCAGTATACAGAACGACGAATAACACCACTACATATATCACTGTCATTCGACATAGGTAAACCCGCCCGTCAATAAAAAAGCTTATGAAAGACTGGGGGCAGCCCTAGATTCATTGAAATTATATTGATAAAACCATTATTTTCATATATAATATTGGTATAAGGAGGATCGTACAATGAAAATAATAAAAATATTATCAATTGCATCCCTTTCGCTTGTATATTTAATTATTGCCACGCGCTGCTCCAAAAAGAATAATACTTCTACTCCGCCCGTCCAGCCTGCCAACCAGATTGTTATAAGTGGTATTTCTTATGCAGGAATACCCGCACATCCTGGTGGAACATTCACCGTTTCGGTTATAGCACGGAGCGAACAGAGGCTCGCGCTGACCTACACCTGGACAACAACGGGAAGCTGGTCTGTTGTCGGCGGAGGAGATTCGCCGACAGCGACGATACTAGCACCTGATACATACGGTGTAAGCGGTACAGCAACCGTCATCGTTACCGATACGTATGACCGGTACGCAGTAGCCGCAACACCGATCAGCACCATGAACAATGCATTTCCGGTTATAAGCAGTCTGTCTGCGTCTCCAAACCCCGTAACGAGAGGCGGGACAATGTCTTTATCCGTTTCAGCAACAGACGAAGATGGTGATTCCCTTACCTATGCGTGGTCAATACCAAACGGATGGGCAATACTAACAGGACAGGGCACACCGGATATACAAATACTATCCCCTTACCAGTATGGGAACGGAGGTACGGCAACGGTGACCATAGATGACGGTAACGGCGGTGTTGTTCAAGGTTCCCTTCCCATCAGCACCGGGGACAATACTTTCCCGGTTATCAGCAATTTTACAGCCCTGCCGAATCCTGTTGTTCCCGGAGGTACTCTGTCCGCTACCGTTAATGCATCCGACCCTGATGGCGATGCATTGAGTTATACATGGACAACAACCGCGGGCTGGACAATAACGCCTGCCACAACAACTGCCGTGCTGACGGCGCCTCTTATCCAGGGTGCCGGAGGGTACATAACAGTCACCATCAGCGATATTTATGGCGGAGTAATTACAGGTACCATACCGATAGCTGCAAGCAATGCCCCATTACCTCCGTACAACCTGCAGGCTTCTGCAGGATACGAAAACAGTGCATTGACATGGAGTACATCAACCCCTGCAACAAGCTACAACGTCTATGAAGTGACAGGAGGCGGGACCTATACAGCCGTTGGAGCGACCGCAACGACCGCCTACAAGGTAACGGATCTGACCAACGGAACAGCCTATTCCTTTGTGGTCACCGGAGTCAATGCGAACGGTGAAAGCATATACTCGAATCAGGCAGGTACTACACCTACGTTGCTCACATATTCTCTTGGAGTTCAGGCGCTTGATCTTGCGGTGGATGCATCCGGCGATATTTTTGCTACAACGCAGGGCGGCGAGGTCGTGGTATTGGATCCTTCAGGTAACATCATCGGGCATTACAACGGTACTAATATATCCGGTGGTCTGGCAATCGATGCATCCGGTAATCTATGGGGAACGGATGGGTTTATGAATGTGATCGAATTGGGTCCCGATGGGTCTCCTATGGGGAATTATAATATTGGGAACGGGCCTGCAGGTATAACCATAGACAATTCAGGCAACATATGGGCAGCAGAAACAATGGGCAATGTCATAACTGAGCTCGGCGCGAATGTAAAAACGTGTACGGTTGGTAGTCAACCCAAAAGGATCGCAATAGATGCTTCGGGCTGTATCTGGGTAACAAATTTTGGAGACAATACGGTACAGGCAATTCAAGTAACCTCTACTTGTACTGCTGCAGGTACCTATGCAACAGGCAATATGCCTTCGGGCATAGCAATAGACCAGTCGGGGCATATCTGGATTGCGAACTCTGGCAGTTATACGGTAACAGAATTGGATTCTTCCGGCAACTTGATAGCCACCCGTCTTGCAGGCAATAATCCGGAAGGCATAGCAATCGATGCATCGGGTAATGTCTGGATCAGCAGTCCTAACAGTGTAACGGAATTGAGTCCTTCAGGTACTTTACTGTCAACGTATGCTATTAACGCTTTCTTTTCTCCGATGGGCATGCCGCAGGGTATTGCCGTAGATCCATCAGGCAATGTGTGGGTCGTTGTACCGGGTAGCTTCAATAATAATATAGTGGAACTGAAAGGCGTCGCAACGGGTCCCCAGTACTTCCCGTACTCAGGCCCCCAATTTGCCGGCGGAGGCAACTGGTAATTCATACCATAGATCCGGGGGCAGGTTGCCCGAAAAGCGATTCTATCCACCTGCCCCCGACAGCATAAAAACCAGTTTATCTTTATTGGTCCGGGCTTGTTTGATCAACAGCAATCCGTGAATATACTATACACCGGTACGGTACGTGCCCGACGGACACGTTGCAGATATGAACAAAGGAGGAAGAATGGAAGACAAAGGAACGACATCAACGGTGGAATAGAATGCATGATCTGGTTGTTTCATTCAATGTTCCGGAGCAAGAAAAACAGGTCATAGAAGAGACGCTGCGCGACTCGTGCAGGGTTACCTTCCTGCTCGATCTGCCGCAGGCACAAAGGACGAAGGCGATCTCAAAAGCGGACATCGTTCTTTCGTGGAACCCTTCGAGGGAATATGAAGTAAACGAGTTTTCCTGCATGGGCAACGTCCGGCTGCTTCAGCTCGTATCCGCTGGTGCCGACCACCTTCCTTTTTCGAGACTGCGGCCGGACATGGTCGTTGCAGGAAACATCGGCGCATACGCAGAGCCTATGGCAGAGCATGTTATGGCAATGGCCCTTGCACTGTTGAAAAAGCTTATGCCCGGGCACAGGAAATTGTCAGAAGGTGTATTTGAGCATATTGACGCCAGGGTACTCGGCGGCCTGACGTGCGGGATACTGGGCTATGGCGGCATCGGTAAGGCCGTTGCACGGTATATGCGCGCCTTCCACGTGAAGATATTCGCTGTCAATACCTCCGGCAAAACGGACGAAGATGTCGCATTTATCGGCACGCTCAAAGACCTCGATTCCGTATTAACGCAGTCGGACATTGTTGTCATAACGCTTCCCCTGAACAAGCACACAAAGGGGATTATCGGAAGGATGCAGCTCGATGCAATGAAGAAGGACGCTATTCTGATAAACGTTGCACGGGGCGAGATCATTGATGAAGGAGCGCTCTATAACCATCTGAAAGCGAATCCGTATTTTATGGCAGGCATCGATGCCTGGTGGGTAGAACCGTTCAGGCACGGTGAATTCCGTATCAACTATCCGTTTTTCGATCTGCCGAACCTGCTCGGCTCTCCGCACAATTCAGCCATCGTACCGCAGGTCATGGAAATGGGTATTCACGCAGCTCTGGAAAATATTCAGCGGTTTGTCAAGCATGAAGGGATCAAGGGCATTGTGGATTTCAAGGACTATGTCTAACCATGCCATATTTTTCAAATGTATTTTCTGCGTCGGTCAGAAGATATTTGTAAATACGGCGAGAAAATGATAATCTGCATTGTCCGGGAAAGGAGGAGTCTATGATCACGGCTTTTGTTCATATAGCATGCAAGCCCGAGAAACTTGAGGAGCTTGCCGAAGATATTTCTCAGATAGAAGGAGTGACGGAGGTATACTCGATTACCGGCGATTACGACCTGCTTGCCATCGTACGGGTCGCCGCAATAGAGGAACTGCCCGATATAGTGACCAACAACATGTTGAAAAAAGATGGCATAGTAAAAGCGAATACATCGGTCGGATTCAAGGTATACTCGCGGCACAATCTCGAAGCCATGTTTTCCATAGGGCTGGATTGATTGACAAGGTTTTTCGAAGCACGGAGTGCACGGACAAAAAATACGGAGCAAACAATATGAAAATAAGCAGATGCCGCGTATCGGGCAATGAATATTATTGTGTCATAAACGGAGAAGACGTCCGGTTACTTTCCGCACCGCCCTTTGAACAGATTGTATATAACGGCAGGACCATTAAAAAAAATGATGTAGCGTTTTTGCCGCCGGTGTCGCCGTCGAAGATAGTCGCCATCGGATTGAATTACCGAGACCACGCTAAGGAATTCGGCAAGCCCATGCCTGAAGAGCCGCTTATTTTTATAAAGCCGCCCTCGGCCGTGATAGGTGACGGGGATGACATCGTGTATCCCGCAATGTCTGAGCGTGTTGATTATGAGGGAGAACTCGCCGTCGTCATCGGCAGGCTTGCAAAGCAGGTAAGTGTGGAACAGGCGAAGGACCACATATTCGGATTTACCATTATGAATGATGTAACGGCCCGAGACCTGCAGGCAAAAGACGTTCAGTATACGCGGGCCAAGGGCTTTGACACGTTTGCACCGGTTGGACCATGGATAGAAACGGAGCTTGCCCCGGAGAACCTCTCCGTAAAGACGTCCGTGAACGGCATTCTGAAACAGGATGGCACGACGGCGGATATGAAATTCTCCGTGTATCAGATTGTCAGTTTCGTATCACAGGTCATGACCCTTTTACCCGGTGATGTAATTTCGACGGGCACACCGCCCGGTATCGGTCCTATGCACAAGGGTGATTCCGTCGAGGTGGCGATACAGGGTATCGGTATCCTGCACAACAGGCTGGTGTAAGTTCAGTCTTCACGTTCTCAAACCGCTTATCGTATTAAGAAATTATTTGACATTTAATTTTAATATGTTAACAATAAATGTTTACGCAATTGCTAGCGTAGCTCAATTGGTAGAGCAGCTGATTTGTAATCAGCAGGTTAAGGGTTCGAGTCCCCTCGCTAGCTTTGAATTGCTTTCGTGTTTTTGACATGACGTATGGTACCAGGACATGGGGTGAGGTGCCCGAGTGGCTAAAGGGAGCAGTCTGTAAAACTGCCGGCCATAGCGCCTACGAAGGTTCGAATCCTTCCCTCACCATTGATTTTAGTTGATTTTTTAGTGATTTTGGTTGACATTTATATGATTAAGCGGGAATAGCTCAGTTGGTAGAGCTCCAGCCTTCCAAGTTGGTGGTCGCGGGTTCGAACCCCGTTTCCCGCTTGTGTGCCCATGTAGCTCAGTTGGTAGAGCACTTCCTTGGTAAGGAAGAGGTCACCGGTCCGATCCCGGTCGTGGGCTAAAAGAAGTTTTAACTGTTTGAACAGGGCATCTGTTTGAATCGGTTTAGTTATATTTTAAGGAGGTAGACAAAAAAATGGGAAAAGCAAAATTTGAAAGGACGAAACCGCATCTGAACGTCGGGACCATCGGTCATATCGACCATGGGAAGACGACATTGACCGCGGCAATAACGAAGGTATTATC
>JAJYUJ010000029.1 GCA_021792615.1 bacterium
GCCAAGCTGCTCAATAAAGAAGCAGAGGACCTGGAGGTACAACTGCGCAAGAAGATAGATGCAGCCATCGAGTCTGCAAACAGCCTTAGATTGTCGGTAACGGAAGATGCAAAGAAAAGCCGCGAGGATATGTTGAAAAAGGCAAACGATACCATGCAGCAGCAATTAAAGTCTATGATTGAGCTACTGGAAAAAGAAAAAGTTGAATTGCTGAACAAATTAAATACCGATATCAAACAGTTCATACCCTTAATTTCAAGAAAGATGATGTTGAAATGAGAAACTTTTTATTTGTCTTGTTGTATTGTTTTTTCATACCCTCCATAGCACAGGCGGATGAAGGAGGTTTCTTCACCATGAACCTTGTATGGTCAATCGTAAACTTCCTTATATTAATCGCAGGTTTTGTATACCTCTATAAAAAATTTCATGGCGAGAAACTGTTTAAAACAAGAAAAGACAGTATAGAAAAACTGATTGGTGAAGCTATGGATGTAAAAAAAAGGGCAATGACACGGCATAATGAAGCCGAACAACAGCTCATGGAATTCGATAAAACCAAGAAAGAAATCATGGATGACATGAATGGAAGGGCTGAAAGAGAAAAACAGGAAATCATGGATGAAGGCAAGGAGATGCTTGCCCGGATAAAAAAAGAAGGCGAGCGTATTGCCGATGCCGAGGTCCAGAAGGCAAAAGAATTGCTCAGTGAGCATCTGCAGACGCAGCTCTACGACCTGTCGAAAGAATATATCGAAAAATCAATGGACGCCGATTCGCAAAAGAACGTTACGGATAACTTTATCAGGAAAATAAAATGAATGTAAGCATACGATACGCAAAAGCACTGTTCCAGATAGCGAAACAACAAAATAAAATCGATCAGTTTATGCAGGAACTTGATACTGTCGGACAACTTTTTTCACAGGACAAGCTTCTGAAAAATTTTTTTCAGGATCAACTGGCCGATAAAATCAGAAAAATAAGCGTGTTGTCTGTTGTAGCGGATAAACTGAACCTTTCCAAAGAGGTTGTAAACCTTATTAAACTTCTTATTACCGGCGGTAGAGAGCATATTTTAAATGATATAACAATAAGTTACATAGAGATGCATGATGATTATAAAGGTCTTATTAAAGCAGATGTATACACTGCTTATGATATGACACCAAACGAAATGAATGTCTTGAAAACAAGAATTAAGGACCTTTTTCATAAAGAACCTATACTCACGATAAATAAGGATAGTTCTATTATTGGGGGCGTACGGCTGAAAGTGGGCTGGACCATATATGACGGAACTATTAAAACGCATTTGAAAGATTTTACAAATTCAATAAAGATATAAAGTGTTAAGGAGAAAATTATGGCGTTAGGAATCAGATACGACGAAATTACCAGTATTATAAAAGAACAGCTTGAAGGCTATGATTATAAGGTTGAAAAAGCAGAAGTAGGCACGGTTATATCGGTAGGGGACGGCATTGTCCGGGCTTACGGACTTGAGAAGGTCATGGCAGGAGAGCTGGTAGAATTTGAAGACGGCACAAAAGGTCTTGTCCTTAACCTTGAAGAGGAGAGTGTTGGAATCTCGGTCATGGGAGAGGTTACGGACATAAAAGAGGGGCAGACCGTAAAAAGGCTGTCCAGGATCATGGAGGTACCGGTCGGAGATGCTCTGATAGGCAGGGTTGTCAATCCTCTTGGAGAACCCATAGATGGTAAAGGGCCTATAAAATCCAAGGAAACGAGAAAAGTTGAGATTAAGGCACCTGGTATCGTCATGCGTCAGCATGTCAAAGAACCGCTCCAGACAGGTATAAAGGCAATAGACTCGATGATACCGATAGGAAGAGGGCAGAGGGAGCTCATCATAGGAGACCGGCAGACAGGTAAAACCGCCGTTGTTCTTGATACGATCATAAACCAGAAGGGCAAGAATATCGTTTGTATATATGTGGCAATAGGACAGAAACAGTCGACCGTGGCACAGGTGGTGGATAAGCTGGCACAGTACGGGGCCATGGAATACACAATCGTTGTGTCGGCAACAGCGAGCGAACCTGCGCCGCTTCAATACATAGCCCCTTATTCAGGTTGCACCATGGGTGAATATTACAGGGACAGCGGCAAGCATGCCGTTATCTTTTATGATGACCTTTCAAAGCATGCTGTGGCATACCGGCAGTTGTCGTTGCTGCTCAGAAGACCACCGGGAAGAGAGGCATTCCCGGGAGATGTATTCTATCTTCATTCGAGATTGCTCGAGAGGGCTGCAAAGCTTTCCGAAAAGAACGGGGGAGGGTCTCTGACTGCTATGCCGATCATTGAAACGCAGGCAGGCGACGTGTCCGCGTACATTCCTACAAATGTTATTTCCATTACGGACGGGCAGATATTTCTCGAAACAGATCTTTTTTATGCAGGTATAAGACCGGCAGTAAACGTTGGTATATCCGTATCAAGGGTCGGTGGCGATGCACAGGTGAAAGCCATGAAACAGGTTGCAGGCAGATTACGACTCGAGCTTGCTCAGTACCGTGAGATGGCGGCATTTTCGCAGTTTGCTTCTGATCTCGATAAAGCGACCCAGATGCAGTTGAACCGTGGTGCTCGGCTTACGGAACTGCTGAAGCAGCCGCAATATAAGCCGGTTGCTGTAGAAGAGCAAATCCTTAGTATATTTGCAGGCACGAACGGTTATCTCGACGATTACCCTGTTGAAGTCGTAGGCAGGTATGAAAAAGAAATGCTGTCGTTTGTTAAAGCAAAATATCCCGCTCTCTTGAAGAGCATCGCTGAGAAAAAGGCTCTCGATGAAACGCTGATTAAATCCGTAAAAGAAGCGCTCGATAAGTTTAAGTCTGAATTTAATGCTAAAGGATAACAATGCCGACACTTGCTGTTATTAGAAAGCGTATTAAAACCGTCACCAACACGGCGAAGATTACAAAGGCAATGAAGATGATTGCTGCTGTAAAGCTGAGGAAGATGCAGCAGCAGGCTGTGAATGCAAGGGCGTATTCAAGGAAAATAGAAGAGATGGTCCATGAGATTACAGCTCAGATAGATACAACATTGCATCCGCTTATGCGACGGCCTGAAAAAATCAAGAAAAGTCTTATTATTCTTGCAACTTCGGACCGGGGACTCTGCGGCGGTTATAACAGTAATATAATACGGCTGGTATCCCAGGAGATATTGGAAAGTAAAAAAGAAAACAGGGAACTTGAATTCATAACAACAGGGAGAAAGGGGAGAGACTTTCTCAGAAGGGTCAATCTGCCTATAAAGCTCGATCTGAGCGGCTCGTCCGGAAGTCCGGACTACAGTAATGTCATGGACATAGCAAATGCAATCATAAAAGACTTTTCGGATGCAAACTACGATGAAGTCAAATTCATCTATAATAGATTTGTATCTATACTGACACAGAAAGCAACCATGGAACAACTTCTGCCGATAACCAGGACAGAGGTGTCAGAGCATGCTGACGGGTCCGAGGATATAAAGGTTATCTACGAACCGTCTCTCGGTGAAATACTTTCAAGCTTGCTGCCCAGGATGATCGAGAGCCGGATTTATCATACCCTGCTGGAATCAGCGGCGAGTGAACATGCAGCACGGATGACGGCAATGGATTCTTCTACAAACAACGCAAAAGAAATGACCGATCATCTGACACTTGTCATGAACAGGGCACGCCAGAGTACCATAACAAAAGAACTTATGGATATTGTGAATGGTGCAGAGGCAATGCGATGAGGCCTGCTGCAAGTGGTTATGACGGCTTCAGAACATACGGAATGCTGTAGAGCGGGAATATAGTTCAATATATGAGGAGGACTAAAGATGCCGAATGAGAGAGGAATTGGTAAAATAAAGCAGGTTATTGGTGCAGTCGTTGATGTTGAATTCGAATCCGGAGTACCGAAGATATTTTCTGCTTTAAAGACAACAAATAAAGCTATTTCAGATAAAGAATGGAACCTTACCCTCGAAGTTGCCCAGCAATTAGGTGAGAACACAGTGCGGTGTATAGCAATGGACTCAACTGAAGGACTGGTAAGGGGCATGACCGTTATGGATACCGGTGATGCCATCACGATACCTGTCGGTAAAGAGGTCCTCGGAAGGATACTGAACGTCATCGGTGAACCGGTTGATGAAATGGGAGATGTAAAGGCAACAAAGAGGTATCCTATTCACAGGGCACATCCTGATTTTGAGGACCAGGCAACAAGCATAGAGATGTTTGAAACCGGTATAAAAGTCGTGGATCTTCTGGCACCGTATCAGAAGGGCGGCAAGATAGGTCTCTTCGGTGGTGCCGGTGTCGGCAAGACGGTTATTATCATGGAGCTGATACATAATGTTGCAATGCAGCATGGAGGTTTTTCTGTATTCGGCGGCGTCGGTGAGAGAACAAGGGAAGGAAACGACCTCTGGACTGAAATGAAGGAATCAGGCGTGTTAGGCAAAACAGCACTCGTTTATGGACAGATGAATGAACCGCCCGGCGCAAGGGCGAGGGTCGGTCTTTCGGCATTGACTGTTGCAGAATATTTCAGGGATGAAGAGCACCAGGACGTTCTTCTTTTCATCGATAACATATTCAGGTTTACCCAGGCCAATTCAGAGGTCTCGGCATTGCTGGGAAGGATCCCGTCTGCCGTCGGTTATCAGCCTACGCTCTCAACCGACCTCGGTGAGCTTGAAGAGAGGATCACGTCCACAAAGCAGGGGTCCATAACATCCGTCCAGGCCATTTATGTGCCTGCAGACGACCTGACAGACCCCGCGCCTGCAACCACGTTTGCACATCTTGATGCAACAACAGTTCTTTCCCGGCAGTTGGTTGAGATTGGAATATACCCGGCCGTTGACCCGCTCGACTCTACATCCCGGATACTCGACCCTCTGGTTATCGGCGAGGAACACTATAAGGTTGCACGTGATATTCAGAGGATACTCCAGAAATACAAGGACCTGCTGGACATTATAGCGATCCTTGGTATTGATGAACTATCGGAAGAAGATAAGCTCGTTGTTTCAAGGGCAAGAAAGATACAGAGGTTCCTCTCTCAGCCGTTCTTTGTTGCAGAGCAGTTCACGAATTTCCCGGGCAAGTATGTTAAACTTGAGGATACCATCCGGGGATTCAGGGAGATCGCAGAAGGTAAGCACGATTCAATACCCGAACAGGCATTTTATATGGTCGGTACCATAGAAGAAGCTCTCGAGAAGGCCAAACAGTTAAACGCATAACGATATGCCGTTAAAATTAACTATCATAACACCTGAAAAGATCATCGTAGATAAAGATGTAGATGAAGTCGTAGCACCGGGCTGGCTCGGCGAATTCGGGGTCCTGCCAGGACATGCACGGTTCATAACACTGCTCAATATCGGAGAACTTATATACAAGACGGGCGGTGAAGAAGAACACCTTGCAGTAAACTGGGGATTTGCAGAAATAAACCAGACGCGGATGACCGTGCTTGTCGAAACCGCAGAATTCGATCATGATATCGATTTCAAGCGGGCACTTGCAGCAAAGCAGCGCGCAGAAGAAGAGATTAAAAAAACCTCCATGATAGATGCACAGTATGAAGCTCTTGAGGCCGCTTTAAAGAGGGCACTGCTGCGGCTCGATCTCTACCAGAAATACGGAAAGCAAAAGTAATTTTTATCCAGCGGCAAACCGCAAAAAAGGTTATTTTGAATAAGGCCTTTTTTATCCCGCTCAGAGAGGCATTACAAAAATATTGATTTGTGTAATGCCTTTTTTTGTTGTATATAGGAGAGGGAGGTATTATACAAATAAAACAATTCTATGAATCTTTTAAGAATAGCACTTGCTCAGATGAACAGCCGCACAGGCGGTCTGGGTGAAAATGTTGATAAAATAAAAGGATTTATCAGAGAAGCAAAAAAATACCGGGCAGATGTGGTTGTTTTTCCTGAGCTTGCCCTTACCGGTTATCCGCCTGAAGACCTGCTTTTAAAACCAGGATTCATAAAAGCAAATGTAAATGCCTTGCATGATGTTATACGGGCTACTGAAGATATTACTGCAGTAGTCGGTTTTGTGGAACTCGATTCCGATCTTTATAACTCTGCTGCTTTTATCAGCAATAAACGGCTTATCAGTACCGCCAGGAAGGCTTTCCTGCCCAACTATGGCGTTTTTGATGAATACCGTTATTTCCAGCGGGGAACGGTTTTCCCGGTTTATATCATGGATAGTATCAAAATCGGTGTCACTATATGTGAAGATATATGGTATCCCGATGGTCCTGTACTGTACCAGACACTCGGCGGAGATGCCGAGGTAATAATCAATATCAATGCATCACCATATCATGCGAACAAACAGGTTATACGGGAGCGCATGCTTGCCACGAGGGCACAGGACAATGCAGCTATAGTTGTTTATGTGAATATGGTGGGCGGACAGGACGAACTTGTGTTTGACGGTGGCAGTGTCATTTTTTCCGAATCCGGAGAACTTCTCGTCAGGGCACATCAATTTGAAGAAGAGATGATCATCGCAAACATAGATATCAGCAGTGTCCTGCGTACAAGGCTGCGCGATCCGAGAAGGAGAGAGGATAAGCTTTCCTTCGATCCTGAAACGATAATAAAAGAATACAAACTCAGTTCAAAACTCAAATCTCAAAATTCAAAACTCGAAATGAAGCATTCTGTACACAGCTTACTGGGACAGGAAGAGGAATTGTATACGGCATTGGTTACCGGGACAAGGGATTATCTGTCCAAAAACGGTTTCCAAAAGGCGGTTATAGGTTTGAGCGGCGGCATAGATTCTTCCCTGGTTGCCTGCATAGCGGTAGACGCCTTGGGCAAGGATAACGTCATCGGCGTGTTTATGCCATCTATGTACAGTTCAAACGACAGCAAGGAAGATGCATCAGAACTTGCGAGGAATCTTGGCATCACCTTCAAAGAAATACCCATTACGGATGTATATAATACCTATGGGAAGATGTTCGCTCCTCATTTTCGGGGCAAAAAACCGGACATAACCGAGGAAAACCTGCAGGCAAGAATACGGGGGAATATACTCATGGGACTTTCCAATAAATTTGGATGGCTCGTCCTGACAACCGGCAACAAGTCTGAAATGAGTGTAGGTTATGCAACCCTTTACGGGGATATGGCAGGGGGCTATGCTGTAATAAAAGATGTTTCCAAGACGCATGTGTACAGGCTGGCGGAGTTTAGACAGAAATTGAAAACAAAGGATTCAAAGATCAAAAACAATGCACCTATTCCTCAAAGAGTTTTCACAAAACCTCCTACAGCGGAATTGAGGCCGGATCAAAAAGATGAAGATTCCCTTCCTCCGTATTCCATATTGGATCCGATACTCGCAATGCTCATTGAAGAAGACATGAGCGTCGACCAGGTCATAGCATCGGGGTATAACAGGCAAACGGTTTTAAAAGTCCAGCATCTTATCGATGTGAGTGAGTATAAGAGAAGGCAGGCCCCGCCGGGTGTTAAAGTAACCAAAAAAGCCCTGGGGAAAGACCGCAGAATGCCTATAACAAACAGGTATAAAGAGTCATAGAGTACAGAGTTGAAAAGTTTGAACGCTTTGGATCATCCTACATGTTGACAATCGAAGATCTCCATACCAGCTATAATGGTATTGAAGTGCTCCATGGAATTTCGCTGGAAGTAAAAAATGGAGAAAAAGTTGCACTACTCGGCGCAAACGGTGCCGGGAAAACGACAACACTTGCAAGCATCGTCGGCATTGCAAAGGAAAAGAGAGGAAAAATTACCTTCAATAAATATGATATTACGCATTTAGAAACTCATGATGCGATAAAAAGCGGTATTGTGCTCATTCCTGAAGGAAGGCACATCTTTACAAAACTTACCGTAGAGGAGAATATATTTATCGGTGGTTTTATTGCGTCGAAACATCACAATAATCTTCCGGAAAATATGGAAAAAATTTACGACCTTTTCCCTGTATTAAAAGACAGAAACAAACAGATGGCGGGTACACTGAGCGGAGGAGAACAACAGATGCTTGCCATAGCACGGGGGCTTATGGGCAAGCCAAAACTTATGCTCCTCGATGAACCTTCCCTCGGATTATCTCCGCTTATGGTCACAAAGATATTTAAAATCATTGACGAGATAAACAATATGGGTGTTTCTATACTCATTGTCGAACAAAACGTGAATATCGCGCTTGATTTCACGGATAAAGCTTATGTTCTTGAACTTGGATATATAAGCCTGTCCGGTTTATCAAGCCAGATAAAAGAAGATGAAAGAATAAAGACTGCATACCTCGGTATGTAATAAAGTTATGGAGGATAAATGGCAAAAAGATTGACAAGAAAGAAATTAAAACAAAAGGACGAATTTATAACAACCGCAGAAAAAATTATAAATTCAGCGGCAAAGTACAGATCGTCTTTTATTGTAGCAGGAATAGTTTTACTGTTTTCCCTTATTTTTGCTTCGGTAGGTTTTTACTATTACAAAGATTATTCAAAAAAGGGGAGTATTGCTTATTTTCAAGATTTGCACCTTTATGAGGTGGCCTTGAACAGCCATGATAAAAAAGATATAACCAATGCACTCAATGGATTTGAATCTCTTAAAACGAATTTCAGGTTTTTAAAAATTTCAAAGCTTGCTCAGTTGTATATAGGTAACTGTGAATACATGCTCGGTGATTATGATAAGGCTGTAGAAACATACAAAACGTTTCTCTCTGCATGGGGAAACGCCAACAATGCTATTGCTGCTATAGCATATAATGGAGAAATTCAATCAGATATAGCTAAGAATGATTGTAAATCAGCCTTAGTAATTGCCAATAAACTCCTCAATACAAAAGATAATGCTTTTATACAATTAACTTACCTTCATGCTGTTGATTGTTATCTCAAGCTTAACCAATCCAAGGATGCAATAGAATTATTGAATAGCGGCATAAATAAAAACAACAATAATAAGGAGTTGGTAGCACAACTAACAAAACTTCTAAATTACGTCAAAGCAAGAGAACAAAACCATATAATTAATTTTGGTACGAATAATTTTTAATCCACATGCTTAAGATTATAGTATTGTTACATTTTTTGATTGCAAGTGCGTCTAATTCCTATAGTATGTTGTTTTTTTATAAAATAATACCTGTTAATCCACCGGTATTTCACTCTGATCTTCAGTTTCACCACCAACAATTATGTTCACCAATTATAAAGGACAATATAGTATACCAGGGCATGCAAGATGGCGTTATACTGTCGCAAGATATTAAAACTAAAAGGATATTATGGAAATACCATGTTGTAGGTCAACCTACAGGTGCCGCGTATTATAAAAATACAATAGTTTTAACCACATTAAAGGGAAACGTCTATGCCTTAAACATGGAAAATGGTAGTCTTCTATGGTCTTATGATACGCACAAAGAAATACTGGCAAAACCAGTCATTCAGGATAATAACCTCTACGTACAGACATCACTCGACACATTATACGCATTTAATTTGCATGACGGTACCCTTAATTGGCAATACACCTCAAAAAATGTCCTTGAAGGATTAGTAGTACATTTAACACCTGTACCATATATATCAAACAACGTCCTTTATACGGGATTTTCAAACGGTGATGCAGTTGCTCTCGATGCCATGACAGGCAAACTCTTATGGACACACAAGCCTGCAACGGTAAAACAATTTCAGGATATTACCATAGAACCGGCCGGTAATGATTCTATAGTGATATTTGCCAGCTATAATAATGGGTTGATGTGCTTAAATAAGAAAGACGGGACCATGGTTTGGGAAAGGAACGATCTGAAACGTGCGGTGGCAATGTTCTTAACAAACAATGCGCTTTATGCAGCAATGATCAATGGTAAGATATAC
Organism: bacterium; assembly: GCA_021792615.1. GTDB lineage: Bacteria > JAMCPX01 > JAMCPX01 > JAMCPX01 > JAMCPX01 > JAJYLM01. The sequence goes on from JAJYUJ010000029.1 coordinate 9,933, forward strand.
AGGCTTGATATTAGAACAGGTGACACTATTTGGAAAAATGAACTTGGAGGCGAATCATTGTTTTTCATACCGGGAGTGTACCATAGATCGCTTGTTCTTGGTGTTGAGAAAAATAAATATAAGGGCATTATACTGATAAATGAAGACGATGGTCATATCGTAAAACATTTTACTATTGTATCGGGTTTATCATCGGCACCAATTATAGAGGATGACAAAATCTATGCGACATCAAATGGCGGCTACCTATATAGCTTTCAATAATCAGCAACTTCCCATAAGAGATATTATGTCAACTAATATATCGAGCTTATCAATCTTATATTGAAGTCTTACACAAATGCCTGCCCTCTGATTACACCGAATTTGTTTCAATCTAATCCCTAACTCCTCTTTCAAACTTTTTGGCGGAAAGTCGCCTCATCGTGTTGAGTGCCAGTACTTGTAAAATGTCTTTTCTCGGGTATACGACCCTTTTCATGATCGAAGGCACGGAATAAAATTCTTTATAAGCATAGACAAGACCATCCAGAAGCTGTTGAGCAGTTAGCTTCTTATGTTTGAACACAACATGGTTCGCATCGTACTTGGACCAATCCTTATGCAACAAAAGGCCTTCTTTTTCCATTTGCCCGAACAATTCCGTGCCGGGAAATGGAGTCAGTATATAGAAATTTGCCCCATCAAGCTTATTATCGATGCCGAATTTAACCGTACGCTCAAAAACGCCTTCATCGTCATTCTCAAGTCCAAAAATAAACGAACCGAAAACCTTGATTCCGCTCGACTTTATTTTCGCAATAGCCTCCGTGTATTTATCACCCATATTAAAGGACTTATGTATGGACTTTAGATTATCTGTAGAGATTGTTTCTATGCCCATAAACAGCCATTCACATCCGCTTTCCCGTGCAAGTTCAAGCAGTTCCTGGTTCCTTGCAATACGCATATCACCCTGGCCAACCCATTTGACGCCGAGCGGCTTCATTTTTTTGAATAGTTCTTTTGCATGTTTTATATCTCCATAGATATTATCATCAATAAATCCAATCCATTTATCTTCTATGGTAGATATCTCATTGATAATCGTATCGACAGGCATGTGCCTGAACCGGTATCCATAAAACTGGGTCACGGAGCAGTAAGAACAATTATGAGGACACCCTCTCGAGGTCATTATAGGATTCGGCATTGAGTACGACTTTTTATTTATAAGACTTCTTTTAATCATACCATTACCGTTCGAAAGGTCGTAAGCAGTGCCTTTATACCTGTTTTTTAATTGGTTATTTTCAAAGTCAGTCAATAAAGTATGCCATACATTTTCTACCTCACCTTCAACAATTGCATCAGCGTGCTGCATTGCTTCGTCAGGAAGCATGGAAACATGAATGCCCCCGAGTATTACCTTTACACCCCTGTTTCTGTAAATATCCGCGATCTCATAAGCCCTGTTTATGACGGCAGTCATGCCAGTAATGCCAACAATATCCGGGGTTTCGTTAAAATCTATGTCCTGAACGTTTTCATCAATGATTTTTACCTCGAAGTTTTCCGGAGTCAATCCTGCTATTAACGGCAGATTGATAGGTACCAATGATGCCTTTCTTTTCCTATGTTTTGCATCCCTGTTTTTCAACGGAGCAGGATAAATCAGGTGTAATTTGTGTTTTGTTGTAATTGGAATCTCCCTTTTCGTGTTTGATTAAATTATAATAGTTGTTATTAGTTCATAAATCAAGCAAAATTTAATATAATAAAACTTAGTTAAAAATCTCTGCACAAGTCAAATATATTTTTAATACCATCACCAAGGCATTTCAGGGATATCCTCTCATTAACTCCATGCATGGTATCTATTTCTTCCTGACTGAACAAACACGGGATAAACCCGTATGCTATTGCCCCTTTTTCCCGGAAAAACCTTGAGTCTGTGAAACCTGCACCGAGTATAGGATAAAAAGGTATACCGGGATGATTCCGTAAAATCACCTCTTTTATGACCTCCATAAATCTGTCTTTCGATGATGATTCGCTCGGTGCATGGAACTGCAAAGTCTCTATGGCAATATCAGGATCGGAAATAACTTGTCTCAGTTCATCAATAAATGCATCTTTATCCTGACCGGGTAACAACCTACAATCAAGGATTGCTTCACTTTCCGAGGGAATAACATTTTCTTTGAAACCGCTCTTCATGTTTGTAATAGAAATGGTATTTCGCAGTATAGCGTTGACCTTTTTTATATTTTTCAATCTCTTTCTGATTCTATTGAGGAAAAGGTTGTTTATAAACATTGATGCTAAGAATGGAACCGGGAATTTCATACTCTTCCCCGCCTCAAGCAAAACGCTTTTGACCTCGGGCAGAAGCACTATCTTCGTCTGATACCTTGCAATGCGCCCGAGTGCATAGATAAGCTTGTCATTCGGATTTTCCGCAGTCGGCATTGACCCATGGCCCGATTCGCCCCGTGCTTTCAATTTTATCCAGAGCGGGCCTTTTTCCCCGAAGCATGGCATCATGATGTCTTTGCCGAACATACCCTTTATGCCCATGCCGCCTTCATTCAGGACATAGCCGGCTGCTACCTTGTCCCAGTGGGTCCTTACAACCCACTCAGCGCCTGCCTCGCCGCCTGCTTCCTCGTCTGCATTGGCGAGCAGAATAATGTCCCTTTTCGGAGTGACCCCTGCCCTCTTCAGGAGTATAAATGCCATAAGCTCCATAGTGCCCATGCCTTTACAATCAACAGTGCCCCTGCCCCATACATACCCGTCTTTTATGGTTCCGGAGAAAGGAGCTACCTTCCAGTCCACTGCGACAGCCCCTACAACGTCCATATGACTGAGCAGTAACAGCGGTTTCTCACTGCTGCTGCCCCTGAACCTGCAAACAAGGTTTGCACGCTTGTCATTGAAACTGAGAACTTCGGGATTGAACCCCTCCTTTTTCAGTATGCCGGCAAGAAACTCAGCACTTTGTTTTTCGTTGCCCGGCGGGTCGGTCGTATCTATTTTTACGTAATCCGAAAGGATCTTTGCCGCCTCTGTGACAACCTGCTCCCAATGTATTGTATCAGTCATAAATGCTCCATCATGTAATTTTATAGCAGGTGTTCATAAGAAAGCTACTCTTTTGTTACCTAAACACGAGAGGAGAAATATTATTTTCGCTTCGCAAGCCAGTATATTCTGGCAGACATGAACACTTCTTTCCATAAAATATGTGCAAAAACACTTGACTAATTCCTGCCATTCATTATCTTGATACCTTGATGGGCTGTTAGCTCAGTTGGTAGAGCAGCTGACTCTTAATCAGCGGGTCGCAGGTTCGATCCCTGCACAGCCCATTTTTAAATTCAATACGTTAGCAATCTTGTTGCTCATACGATCTGCTCACTGTGATCGTTTTTGTGATCACCTGCTGTAATAAGAGTATCTAACCCTCTGAGATAAGCTGAAAAAAGTAGACACCAAAAGGTAAGTAAATAATAACTTAATGGAGGTGTTAAAATGGAAAGAATACCGTATGGGAAGTACACGAAGGAATTCAGGCAAGAGGCAGTAAAGGTTGTGATTGATGGTGGATTATCGATATATAGAGTGCATCATTGAGGGCATCCTGGGAAAACGGTAAATTGAGTTGTTCGCATGCCCGTTTGATCTGAGCATGAGAATAGTTGTTGGACAGAAGTGCGATGAGAAATTCCTCATATTCCTTGCCTGCTCGCTTCCATCGCGCAGGCAGAATTGCGGGCCGGAAGTATTTTGACCCCAATCGAACCCGGGGTACCTTTAAATCCAGTTTCCCGATAGTTAACGGTAATATCCTGTCATAAAAACCATTCCCGTCATCCGCTGGAGCGTTGATAAGATACTTGCCACGATCCTGAAGCATAATGGCATTGACCAGTTCCTGAAGAATATTACTGATACCAATTCTCTCCACCGCTCATGCGATCACTGAGCTCCTGTGCCAATTTTTCTACCACCTGTTTTGTTTGTGCGTCTAAGAGAGAGTCTATTTGTTTCATTGAACCTCCTTTTTTATTATAAAACTATTTTCATAAATAAACGACCTCCACAATTCGTTTATAAACGATCTTTGTGATCCGGTTGACACCTAACCGCATATCTTTTTACATCCTTTTGTAGTAACTTTTTCATGAGAATCAATTTTTTTTGCTCCTTTCTATACACAATATTCCAGATACACCCCCTTGCCGGACATAAGGATATATACACGGGAGAAATCGTTGGGCATGCCATGAGTGATCGTATAACGAAGGAACTTGTCAGCAGGTCGCTATTTCAGGCCGTGGCTTCAAAACGCCCGGCCAGGGGGCTGATTCACCATTCCGACGGGGGGAGTCAGTACAGTGCATATGACTATAGTAAGCTGCTCGAACAGTTTGGGATGCAGTCATCGATGAGCAGGAAAGGGAACTGCTACGATAACGCTCCTATGGAGAGTTTCTGGGGAACGCTGAAGAACGAGCTTATTTATTATCGTCGTTACGAGAACAGACAAGAGGCCATCCAGGACATTACCGAGTATAGAGAAATCTTCTACAACCGGCAGAGGAGGCAGAAACGGCTGGAATATTTATCACCCGCTGCTTTTGAAAGGAAATTCTATGAAAAAAGGCTTGCGTCATGAAGCCAATTGGTGTCTATGACTTCCATACGCCCTCATTTTTAGGTGCTCTGCTATTTTAGGAGATATTGCTATAGTATTTTTGCCTTCATTATGTTTCAATTCAATGTCGGATAAAGACTCAAACATTGCATCATTTAATTTATAGCTTAATTTTGTGAGGGAAGAAAGCTGTTCACCTTGCAAGAGTCTTATAATAACTGTCCTCTTGAATCATTTTGTAAATCGATTTTTAATAACATTAGTTATCACATTTATTGGTACATCTTGAATAATTTTAGTTGTACCAAGTTTGTTCAGTAATACAAATTTATTTCTTCCACTTGTAAATTTTTTGTCTTTCCAGAAAAAATTCATTATGGTGTTAATATCGTGATTTTTAATTTTTACGGGTAGTCCAATTTTTAATAGAAGATTTTCCACTCTCGCAGCTAAACTCTTATCCAATAAGCCTAATTTTACAGCAATATCATTTGCACAAACCATACCTATAGATATTGCTTCTCCATGCCTGTAAGCATATTTTGAGGCAGATTCTACAGCATGTCCTATCGTATGTCCAAAATTAAGGATAATTCTTATATTTTTTTGATCAAATTCATCTTTTCTAACAATAGCTGCTTTTATTGAATAGCCATCAATTACAATTTTCTCGATTGCTTTCGTTTCTAAAGAAAATATTCGGTTCAAATTGTCTTCAATGAATTCAAACAATTCTGGAGAACGAATTGCACCATATTTAACGACCTCTGCTAATCCTGATTTAAGTTCTCGTAGAGGTAACGTTTTTAATAAATCTAAATCTGCATAAACCAACGCCGGTTGGTGGAAAGCTCCTAAAATATTTTTTGTCGAACTATAATTTATTCCCACTTTACCGCCTATACCACAATCAACAAAAGCTAACAGTGTGGTTGGTACTTGTACATATCCGATTCCTCTATTGTAAGTTGCGGCTACAAACCCTCCCAAATCTCCAATAACACCACCACCTAAATTTAGAACGAAAATCTTTTTATCGTCAGTTTTATTAAATTGAACAATATTGTCTATCAATTTCTTATATGATTTCTCATTTTTGTATCGTTCTCCGTCTGGTATAAAATTAGAAGATATGTCTTTGATTCCTGTTTTTTTTAAACTATTTTCAACTGTTGACAGGTACAGCTTTCCTATTCGTGGGCTTGTAATAATAAAAGCACTATTCCCAACATTCAACTTCTTAATGTATGATCCAATTTGATCCAGAATGTTGTGCCCAATCAAGATATCATACTTTTTACCACTTTGACTTTGAACAGGTATTTTTCTCAAATTGCCAAACCTCCTTTTACAATAGCTATATTAAAGATATTGAATATTATTAATTATTATTATACCTTCAATCTAAGGTATCTGAAATCTCAATAGCTATGTTATAAGGTATTACTTTATCCAATTGCTGTTTGTCAATAATATTCGTTAAACTTTGTTTTACCTGTGCGTGATACAGGTAAAACATACTAATATTCTCCCTCGCATTTGTCCAAAAGAATAATTGAAAAGTCTTTGAGCTTATATCAGTATTGTAATATCCATGTTCTTGACGCTGACCTGTATGAACAGAGCATTAGCGGTATGGACTTGGACATATACATAGTAAAGGATTAAGCCCTTTGTAACCACCTTTTTATAACACTTTCCGTTTATAATTCACGTATTCAACACTACTGTCATTGATCTGGTATCCGTATATCCAGCCTTTAATATTATATTTACAAGGTGTCCGTCTCCGGTGTAACCAATGATGGCGGTATAGGTTATTTACAGCCCTGCATACCTGTTGAATAGACATGTCGAGCGGATCAGCAAGCTCGTTTACGGTCATTCTATCTTGCTTGCAATAAGCAAGTATAGCAAGACATGGGATTGGAAATAAATTCGATAGCTCATTCCGATAAACCGGTAATCAAATCCGGTATCTCATACCACTTAAATCGATTTGTATCGGATGTTCTCTGATTCACTTTCTATATTTTATGATATTGTTCGATTCATTTACGATAAGGATATATTCTGAATTTTAATGTCATAGACGAGAATAGTCCTGCGGGGTTTTCGGTACATGAAATATGCTAAGAGGAATTCCGTTATTGAATTTGTCTTAACCTGAAATTGCCTTATAAGCAAATTCTATGGTCATTATAGAACCATAACCATCTTTTCATTATTTCTATTAGGAATATCATTGGTTTTAATTAAAGCCTTAATATAATCTTTATAGTAATCCATGATTATGACACCTGCTTTTGATATACCGCCTGTAAACATGCTATAAGAATAATAGGGGTATGATCAACACAGAAACAACAAATTAATAGATGCACATCCGCCGTTTGCAGCAATCTTGTTATTACCTTTATGGTTTTTGAATTTCCATAATGCGATATTCATATGGGTTATCATAACGATATTATGTATGGTTTTGATAATTTCTTTATTGCTTAAATCTGAAAGTATCCCATTGGTATACCTACCTTTAGTATCTTTATTTGTTCTCGCATGGGCTCCTTTTCAAATAAACCTTTCCAATGGTCAAATATCTATTCTTGTTACCTTGTTTGTCATAGCGGGATGGTACTATTTAAAAAGTGAAAGAGAAAGCCTCGCCGGTATTTTCATTGCACTCGGCACAATGCTTAAGTTTTACCCCGGACTTTTAATAATATACTTACTCATTAATAAAAAGTATAAAGCGTTCTTGTCGGCTACAATTGGAATCGGCTTTATTTTTATTCTCTCGTACCTTATCACAAACCACGACCTTTTTTACTTCATTTTCAACGTTTTGCCCGGGGATATTCAACGCTGTGAAATTGTTTTCGGGAATACTTCTTTCAATGGATTTTTCACGCAATTGTTTCTGCATTTGCAACCATACGGTAACACTATAGCCTTTATACCTGTAGTAAGAACAGGTAGTAAGCCATAGTAACACATAAAAGACCGCTGATCGGCTTGAATAAAGGGTTTGCACGGAATTAACCCTACTTTTCAAGACCTTATGTTTTTGCCCTTTTTATAACTCTTAATCAGCGGGCCGCAGGTTCGATCCCTGCACAGCCCATTTTGTTATTTCCAAAACACCGTTCACCCCGTTCTATCAAATACAAACGCCGCACAAAGGAATTGATCCCGTTTGTGATGTAGAAGAGTTCTCAGGTTCGGGGAATCAAATCGCAATAAAAGAAGCGGTCGTCTCTTAAAACACACTCACCTTTTGTGAAGGGTATTTCCTTCTTGAACAAAGGACCGCCGTAGGTGAAAGAATGAAATTCTCCGTTCTCACCGCACGGATCTATATGTGCAGGCAGGTCTGATAAAAATTGCCGGTCATAAAGTCTGCCCGAAAATCCTTTGTCCAGAACTTTTGTATCGACACAGGCGATGACGGATTTGAATCCAAGCCCGATGAATGAGTTTGCAAGCTCTGTTGTATCTCTTTTCCATATCGGGAAAAGCCCTTTCATACCCACCTTTGCGAGGTTATCCTCTCTGTACTTTCTCAGGTCTTCCAAAAAGATGTCACCGAATACAACCGTTTTGATACCCTGAGCCTTATAATCAGTCAATCTGGCCTTCATCGCTGCTTCATATTCCCCGTTCGATGAAGTTTTACTGATATATATTTTATCAACCGGTATGCCGATTGCTCCGGCTTGCTGTTCCAGCAGGCTGATCCTTACCCCATGCATGCTGATCCGTTCATAGCCCTGTGTAACCGTAGTGATAAGAGAAACCACTTCATACTTCTGTGTCTTGAGCAGTTCATACAGTGCCATGGTGCTGTCCTTGCCTCCGCTCCATGTAAAAATAACCCGTTCTTTCATGGTCGTCCCCTTAGTATTATTTTTGGATACTTCCCCGGGAAATCCGTGCTTTCAGTGGATGCCCCGGACTGCATTCTTCATACGTATGACATATACACACTTTTCTCAAGTTGCAAATCTCCGGAATGGTTTGTAAAAACCCCCCCGCCGCTAAAGACGGGGGAGAATAAAAATCAAATACCTGCAAACCTGTTATACCATTGCCATAAGCTTTGCCTTAACGATGTCTGCGGCTTTCCTGCCCGAGAGCAGCATAGCGCCGAAGGTAGGTCCCATGCGCGGCAGGCCGTAGGTTGTCGATACCGACATGCCGGTAACAATAAGCCCGGGAAACACCTCTGAGGTATATTCGACGACACCATCCTCGGACTCGTTCACCCACATAGGTCCCATGCCTTTTGTCTTGAAAAGTCCCCTTTCTTCGAGCTTTTTCACGGCCTTTGCGTCATGACCCGTTGCATCGATTACGACCTTTGCCTCTATGGCTACAGGGTCTACACAGGTGATCTCGCGCGGCATTGCGGAGACCGGAGCATAGTTGATCACAGCGCCGGTCACCCGGTTGTCTTTGACGATGAGGTCGTCGAGGAGCGTGAGGCTTAAAAACTTCACGCCTGCATCACACGCAGAAGCAATAAGCTTCGAGGTTGCGTGCGGTCCATCCGCGACATACAGACCCGGCATAGCCTCTTCATACGGCACGCCGAGTTCAGCCAGGATCTTTTCCGATGGTTCCCTGACCGTGATCTTGTTCATCAGATAGCCACCGATCCAGAACCCGCCGCCGAGATAGTTGTTTCGCTCGATGATCAACGTTTTGAGACCTGTCTTCGCGAGTTCGGCGCCTGCGGTAAGACCGCTTGGTCCAGCGCCTACAATAACCACGTCGGACTGCGCATACTCGTCAAGCTGTTTCAGATAAGCCCTTGTGATTGCCCTTGTTACATCTGCCTCTGATACAGAGGCAAACAGTCCTGCCTTTTTTACCATACGTACCTCCTGAATTTATTTCCAGAAGAGCTGCAAAAAAAACAGAAAAGGCGAGAATATATCGGACACCAATCCCTGCGCTGGTATTACCCAGATCAGGTTCTAAGGGTTTATTCACAAAGAATTCTCAGCCTTTTACAGCTCCCCTTGGATAGGGGCAGTACAGTATAATTACCGCGGCATGTCAAGCGAAAAGTAGGATTATAGAGGACAAAGGAAACGCATATTCATCAGGTGGATCGCAGGATTGAGCGAACAAGTAAACCTCCTTATTGCATTTATCGGGTTAATGATGATAGTGCGTAAAGACGGGAGAATGAGGTATGAATGGAACGAGACGTTCTGATATAAGTCCGGGATTGCGCGTGTCTATTGTATTGAAAAATGACCAGCGGACCGGAAAGCTGACCGAGGGCATCGTAAAAGATATTTTAACCAATTCGCAGGTACACCCTCACGGGATCAAAGTCCGTTTGGAAAGCGGACAAATCGGGCGCGTAAAAGAGATACTTGATAAATGAACAGGGACGGTATACAGAGGTATCAATATTGATATTCTTCAATGAAGTTTGCATTACCCTCTGGTACTAAAATCCTGATCTTTGTGATTGTTCACTTGCTTGTATAAGAAATCTCGACATCGCAGGATGCTGCCACAGAGTGATTAAGGACAAAGCACCCAGGGCCTTCTCTGCATCGACGATTTCCGTTAATTTGTGCTCATGTCCTGTCCAGATCTTTTTAATCTCTTCCTCTGCTTCATGCCGCATCTCAGCCGTTGTCATATGATTTTCTTCATTATCGAGATATTTGGTCATGTTCAAAAACTCGTCCTTGTCCAGCCAGACGCCATGGCAGGACGGGCACCAGTCAATAATCAGATTTGAATGACCGAACTTTGTGCTCAGCAATTTTGTCACTTTACATTTTGGGCAGGGACGGTTCGATACCATTGCTTTTGTCTTTTCCATGGCTTCTAACTCGTCATCCATCCACCGTAGATCACCGTCTTCAACCTTGCTCTTGAGCTGTTTGATCTTCTCCTCGTCCAGCCACATGCCCCGGCATTTCGGACAGCCTTCGAAACCGATATGAAAATCGGAATAAAGGTCTAAATTTATGTGACAGACAGGACACAAGTCCTGCGTCTGAGATTGAACTTTTGCCCCTTTGATAGGCATGACTGGCACCTTATCGACGTCATCACTGGGACGGCTGGTGCGCTTGACCCAGAATGGAAGGTGCGTTTCCGTCATAAATTCGGAAAAACCCGTTTTCTTAGCATGCATGAGGTACTCCAGATGTTCGTCGATTTTATCGAGCTGGCCGCCATCCAGCCAAAAACCTTCGCAATTTTTACAATGCTCCAGAATGATCTCATCATTGCCGATAAATTTTACTTTATCCATGGTCTCATCCTCGCACCGTGGACACTTTTTGGCTTGCTGCCCTCCTTCAACGACATCCTGTGAACAGAATTCGATGTCTCCGCTGCCGGTGGGGGCCAATTTATTCAGAACCCCTTTATCCATCCATAGACTACCGCAATGTTCACAGACGTTATAGGAAACCTGATTGAGCGGGGTGTGGATGACATAGTTGGTCATTTCCTGCTTACAATTCAGACAGTGCATAAAATATCCTCCCTAAAATAGAATAAAGTTTAAACAGTTCATACTTAGCTATAGCACACCTGATAAACGTTTACTATCGATAACGCGAGATAGTACCTTACGATTCAACTATATATCTTCCCAGAATGCTATCTATGGATTATAAAATGTCATAGCCCGTGAATTATCATTCCTTATATGTCTTGTTTATATAAATATCTTTTAAAAACCCGGGTGCAAGCTCAGGGTGGTCTTTATAAATCTGATGGGTAATATCAAAGATAAGGACCAGCGCCTCCCCAATCTTCCGAATATTGGTTTCTTTGGAAAATTTCAGGTCTCTTATAAGTGTAGCAGATTCATCCAGCAACTTTGCCGCTTGGGTAAGTTTTACGTTTAATTCCTTGATTGTCGGTTTCATCGGTATGTCTCCTTATGCCGTTCCTTCATTCAAAGCCAAAGAAAAAACTCCGTCAGCTTTAGCAATATAAAGGTGATATCCTGAGAAAATTGCAGAATAATTTCATCCATGTTTTAGAAATTTCCGCCGCCTGGGAATACAGGCCCTTTGTATGGCCAATATTGCGGGCCTTTGGTAACTCCTACTAATTCGCTTACGCTGTCGCCGTTCACATTTGTCACCCAAACATTACCGGATTTATCTATTGCAATGCCCTCGTGATAGCCCCCGATTGAATAAATCTTGGCAATGGAGCCATCCGGATTGAATTTAATGACATTGTTTTTCATAATATTCGACACCCACACATATCCCGAAGCGTCAACTGCTACACTCATAGGGCCTGTTATTAAACGGCGTGCTTCATACGTGCCTAAATTCGAGCCGTTGGAACTCAATTCCGTTACACTTGTATCGCATGCGATCCATACATTACCCGAAGGATCTATGGCAAGGCCATAAGGCCATCTGCTCACCGGATAAGTGCCTATATGAGTACCAGTCGGACTTACTTCAAGCACAAGACTATTCAGTTGCTCCGTAACCCAGGCATTCCCGTCTTTATCCAAAACGATACCATTCAGAACACTACGCCACCCATTGTCTATCGAATAAGTGCCGGTTTTGAAGCCTGAAGAAGTCAATTTGGTTACGGAGAGATTTTTCCGGTTTGTTACCCAGAGATTTCCAGAAGAATCCATTGCTATACCATAGGGTTCCTTACCTGCTGGATACGTTCCCATTATAAAGCCTGAAGGACCCAGTTTAGTAACAGAATTGCTCCCATTATTTGCAACCCATACGTTCCCTGAAGCATCTATAGCAATACCGACAGGATTCTCCCCCGTCTTATAAGTACCCAGAGCAACACCGGTTGAGCTTAGTTTAGTAACAGTATTGCTATTATAATTTGTTACCCAAACATTACCGGATTTATCTATTGCAATGCCCAGCGGTCTTTTCCCGACAGCATAAGTGTGCGGTGGTAATTTTATGCCTGGCTTTGCAACAGTGACGGTATCGTATGAAGAATATCCATACCAGTATACCAAAACGAGCGTAACTGCGACCAGCAAGCCTATAAATAATATGAGCGGCGCAAGCCAATGGTTCTTTTCTTCTTGAGGAATCTCTCCTCTATCGGCTTGACTCTGTATCGATCCCGGGGTTTTTATTTCCTCCTGCACTTGTCTGACAAATTCATCAGAATTGAGAGGGAATATAAATAGATTGCGGAATAAAAATCCTTTCTTCAGTATTATTACCCTGTCATCGAAAAACTTAATTCCTTGAGCCCATTGTCCGGGCAATGATACTTTCTTTATTTCAACAATATCTTTTATAAAGACTATCCTTACTGGAATGATATTAAACAGAACCATTTCAATTGCATTATTCTTAATGCGATAATTAATGATAGACGTACGTCCATACTGCGCTATCAGCGCATACACTACCATAATAAAAATGGTGCATAAACCTATGGCAATAAATTGATTTGTCATAACCGCGTTAAGAACCTTATGATATATATCTACATAAACTTGCTGCATATTATTAATTATCTCTTCAATATCTTACCTTGTTATAAGTGGGGACTTCTGAAAAACTACAAAATGTCATTCCCGTGGAAACAGGAATCCAGTTCTTTCTTATTTTAATAAAAAAGAGTTCTGGATTCCGCATCAAGTGCGGAATGACAAATATCGTCAGCATATTAAACCCACATTCATCATTCTGGGTATTGACTCAGTACTGGGATGCTCGTTGTAATTCCTGCTACTGTCCCCGGCTCTCTATCCACTCTTGCCATTGGGAATATTGAGGGCGGAACAGGGCGAAGAAGATCAAAGAAATTACCATAAAGATGTAAAAGTTCATGGTTACATGTGATAAGAAGAACAGAATGAAACCATATACAACAACCGTATAGCACAAGCCGTAGGTCATAATGGATACCGATAGTATCGCGCGTACGGGCGGCGAAAAGGGAGATTTAGTACCGGATACTGGGACTAATTTGATCTTTGAGGAAAGCGCCTTGCCCCTGATAAAACGTATGAAAATATATTCGAGAACCGCCACGACGAGTAAGACGTTTCTGAACATGTTAGCGTCCGATCCGGACAAATTGATGACCTGTCCTGTTTGCGGTGTACTCCGTTTTATATATTTTACGACGCCTGCATAAACAAACATACTCCCGATCATAGTAATGTAAATTAAGACATTCTGCCTGAAAGCTTTCTTCAACTCGCCTTCTATCTTCGGATCAAGCATTTACTATCCTCCTTATATGTTTCCACCGCCGGGGAATACAGGACCTTTGTACGGGAAATACTGAGGGCCTTTTGTCGCGCCGGTGATCTCCGATACAGTGCTGTTTCCATAATTTGCTATCCACACATTGCCGGATGCATCTACGGCTATGCCTTCATGCGCCTGCCCTACCATATAGGTTTTAAGTGTTGTACCGTCAGGTGATAATTCAATAACATCGCTGCCTGCTGCTATAGACATCCAAACATTTCCGGAGGCATCGATTGCTATACTTTCCGGGCCTGTCACCAATTTGTTGGTGTCATACGTAGCGATCTGATGACCATCGGGACCTAATTTTGTGACCCCCTGTTCGCAAGCGATCCAGACGTTCCCTTCATGATCGATTGCCAGTCCCACAGGCCATGCACCTGACTTATACGTACCTATGATAGAACCGGATGGATCCAGTTTAATGACGGTATTGTCTCGGTCGTTTGTTACCCATACATTGCCCGACGCATCGAGGGCAATCCCGTTGATGCCGCCCCCTAATCCAAACGGCCTTCTTTCGGCAACCTGAAAAACACCGAGAACTGCACCCGATGAGCTTAATTTCGTCACGCTGTTGTCCTTTAAATTTGCAACCCAGGCATTGCCTGCAGCATCTATCGTGATTCCGTAAGGGCCGCTGCCCGAGGCGTACGTACCAAGTTTATGGCCATCGGGAGCAAGTTTTGTAACTGTACCGCTCCCGTAATTTGCCACCCAAACATTATTGAACGCATCTATTGCTATACCAACGGGAGATTTGTCCACCTTATAAGAGCCGATAACAGTGCCGGATGGGCTGAGCTCGGTAACAGTATTTGTTCCATAGCTTGCCACCCAAGCATTGCCCGAAGCATCGATTGCTATGCCCATAGGTTTACTTCCCACGGTATAAGGCGGCGACTTACCCGGTACGGCAGCATATCCAAACGGAGAACCGTACCAGTACCAATAGATGAATGTAATAAGCACAAGCATTGGTATCGAGAGTGCGGCTACTATGAGACGAGCATCCTTGTTGCGGAGAATCTCTCGTACATCTACGTTGCCGGACGGGATCGGTTCAGTGGGCTTTAGATCAAGACCGCAACCCTGGCATTGCACCGCGTCGTCAGGATTATACACTCCACATCTGATACAATACATGCTAACAATCTATTGCGCTATTATCGTAGTGCGCTGTTCGCCATCAATTAAATACCAATTCATGATTTACCGTCCTTTATTGAGAATTCATATAATCTTCTACTTACATCCGCAAAATCCATTTGTTCTGTGTTTGAAGATCCTGCCATGCAATGACAATATCATTACTGTCCGTACACTGTCAAAAATAAATGTACACTCCTCTATTGACACCAAAGGCACGAATTACCACCTTAATAAGAGGCAAATGATCTATGGTCCAGGTACTCATTGCTATACTTACCGGTGTTCTGACCGTCGGAGCGCCCTGCATCCTGCCGCTTCTGCCGATATTGCTCGGTACATCGGTCGGCCAGAGGAGCCGTTCCCGCCCCATCTTTATTATAGCAGGCTTTGTTATCACGTTTGCTGCTCTTGGTGTGTCTTTATCGTTTTTAATCACCCACCTCGGGATTGATCCAAACACCCTGCGCCGCACTGCCATCATAATGCTCGGCATCTTCGGCCTGCTTATGATCTGGCCAAAACCTTTTGAGCTTTTGTCCATGCACATGAACGGCGTCATCAACAGGGTCAGCAAAGCAGGAAAAAAAAGGCAGGACAATAACCTTGGGGCCTTTGTTCTTGGCATGACACTGGGAGCAGTCTGGACACCGTGCGCAGGCCCGGTGCTCGGAACGATCCTGACCCTTGTAGCAACGCAAAACAACACGGTCAGGGCAGCGGTACTCTTATTGGCCTATTCGGCGGGTGCAGGCATACCCATGCTGATCATCGCTTACAGCAGCAGGTATATGACAACCCGGATAAGAGGCATAGCAAGATATTCCGTCCGGCTCCAGCAGGTTTTCGGCATGTTAATAATCCTGTTCAGCGTTGCCATGTACAAGAACTACGATATCGCCATAGAGAATAGTTTGGCCGCACATTTCCCGTCCACCTCAGGTATTGAAACAAGGCTTATTGCCAGCTCTAACAGTGACATAGACACAAAAAAGATAATTTTTCGAGACTATGGTCCTGCCCCGGCATTTGCAGGTATAGATGACTGGCTCAATTCAGCACCCCTGACGATAAAGGACCTCAGAGGTAAGATCGTGCTTATAGATTTCTGGACATATTCCTGCATCAACTGCATCCGCACACTGCCGTATCTCACCAGATGGTATGATACCTATAAAGACCATGGTCTTGTTATTATCGGTGTTCATACCCCGGAATTCCCTTTTGAAAAAAACACAAATAACGTTGCCGGCGCAATCAAGCGTTTTCATATCCATTACCCTGTTGCTCAGGACAATGAGTACTCCACATGGAACGCCTATAACAATGAGTACTGGCCTGCGGAATACCTGATTGATAAGAATGGTGACATAGTGTATAGGCATTTCGGTGAAGGCCATTATGACCGTACCGAGAACGCGATCCGGCAATTATTAGGCATGGCGGTAAACCCAAATGCACAGACAAGTACACCCGGCAGCATCGGCAGTCCTGAGATGTATTTCGGTACGTACCGGCTCCAGTATCTGACACCGGACCAGTCCCCTTCTGCTGCAGCCCGCATGTATAATTTTCCACGGCACCTTGCTTTGAATAATTTTGCTTTAGAAGGCGTCTGGAGATTTGAGTATGACCATTGCACCCTTGTCCAGCCTGACGGCAGAATAAAACTCCGTTTTTATGCGGGAAAGCTCTATATCGTAGCACAGAGTGAAATCAGCCCGGTGATACTAAAAATCAGGGTTGACGGCAAACAGCAGCCAGATGTTATCGTGAGCAAACCGAAGCTTTACACACTCTTCAATTCGGATGATCCTTCAGAGCATACAGCTGAAATAGAGGTTCTTGGCACCGGGTTCAAAGCCTTTACATTTTCCTTCGGATAGCCCCAAGATCCGGCAAACTACATAGGGGCAAACCGGTGAATCATTCTAATTTGGGCTGCCCCTGCTCTTTTCCAAATATCCGTTGTCTACAAACCAGCGGTACGCGTCTTCTATCGCGACCTCGACAGGGGTAGACCTTAAGCTAAGCTCTTTGCGTGCCTTTTGAGGCGAAAAGAAGTGCTGGACAAACCCCATACTCGCCTCGCCGGACGATATTTTCGGTTCTTTGCCTTTGAGGATCCCGTACAGGTCTCCTAAGTATCCGGCAGCAATGGCGAGCGGCTGCGGTACTTTTACGAAAGCCGGTTTCTTTCCGGTGACCGATGCTATCTTTTCGAACATCTGCTTGTAGAAAAGGTTTTCGTTCCCGAGTATATACAATTCTCCTGCCCTGCCTTTTTTCAGTGCGGTGATCATTGCATCGGCAACGTCGAAGACATGAACGAAGTTGTTCCCGCCTGTTGTGTAAGGGACAACCTTTGATCTTGCAACCTCTATGATCATCCTTCCTGACGACGGCCTGACGTCATACGGCCCGAGCATGTAGGCCGGGTTCAGTATAACAGCGTCTATCTTCTTGTTCCGGACGGCTGTCCTTACTATTTCCTGTGCCTCCCACTTGGTCCTCATATACGGTATATTGAAACGGTCGTTCTGATAAGGGACGTCCTCTGTCGACGGATTACCCATCAACCCTTGTCCTTTCGGCGTTGAAAATCCTATTGCGTCCACAGTGCTTACATGCATGAGCCTTTTTATATTATTTTTCATGCATGCATTGATAACATTGATCGTGCCGGTAACATTGACATCTCTAATCCGCTCGGCATCATACTTCCACATGGTCACCAGGGCTGCGAGATGGAACACGTAATCCGCGCCTTTTGTTGCCTGATCAAGGGACTGGGGATCGAGCACATCCCCTGAGAGTCTGTGTACGCTCAGTCCATCGAGTGCCGCTGTATTGGACCCCGGTATCAGGAAAGCGCCTACTTCAAATCCCTGTTCAACCAGCCTTCTTACGAGGTTGCCGCCGACAAGTCCTGCAGCGCCGGTTACAAGTACCTTCTCTGCCATAGAATGCTCCTGAGGATTATTCCAATGGCGGCAGGACCGGGACCGTCAGGGTATCCTTTGACATCGTCCCGGTCAGTGAGCCGAGGAAGCTTACGATCTTTTTGATATCATCATTGCTCAGGTCTTTGTTCAATTGGATCTTTGCCATGATCCGGACTGCGTCCTGGAGCCTGTTCACCGAGCCATCGTGAAAATACGGTGGCGTCATTGCAACATTCCGCAACACTGGTACTTTGAACACGTACAGATCGGCCTTGTTTTTTGTGAGCTCATATCTGCCCTTGTCGATCTTCTTGCTCTTTGTGTATTTCCAGTACGGCGCAAATATGCCGAATTTCATATACATTCCCCCGCCTACGTATGTCCCGTTATGACAATGGATACAGCCGGTATCAATAAATGTTTTCAGCCCCTCTTTCTGCTCCCGAGTCAGCGCATGCCCGTCACCCCTCAGGTATGCATCGAACGGCGACGGTGTAACGAGTGTCCTTTCGAAGGCACCGATCGCAAGACCGATATTTTTGATGCTAACAGGAGACTTGTCCTGCGGGAACGCATCTTTGAAGAGTTTGACATATCCTTTTATAACTTCCAGCTTTGCGACGACATTGGTATAATTTCCGTTTGGCATATTGCTCATAGCCTTGCTTGTCTGCTCTTCGACATTTTTCATATTGCCGATCCAGTGTTCGGAGATCTGGTCTGCCGCGTTTAAGACCGTGGGTGCATTCCTCGGTGCAACCTTGCAGTCCGCGGCTGCAGACTTCTGGAGTCCATCTGTGCCGTAAAGGCTGAACATGTGGCATTTCTCACAGCTTACCGTACCATCGACCGAGAGCCTTGTTTCATAGAACAGCATTTTCCCGAGCTTCACCTTTGCAGGTGTAATGGGGTTTTGTTCCGATTGCATGACCTTTGGAAGCGGTTTGAACAAACGGTTTGCCTGCTGCATAAGTTTACTATTTGCAGCATGGGAAACACCCGAAAGCAGCAGAAGAGTAACACCCGCTAACAATGTTATGTGCTTCATATTCTTCCTTTGATCTTAAAACGAAAAACCAAATCCTATTGTCAGTCTCTGCCCGTCTACATTGATGTCCCCAAGATAGCCGAAATCCAGATCAAGAGGTTTCACGAAATACTGCCGGATAATCCCGAAAGAAAACTGAAGATTTATACCTAACCTGCTTGTCTCTGTAGGGACCTTGAGAGGAACATAGAATCCCGCCGCAGCCTCGGGAGCTACAACGACAGCGTGTTCCGTGATGCTCTGCTGCAGTTCGCTGATTTGAACTATGGTTATATACGTACCCACACCGAGTTCCACATAGGGAACTGTCCAGCGCCACAAGGGATAGCTGTACCGTGCACCAACGGTTATTATGTGGGTTGTAAAATCCAAATTCGTGCTGACACCGCTTCCCGTGGCCGATTGTGACGGTGAGTAGTCCGAATAGCCGTAATTCGTAAAAACATCTACATTTTTATATACGGTATACGCGCCTTCGATGTACATCGCATTGAGCCAATTGGCAGAGTTTATATATTTCCAGCCAGGGTCTGCTATCTTGGTACCTATGTATCCTGCATTGATCTTTACGCCGAACGGTTTACGGATGGATGTCTGCGGGACGCTCTGTGTCTCTGCCACTACTGGTTTAGGAACAGACGTTTGCGTAACGCCTTGTGCCGGCATCTCTCTGTTTTCTGCTACGGCACATGCCGGTATAAAACACCAAATTAGTCCGCATGTTGTGCCTGCAGCCACTATTGCCAATAAAAGTCTTTTTATCATATCCCTTTACCTGTCAAACAATTTATAGACATTGAATCCGCTCACGAACCTCATGGTAAATGAGTTTATATCAAGCAAGGTGATAAATCCCAACGGTTGATCATGCGATATGAACAACGTGTTGTTGCTGATACCCATGGTGTCCGGTACCGGGGGTATCGTAAGAAAACCTGAAACACCCGAAGTCAGATCATAATAGATAAGTTCGCCTTGGCTGTTCAGCGTCATCAATAACAGATCATCTCCGCCCTGATTCCGGGCGATTATGACCGAAGACGGTGCTTCCTTAATATAAAACGGATTTACATCCTGGGTCTCCACATTGACGAGCGAAACGGGATAAGCGGCATTCGGCAGATTAGCGGCACTATGCAGGATAACGGCTGTTGCAGGCTCATCCGGTGCAAATAGTATGGACTGCACCGGTGCGATAAGCCCTCCATAGACCGTCGTGGAGGTAATACCGTTTTTGATTTTCAGATACGTTATGGATTCCGAACTGCTCGAGGGTGCATAAATAAGTGCCGAGTAGGTTGTGTCCGATACCGTGCACATACCGCCCGTGCATGAAAATGATATTGCTGCCGCACTTGCAGGTGTCGTAAGCGATACCGGCGTTTCAGATATCGTAGCATTGGTATGGTCGAAACTCAGTATACTGACACTATCGGATCCCTGATCGACGATCAACCCTATGTTCCCGTCAGGATATATGCTGATGGCGGCAGGCTGGTCCTCGGTAAAGACATTCATGATCGACGGCACCAGAAGATTTACGGCGTAGACCGCATTTTGCGCGTACGATCGTATGAGTGCGATATCGCCCTGCGGCGTGATGACGACCTGATCCGGTACGACGATAATCGACGGGTCAGGCCACAATTCAATGTAATGGCTGTTCGACGGGGATGCCGTAGGCACGACAAAACACCGGTTGTTCGAAATTACGATGAACTTGTCGCCCGAAGGTGTGAAGACAACTTCTTGCGGTGCGCCTCCTCCTATGCTCAGAGAGATGGTATCATCCGCCGTTGTCGTAAGGTTGACAATGGAAAAGGTATTGAATACCAGTATACCGCTGAAGCTTGCTTCTTCACCGGGTATGTAATTGTGGTACACGACGGCGTGCGTGCCGTCCGGGGCGATGACCATGTCATTCAGATTGTCTGCTATCGTTTTCTTCACCACGTCCTTGCCTATCAGGTACACGGTGTCCTGCGAAGGGTTCAACACTGCAACGCCGCCCGATTGGGGCATTAAGTTGTTTGTGCCGGAATAAAGACTATTCATGGGAGAGTACGGCAGGATCATGTTCGCGCCGGCACCGACGCTGTATGTCGTAAGACTCAGGGAGTTCATGTCTATCTTTGTAACAATGCCCCATTGCTGGCTGAGCACGTAGAGATTATTGCCGGAACTTGTTAATAGAAACGAAGAAGCAGGCTGGAGCGATGTATTACCCCCGCATGACGTCATGACTATAATGAGAAGTAATAAATAATATTTTTTTATCATTTTAATGTGTTATTAATTCAAAACCCGTAATCGTGCTGAGCGGCGTGGATGATTCCGGTTCTATAAAACTTAACCTGCCCAGAGGGTACGTTTCACCTATATATGCCGTCTGCGTACCAGGCATGACCCCGACAAACGTCGGGGTTGACGGTACGTACACGCCCGTAGATAACTGGGTTGCAAGATCCAGAATGGCGATCCCATCGGTGTCGGGCATCATTGCATACCCGTATACTCCATCATTGCTGATTGCAAACATGGTGGGTGCTGAGACAAGAGCTACCGGGGTTGATACGCCCGTTGTCATATTGAACATGGTGATTGCGTAATGATTATAAAAAAATTGTTTTACCGGATCCGATGACGATCCGCCTGGTCCGTTATGCACTATGATTGCGGATGAAACGCCGGTTGTCGTTGTAAAAGGCGCCATTATCACGGAATTAACGCCCTTTATCACGGGGTAAGACTGAATGGAACCGTCGGTGAACGATAGCACATACACGATCTCGCCTGCAGACGTTGTGGTGGTCGGACTATTGGTATAGAGCATGGCATTACTGCCGTCCGATGAAATTGCAATATGGTTTATGTCGAGGCCGGTATATTGAGTCGTTACGCTGAACGTCGACAGGGTGATATATGACAGGCTGCCATTGCCTTCATTGACTGCGATTGCATGTGAGCCATCGGTTGTCAGTCCGATATCAGTTACCGTAGGTCCAAGGGCAAGCACCGTCTGATTGCCGTTGATGATATCCTGGATAACGACATCGCTGGAATTCTGTATCACTGCAAGGGCAAACCTGCCGTCCGGAGTAAGTTTGAGCGAGGCCGGCACTATCTGCTGATTGAGCGGATTGACGAGCTGATATCGCGCAATAGTGTAGTTGTTGTTCAAATCAATTACACTGATCATGGACGTCGTGACAGCAATTGCCTTGCTTCCATCGGGTGTGAACAGGATCGTGTATGGAAGATACCCGACATTGACAAGCGTTGACGTGCTGCCGGTAATGTTTACGATGCAAATTTCGTTGAAGTTGCGCGTAGGATTTGCCGCAAGGCTTGATAACTGTGATGGATTGAAGTACGTGATAGCCGCATTGCCTGACGGCGACATCACCATGCTATTGTCATACGTATCCACAGGCAGCGTGGTCACGGCATCGGTTGTAATGTCTATCAATGATACCGAGTAATCGCCGGAATTGAACACAACCGCGGTTTTATTATCAGGTGTAACATCCACGATTGTGGGCATCAGACCAACGGGTATCGACGTGATAACGTGCGTGGATTCTTCAATCTTTGCTACCGTGTTGTTTGTAGTGTTGGCGACAAAAACATATTTGTTCGTCGAGGCCGGAGACGAGAGTTGGTAAGTAATCTGCTGGGGATTAGTCGAAGGGCTGTTACCCGAAGGAGATGAACCGAGGGAACTGGAAGACAAACTGGCAGACCCTGCCCCGGAACCACAAGAGGCCGCTACAAAGAGCAACAGACAAAGAAACAAACCCCTTCCCTGCTTCATAGCAAACATATAGCACAACAAAAAAATAAAAACAATTTATTTTCGGATTCGAATTGTGTGCCGAATCCCGTACAAGAAGAGAATATCCTTCCTACTTGCTCATTTCTTGCCGCCTTCCAGATGGAACCTGTGCAGGAAGCGGTGGAAGACCGGGGCTAGCAGCAAGCCTGCAGCTACCAGAAAGATGATACCGGAAAAGAGTGCATAGCAACCTGCGAATAGTTTGCCTGAAGTGGTA
>JAJYUJ010000030.1 GCA_021792615.1 bacterium
TCTTATATAACAGCTATAACCTTGGTTTTTATTTTAGTTATACCGATAAAATCTCGCTGTGATCAAAGTAGTCCAAAAGAAGTAATAAAAAAATATTATCGGTTAATGATGAACTCGTGTTGGTGCTGCAATCCTCATGATTGGTCGTGTCCTAATAATCCTTTTTTTGCGATGTTACTTACAAAAAAATTTAATCCAATAGGAGAAAGAGAAGAATTGCAAGTTTCATTACCTTTACGAATTAATAATTGCAAAAAAAAGAAAAATAAAGCATCGTGCGATGTTACCTATTTCATTATTGGCGAATTGACCACTATTTATGGTGTCCCCTTTGCTGAAAAAAATCATAAAGAAACGGTTACCTTTCAGTTAATAAAAAAGTCTGGCGTATGGAAAATTGATAGCATTATGCAGGATGGAATAGAGCGTAATGTGGATGGCAGTAATGTTGTGGCTGTTACATATGCACTAATAAACATTAAAAAAGATATCAAATATATACATAAAGAAATAAATGAGAAGAAAGATAAAACAGATAAGACTCTCGATCTATTGAAAGAGCGCCTTGAATCTCTTCAGGAAGCGAAAAAGATAATCGAGAAAAGAGAACAATACGGTGTAAAGGCATGGAATTAATAACCCAAAATACTTGTATAAGGCCCGATACCTACCTGTTTGGGACAATGTCAAAGGTAGATAAAGGTGGAGTAAGCATAGATGTTAAGAGAGACATAGATATACCTTTGCCTATAGACGGAAACACGGGCAGGAGCATAGACTACATGAATGTCTCGGGGCTTGGAAGCTCATCATGGGAGAGTTCAATACTTGGAGGCTTTTTCTCAATGCCAACGGTATCGGCAGTAAAGCTTTTAAATGCAGCCTATAAACAGGGTATTCCGATCTACACGATCACCAGTAGCAACATGAATACAATCCTTTCCCAGCTTAATGTTGATCCATCAGTTATTTCAGCCATACAGAATGCAATCAATGCTGGTTATGAAGTAATCATCTCCCAAACTAATGTACAGTATTACGACTGGAACGGAGTAGGCTACATTGTATATGATCCATCCACAGGGGCAGGTGGGTATATGATAAACGGTGGGTTGATGGGGGCGGGAACAGCATGTCCTTTGCCTAAACCAGGAGCATCTGATCCACCGGGACAAACATGTCCCTCAACAGTTCCACTTACATCTATTTTTGCTGTGGATAGCTATGGTCAAACACAGCTTACTTCTGTAGCAAGAAATGATATAGTAGATTGTGCGGCATCACAAATAGGTGCCCCATATATAGGGGGATGCCCATATGGACAAAATTGCCAAAACAATTGTAGTCCTCTTTCAAATGCATCAAGGAATTGTTTCGATTGCTCTGGATTAGTAGCTTACTGTTATAGCATAGCAGGTTTTAAACAATTTGAGGTAATCTCAAAGGATTCTGGCACAAAGTATTCTGGAAATGGAGCAACACGTTACTATAATTTTCTAGAACAATGTGGTGGAATTACAGCACACCCTCAGGATGGAGATATCTATTTCTTTGCCGTTGCTACTGGTAAAAATAAGGGATATATGGATCACGTAGCAATAGCATTCGCAGATGGCAGTGGTTTCTTAATAGATGCCTCACAACCAATTGGGTTTGTATTTCCTAGGACTATCGACGATGTAATAAGGGCAAGTGGTAACTATGTAACACTTGAAGCGATTGGTGATTTGTTAGATAATTCATATCAATGTCAGGTGAAATAAATTATGAAACGATATCAAATATTTATTTTATTGTTTTTTGTTTTGATGTTGCCTACACTTTCCAAGTGTAAAACGAGTAATCCTAACCAAGTAATAGAGAAATATTATAAAATAGTTATGAATACATGCAGGGCTTGTGGCACTCCGCAAACTGATTTGTCTCGTCCACAAAATAATCCTGGATTAGCAAAACTGTTGACCAGACAATTTTCTCCCATAGCAGAAAAAGATTTTGAGCAAGTCTCATTACCTTTACACATCAATAATTGTAAAGAAAAAAATAATAAAGCAACATGTGATGTTACTTATTTTATTATAGGACAATGGAATTATTATGATCCATTTTGTGAACGACATTTTATAAGAACAGTAACATTTAACTTATTGAAAATATCTGGAACATGGAAAATCAATAGTATAATAGAAGACGGTATAGAGCATAATAGTGATAATAGTAACTTGATATCCATACCTTTTATCTTAAAAAGAATTGATAAAGATATAAAATATTCATGTAGTAAAAAATGGCTTAAAAAATGGTGTATAACACTAAAGCTAGATAAAAGAGCGATTAAAAAGATAGAAAAAAGAGCATTAAAGTACGAAATTAAGAATAATGAGGTGTTTATAAAAAAGTTGGCATGTCCACAAATAAGTAAACAAAGATAAAGGCTAAAAGGAGCCAAAGTTGTCTAAAAACAATATTGATATACAGAACTTTTATAGTTTACCTAACATCGGCATATCTTATTTCAGCCATCTTGATTTTGAACAAGCTCTCTATGGAAAGAACCTACAGGTAGTTGACATCAAGCAGCCTTCGGAGGCACTGGTCAGTGCAGATGTGATACCCACGTATTTGCTTGGAACGGTATCAAAGGTCGATGAAAGTGGAGTGAGCATAGATGTCAAGAGAGACATAGATATACCGTTGCCTATAGATGGGAACACAGGCAGAAGCATAGATTACATGAATGTCTCGGGGCTTGGAAGCTCATCATGGGAGAGTTCAATACTTGGAGGCTTTTTCTCAATGCCAACGGTATCGGCAGTAAAGCTTTTAAATGCAGCCTACAAACAGGGTATTCCGATCTACACTATCACCAGTAGCAACATGGATAGTATCCTTCCCAAGCTTAGCGTTGATTCAACGGTAATCTCAGCAATACAAGACGCCATTAATGCTGGCGATGAAGTCATCATCTCCCAGAGTAACATCCAATACTACGATTGGAACGGAGTAGGCTACATCGTATATGATCCAGCAACAGGTGCAGGTGGGTATATGATAAGCGGTGGGTTGATGGGGGTGGGGACAGCATGTCCTTTGCCTAAACCAGGAGCATCTGATCCACCGGGACAGGTTTGTCCTGCAACAGTACCACTTACATCTCTTTTTGCCGTGGATAGTTACGGTGAAACACAACTTACTGCTGAAGCAAGAGAAAATATAATAATGAATGCAGCGTCTGCACTCGGTTCTTCATATGTCCCAAGTTGTCCATTTGGTGGCGAGACGTGTACAAATCATTGTCCGGCTGGACAGATTTGCTTCGATTGCTCTGGATTAGTTTCTGCCGTTTATGCTTTTCAAGGTTTTACACAATATTATAAGCTCACAAATGGCTTAGCACCGAGCGTTGCAGGAGGGGGAGCGACGAAGATTTATGCATTTTTAGTTGGATGTGGTGCAATGGAATCAATCAACACACTTCCTCAAAATGGTGACATTTATTTCTTCAAAAAAAATAAAACTGGTATAAATAATAATCCTGTTCCGATGGATCATGTTGCAATTGCAGTAGGTACCTACGGCGCTTTAATTGATGCAGTAGTCCCAACTCATATGGTAAGTTGGAGAACAATCGATGATGTAATAAGTAAAAGTGGTTATACTGTAACATTTTATGGCATAGGTAATCTGTTAGATAATTCAAATCAGTGTCTGTTGAAGTGACTTATGAAAAATTATCTAACACTTATTTTTTTGTTATTTGTTTTGCTATCAACGCATATTACTAAATGTGATGAACTCACCCCAAAACAAGTTATAGAAAAGTATTATAAGATAATGATGGGTACGTGCTGGGGATGCTGGTATGGTTCTTTAGCTTTTCCGGAAAATAATCCCTCATTAGTCAAATTGATTACTAAGAATTTTCACCCAGTAGGAGGGGTAGAGACGTTGTCTGTAGCATTGCCGCCAATCATTGACAACTGTAAAATTAAGGGAAACGAGGCTTCATGTGGTATGACGAATTATATTTTAGGTGAACAAACACCAGACTATAACACTTTCTGTGAGCTACACCAAGTTACAAAAACAATATATAAATTAAAAACAATTTCCGGAACCTGGAAGATAAGTAGCGTCAAAAACAGCGGGGGAAAAGAAGGTTTGTATGACAATAGTAAATTAATATCCGTTACAACTGCCTTAAAAAGGATCGATGAATATATAGCTATATATCGCAAAACAGTGCGAAGAAAAAACGCTGCACAGGCAGATATTAATATAGCAAAGGTAAATATTAAAATGCTCGAAAAAGATAAAAAGGGTATTAAGGAAATAGAAAGTAAAGCATTAAAATACGGGCTTAGAGAGAACGAGGTATTTGTAAAAGATTTGGTGTGTAACTAGCCAAAATACAGAAACAATGAAGTTAATAATATGTAATAAAAGTAATTGAAGCAGTATAGTTTAACCAAAAACTGATGATAAAAAGATGAAGAACTTATTTAAAGTCTCAATTTTAGTCTTTTTTGCATTCATATCTGCAACCTCCTCATTCGCAGACACCACCGCAATCACTAACGGTCTTTCCTGGCTTACAACAAATCAGAACTCCGATGGCAGTTTTGGGATAACAGAAACTACGATACTGGATACGACAAATGTGTTGGATACGCTCAAGTTTTTGCAGCCTACAAGCACTTCTTATTTAACCGGTGTTACATGGCTCAGTTCCCAGAGCGTGACTTCGACAGACTTTCTTGCAAGGCAGATAATAAGTCTTTCATCAGTGGGTGTAGGTATTACATCTGATTTAACAAACCTTCTTGGGATTGAGAATATAGATAATGGATGGGGTGGGGATATAAGCTCCACAAGCATGATAATCGACACCACCCTTGCCCTTTCTGCGCTGAAATCGGTCAATTACTCAAATCAGACTACGATCAGCAATGCGGTTTTATATCTTGTAACCAACCGGATACAAAACAGGATTTTCATATGAAGCAAATAGTTAAATTAACCGCATCTTCTAACAGGGCAGGGCGAGTATAGCGGAAGCCAGGAATGAAATATAATAACCAACATCGGACAGCGGGTAGCCAAGGGACTCAGTCTCTGTCATTGCGAGAAGCTGAAAGCGACGAAGCAATCCCAGACAATGTAACCCCCATCCCCCCTTGTCAGGGGGGCTTCTTTCCACTCTCCCCCTGTTAAGGGGGACGAAAGGGGGTTTGATTTCCTGTCCCCTCTAAAAAGAGGGGATAAAATGGGTGTGTTAACCGTAACTCCCCTTGCCCCTCTTACCCTAAGAGGGGGATTAAAAAATAACAGACAATACCCTTAATAAACATCCTTCCCGATAAAAAACCGCACTCATCGAGGTTGAGGATGTATGAAGTGAGGGTATCGTGCTGGCGATGAAAATCCCGTAACTACTTCAATTCACCTATTTGTACTGTATCAACGAGAACACAGGGTGCGGTTTTATCCTCTCCCTGCCTTTTAAGCCGAGCAACTCGATGACAAATGCACATTCAACGACCTTTCCGCCGGACTTTTTGACGAGTTGTACAGCGGCCGAGGCTGTACCGCCCGTTGCGAGAAGATCGTCAACAATGAGCACCTTGTCGCCTTTTTTTACGGAATCCTTGTGCATCTCTATCTCATCGACACCGTATTCGAGTTTATAGCTTGCCTTTACGGTTTTGTACGGAAGCTTTCCCGTTTTTCTCACCAGGATAATACCTTTGCCAAGTTTGTATGCAAGTGCAGAGCCGATTATGAAGCCACGCGCATCTATGGCAAGGATCACGTCTATGTCACGGTCGATATATCTGTTGCCGAAAATATCTATGGTGCGCTGGAAAGACCTTGCGTCTTTGAGAAGCGTGGTAATATCGTAAAATAGTATGCCCTTCTTGGGAAAATCCGGTATCTCCCGTATAGCCTTTTTCAGATCAAATTCTTCCATGTTCTACCTCCACTTTACGTATATAAACTCAATGCTTAAAAATGCAATAAAAATTTACCGCTCACTTACTTGAATTAGCTTTCTTTTTATTTTATATATGGATTAGGAGGTCTTATGGCACAGCAGATATCCGTTTTTATAGAGAATACGCGGGGCAGGCTGCGGGAAATCACCCGGTTATTGAAAGATGCCCGCATCAATATAAAGGCCCTTACTATTGCCGATACGCCGGACTTCGGTGTTGTCCGGATGATAACCGATAACAATCAGTACGCCCTGAAGATCCTCAAGGACGGCGGATTTACGACCAGGACCACGGACGTCATCGCAGTCAGGATCGAAAATAAGCCCGGCAGCCTGTTCGATATACTGTCCGTGCTTGAAAAGAAAGACCTTAATATAGAATACCTTTATTCTTACGCAGCAAGCCCTCACGAGCAGGCCATTCTGCTGTTCAGATTCGATGATAATGAATCTGCACAAAAGGCGCTGTCGGATTCAAACATACCGGTATTGTCTTCAGAAGAACTGGTAAAATAAAAGGTTCTCGTTCCCTTCCCTTTTTATTTTACAAATAGTATGATGATTCGTGAGAGAAAAACCAAATAAAAGAAGGAGGGCTTTATGAAAAAATCCTTTCCAAATCGGATCGGCGATCCCGGGCTGACAGGAGGCGTGTTATGACGACAACCAAAGAGGGTATTATAAAATCCAAAGACAATACAGAGATATTTTACAAATACATCCTTGCAGATAAGCCAAAGGCCTCCGTATTCATTGTGCACGGACTCGGAGAGCACCTCGGCAGATACGACAACGTAACAAACACACTCAAAGAGTACAACCTTTTCCTCCTCGACCTCAGGGGACATGGCAAGTCGGGGGGCAAAAGAGGGCACGTTATGCGTTTCGACGAGTATCTTGATGATATAGATTCGCTCAGAAATGAGGTGAAGGGGTTTATCAAGGGGAAAACATTCATTCTAGGCCATAGCATGGGAGGGCTCATCGTTCTGCGGTATGCTATCTACAGGCCCGAAGGCATCTCCGGCGTTGTAGCATCGGGCCCATTGCTTGGAGTGAACGTGAAGGTACCGAAGATAAAGGATGTGATCGGCAGGCTTGTTGCCAATCTCGCGCCGGGCCTGTCCATGAGCAATGAGATAGATACGGGCAAACTATCTCACGATAAGGCTGTGGTCGATGCATACAACAACGACCCCCTTGTCCATGCAAAGGTCAGTGCACGATGGTACGTCGAAATGGTAAAGGCAATGGAAGATACAAACGAAAACGCAGGCAGATTATCCATGCCGTGCCTGATACTGCACGGCAGTGCAGACGCGCTTACAAACCCGAGGTCATCGAGGGAGTTTTTCGAAAAAGCCGGCTCCAAAGACAAAACGTATAAACTGTACGAGGGTTATTACCACGAGGTATATAATGAGGTCGAAAAGCAGAAGCCGCTTTCCGATATGGCGGAATGGCTGAACAAGAGAGCCCAGGAGTAACCATGTACAAATACAAAACCATTAAAGAACTGATATCCGGTCAGGCAAAATCAAAGCCGGACAAGGTATTCATGTATTATAAGGATATGACAAAAACCCTGCGGGAGCTCGATGATATATCGAATAGAATAGGGAACGGCCTGCTTTCGCTGGGTATTCAAAAGGGTGACCGGGTAACCATGCTCATACCCAACAGGCCGGAGTTTATCTATGCATGGTTTGCCTTGATGAAGATCGGCGCGGTCATGGTACCGGTCAATACACAGTTCAAACCGGACGAGATAAAATATATTATCAGCAATTCCGAGGCGCGTATTCTGATAACGACCGGCCAGTTCCAGGACACGGTCACAAAGATACGGGGCGAACTGCCGCAGCTGCAGCATATCATCGTCATCGATCCAAAAGATAAGGCAGGCATAATTCCCTTTGAAGATGTAGTATCGGAGAATCCGTCAGAGCCGGCCGTTGCTGTCGGTGAGTATGATTATGCATCATTCATCTATACCTCGGGCACCACGGGTTATCCCAAGGGAGTGATAGATACAAACCGCAATTACATCGCGAATGCCCACCAGATTGCCGAGGCCGCCGATTTCACCGAAAAGGACAGGGCGATGCTGATACTGCCATTGTTCCATTGCAATGCACAGGTCGTTACGGTACTCGCACCGCTGTACGCAGGAGCAAGCTTTGTTCTCATGGAAGGGTTTTCTCCAAAGGAATTTTTGCCGGCGATCGATAAATACAAGCCCTCGACATTCAGCGCCGTCCCGACTGTCTACGCAATACTGAACAGCCTGCCGGATGCAGAGAAGTACGACCTTTCATCCCTGCGGTTTGTTATATGCGGAGCGGCACCCATGCCGGTCGAGGTGTTCAACACATTCGAGAAAAAATATAAGGCATTCATACTCGAAGGCTATGGTCTTTCAGAGGCAGCCTGCGCCAGCATCATTAACCCGTTGAAGGGCAAGAGGAAGATAGGTTCTATCGGCAAGCCCCTCCATGGCCAGGAAGCAAAGATTCTCGATGAAAACAACAAGGAGCTGCCGCAGGGGCAGATCGGGGAGATCTGCATAAAAGGTGATGTTGTCATGACCGGTTATTACAAGAATCCGGAGGCAACCGCATCCGCGATAAAGGACGGCTGGCTGCATACCGGAGATCTCGGTTATATGGACGAAGAAGGGTATATCTTTATCATCGGTAGAAAAAAAGAGATGATCATTCGCGGCGGCGAAAACATCTACCCGAAAGAAATAGAAGAGGTGTTATACAAGCATCAAGGCGTGCAGGATGCCGCGGTCGTCGGGATCCCGGACCCAAAATGGGGAGAGGAGGTTTTCGGCTTTGTTGTGCCCAAACAGGGGATGCAACTGTCTGAGCAGGAACTTGTAGGCTTCTTAAAGGAAAAGATAGCGGACTACAAGATACCGAAGAAATTCATCGTTTCGGCGGCCTTCCCGAAGACGGCAACCGGCAAGATACAAAAGAACAAGATCATCGGGCAGTACGCACAGGAACACGGGATCGATCTTTCAAAGAAGTTCGCCGCAAAAAAATAAGCATACCGGCATACAGGGGGTGTACCCCTTGTTTTCAACTGCCCCCTTTCTTCTTGTGGACGCGGGTTTACGTTTACGGTATAATGATCCCCTGTGAAACGTTTAATTGTTTATACATGTCTTGGGCTCATTGTTGTGCTGATAGCACTGTTTTTAATTTATCCTTTCCTGGAAAGGATACTCTATCTGGGGGATACGCCGCATCATGCAGACGCCATTATCGTTCTGAGCGGAGACACGGAGCCATATTTTCTTCGTACAAA
The DNA here is from genome assembly GCA_021792615.1 of bacterium. Lineage (GTDB taxonomy): Bacteria > JAMCPX01 > JAMCPX01 > JAMCPX01 > JAMCPX01 > JAJYLM01. The sequence continues at coordinate 9,314 of JAJYUJ010000030.1, forward strand.
AAAGGCAGTCGAGCTTTATAAGCAGGGATATGCGCAATATATCATCTTCTCGGGATACGGCTCCGGGGGTGACAATGCAGAATTCCTGTCGAAAATAGCCTTGCATTACCATATACCGAAGCATGCAATCATCATAGAGCCGAATGCCAGGACTACATATGAGAATTTTTTCTTCTCAAAACCTCTTATTTTAAAACACGGGTTCAAATCAATCATGATTGTCACGTCTCCCTATCATCAGCTGCGGGCTTACCTTGTCGCGAAAAAACTGTTCAAGGGTACGGGCGTCATGATCTACAATTGTGCTTCTCACACACCGTATGGCAGTACAGGCGGTCTGAACAACAGAATACGCGAGGCGAGGTTCGTAATGATGGAATATTTTAAAATAGTGGGTTATTACCTGTTAGGGAGGATAGAGTAGTGTGCGGCATTGTTGGTGTAGCATATTCCGGCGGTAAAAAAGTCGACAAACAGGCACTTGAAGCTGCTGCAAACAAACTTGTCCACCGGGGACCTGATGCCTCGGGCATTTATATCGATAATGCGGGAGTGCCGAGTGTAGGTCTTGGGCACAGAAGACTTTCGATCATCGATCTGTCTGCCTCTGCAAATCAGCCGCTGCCCAATGAAAACAAAGACGTGTGGGTTGTTTTCAACGGAGAGATCTACAACTTTCAAAAGCTGAGGAACCAACTGAAAAAGGACCACCGGTTTGTTTCCAACAGCGATACCGAGGTTATTGTCCACCTCTACGAGCAATACGGCGAAAACGCTATAGCAATGCTCGACGGTATGTTCGCAATAGCCCTCTACGATCAGAAGAAACACCGGCTTATCCTTGCCCGTGACCGGGTCGGGAAAAAACCGCTCTACTATTATTACGACAGGGAAAAAATGATATTCGCCTCGGAGATAAAAGCTATTCTGCCCTTACTTCCCGCAAAGGACATTGTCATAAACGAGCAGACCCTGCCATTCTACCTCGTGTACGGGTATTCCAGACCGCCGCATACCTTTTATAAAGGAATAAACCAGCTTGCACCTGCAAACTATGCCCTCTACGAGAGTGACGGAAGCATGGAAATAAAAAGCTACTGGTCTTTGAAGGAACACATCCTGAACAATGACACACCGGCGCGTGAATTCACGAAAGACGACCCTATGCTCCGGTTTAAGCTTACCGAGGCCGTAAAGAACAGGCTTATTTCGGATGTGCCGCTCGGCGCATTTTTAAGCGGCGGTATAGATTCGAGTATCGTGACGGGTCTGATGAGCAGGCTCACGGACGAACCCGTAAAGACATTCTCGATAGGGTTTTCGGAGGATGCCCGGTATGACGAAACGGCGTATGCAAACATCGTTGCCAAGCGGTTCAAAACAGACCATCATGTTTTCGTCGTTACGCCGTCAACCATAGATCTTATCGACAAAATCATTTATCATTATGACGAACCGTTCGGCGATGCATCGGCAATACCGACCTATATTGTATCCAACCTCACGCGGCAGCATGTGACCGTGGCACTCAACGGTGACGGCGGCGACGAACTGTTCGCAGGGTATACACGGTTTATCGCTGCAACGATGTCGGAGAAAATTCCCCCTCCCATGCGTAAGCTGCTTTCGGACGTGTCCGCACTCATCCATGCGCCCCATTCGGAAAAAAGCCTGCTGGCAAGGTCAAAACGGCTGCTCTCCGTGTTAAACAAACCTCTCATGGAAAGATATCTGAACTGGATATCGTACACGAGGTTCGATGACGTTGCAACCCTGGTTAATCCCGCGGTGTTCTCCGGATCCGTTCAATACAATTATAGGGACGATGTGTATTCTTACTTTACACAGCACCTCAAGGGTATGGAAGGAACATCCCTGCTGACACAACTGCTCTATCTGAATTTTAAAACATACCTGCCCGACGATCTGCTCGTTAAGATGGACAGGATGAGCATGGCAAACAGCCTCGAGGGGAGGTCGCCTTTCCTTGACCGGGAGCTCATTGAGTATGCGTTTACCATTCCTGACGGTCTGAAAATGAAAGGTTTCAATACGAAATACAACCTCAAACAAACGTTCAAGGACATCCTGCCGAAAGAGATCATGCGCCGGGGGAAAATGGGGTTTGGGGTCCCGCTGGGGGCATGGTTCAGAACAAAGCTCAGGGACTACCTCCAGGAACATCTCATTTCAGGGGATCCGGCGATCAATACGTATCTCAATGCAAAAGAAGTCCAGCGTATTTTTCATGAACACCAGCAAGGCGTACGGGATCACGGTTTAAAATTATGGATGTTTTTGTCCCTCGAATTATGGCTGAGGAATTTAAAGAAAGGAACTATACAATGATTAAACAATTGGATTTGTCGGAACAGTACAAAAAACTGAATGTAGAAATCCTTGACAGAGTAAAACAGGTTTTCGAGACACAGCAATTCGTTATGGGCAATTTTGTCGGCGAGTTTGAAAAGGCGTGCGCGGACTACTTTGAAGCAAAACACGCTATCAGCGTTGCATCGGGGTCCGATGCATTGTTGATAGCCCTTTTGTCCATAGGTATCCAAAAGGGTGACAAGGTCATAACGACCCCGTTCACATTCTTTGCAACGGCCTCGGCAATAACAAGGCTTGGCGGAACACCCCTGTTTGTGGACATAGAACCGGAAACATTCAATATATCCGTGCCTGCAATCGAACAGGCTCTGAAAAAAAACCGCGGGGTAAAAGCAATACTGCCCGTGCACCTGTACGGAAGGAGCGCTGATATGGAAGGCATCATGAAGCTTGCAAAAAAGTACCGGGTGAGGGTCATAGAAGATGCAGCGCAGGCATTCGGGGCCAGAAGCAGGTACAAAAACGAATACAGGAAGGCAGGTACTATAGGCGACATCGGCTGTTTTTCTTTTTATCCGACAAAGAACCTTGGCGGCGCAGGCGACGGCGGTATGATGGTGACGAACAACGACAAGCTTGCAGCACTTTTAAAAATGCTCAGGGCGCACGGTTCTCCCGAAAGGTATATCCACAAATATCACGGGATCAACAGCAGGCTGGATGCCCTCCAGGCTGTTGTGCTGTCGGTAAAACTCAACCATATAGAACAGTGGAACCATACAAGGATGGAGCTCGCGCGAAGGTACAACGATCTCTTCTCCGGAGCAGGACTAACCGGCAGCATCACCTGCCCTGATGTCCCGGACGATCTAACCCATATAGTGCATCAATACACCGTGCGGATAAAAAACAGGGACAGCATCCGGCAGGCGTTAAAGGAAGACGGTATCGGAACGGAGGTTTATTATCCCATCCCGCTGCATCTGCAGCCTGTCTTCAAATACCTCGGCTATAAAAAGGGAAGTTTAAAACAAACCGAGCTTGCAGCAAAAGAAGTGTTAAGCCTTCCCCTGTATCCGGAGATGACCGTTGAACAGCAGGTACAGGTCGTCGATAGCTTTAAAAAGATTCAAGAGTCAAGATTCAAAACTAAAGATTCAAAATGATGGTTGCAGTGATTGTATTTGTTTTTATTTTCGGCCTGGTCATCGGAAGCTTCCTCAACGTCGTGATCTACAGGCTGCCGGAACACCAATCCATCGTAAGCCCGGGGTCCCATTGTCCTCATTGCGGCAAACCGATAAAACCCTATGACAATATCCCGCTCATGAGTTATCTAATCCTGCACGGCAGGTGCAGGTATTGCGGGAACAGGATTTCCCCCAGGTATCCCGCCGTAGAACTTATAACCGGGCTGCTTGCTGCAGGTTTGTTTATAAAATACGGACTGACCATTGACCTGATGGTGTTTTTCATACTCTCTGCCGGTCTTACAGCCATTACGTTCATAGATATCGATCACGGTATTATCCCGAACACCCTGTCGTATCCCGGCATTATCATAGGTTTTGCATCGAGCTTCTTCGTGAGCATAAACAATCCGATCAGCTCCGTTATAGGCATGCTGACCGGCGCAGGGATCCTGTTTGTCACGGCCTTCACCTATAAGGCGGTTACCGGTGTAGAAGGCATGGGCATGGGCGATGTAAAGCTGATGGCAGCGATCGGGGCGTTCCTTGGATGGGAAGCGGCAATATTCACCGTTATCATAAGTGCATGCATAGGCGCACTCGCAGGGGTAGCTCTCATACTTTTTGCAGGCAAGGGCAGGAGATATGCTATTCCGTATGGTCCTTTTATATCGCTATCTGCCGTTGTTTATCTTTTTTATGGACATGCCTTGATCTCTTTGTACCTCAGGTTGATAGGCTATGCTTAGAGGTCTGAGAACCAGGGTCATCCTTATTCAGAGTACGGTTATAGCAGCAGCCTTACTCCTGATGGGAATGGTGCTGTATCAGATCCAGAAAAATGATATTATCCGGCAATTCGCAGATAATGCTCAAACAACGCAAAGGCTTATCCGGAGCCAGATACAGGGAAGCGGACTCGATCTCGGAAAGGTTGCCCGGGGTGTCCAAGCAGCCCGTGTTTCTCCCCTGTTTTCAAGTATACAACTGATGGAAAGCAGCGATAGGCCCGCGATCGCAAAAATGACACAGGGCCTTCCGCCGGCATTCTCAGAAAAGGTGCAATCGCATCTCACGGAATGCAAACCTGGTTTCATGAATATGTCGAACATGAACCTTATCAGTGTTGCGCCTGTCTACGAGTCGCACGGTGCCTGCATAAGCCTCGCCATAGTATCAAACAGGTCGTACCTTATGCAAAGGCTTTTTTTGCTTATAGAGGTCCTCGGTGCATATATGCTGTTCAATTTTATCATTTTAAGCATAATCGCATGGTTTATCATTGACCGGTATGCCGTTATGCCGCTGCGCAGAATTGAGCAGGCAGTGGAAGGGGTAAGCAGCGGTGATTATCCTCAAATGAAGGAGATGCCCGATGCCAAAGAACTGCACGAGATCGTAAAGGCTTTCAATACCATGACATCGGCCATTCAAACGAAAGAACAGCGTCTTAAAAATACCATTCAGGAGTTGAAAGAAATGCAGTCCCTCATCATACAACGGGAGAAGCTTGCGACCATCGGCAGCTTTGTATCCGCCATATCGCATGAAATCGGTAATCCGTTAAGTGCGATAATCTCCCTGCTTGAATCGGAAAAATCAGCAACATCCTCCGTCAAGAAAGGAGCCGATCGTGAATCCGGCCGCGTGCAGGCCGGCCGGCCGACAGATATGACAGGCCGCTCCCTGAATGAGGCGTACAGAATAGATGCATTGATAAAACAACTGCTTTTATATGTACGGCAAAAACCACCGGTCTTCCTCGATGTCAATATAAAGGCCCTTTGCGACGACGTACTCGTCAGCGCAGGGCTGGTAAGGGATCTAAAAGATGTGGCGATTTCGCTCGATGTTGCGGCCGGTACCGTGTGGAAAACAGACTATGAAAAACTGCGGCAGGTACTTTTAAACCTTGTCACGAACGCCGTCGACGCCATGCAGGGACGGGGGAGGCTTGCCATAAAAGCAGCGGTCAGCAGTGGTCAGCTCATTCTTGAGGTTTCGGATACGGGAGAAGGCATCGAAAAGGCACACCTTGAAAAAATCTTCGATCCGTTTTTTACGACCAAGGGTTCGGGGAAAGGGACAGGCCTTGGGCTTGCCATAGTTAAAAATAGTGTTCAGGATCTTCACGGAGAAATATCGGTGGGCAGCAAAAAAGGCGAAGGTACGGTATTTACGATAAAGCTCTCTTTGGTCCCGATTGCAAATTTACATCATGTATAAGCCCTTGTAATACGGAATTTACACAGAGAGTATACCCTTGAGACAAGGAGGAACAAAATGAAAAGATTAAAACTAAAATTAAAGGGTAACTATCCGTTGTTGGTAACGGATAAAAGGTTGAAGATAATAAGGATGTTGAGAGGCATAGCCTTGCCGGGACTTGCCGCAGTTATGCTGGGCCTGCTGGCATTGCCGCGTACCGCTGTTGCAGGGCAGCCCCTGAGCGGGGCCGGCTCGACATTCGTTTATCCGGTCATGACAAAATGGGCGTACGAATACGCACAAAAAACCGGTGTTAAAATCAACTATCAACCCATTGGCAGCGGGGGAGGAATCCAGCAGATCATAGCAAAGACCGTTGATTTCGGCGCAAGTGATGCACCGCTTACCGCACAGATGATGAAGGAGCACGGGCTTGTGCAGATGCCGGATACTTCCGGAGGTGTTGCGATAGCATATAACATACCCGGCGTCGGGAAAGGGCTCAAGTTTACTCCCGGGCTTCTAGCGGACATCTACCTCGGCAAGATAACCAATTGGAATGACCCGAGAATAAAGGCTGTCAACCCCGATGTAAAATTGCCGGACTTCCCGGTCATCGTTGTCCACCGTTCGGATGGCAGCGGCACAACGTTTATTTTCACCTCATATCTCAGCGATGTAAGTCCGGATTGGGCAAAGAAGGTTGGCCGGTCGATATCCGTAAACTGGCCGGTTGGCATCGGCGGCAAAGGGAATCCCGGTGTTGCAGGTTTCATCACCAAAACGCGGGGCAGCGTCGGTTATGTCGAGCTCGCCTATGTACTGCAAAACAGTATGACCTATGGACCCGTGAAAAACAAGTCCGGTGCGTTTGTGTGGCCTACCATCGCGACATCACAGGCAGCGGCAGCAACGGTAAAGAGGATCCCATCCGATTTCAACATAATGTTTGTCAATGCACCGGGGAAAGACTCTTACCCCATTGCAGGGTTTACCTATCTGATTATCTACAAGCACCAGACGAATCCCGGGAAGGCACATGAGCTTCTGAATTTTGTCAAATGGATTTATACGGCGCAGGGACAGGCCATGGCGAAATCCCTTGATTACGTTCCACTGCCCGCGAGTATCATTCACAAGATAAACGAGCAGCTCAAAGAGGTAACGATTCAAAAATAAGGATTGTCATTGCGGGGAATTATATGACGGGGAAGGTCAGGGCAAAAGGCTTTTACGCAGCGCTGTAATCTTTTCGACCAATGCCTGCGTTGTCGATGTTATGACCTCTCCCGTTTTTCTTGTCTTGATCTCCACGACACCTTCGTTTTTAAATTTTTTTCCTATGACGATCCTCACCGGAAAGCCAAGGAGGTCCGCATCCTTCAGTTTCATGCCGGGGGAGATGTCCCGGTCATCGTAGATGATGTCAAATCCCCTGTCCTTCATTTCCCTGTACACCGACTCTGCAGTATCGCTGATATCCTTGTCCTTCATATTGATGGCGATGAGCTCTATTTCGTACGGGGCTATGGTTATCGGGAAAATAATCCCGTCATTGTCGTTATTTTGTTCAATGGAGGCCGCAAGGGTCCTGCCCACACCTATGCCATAGCATCCCATAACAAATGGCTTTGACACGCCGCTTTCATCGAGGTATTCCGCATGCATCTTGAGTGAATATTTTGTGCCGAGCTTGAATATGTGGCCGACCTCTATGCCCCTCGTGATACCGAGAGGTTTAAAACAATGAGGGCATCGGTCACCGGCAACAGCGTTCCGGATATCCGCGATCAAGGCCGGCTGGAAATCCTTGCCGGGAGTGATCCCCGTATAGTGATGGTCGTCCTGATTTGCACCGGCGACAGCGTTGTGCATGGCTGCTATTTCCCTGTCTGCAATGATTTTTATTTTCAACCCGACGGGACCAATCGAGCCCGCATGAGCTCCGGAAATCCCGACACAGTCCGCATCGGCGGCAAGCTGTACCTCGTTTGCATTGAGCGCGTTTTTCAATTTTATGGGGTTGAGCTCACGGTCGCCGCGAACGAGAGCAGCGACGAAGGTATCGTCCGCTTTTACGATCATGGTTTTTATGATGTCCGAAGACCTGATCTTGAGAAACCCGGAAACCTCTTCCACGGTGTGCTTGCCGGGTGTTTCGACCAATGCAGGGGCAGGACTCTCTTCGCCTGCTGCACCGGTTTCGGAATCCGGATACCCTATTTCCGCCTTCTCCACGTTTGCGGCATACCCGCACGCTTCACAGGAGACTATGGCCTCTTCGCCGGTGTTTGCAAGAACCATAAATTCATGCGAAAATTTCCCGCCTATGGTCCCGGTATCTGCCTCAACAGCCCTGAAATTGAGTCCGCATTGTTTGAATATCCAGTTGTACGCATCGTACATTCTCTGATATGTTTTATTGGCCTGCTCTTCATCCATGTCAAAGCTATATCCGTCTTTCATAATGAATTCCCTGCCGCGCATAAGTCCGAATCTCGGTCTGATCTCGTCCCTGAACTTCGGGGCAATCTGGTAGAGGTTCAGGGGCAGTTGTTTGTACGACTGAACATCATTCCGCACAAGATCGACGATGGCTTCTTCATGTGTCGGGCCCAGGGTAAACCATTTTTCGTGCCTGTCCTGAAACCGCAGAAGCTCCTTTCCGTACGCCTGCCACCTTCCGCTTTCCTCCCAGAGGTCTTTCTGGAGAACAAGCGGTAGTAAAACCTCCCGGGCACCCCACGTTCCCATGCCTTCCCGGATGATATTCGAGATCTTCTGAATCGACCTCAGGCCAAGGGGTAGATAAGAGTATATGCCGGACGAGAGTTTTCTGATAAGCCCGGCCCTGAACAAAAGTTTGTGGCTTATGATTTCCGCGTCTTTTGGCGCATCTTTTAATGTCGGGATGAATGTCTGTGTAAATTTCATATTTTTTTCCTGTTCTGTTTAAAAATAGTTGCAATCGCGCTCATTGTTGCAAGCACCCGTTCTTTGCTTTTTGCAAATATAAACCTTAACCTTAAAAATGCAATAAGAAAATTTGCCGGCAATAAATATGTTGTATTATTATCGGACATGTGCTTTCTATAGGAGAAAGTCTTTACAAGGAAGATTTATATTGCTATCCTGTAAAAAGGACGAATCAGGGGGCAACGGTTGAAGATAATTCGGATGCAAATGCATCTTAAAATAATAAAGGAGGAGTAAAAATGGCTACAAAGAAGAAAGCTGCAAAATCAAAGAGGAAGCCAAATCCTGAATTCATGAAACCCATGGAGATCAGTGAGGAATTGGCATTAGTAGTGGGAAGCAAGCCGCTACCGAGGACCCAGGTTGTCAAGAAACTCTGGGAGTACATCAAGAAACACAAGCTGCAGGACACAAAGAACAAGAGAAATATCAACGCCGACGAAAACCTGAAAGCTGTCTTCGGAGGGAAGAAAACTGTATCAATGTTCGAAATGACAAAGCTCGTAAGCAAACACCTCAGTTAATTGAACGCATCTTCGGTTTATTAAATAACAGATCATTCGGCAGCGGCAGAGAGCATCTGCCGCTGCGACATTTAAATTATCTTCCCCGGAAAAACAATTTCCTCACATAACGTTTGACAATTTTGTCAAACACGTATACATTATCCATACCCTGCACGTTATCCCTGTTGCGAACAAGACACCGGGTAATAGCCGGACGAAGGAAAAAGCCGCCGGGGCCTGAGATCAGAATGACGGGTAACGCAGTATCATAAAATTTGAGGAGGCAAAAATGGCTGTAGACAAAAAATTTATTGGTAAGAAATACCCTCCGGTAGAGTATGAGGTGTGCAAGGAGAAGGTCAAGGAATATGCAACTGCTATAGGGGATCTTAACCCGCTGTACATCGATGAACAAAAAGCAAAGGAGAGCCGTTACAAAGGTATTGTAGCGCCGCCGATGTTCGCTGTCGTTTATACAAAGGATGCCGTTGCAGAGGTTATGTTTGACCGTGAACTCGCATTAAATCTTCCCATGCTCGTCCACGGGGAGCAGGATTATGAATTTATTGGTGTCGTAAGGCCGGGAGACGTCATCATCACGGAAGCCTACGTCGCCGATATCTATGAAAAGGGAGACAAGGATTTTGTTGTTGCAGGAGGCATCTCGAAGAAAAAATCAGACGGGAGTATTGTCACGAAAGGCAAGTGGACGTTTGTAATAAGAAGATAATTATAAGGAGGCTATTATGGCATTAACTGCAAAGATCGGAGATATATTCACCTTACAAAAAGAGGTAGACAAATACAGACCTATTTTCTACGCCGGGGCTTCGGGAGATTTTAACCCCATCCATATAGATGCGGAATTCGGAAAAATGGTTGGCCTGGGAGGCGCAATACTCCAGGGCCTGTGTACGATGGCGTTTGTTATGCAAACGGTATCCGAATGGTCTCATGACCCCTACAAAGTAAAGAAGCTCAAGGTAAGATTTGCCAAACCGGTCCTGCCGGAAGATACCATCACCATAACAGGAACAGTAACAAAGATAGAGAACAATACGGCACACTGCGAACTTATTGCAAAAAAACAAACCGGCGATGAGGTCATAAACAATGCTTTTGCAGAAGTAGAATTGGGCTCATAAGAGAGAAAAGATAGTTAACGCTGCTTACCCCTCCTGCGCTGTAGTGCATTGTGGGTCGAACCGTGTGCAGTGACACAGGGCGATGCCCGGCAGCTCCGAAGACTAAAAGCCTTGCATATTCCGCAAAACTGTTGTTAAGCTCTAAAACCCGCAATAAATATTTAGGAGGCAAGAATGCTTATACCATCAACCGCGATAAGGGTCGGTATGATTATAGAGTTTAACAAAGACCTTTACAGAGTTTTGAGTATCAACCATGTTACGCCGGGAAACTGGCGCGGTATGGTTCAAACAAAACTCAAGAATATCAAGACCGGATCGAATCTTGAAAACAGATTCAGACCGGAAGACAAGGTAGAGAAGGTTACGTTCGACGAAAAAGAAATGGAATATCTCTATAAAGAGGACGATCATTATGTATTCATGGATACCGAGAACTATGAACAGTTTACTCTCGGAGAAGAAATCGTCGGCGATGCCATACAATACATAGTGCCGAACTCAAAGGTGGCTGTTTCGTTCTACGAAGACAAGCCCCTGAACATAGATCTGCCTATGACCGTCGAATTAGAGGTTGTTGAGACAGAGCCGAACCTCAGGACTGCAACGATCACCAACACAACGAAACCCGCGAAACTTGAAACAGGCCTGGTGGTTCAGGTACCGCAGTTCATAGACGTTGGTACAAAGATAAAGGTCGACACTGCTGAAGGTAAGTATATAGAAAGGGTACAGACCAAAAAATAACTTGGCATAAGCTTTTTATCAAAAGCGCCGGTTATTCATACACGATCATTCCCCTGCGCGATAGTACTTATTTTCAGGGTAAGGGAGGATTTACATGGATGATAGGATAACACCGGAAGCGCGGCATTTTATAGAGATCATTAGCCGGTTTGTTCAGGATGAATGTATGCCGGTAGAAGATGCTATCGAAGATACCGGCAGGCTGCCGGATCCGCTCGTCCGCACCATGAAGCACCTCGGACTGTTTGGTCTGCGCATACCGGTCGTTTATGGCGGTTCGGGCATGAATCTGCTGGATTACTGTTTCGCTTTAAAAGAACTGTCCAAATCCCATGATGCAATCAGGGCGATCATGAGTGTCAATAACGGCATAGGCTCGATGGCAATTGTCAACGACGGTACGGAAGATCAGAAGGCCCATTACCTCCCTCTCCTTGCAAGCGGCGAATATATCTCTGCATTCGCACTCACGGAGCCGGGCGCCGGGTCGGATGCGTCGGCCATAGCAACCACTGCAGCGAAGTCCCCGGGAGGATGGGTGCTCAACGGCATGAAACATTTTATAACCAACGCTCCCATCGCGGACATCTTCACCGTTATAGCAGTGACAGACAAAGAAAAAAGAGCAAAGGGCGGTATCACCGCATTCATCGTGGAAAAGGGATCGAAAGGTCTTACCATCGGAAATATCCACAACACCATGGGCGGCAAGGGTTGGCTGCAGGCAGAGGTAATCTTCGACGATTGTTTCGTACCCGACAAAAACCTCGTCGGCAGTATCGGCAGCGGATTTAAAATAGCGATGAAGACCCTGAACGAGGGACGGCTTTCCGCGGCAGCATCGGCAATCGGCATCGGCGAAAGGCTGTTATCCATGGGTGTTGAATATGCAAAGCTCAGGAAACAGTTCGGGAAAGCGATCGGCGAATTCGAGGCTATCCAATGGATGCTCGCCGACAGTGCTATGGAACTCTATGCAGCGGACAGGATGCTTGCGGATACCGCGTACAGATTCGATCACGGAGAAGATATACGAACACAGTCGAGTATGACGAAACTTTTCGCAACAGAATCGGCGTTCAAGGTTGCAGACCGGATGCTTCAATTGCACGGCGGCATGGGTTTCATGAAGGAAACCAAGGTGGAGCGGATGTTCAGGGACATAAGGGCATACAGGATTTTTGAAGGCACGTCGGAGATCCAGAGGTTCATGATTGCGAGAGAGCTGCTGAAGAATTGACCCCGGCTCCTGTGGCATTTTTGTCAAAATTCTGATACGCTCATATCATGTTCGGAGACTTTCTCGTAAAACAAAAAATTATTACCAATGACCAGCTCACTGAGGCCATGAATGCCCAGGTCATCTTCGGAGGCAGGCTTGGAACAAATCTGATAGAATCGGGTTCGCTCAATGAAGACGATCTCGAGAAATATCTGGCACAGTATCATCATGTGTCATCGGTTTCCATGGTGACGCTGAATAATATCCACACCAACGCCTTAAAACTCATACCGGTTAAGTTTGTCAAAAAGCTCAAGGCAATCCCCTTTGATTACAAAGACAAGCAGTTGTATGTTATCATGATGGACCCCGGCCGGCTTGATGCTATAGATGAACTTTCCTTTGTCACGGGCATGAATATAAAACCCCATGCGATCCCGGAGATACGTTTCCTCCTTCTTCTGGAAAAATATTATCATATCAAAAGGGATATACGTTACATTACCCTGTCGAAGCAGGACACTGCCCAGTTCTTGTCCGACAGGTTAAATAAAAAACCTGTACCACCGGAACAAAAGCCGGAGAATAAAATCGCCGCAAAGCCACAAAAACAGCAAGGGGAAGATTCCCCGTTGAAACCGCTTCCACCGGATGAAGAATTCACGGCCGAAGAGGACTTTCAGAACAGCGTAAAGGCCGGGGTATCCGCAGCCGAGCCCGTTACGACAACAGTCGAACTTTCCCATGAGATGGAAGTCGAGGAAGCCCTCACTCTGAAGCATCCTGCAAACCTGCAGGATGCGATCACGCTCATCATGGATTCAGAATCAAGGGACGATATAGCGTCGGTTGTACTCGGTTATGCTTTGTCCATATTCAGGAGGGCCGCAATATTTATGATTCAGAAAGGCCTTGCAATAGGGTGGGAAGGGGCGGGCGATGGGGTAAACCGCTTTAACATAAAACAGCTCGTTATCCCGCTTGATCAGCCGTCCGTTTTTAAGTTCGTGAATGATACCGGTGCACACTTTGTCGGCCCGCCGCAGCCGGCAGAATTAAATAAAGATTTCTTTCTTTTGCTCGGAGGAAAACCGCCCCGTACGGTCGTCATCATTCCCGTACATTTTATGGGTAGGGTCGTGCAGATGCTGTACGGTGATAATGGAGAGGGTGCATTTGCTTCAACGGACATAGGTGAACTGCTCATATTGCTGCAGAAGGTACCCGGGGTCATAGAATCGCTTGTTCTTAAAAAGAGGAGAATGTCATGATTGTATTGGATATCCTTGTATGGATCTTTATTGTTGTCCTTATTTTTCTCGTCAGCCAGTTTGCCATAGTTATCTACGATGCTCTGAACACCAGTAAAAAACCAGTCGGACAGATGCCGGCCATTGCGCTGGAGGTCCTTCAGGAGGCTGTTTTTACGTTTATTTCTTTTATAACCTATGTCATCGGCTTTATAAACTATGATGCTGTTTTTCTGAAAAAGGACAATAAAAAATACCCGCCCATATTGCTCGTGCACGGCTATATGATGAACAGGGCTTGTTTTTTCTATATACACCTGAGACTGGTGATTGACGGCTTCAGAGTATTCACCGTCAACCTTTATCCCCCGGTGAAGTCCATTACGGAACTCTCCGAACGCGTGGCGGATAAGATGGACGAGATAGCGGACAAAACAGGAGAAAAGGAAATATATTTAATTGGACACAGTATGGGAGGGCTTGTATCCCGGTATTACAGCAGTTCGCCCCGCGGTGCCGGAAGGGTAAGAGGGATTATAACCATTGCGAGCCCCTACAAAGGTACGCGTATCGCTGTACTGGGCATTGGCAAAAATGCAAAAGAAATGGTACCGGGCAGCGAATTTCTCAATGAACTCAACAAAAAAACAATGCCGAAGATCTACGCGCTATGGTCGACGCTGGACAATCTTATCGTCCCCCCGGAATACGCCTTTATGGAAGGTATGCCGAATGATTCCCTGCCGTTGAAGGGGCACATTGCCATGCTGTTTTCAAATGTGGTTTACCGCCATATTGTCGGTTACTTGAAAGAGAATAGTGCATCGGTGAAATAAGCACGTTTGTACGTTCACCGCAAAGAGAGAGTTCGAGACGGTGCGAAGGGAGTATTACGACCCTTTAAAGAGTTGCTGAATTTTATCGATATGCTCTTTTTTGACAATCGCTATAACCTCATCATTCTGTTTGAAAATTGTTTCACCTTTCGGGATGAGCGTTTTGTCCTCCCGGTAGATAGTAACAATGATAATGCCTTCAGGAAGCCCGAGGTCCTTGATCTTTTTGTCGATGATATACGATCCCCTGGGTACGTCCACCTGCACCAGTTCAACATCCCCGCCCTTGAGTGGAAATAGAGGGACGACAACATCGCCTGCCTGCACCTGTTCTTCGATGAGGTAGTTGAGGATTCTTGTGGAATTGATGGTCGCATCAACACCGATACTCTGGAATATTTCCTCGTTTGCAGGGTCTGATACCCTCGATATCGTCCGCGGTGTCATAAACATCAGTTTGGTAAGCTGACAGATAACAAGGTTTGTTGCGTCATCTCCGGTCAGTGCGGCCACGACATTGGCCCGGTTAGCGCCGGCAACCTTTAATACAGAAGCATTTGCACCGTTGCCGAGCATTATGGCATCCCCGAAGTTTTCCGATAACAGTGTTACCTTTGTTTTATCCTGATCGATGATAGTAACCTCATGTCCGCCGGATAAGAGCGTTTTTGCGAGATTGACACCTGCTTTGCTTGCGCCAACGATAATGATATACATAATCCCCCCTTATGATAATCCCGGCATTTTCAGAAGTGCGTCGATGGTAAGACTGGTAGGACATACGACTTCGATTCCGAGCTCCGTGTACACGGTAACAAGGTTTATGTCAAACAACCGCATGATGACCTTTATTGTTTTGTCTACGAGCTTTATTTTCTGCGCTATCATGATGTTCGTGTAATCGTTCCCTGTAATCACGAGTACGAGATCCGCGGGTTTTTTTAATGCCTGACGTATAATCTTCTCATCCGTACTGTCTCCTACAAGGAATTCGACCCCTTGTTTATCCTCGATGTACATAAATTTGCTCTCGTTTTGTTCCAGAACGAGCACGCTGTCGCCCCGTTTGGAAAAAACACTGACAAGTCTTGAACCAAGCCTGCCTGAACCTATGATAACAACACGCATTTACGTTTCCTCCTCCCCGGGTAGTTTGTCGATGATGACCTCGCACGGTGCCTTTCTCAGGACTATGTCCGATGTCCTTCCGAGTATGTTTTCTTTGAGCCCGATGTGCTGGCGTATACCCATGACGATAACGTCCGCATCCTGTTCTCTGGCCAGCTTTACTATCTCTTCCCCGGCTGAACGCGATCGTACGATAAGGGATTTGTTTTTCATTTTATGCAATGCTGCAAGCTGCTCTCCATGGGAAATGGCCTCCTGGGCAACTTTGTCCTCATTTTCCATCTCGGCATTTAACGGGAGTGTCCTCGGGACTTCTATGACATAAGCAAATATAAGGGTTGCATTCTGCTCCGTCCCGAGTCTGCAGGCAAGCTCAACGCCCCGTTCCGAGTATGCCATGCCCTGTGTCGGTATGAGCAGGTTTTTTAAGGCCTCGACCTCCCGGTGAGCCCGCGCAGCCACCTGGGGGATGATAGGCGGGACATGGAGCATCCACCAAAGAAGGGATATAATGGATATCAAAAAGAACGCTGCAATAATAACGCCAAGCGTTGACTGGATCATTGCCTGCCTCTTACGTAGTTGAGAACGAACCGTATCCTGTATATGCCAAAGGCTATAAAGCTTATGCCGACGAGCAACGGAAGCCAGATATGGATTCCGGCGGCCAACGTGGCCGAACGTATAATAATTACTATACCGATGACGACAAACAGAGCGCTGTTTATTGCCTTGAACTTATCTGTCAGTTTTAATCTGTTCATGCTTCTTCAGCTTTTCATCGCGTTCTTTTAATGCAATCCTGTACTCCTCTGCAAGGTCGAATTCCTCTGCCGAGATCAGTACATCCATCTGGTGTGCCTCCCAGTTCCGCTCGATGCTTTTTGTCACGGGCATGTTGTTCTTTTTTTTGAAGTAGATAAAGTAAACAATTCCCAGCACTACCCATGCCGGGCCTGCGATCCTTCCAATCTTATGCGTTAGTATCACCTCAAACAGCACCATGCCGACACCAAGGAATCCCAGAATACCAAGTACGGGAAAATCGACAATCCTGTCTTTGTAATGAATTTTTAGGTTGAGCGGCATCTTGTATGGCCTTGGTGTATACGGATCGGAAAAGCGCAGGCGTATCAATGCTACGAAAACAATAAGGTAACCCAGGGTAGCGCCGAACGCATACATATTGCCGAGCGTATCCATGGCCTGAGGTGTCAGGAATGACAATAGCATCTCCACGATACCGATAACAGAAAAAACAACGATGGTTCTTACCGGGGTCCTGTATTTTGGACTCACCTTATCAAACCACTTTGTTATAAGGCCGAACTCGCTCATGGAGTACGTCAATCTTGATGCGCTCATGACGCCGGAGTTGGCAGAGATAAGCAGTATGGTCGCACCAAGCAGTGCCGTTACCGGACCTGCAAAGAGTCCTATGTAGGGTATCGCATGTGCAAGCGTCGCGATGGGATCACCTATATGCTGTTGAAAGGTTTGCCAGGGCAGCACACCGAGGCTCAGGGTCGAGAATGCAGTTGCAAAAATAAACACGGTAAAGATCAGGGTTACGGACGTCCGCGGTATTATTGTTGCAGGCCTTTTGGTTTCCTGCGCTGCCTGTGATATGGATTCGAGCCCTACGAACGATATGATACCGAGCGACGAGCCGTACATAAACTGATGGAGTGTCGGAAAGGATGTCTGCCACTGCTGAATAAGGTACTCTGGCTTCCATGCAAATAAAAAGCCGAAAATAATGACGGATGATTCTATAGAAATATCAAAGGCGCCGATAAGTTCGTTAAAGAGCGAAGATTCTTTTATACCTATGATATTCAACCAGATTAAAAAAAGGATAAAAGCAAAAGATTCCGAAAGCCACAGATAATTTATTTTCAGGGATCCGAGCATAAAGACAAAATGGGACGGCTCGATGCCAAAATAAGGCAAAAAGAAATTTACATATCCGGCAGATGCAACGGCAAACAGGGCAATATCAATGGTGTAATCGAGCAAAAGCGCGACTCCGGTCGTAAATCCCCAAAAATCCCCGAGTCCCCGAAGGGCAAAGTAGTGCCCGCCGCCTGCAACCGGGTATGTTGCTGCAAGCTCTGTGTAGGCAAATCCGATCATAATATAGACAATGCCTGCTGCTGCAAACGCAAGGCTTGCTGCGCCCTGTGCTGCTGCTATGACAAGTCCAAGGGCAGCATAGATATCTGCTCCGACATCTGCGTATCCCCACATGTAAGAGCCCCATACGGTGATATCCCTTCTGAGTTCGTGCGGAAGTTCTGGAGATGGAGGTGTACTGGTATTGTCGCTGACCATAATGTTTGATGACTACTGTCTGGTAAAGTTAATCTGTTGTAGTTTGCGTGAATCTGGCAAGTAATGCTTTGTTTGTTTGTATATTCATCGTGCTTTCGATACTTTTAATCCATGTATCATAAGCTGACTTTGCCAACGAGTAGCGTAACTGTTCTTCTGTCTGCCCCGGATTTTTCTGCTGCTTTGTGGTATCGAGAGCATTTAATATCCTGACTTCACCATCGCTCAGAAAAACATTGTCATAGAACAGGTTCTTCAATTTCAACATCAGGATGTCGTTGCTGACATCATTCTGAAAATTTTCCGGCGTAATATTGTTTTCCCTCAGCACGGCATAATATATTCTGGGATCGAACTGATGCTCCTTGTTCAGAAACGCCGGGGTGTGACTTATTTGATCCATGAGCTCTTGTGTCGTAACCATAAACCCGATGCTGTGCGCCTGCTGGGTAGCAACTTCATTCGAAATAAGATTGTTCAACACTTGATCCGGTATATCCAATTTATTCAGCATTCCCTGCGTCATTTCCCCTTTGAACTCCCTGCGGTATGCCTTTACCGTGTTTCTGTAAGCACGGGAAAAATCATCGATGGATATGGCATCCCGGTTTACGACTGCCACAGTCCCTTCAGAAAGCCCGGTACCGCAACTCTTCATGATGCCGAATATGCCGCCAAACCCTCCGAGGAAGGTAAGTGCGATAATAAAATAGAGGACTTTTAAGCCCCAATTGCCAGTGTATTTTCTGATGTAATTTAACATAAGTAGCTAGTATAGTAAGTGATAATTAAAAAGCAAGTAATTTGCTACCGTATCCATAGTACAGCTCTTCTTCAAGGACTTAATAGTATAAGCAAAACATATGCCACGTTTCATTTAAGAAAAAAATGTGCTTGTTTTGGTAAAAAAGCAGACAATTTTGAACGTACAATGCGTTTGTGTATGAACGCCCCTGTCAAAATTGGAACCATTTATGGCAGAGGATTCTATGATAATTTTAGTTCCATAGAGAAAGGGCATGGTTTAAAGCCATGTCCTTTCCAACGGGTGTATGCCCCAGTAGCCTCGCGGCAAATCCTTTCATCCATCTCAAGGCGATGTTTGTTATTGTATTTCCGATAGTGGTGTATTATAAAAAGTAAAACAATCTTTGCGCCCGTAGCTCAGTGGATAGAGCGTCGGACTACGAATCCGCAGGCCGGGGGTTCAAATCCCCCCGGGCGCATTTGTTTTTCATGTCCTCGGTATACCTGTTTGACAATGCATTGCCGGCACGGTAGAGTTTCTCATTATGGGTACATCCTTTATAAAGGGAAGTTCAATAAAAGCCATAAAAGAGTTTCTTATAAAGAAAGGCGGCAATGGTTTGTATCAACAGGTCATAGACGGTATGTCAATCGAACATAGATCTGTTTTGGATGTGAAAACCATACTTTCTTCAACATGGTATCCAATGGAAACGTACGTTGATTTTTTAAGATCCATCAAAAAAATACTAGGAAAAGATAATCAAAATATTCTCTATGAAATAGGAAGCAACATCATAGAATATGGTTACAACGCATTCTATAAGTTATTCTACAGGTTTGGAAGTACAGAATTTATACTCAAGAATTCTAAATATCTCTGGTCAAGCTACTTCAAGCCAAGCAGGATTACCGTTGTGAAAACAACCAGCACATCGGCACTGCTCAGGGTGGAAGGAGAGCCGTTGCCGGACAAGGTCCTCTGCGAGAGTATTGCAGGTGGTATGGAACAGTCTGCCAAGTTCTCCGGTGCTAAAAATATAAAGATAAAAGAAACGCAGTGTAGAACTACAGGCAGTGTATACTGCGAATATGATATAACATGGGACCTTTGACAGGGAGTCGCTTCATGGAACCGCTTTAAACCTAAAGTATGTCTTCCGGCAATAAAGTATAGAAAAGAGAAATGCCGGTAATTCTGGTTCGTTTTTGACAAATAAGGAGTTGCTTGTTATGGATTGCGAAAGATGAGGCAATTTAAGAATGAGAGGTTTGCCTTCCATTATCTCCTGCATATCGCTGCTGTTCAATCGAGGGACATATGGATGAACAAACAGGGGTAATCTTTCAAGAGTCCCAAAGGTTCGGTCATACGTTTGTGTGGATGTGTGTCATCATAGTGTTTCTGGTTTTTGCAGGACTCACGGGCTATGATTTGGCAATCCATCTTGCAATGCATCCACCGTCTGCCGGCAAGACAATACCGCATTCCGCTCTTATGATCATGGGCATAGCCCAGATTTTAACCATCCTTTTTATCTTTGGGATTTTATATACTGCGCAGTTGATGACCGAGGTGCGGACCGACGGGCTGTATATTCGCTTCAAGCCCTTTCATGCTTCTTACCGTAGATTTGGATTTGAATCTTTGAAAACCTATACCGCGTGTACCTACAGGCCTATTATGGATTATGGCGGCTATGGCATTCACCGCGGATGGAAAGGCTGGGCATATAATGTCAGCGGTAACCGCGGTGTACAGATCGAGCTTGTCAACGGGAAAAAGATAATGATAGGATCACAAATGCCCGAGGAGCTTGTCCATGCGCTCGATATTGCAGCAGGCGGAAGGCGCACGCCATGAAATCAAGGGCACAAGAGGGATTGAATATTTTCAAAGGAGGATCTTTTGATGAAAGATAGTTACATATCCGGGATTGCAAGTGTTATTGTTGCAGTGGTTTTAGGCTTTGCCCTATGGTTTTCTGCAAAAGAAATACGGATGGGGTTAGAAAGAGGGGCTGTACAAAGGGTAGCACAAGGGGTCGATGCCCCCGCTCCGTCGCCACAGCAACCGCGGCAGCCTGACCCAACAGGAAATCCTTCTCAACTAACGGTTGCCGGCAGTCCTTATGAAGGGAAGAAGAATGCACCGGTAACCATTATCGAGTGCTCTGACTTCCAATGTCCGTTTTGCGCGAGATTCTATCATGACACAGAAATGCAATTACGGGAGAACGAGATTAAGGACGGAACGGTCAAACTTGTATTTAAAAACTTCCCCTTGCCATTTCATCAGTATGCCGAGAAAGCAGCAGAGGCTGCAGAGTGTGCCAACCAACAGGGGAAATTCTGGCAGATGCATAACCTCCTGTTCAGTTCCGGGGGAAGGCTGGATATCGATAGTCTTAAATCGTATGCAAAAAAGATTGGACTTAACCAGGATAAGTTCGATCATTGCCTTGACAGCGGCGAAACAGCAGGCATCGTCAGTTCGGATAAATCGCAATGCGCTGCAGCAGGGGTACAGGGCACACCAACGTTCTTTATCAACGGGAAGATGCTTGTCGGTGCCCAGCCATATGAGCAATTCAAACGTCTTATTGAAGAAAGCAAGCCCCGTTAGAAAGGAGACGGTAGTTTCTTTCCTACACATTTAAAAACAGATACAGGGAAAATAGAATCAATATAAAGCCCATAAGGATCATCACATAATAATCTCTTTTCCTATGGGGACGTCTTTTTAAATGACGGTGGGAATGCAGCCCTTTGTGGGGTTTCAAAAATCCCTATATCAACGCACTGATCAATAAAAAAATGCCAAAGACAAGAACAGAAGATATGGCAATAAAGAGTACAAGAGAGTACAGTAAGGTACTCATAACGTCATTGAGCTGTCCACCAAAGCGCTGGTTCTGGAATTGATCTCATTCGCGTTATTGGTTTGAAAGCTTCCATATCGGCACTCCCTTATCAAAGAAATCTATTCACTGTCAACATCCGGCATTCTACCCGCGCAGGGTACTTATGCATACATACCGTAACAGGTGTCGGGATGGAGGGATATCGGGGAAGCAAATAAAAATGCTCTAACCGGCAGCAGGGTTATCGTTATTTGTAGATATAGGCATTCAGTCCGATAGTTAATGGTTTCCCATCTACCATGCAGGATGTTTTTATGTTGCCTCTTGTGCTGACGACGACCAGTGTTTTCCCGGATGCGCTCGGTGTGGGTTTTTCCAGGTCGCACGTGATAATGAGCTTATTCCCTTCGATTTTTGCTTCAATTGCCATGTGTTTCACCTCTGCGTATTGGCGCCCCATATTTATACCGCATTATGCAAGTCAGTATGCACCGTAGATCAATCCTGCGATTGATGCGATAATGAAAGCCCATTTCCTTTTATGGGGGATCTTCAGCTGTCCATCCATGCTGGTCCCTTACCCATCTACCTCTTTTTCTTCATTTTCACGCCGCAGCAGACAAGCTGACTGAATTCAGGGCCGCATGCCGTCATAATGACCTCGGTGCCGCACGGAACACAGACATACCTCGTCCCCTTGAGCTTCGCGCTTGCCTTGCCTGCTTTCACCTTATGTGTTTTTACTTTGCTTGATTTTGTTATTTTTGCGGGCATATCAAACCTCCTCTTCCGTATTGTACTGTGCTTTTAAAAGAATATATCCTCTGCGCTTATAAGTCAAAGCCCCGAATCGTCAAAACAGCGAAGTTTTGTAAAGGCGCAGTCAACATGCAAATTGTTGACAATGAATAATTGATCGATTAAATACCTTAAGGTCTTTTGAGGAGAGGGGATAATCATGCCGCAGGTAAAGGGTGTAGCGATACTCGGGCTCATAAAGTTTATAAAAAAGCAGCCAGGTGATCTGATGCCCAGAGTTAAAAGTATGCTTTCACAGGATTCCGTTGGATATCTGGATGAACACATACTCATGGCAAAGTGGTATCCATACAGGCTATACACGGATATGCTCAAGGCACTCGATTCTATTCTGGGAAAAGAAAAGCCCGAATTTTGTATTGAACAGGGTAGAATGGCAGCACAGGATAATATATCGACTCTTTTCAAAGTTTTCATAAAATTTATCAATATAAAGATACTGCTTACCCAGGTAATGAACATGTGGAATAGCTATTTCGACACAGGAAAAGTGGAAGTCTCCAGTTATTCCGAACACGGGAAAGACAGGCATCTCACTATTATCATAAAAGATTTTCCCGATATAGATATAAACCACGTCAAGAGCGTGATGGGATGGATCGAGCAATTCCTTATCATGAGCAAATTTACGACAACGGTGAAATCCAGACTCGTCAAGTGCCAGTCTTCAGGGGATCCTATAACCGAAATGCATTTTACCGAGGAATAACCTTGCTTTTCGAGACCGTGTGTTTTTGCCCTTTTTAGGGTCCAACTCCCGCCGCCTCCATTATTTATCTAAGTATAATCAGATCTCTAATTTACCCGAAAAATGCAATAAGGAAGTTTACTTATTCGCTCAATCCCGCGATCCTCCTGATATCTATACGTTTCCTTATAGAAACGAGCTTTTAGTCCTCTGTATGTTTATATGCTATTACCCGGTATGGTTTCCTCATCGGACTTTCGAAGAATACCTTTGTTTGACGCGGCCTTTTCGCT
>JAJYUJ010000031.1 GCA_021792615.1 bacterium
TTATACCTAGTGCATCATTTTTTTATTGATTTATAAACCAAAATAAAGCTATTGTAAAGTAATAAATAGTTGGCCCAATGTGTGGCGAACGCACATTAACGAATAAATTTCTTGATTTTTTATCTGCATACATGTAATCTATAAAAGCGTGGACAATCCATAAATTGCCTTTTCAAAAGGCGGAGGATATCTGAGGTATATTAATGAATAATAAGGCATCGAAAACTTTAGATGCTGCTAATAATTTATTAAATGCACAATATATTGACTCTGCTGCAAGTCGTTTTTATTATGCAGCATACCAAGCAGCAATTTATTGTTTAGAAAAAAGAGGCAGGCAATTTTCAGAATTCTCAATTGATGCGGAATATTGGGAGCACAGGATCATTATCAATAATGCATCCCTTTTAAGAGGCAAAGGTAAGGATGATAAAGTATTTTTAAAGAGTCTGTTTGACTTACGCGTTCAAGCAGATTATAATGTAATACCGGTGCAAGAAATAGAAGTCAGAGAGAGTGTAAAAGGAATAAAGGAATTTGTAAAAGATTTGATAGGGAAAACATAATGGACAAAATTCAAGAACTTAAAAAAGATATTGAGTCAACATTTCTATTTGCGAAAGTCCTAATAGAAAAATTTAAGATCAAGGAAGATAAAAATATTGAGTATTGGTTTTATATATTAAATGTTCCTAACGAAAAACTTTACACAGTTAAAAATTATGCAATAAATAATGCTATAGATTTATATGGAGATGATCCACTTCCATTTTGTGTAAGTACTGTAAATCCAGATGATACTTGTAAATATTTTAATAATGCTGTTATTCCCTCTCTTCATATTGGTTATGAAATGGTATCAGGTATTTCGGATAATATTTTGTTCCATACTTTAAATATCCCATTTAATAATGACATTGTTTATTCGTATCTCAATACTATTTATGAAATGCCATTAAACATCCCAGATGATATTTTCTTACCTCCTGTTAATGTTCAATTTAATGAATCAGCAATTGTTGGCAATATTAGGAATGAGATCCCGTATTGGGGAAGTATGCTTTCTGTGTCACTTGAAGATTTAAGTAAAAATAAATTTGTGAGCCTGTTGCCTCAAGTTGAAGAAATCAAAAAAGAAAATGGTTTTATGCCGAGAGAAAAGGTGCTTTTAGCAGCATGAAGGACTTATCTAAACAGCCGGGATATAGATTTCATTATGTTCGCCTTTTGCATGCTAATTATAATTTAGATCCTTCTTTTGTTCAATTGCCCGAAAAATTCGAGAATAAATTCGATTATGGGGATTCATTTGAAAAGATTGAAAATAAGCTACTCATAAAGCAAACAGGAAAAATTAGTATATATACGGGTAATTCAGAGCAAAAGAAAGAAATACTCTCACTTGAGGTTGTTATAGAAGGTTTATTTGAGGCAACTGGTTTAGAAAATATTGCTTCCGATGAGTTTGGTACAAAGAATGCACCTGTTATCCTATTCCCCTATTTAAGAGAAATCATATTTAGACTTACTTCAAACATGGGTACAATATCGCCCGTTTTACTTCCGCCAATCAATGTTATAGCACTCAAAGAATCAAGGGCTGCAAAATAAAAATTAATCTGTACAATATAGTTGCTGCACCATTTTGTCTATTTGCTTTTCAAGCTCTTTCACTTTTGCCTGTTTGGTTGGATTGTGTAAATAGTCTTCGTCTTTGGTGATGGAGAGGATTTTATCGACAAGCTCAATAAATGGTTTCTGCTCGCTAATGGATATGTCCGCTATTGGCAGTTTGCGAAAATCGTCTGGATAGAAGTAGTTTTCCAAGCGATGACGCCTGATGTTATTAAGATATTTTAATGCGAACGATGAATTGAGAACTGCCAAAAGATACTTTAAATTAAACTTTTCAGAAAGATTTTCAAGTTCTGGGCGTAATAGACGATTGAATTTCTTAATACTCGCTTGAAGACTTTTATTGTTAATACCTTTTAAGTCGCAGAATTTAACAATCACAACAATACCATGATGCGTTAGTAAACCTTTATCATCATAAATACCTCCAGTTAAACTACCGACCATAAGTTTTGGTCTATCATATAGTTGAGGAAAAGTTTTACGTCTAATCCTTGCTGGACAACGTGCCGTACCCCATTCAAGATATCTAATACGTTTAACAATCCAATTCTCTATGTCTTTAGCTTCTATATACTTTCGTATATGCATCTTGGTTGGAAGATCAGATAATAAATCGTCAACCTTGAATTCACCTTTTGCTGTTTTTTCGTCGGCATTAAGCACCATGCCTACACTCATGTAGCAAATATCTCCAAGGTTAATGGTTTCTGCTTTTAAAGTAACCGCATTGTATTCCTTACGAAATGCGTTGCGACCAAGCAATTTGAAAGCTTTTGTTGGTATCTCTGTCTTGCTTACGATATTCTCAAAGGAACTTCTATGGATGGTCTTCTTCGTTTTGCCGTAAGCATCATTTTTTCCTATATGAAGCACCACGGGGATAACCCCTGCTTCAAACACTGCCATATCATCGAAGTATTCTATAGAATGTGTGATATATTTTTCCTGAATCAAATCAAGTAATTTAAAGGCGTATTTAGATGTGCAGATAGCATTTGAGGTTATATAGATAAGATCACCGCTCGACTTGGAAAGTTTTAAGCCCCTTTCTATAAACGGTACCATCAAATCCCATTTTTCATACAGCGTTTCGTATATTTTTGATTCTTCCAGTTTCTTTCTAAAGGCAAGGTGTACATCTCCCGAATCAGCACGCACATACGGTGGATTGGCGATGACGATGTCGAAGCCGCCTTTTTCGATAAATACTTCTGCAAAATCTACATGCCATATAAAGGTTGGATATGCGCCTGTTTGAAAGTATTGACGGCGTAAAGTTTCGATGTCGCCTTTTATCAAAATCTTTTTTTGTTGGGTAATCCGCTCTATCGCATTTTTTGCATTCGCAACCTTTATTTTCAGATCGTTCAGTTCTTTGATCTGTCCTTCGTGTTCTTCTTTTACTTTGCGTTCTTTGGCAGTTATATTGTCTTCACCGAACAACTGTGTCTGATAGGAGGTTAATGCGGCTGTCTTGGCTGCGATAAGCCGTTCTGCAAGGTCTGCCTGCTTGGCAAGGATTTTCAATTCCAATCTATGCTTTTCTCCGGCATTACTTTCTCTAAAATATGATTGTTTGTCTGCCTGAATTGATTCTATAATCTGTTTTGTTTTTGCATCCATTGCCATTTGATCGAGGTTGATGACATGACCGAACAATCGTTCCAATAAGCTGTCACCCCGTACAATACGGTAAGACAAATTTGGCAGGCTCGGAACTTCACGTATGGCGTTATCAAATGGCTTATCGCGATCAACCTCATAGTCTACCACAAGTGAAAGCCATAATCTCAATTCGCACAACCTGACAGCCTGTTCTTGAATGTCCACACCATAAAGGCAGGATTCGATAATCCGCTTTTTAAGATCATAATCATAATTACGCTGCCGTAATGCGTCTTCACCCTGAATACTGAGATCCAGTTTTGCAATGGCCGTAGCCATTTCATGAAGCATGCCTACTAAAAATGCACCGGACCCAACTGCAGGGTCGCAAACCTTGCAGTTGTATATAGATTGTACAAGGCTTACTGCCTCGGCATTTGTAAAGAGACCCTGCAACCTGTCAATTTGTTCATCATCAAGATGATCAGCCGGAGGTAACGAAACAAGTGCTTCTATCTTTTCTTTTATAGAGACTACCTTGATTTTATCCTCTCCGGCAAGCTGTGTAACCAGATATTCCTTAAACGCCTCTTGACACATGAAATGAACGATGGAACGCGGTGTGTAGTAAGAGCCGGTGAGCTTGCGAAGGTCCTTGCTTGGGTCTTTTTCGAGTTGAAGGATAAGACTCTCGAATATCTTTCCAAGCATTTCAGGGTCAATGGCAACTTCCATATCAATGGGTGTATCCTCAGCTATGGTGAAGTTGAATTTTTCAAGAAGTTCATCGAAAATTGCTTTAAAGGTCGCATTTTTTAGGTGCAGTCTGGCTTGGTTGAGACGCTCAATTTGTGATTGTTTTTCATCCTCCTCAAATAGTCCGCCGTTCAAGAAAGGTACAGATCTAATGCTATTGGACTTTATATCGGCATTAGACAGAGAAAGAAATAATGGATAAAGCACCTCGGTATAAAAACTATTACTATCAGGAGCCCGCTTCCAATGTTCTTGAAAGTTTTCATAAAGATAACCGGGCTTTTGATTTAGCCATCCTTTTTTTTGAATGAAATAAAGAAAAAGCATTCTATCAAGCAGTAATTGGGCAAACTTTCCTGCACCATCTTTAAGACTCTGCACCTGTTCAATATCCTCTATGACTTTATGATAAAGCGCTGCAAAGGTACTGAAAAATTCCTTCTGTACCGCCTCGACATCGAAGGCTTCGTCATGTCTTGTCTGGATATCCAGCGGTGAAATGCCAAAGAGGTTTTGGTTGATTGATGCAAGATCAAGCATGGCGATACGCTCGGAAGCTGTGCGGAGGCGTTCTTCCTTACCTATGGTTATCCTGCGAAACAACCGGCGTTTGCTGCTATTCTCATCATATTTAACATTTAGAAAATGCCATCTCTCTTGATTATTGTTAGAGAATACAAAAAGAGCATAGGGATGGGTTTGCAGAAGTTTTGATACTATGGGACGTTCTTGTCCGATGAGCAACCGGTCTGATGCCAATCTGGAATAGATAATATGGAATTCCTTGTCTGATCCCCCGGAGGCAAACAATATTGGATCTTCAGCCAGAGCTTTATTTGCTGTATCGGATAATCCATGGCGTGAAAGCGGCTCGTTGACCTGTTCGTAATTTAACTCACTCCAGAATAGTTGTTTTAAAGGCTCAAGCCCCTTCTGTATTTTCAAATCTTCAAGAATATCAAGTACTTCATTTTGTCTTTCAGGACGTGCCATGAATCAGATTATTACTACACTTATCCGGTAAGTTCAATACAAAGTAAGCGTCTGTAAAATCGTGACAAAAAGTTTATCGAGAAGCTTTATTGTAAACCGAAAATGCAATGAAGAATTTTGAAGGCATTGCCGTGGTTAACGCCTCATCATCAATTCATTCATCTCCTTGCGCTTCTGAATCATATAATCCCTTCGCAGGGTATCTTTGCACAGGGGCAGTGCCTTATCCAGGTTAGAAATGGCATTGCCGAATTTGCCGGTCTGTTCGTATGCAAGTGCTCTCATAAGATATCCCGTCGAAGAACCCGGCGCGAGCTTTATGAACGCACGGGAGAGCAGCAGGACATCATCCGCTTTATGCTGCATAAGCAGGCTATCCGCTGTAAGGGCAAATACATGCTCGTTTGCAGGTTGTAAGGCAAGCGCCTTTTTACCATACATCACGGAGGAATCATAATTGGATGTCTTAAAGTATACGTCCGCATAAGAGCTATACAGTAAAAAATAATAGTTTCTCACATCGTAGCCAACGCCGGAATCCGGTATTAAAACCGGATCCAGTTTTCCGTAATTTCTTATCAGCGTCTTATGAAGCGCATCCAGGGTTTGTATTGCCGTATCGTACATTCCTAAGCGGTAATACACCGCGAACACCTTACTCCACACAACGGGATCATCCGGCAAGAACACGACCGCTTTCCGGGCTTGTTCGATTGCAGGTTCATCGTAATGATACATAACAAGGGTGTCTGCAAGGAATGCCCTGTCCCTCCCGTTGTTTGGCTCAGACCACACCTGATATTTCCAGAAGGCGAGTTCGTTTTTCCAGGCCCTTACCGATACGAGATCTATTGTCGCGTAAGAACACAGGATAAGAGACACAGCAACGATTAAACCGTTTTTAGCCAGATAGCCTTTGTTATGGAGCCATTTGATACCCATGACAAAAAGCACTATGGGTCCGATCACCGGGATATAAAGATACCGGACTGCTCCCTGATAAGCGATCGGGATTACCCCGCTCGCGAGCAGGAAGTTTATATAATACCAGCCAATAAAAAATAAAATAGTATGCTGTTGGTGTTTATAGGTGTAATACATTGCATAGCCGGCACCAATAAGCACAAGAAGGCTTATCAAAAATTCCGGTGATAGTACCCGCATTATGGGATGATCCGGATATGCAATCATGTGTATATAAAAGGGAAATACCATAGCTGCGGGGTACTGGGCAATACCCGCAATATTGCTGATAGTCGTCAAAATATGACTGGACAGGCTGCCGCCGAATAGCGTTGTCGTAAATCCCGTCTTGTGAACAAAAAACAAATATATCACCCCTATAATAGCGGACAGTATCCAGAAATAATATTTCTCCAGAATACTCTTTAAAAGAGGCTGCCGCACATACACAAAATCATACCAGACGAGCAGAACGGGGAGTATGACAATATTGGGCTTCACCAGCATGCCGGATATAAAACAAACGAAGGTAATCCATTTGCCCGCCAGCCACTGTTCCCGCCTGAATTTTATGTACGATATCATTGCAAGAAGAAGGAACATCGTAGAAAGGGTGCTTTTTTGTTCGGAGATCCACGCTACGGTTTCGACCTGTACGGGATGAATCAGGAAGAGGAGGGCGGCAAGAAATCTGTAGGACCTTTCGGTTATAAAGGACCCGAGCAGAACAAAAACGAGAATGCTGTTGGTTATGTGAAACAAGAGGTTCGTCATGTGATAACCCGCGTCCGCAAACCCCCACAGCTTATATTCTATAAGATATATCAGGCTGTCCAGCGGCCGGATCATGTTTGCGTAGGGCAGAAAAAGGAATTTTACTATATTGTCTGTAACAAGATTTTTCAGGTAGGGATTATTGAATACATAAGCGGGATCATCAATAGAAATATGGCGGTAGGTTACTACCACGCCGAATACCAGGAGACCGGATGCAATGAGGGCTATTGGATATTGTATCTTTTCTATAAACGGTTTCATGTGATAAAAGTTGATGGAATATTTATACCATCAATGAACCCTCAACGCAACCAGGCAAACGGCGGTCAGGGGTCAGTCCCTGTTGCTTTTATACAGATCGATTACCGTTATTTCCGGAGGTGACATGAAACGCATTGGCGGACCCCAGGTGCCTGCACCCCTGTTAACATACAGGGCGGAATTCCCGCGAAGTGGCAGATATCCCGCATCGATGATATATGACATCTTCGTAATCAGACTGAACGGAAAAAGCTGTCCCTTGTGTGTATGTCCGGAAAGCTGGAGGTCAAAAAGCCCTTCGCACTCCTTATCTATAACAGGCCTGTGCTTGAGCAGGAGTATAAACCTGTCCTTTGGAAATCCTGACAGCAGTGCCGTCTCCGATATTTCTTTATAAACACCGAAAGGCTTACCCGCGGGATCATCAATCCCCGCAAGAGCGATGACCCCGTTTACCGTTACGCCCTCACCTCTCAGGACAACAAAGCCCGCTTTTTTTGTAAAATCCATTGCGTGCTCAATGCCTGCATAAAACTCATGGTTTCCGGTTATTGCAAACTTACCATACTTCGGATTTATTTCCCCGAGCATACCGGCAAGGCCCGTAAGTCCGTTGATCTGTCCGTCGAGGAGATCTCCGGTCGAAACCAAAATATCGGGATCCGCCTCTTTAACCTTGCCGATGATATTCCTTAATCTGCGCTTTCGTATAATTAATCCCAAATGCACATCGGAGATCTGCACGATTCTTAACCTGCTTATACCTCCCGGCAGTTTAGATGTGTTGATCGCCATCCATTCCGTATGAACGTTTTTTGCTTCAAAATATCCATAGATTGCTATCGCCACCGAGAGAATAAGCGGTACATAGAAGGATACCTTTGCGGACGGCATGAGGTTCTGGAGCGGCTCCTGGCTTAAACGGGAGATGAGGTAAACCCCAATATGATAAACATCGATTAGTAACGCGGAACAGAAGAATAAAAAGAGCGTCCCCATCCACATATATCCGAGATACGACAGAAATCGTGCTATGAGCGCGTAATGGTTTTTTTCGGCATAATAAACGAGGAGCGGCGATACAATCATGAGGAGCATAAACACAGCGAGCGCTCCGCCGGCACCCGCACCGAAGCCCAATGCAGCCCGGGCTTTGAAAAACACGTACACGTGTGCTGCCGTATATATCAAAAAGAAAATGGACAGGAAAATCTCCAATATGGCCTCTCTGTTTTTAATCTTCATGGCAACGTATGAGTTTATGATAGCTACGGGACAAAAAAAACGCAACAAGAGAATGCACCCCGTCAGACAACCGGCACAGCCGCCGGAAGTATGATTGGACAGCTTATGCTTGCGATGGTACAGGCACAAAACGGCAGGGGGACATGCGGGGTAGACTTTTTGCCGTAAAAATGGTTGTATCATGATAGTTGCAGGGCAATGTGTTAATAGTTTTTATTTTATAGAAAATATGGTAAAGGAATTGACAGAGGGATACCCTCTTCATTGTGCAGGGTGATTTCTATAAAAACAAAGGAGGTTCCAGTATGAAGAAAGGAATAGTCTTTATCGTCTTCCTGATAACAGCGATCAGTATCAATGTTGCGGCTGACCAGCCGATAATATCGTTTAAGTTTTTCCACAAACCCATACTGACGGCAATACCGGGAAACCCTTTAGAAGTGTCGGCAACGATAGACCCGGCAAACAAGGTCGCTTATGCATCCTTACTTTACAAATCACCGTCCGATAAATTTTACAAAGCAATATTTTTGAAGCGTACAACGGGTGACACGTTTTCGGGTACAATACCAGCGGCGGATATAAATCCTCCGAAGCTGCTGTACTATATCACTGTCGTTGACACGGAAGGCCAGTCTCATGTGTTGTTCATGGGTCCCAATAATCCCCAGCAGGTGGATGTAGGAGAGGTCAACGTACAGTCTGCGGAAGAGGCATCGGCCATGGAACAGGAGCTTGCTCTGTTCAGTTCTGAAGACGTGGTTTATTCGGCTGCTAAACACAAGCAAAAGATCACATCGGCACCTGCATCGGTCACGGTTCTTACCCGGGAAGATATAAAAAGCGTAGGACTGTCGCTAACCGATATTCTCAGGACCGTCCCTGGCATGGACGTTTCCTACATAAATCCCGGCTATACCATCTTCAATGAGAGAGGTTACGGTACCGAGGAAAACAACCTTATGCTTGTTCTGGTCAACGGCAGGGTATTAAACAATACATTCTACGGCCCCCCGTTCCTCGAAAGTCTGCCAATTCCGTTCGACGATATCGAGAGGATCGAGATTATACGAGGCGCAAGCTCTTCATTGTACGGTGCCGACGCTGTTACCGGTATCATAAGTATAACAACCAGACAACCGAAGGCCAGCCCAACCTTTTCCATCTCAGGTATCGGCGGTCTGTCGAGCGAGCAGCCACAAAAATTTTTCAACGCTTTTGATACCTACATAGAAGCTCAGGGACAAACAGGCACGACAGGCTTTTTAAGTGCTATCGGCT
The DNA here is from genome assembly GCA_021792615.1 of bacterium. GTDB lineage: Bacteria > JAMCPX01 > JAMCPX01 > JAMCPX01 > JAMCPX01 > JAJYLM01. The sequence continues at coordinate 9,520 of JAJYUJ010000031.1, forward strand.
ACAAAACGGCACCTGACTTCGAAAACCCTGCTCATAACGCTGCCCTTGTTCCCAAGGCGTGGTTCTATGTCACCCATGATTTTTCCAACGATCTCAATGCTTCACTCGAAGCCGGTTATGACAAACCACAGTTTATGCTGTATACCCTGCTTCAGAATCTATGGACCTACGCCCAGGAGACCTATATAAAGCCGCACATCGAATATAAAAACCTTAAGATTGATGCGTATTGGTTTGGGTTCAATGTAAATGTGCCTCTGTATATTACACCGTTTGGCACCGAAATGAATCTGCTTGGACAAAACCTTTCCGGTACTACCAACACCTATAATATGGATATCCAGTATAACCTTCCCGAAATACCTTACAACAGGATTATTGTAGGTGCGAATACGAATTATAATACCTATAGCTTCCCGGAACTGGAAACTTCCTATAACGGCATTGACCTTACAAAAGAATTTTTATACGGTGGTTTTATCCATGACGAGGTCGGACCATTCTATAACTTCCTGCTTACCCTTGATGCGCGCTATGATCATTACTCGGTAACACCGGCCGGCTTGAGTTACCGGGGAAACCTTTCTTATGCTATCACATCGGGACAGACCGTAAGGATATCTTATGGAAATGCTTTCAGAAAGCCGATCTATGTGGAATCCCAGTTCATTCCAAAGGTATCCTCATCCTTCATACCTATTTCTGGTACACTCATCGGCAACCCGAATCTCAAGAACGAAACAATGCGCACTACGGAGTTCGGCTATGTCGGAGAATGGGGAAAACACGTAAGGACAGAGCTGACAGCTTACTACGAGGAATTGTCTGATTTAATCTACTTCTACACCGCTCTCTCTGCAGCTTCCCAGTTCCAGTTCCTGAACTCCGGCACACGATACGTATCTCACGGCGGAGATGTCAGTGTTGAATACGAGCCTGTGAAAGCGGTGAAAACCTTCGTCAATTATTCCTACCTGGACAGGGAGGATAACCTTACGGGGACAGTGGCAAATTATACCACCCAGGACTTCAACATAGGAGCACGGTATGCCGTAACGGACAAGTTGTTTTCCAGCATTCAGGGGGATTACACCTCTGCAAGGACCGCACACATTGCAGACCCGAACACGCTCTATACCAACACGGTTGTACAGATGCCTGCGTATTTTATCGTCAATGCAAAGGTCGGGTACACATTCATACCGCACAGATTCGAACTCGGGTTCTATGTGTTTAACATGTTCAACGACATTCACCATGAATATCCGTATATCAATCTGCCCAACAATGCACTTACGCAGAGCACGGTTTTCGGCGGAGAAGAGATCGGCAGGATGCTTATGTTCTATACGAACATTTACTTTTAATGAAAAAAACAATTTTGATCTTTTTGTTCCTGCTTGTTTCCACGGTATCCGCCAGGGCGGGCTACCATGTCGACGAGATCTCCATCAACGGTCCTATCGGACCGGCGTATGCGTACTTTGTACCCCAGGCCATACAAGATGCTGAGGCTGACGGCGCAAACGCTTTGCTGATAACCATCGATACCCCCGGGGGACTGGATGCTTCCATGAGGACAATCGTCAAGGCCATAGAGAACGCAAAACTGCCGGTTATCAGTTATATTTACCCGCCGGGCTCACGCGCAGCTTCCGCCGGAGTGTTTATTGTCATGTCATCCGACATCGCTGCGATGTCACCTGGTACCAATATCGGTGCAGCCCATCCTGTCACAATCGGAGAAAAACTCGGCAAGGAAATGGAGAAAAAAGTTACCAACGACGCGGTTGCTTATATAAAAAGCATCGCGTTGCAAAAAGGAAGAAATGCGGAATGGGCGGGCCAGGCCGTATCACAGAGCGTATCCATACCGGCGGACGAGGCGGTCAAAATACACGTCGTTGATTTCACCGCAACAACGGTTGAACATCTGCTGAAAAAAATCGACGGATTGAAGATCAACAAGGCTTCGGGGTCGTATGTACTCCACACCGGGAATGCACTCATCCACCGGATACCCATGGACCTCAGGGAAAAGATCCTTATGGTTATCAGCGATCCCAATATTTCCTATATATTCATGATCATAGGCATGTGGGGCATATTCTTCGAACTGGCAAGCCCGGGTGCGATATTCCCCGGTGTCATCGGAGCTCTTTCACTTATACTTGCATTTGTATCGTTTCAGACTATACCTGTTAATTACGGGGGTGTGCTTTTGATAGTGCTGTCGATTGTCCTGTTCATCCTGGAGGTAAAGATAGTGAGTCACGGTATGCTAGCGGTCGGAGGTATCGTAACGTTTGTACTGGGATCGCTGCTGCTGTTCGATACTTCTTCAGCTTCGTACAGCGTTTCATGGACGCTCATCGCTACGGCAGCGATACTGACGGCCCTGTTCTTTGTCGTTGCCCTTGGGCTTGCTTTAAAGGTAAGATTGAAGAAACCCCAGACCGGGAAAGAAGGACTGATCGGTCAGGCCGGCATTGTAAAAGATGTGAACAATGATAAAATAAAGGTGTTCCTCGACGGAGCCTATTGGGACGCATATTCTGATGAAAAAGACATCAGGGCAGGGGACAAGATCGTTGTGGAAGACATGGATAAGAACATGTTCTTAAAAATTAAAAAGGAGGTATAAGTTATGGGTTCTATTGTAAGTGTAGCCGCTATTTTCGTCGTACTGGTGCTTATTTCCGGGATAAAAATCCTCAAGGAATATGACAGGGCTGTTTTATTCAGACTCGGCAGGCTTATCGGGGCAAAAGGACCGGGTATCATTTACGTCATACCGTTCATTGACAAGATGTTCAAAGTAAGCACACGGGTTGTAACACTCGATGTACCGGCCCAGGACGTTATCACGAAAGATAACGTTTCTATTAAAGTCAATGCCGTCGTTTATTTCAAGGTCATTGATCCGAACAAGGCGATCACCGAGGTCGAAAACTACCTGTTTGCAACATCGCAGATTGCCCAGACAACATTGCGCAGTGTCTGCGGACAGGGTGAGCTTGATAAACTCTTATCCGAGAGAGAAAAGATCAATATGGAGCTTCAGGAGGTTATCGACAAACATACTTCCCCCTGGGGCATCAAGGTCTCGACCGTTGAAGTAAAGCAGATCGATCTCCCGCAGGACATGCAGAGGGCGATGGCACGGCAGGCGGAGGCTGAGAGGGACAGGAGAGCAAAGGTAATAAATGCAGAGGGCGAAATGCAGGCCTCCCAGAAGTACTCCGAGGCTGCGGCAATACTCAGCAAAGAGCCTGCTTCATTGCAGTTACGGTATCTCAATACTCTTTCCGAGATCGCAACGGAAAACAATTCAACTGTTATATTCCCCTTACCGCTGGATCTCCTGAGTGTTTTCCTTAAGAAATCGCAGGAGAACAAATAGCGACACTCCAAGTCATAATCCATGATAGTGCCGCTTTGTTATTGCTTCATTGTTCCGCCGGCTACGGGACGATGAAGCAATTCCTGTTCTTAAGGGAATGGCGCACAATGTCCTGAGGGGGGACATTTCGTGGAGTTCACGGGGATAGTGGATAAAACAAATGGGGAAAATAACCAAAGAAGAAACATTCATAGACTCTGCGGGTCAGCGTATCCACCTGGATATATTCAATAATACGGGCGAGAAGAAATCCATAGTGTTTTTCCCGGGAACCGGGGCTGCATCGGAATTCTATGCAACGTTCCTCGAAGCTGTTGCATATAAAGGCTTCAACGTCATCGGCATCGATCCCATCGGTCACGGGCATTCTTCGGGCAAAAAGGGTGACTTTACCATGCAGCAGCTTCTCGTCAATCTCAAAGATGCGGTCGTATACACAAAACAAAAATTTTCAGGCAAAGTAGGCATTATGGGAAGCAGCCAGGGCGGTATCGTTGTGTACTATGCCGCACTCGAAGGTGTAGAGGTTGATGCCGTGGTAGCACACAATGCAGCACTCGTTTACAAAGACTTTCTGAATATTGTCAAGAATCCCGGGCTGTACAAGAGAATACTGCCGGTGATTGACTATCTCAAAACACATTTCCCTTTCCTTAAAATTCCCACATCGGCCTATCTCAACTGGAAAAAGGTCTTCAATAACCCGAAAATGCTCAAGATGTTCAAAGAGGATAAACTGTTCACGGGTTCTTATACTCTAAGGGCAATTTCCTCGTTGAAGGACTATGCACCAAACATCAAGGACCTGCCGATGCCGCCGACGATGATCATAACCGGAACGAACGATGAAATTATACCGAAAGAGGTGTCGGAGAGAGCATTTTATGCGCTGAAGGGCAATCTGCATACCTATGTTGAAATAGAAGGTGCAGCACATATGCTCTTGCTTGAATATATGCCGCAGATATTACCAAGGATAGAAGACTGGTTTTCAACAAGACTCGGATAAAAGAGTCATGCATAAGTCGACCCCGTACCGATGGTATGATATAAACCGGTTATGATAAAAAAAAGATGGGTTGATATATCGATAATCGGTACTATTGCTTTTTTACTGCTTCTTCCTTCGTTAAGGTTCGGCTTTGTAAATCTTGATGATAACTTCTACATAACCGACAATATCTACATCAGGCACTTATCCCTCTCAAACATAAAATATTTTTTCACATCGTTCCATCACGGCGTGTATGCCCCTGTACAGTATATCGCGTATATGCTTGTTTACAGCGTCGCAGGATATCATGCCCTCCTGTATCATCTTATGAGCCTGGCATTCTACCTGGCGGCGGGGATAATGGTTTATCTCCTGATCGATAGGATCCAGGGGAGCAGACCTGTTGCTTTTTTTTCCGCCTTGCTGTTCCTTTTCTCACCCGTCAATATCGATTCTGCCGTCTGGATATCCGAATTAAAAAATTCCCAGTCACTTTGTTTTTTCCTTGCCAGCTTTTACTTGTACATCCTGTTCAGGGAACGCCGGAGAGACCAGCTGTCGGAAGGCAGGAACGCCGCTCCGGCAAATAAAAGACTTGCTCGCCGCGATAGTACCGGGCATAAACCGGACAAAACGGGGTATTTTGGGTTTTATGCCGGTTCTTTCGCTGCATTCGTCTTAGGCCTGCTCGTAAAACCCCCGGGAGCAACCGTGCTTATCATGATGTTTTTCTATGATTTGATAATCAGGCAAGCTGTCCGTGACAGTATGAAAAAACTTATTCCCTACGCGGTGATCTCCATTCCTTTTATGATCACCTATATGATAGGCCAGTCAACGATCGGGGCATACCACGGCCTGATACGGGGGAGTTTATGGTCTCAGATAAAGACGATAACATCGGTTGCATCGGGTATCTTCAATTATCCCCTCAAAATCTTGATACCGTTCAATCTGTCCATAGCGTATCCTATCGATGCAAAGATTACGGGCGCTGTGTTCGTGCTGGGTTTAGCCGTACTCTTGGCTGTACTCTCCGGTATACGGGCACTGCTGAAAAATAACGATAGAAGGCCTGCCTTCTGGGTCCTCTGGTATTTCGTCAATATGCTTCCTTACTATGGAATCATAGCCATGCCTTTCTTCGCAAACTGGTACCTGTATATTCCCTCTATCGGTATCTACACACTCCTTGCCGGTTCCATAGTCAACATGGGGAACAGGAAATGTGCGTTCGCGATACTGACGCTTCTCGTGATTGTGTTCGGGGTCTTAGGGTTCGAACGCCAGTTTGTATGGAAAAACGATATAACCATGTGGAGGAGTTCTTTAAACTCCGTTGGAGACGACCCGTATGTGCTCAGGAACCTTGCAGTAAGCTATTTCAGAAACAACGAGAATTCCGAGGGTATCTTTTATGGCTCAAAACTCCTCAAACAAACACCGGATTTTGTCATGATGAAATATCTTATAGGAAAAGGGTACGCTGACATGCATGAGTACGGCAGGGCACAAAACACCCTGAACGGTGCATTGGATCAACTCAATGACATGGAAAAAAAGGGGATCGCCGGAGCGGCGGTAATGCCCGGTCTCGGGGAAACGCCGGAAACATTACAGGCAATGATCTTCTGCGAAATGGGAAGCATAAAGATATCTCTCGATCAGCCCGGTGCTGCGCTTCTGTTCTACAACGAAGCCATCGCTGCTGCACCTTACGTACCTGCGTACGATCAACTGGCTTATCTGTATGTAAAGCAGAACCGCATCGATGATGCAAAAAACATCCTTGAGAAAATAAGTATATTAAAGCCCGATGACCCTGAGCCGTGGCGCATGCTCGGTTACATAACAGCCCGGTATTACAAAAACAGGGGGCTTGCTGTGACCTATTTTAAGAAGAGCCTTGCAGTTGCACCGGACCAAACATACGCTCAAGACATGAGGAATCTGATCAAGTCATGGGAGATAAAAAACCCTTAACCCGAAAAATGCGATTGCAAAATAAGGAGGTTTATGCAATGAGCGATAAGCCCGCGTCAGACAAAGGTATGATTCGAAAATCCGATAAGGAAACTTTATTGTATTTTTCGGGTCAATTGTTTGGGTGGGTTTGATCGGAAGACACGGGCATACCGCTTACCTGCGGGATATCGCGTACATGGGTCTCTGTATCGTACCTGCCCTTCCATATCTGCTCAAGCGAATCTACCCGCAAAGCCTTTTCTATAACCTGGTCCATATTTTCGACAAACGTAATGCTCAGTGCCTTTTTTATCACGTCCGGTATTTCCGCAATATCTTTCTCGTTGTCTTTCGGTATCAGCACCTCTTTTATCTGTGCCCGCATGGATGCCATAAGTTTTTCTTTTAATCCCCCTATAGGGAGTACCCTGCCTCTCAAGGTTATTTCACCGGTCATGGCAAGATCACGTTTTACGGGGATCCTCGTCAAAGCAGAAACAAGCGACGTTGCTATCGTGATGCCCGCAGACGGACCGTCCTTGGGGATTGCACCCTCGGGTATATGGATATGCACATCTATTCTCTTGTAAAAATCCTTTTTAAGGCCGAGGGACGATGCTATCGTCCGTACGTAGCTCATGGCTGCGCTTGCAGACTCTTTCATAATATCACCTAACTTGCCGGTAACGGTCAACTTGCCTTTACCGTTCAGTACCGCGGATTCTATTGCGAGTATATCCCCCCCTGCTTCTGTCCATGCAAGGCCCGTGGCAACACCAACAAGATCGCGTTCCTCGAGTTCGCTCCTCTTGAATCTCGCCACGCCAAGATACTTTGCAAGATTCGAACTCCGTATAACGACTTTCTTATTTTTTTCTCCGCTTTTCAGTATGTGTTTTGCTACCTTCCTGAGTATGGTTGCAATCTCCCGCTCTACATTCCGTACGCCTGCTTCCCGGGTGTAATCCCGTATAATGTTGGCAATAGCTCCTTTTGTGAATTCGAGCTTTTCCGGTACAAGGCCGTTCGCTTTCAATTGCTTCGGAATAAGAAATTTTTTGGCGATATTGAGTTTTTCTACCTCTATATATCCCGGCAGCCGTATTATCTCCAGACGATCCAGCAATGCCGGAGGTATCCCTGCCACCGTATTGGCGGTTGTAATGAACATGACCTTCGAAAGATCATAATCGAGATCGAGATAGTGATCGTTAAAAGCATGGTTCTGCTCGGGATCCAGAACCTCTAAAAGGGCTGCGGACGGATCTCCCCGGAAGTCCATGCTCATCTTGTCTATCTCATCGAAAAGGAAGACCGGATTCGATGTCCCTGCCTTTCGCATGGATTGAATAATCTTGCCCGGGAGGGCGCTTACATAGGTCCTCCTGTGTCCGCGAATCTCCGCTTCATCCCGTACGCCGCCGAGTGACTGCCGGACAAAATTCCTTCCCGTCGCCTCGGCTATGGACTTCGCAAGGGACGTCTTTCCCACACCCGGAGGGCCTACAAAGCACAGGATGGGCCCTTTCGCGTCGGGACTCAGCGCTTTAACGGCAAGGAACTCGAGAATCCGCTCTTTGATCTGTTCAAGCCCGTAATGATCCCTGTCCAGGACTTTCTTCGCCTCATTTATGTCTTTTTTCTCATCCGAGTATTCATACCAGGGAAGGGAAAGAATCCATTCAAGATACCCGCGTACGACAGCAGCCTCGGCACTCATCGGTGACATCATTTTCAGCTTCTTCAGCTCACCCTTGCAGCGCTTACCCGCCTCATCGGACATCTTTTTCTTCTTGATGCGTTCTTCGAGTTCTTTTATCTCTGTTTTAAATTCGTCTTTTTCTCCAAGCTCTTTTTGTATGGCTCTCATCTGCTCGTTCAAATAATATTCTTTCTGAGCCTTCTCTGTCTGCTTCTTTACCTGAGCCTTTATTCTTTTTTCGATATCGATTATTTCTATCTCGCCGAAAAGTCTTTCCATCAGTCTGGTCATAAACTTTTCGAGGTCCTCTATCTCCATCAATGCCTGCTTTTCTTCCGCTTTCAGTTTGATGCTGCCGGCAATCGTATTCGCAACTATCTCGGCACTATCCACCGAAGAAATATAGGTTACGATTTCCGGGGCGATAAGATTGGTGTTTTTTGCGTAATCGGTAAATACCGACACCAGTTGTCTTTTTAATGCCTCGACTCCAGGCGTATTATTTAAAAGATCCCCGAGAGGACTGACCTCGACTTCCACATACAAATCCTCATCACGGTAAGAAAGGATCTTCCCCCGCTTCACTCCCTTTACCAGCAGTTTTATGCTGTCACTTTCAACGATATGGTGTTCTATGGATGAAAGCGTACCCGTTATCTGAATATCGTTCTCTTTCGGATCCTCAACTTTAGGATCCTTCTGCATGGTCGTAAAGATCAGTGAATTGTTTTTTATGGCTTCTTTTACCGCATTGACGGATTTCGATCTGCCGACAATGAGCGGCGTCGTCTGATGAGGGAAAACAACGATATCTCTCAGTGGTAATAAGGGGACTCTGAAGTTGTCATTGCTGCCGCCGGTCATTTCGTTCCACCTGCCTCCGCCTTCTTTTCATACGTAAGCAACGGTTCGCTCTGTTTAAATATCACGTCAGAATTAATGATACACTCGGTAATATCGCTCCGTGAAGGTATGTCATACATAATGTCGAGCATGATATTTTCCATGATTGCCCTCAACCCGCGCGCGCCCGATTTTCTTCTGATGGCCTCTTTTGCTATCGACTCTATTGCATCATGGCTGAACACCAGTTTTACACCTTCCATGGAGAACAGCTTCTGATACTGTTTGATGATTGCATTCCTCGGTTTTACCAGTATCTCCATCAACGCCTGGGCAGTCAGCTCTTCCATGGTGGCGACAATCGGCACCCTGCCGATGAATTCGGGGATCATACCGTATTTTATAAGGTCTTCCGTCTCTACCATTCCAAGAATATCGGTCAGGCTCTTTCCCCTGACCCCTTTCAGGTCCGCACCGAACCCCATGGATTTTACACCGATCCGCTTTGAGATGATCTTTTCGATACCGTCGAACGTACCGCCGCATATAAATAAAATGTTTGAGGTATCTACCCTGAAATAATCCTGTTCGGGATGTTTTCTTCCGCCCTTGGGTGGAACATTGGCTATTGTACCTTCTATGATTTTCAGAAGTGCCTGCTGCACACCTTCTCCCGACACATCCCTGGTTATCGAAGGACTGTCTGTTTTCCTTGAAAGCTTGTCTATCTCGTCTATGTAAACGATGCCTCTCTGTGCTTTATTGATATCGTAATTTGCATTCTGTATAAGACTCAGCACGATGTTTTCGACATCCTCCCCGACATATCCCGCTTCCGTCAGAGTTGTTGCATCGGCAATGGTAAACGGCACATCAAGAAACTTCGCAAGCGTCTGGGCAAGCAGCGTTTTCCCCGTACCGGTCGGGCCCAGAAGCAGAATATTGCTCTTTTGGATCTCCACGTCATCGTTCTTCTGATGCGAATCTATCCGTTTATAATGGTTGTGAACAGCTACGGATATTATCTTCTTTGCCTTTTCCTGACCTATGACATACCGGTCAAGGAATGCTTTTATCTCTCCGGGTTTTGGAACGGCCTTCCGTATGCCCAGGGTGTCCTGCTGGGTTTCGTAGTCTTCCGCGATTATCTCATTGCACAGTTCCACACATTCATCGCATATAAAAGCATTCGGACCTGCAATAAGTTTTTTAACCTCTTTCTGCGTCTTGCCGCAGAAAGAGCATTTCAATACGCTTTCGTCTTTTTTAAGAACCAATGCTCTTACCTCCGCCTATTTTCAATTCTTCCCGTTTTGTTATCACGCTGTCTATTATACCATAGGATATCGCATCTTCGCCACCCATGAAGAAATCCCTCTCGGTATCCGAGGCTATTCTCTCCAGAGGTTGTCCGGTGTGCGCACTTAAAATCTTGTTTATTTCTTCCCTCAGCTTAAGGATTTCTTTGGCATGTATGTCGATCTCCGACGCCTTGCCCTGGAGCCCGCCCGATGGTTGATGGATCATAATCCTCGCATTCGGCAGGGCGAACCTTTTACCCTTGACGCCCGCAGAGAGAAGAACAGCTCCCATACTGGCCGCCTGACCTATGCACATCGTCGTGATATTGGAACGTATGTACTGCATGGTATCGTATATTGCCAGTCCTGCGGTCACGACGCCGCCGGGTGAATTTATGTACAACTGTATGTCCTTATCCGGATCCTCGGATTCGAGGAACAAAAGCTGTGCAATGACTATATTCGCAAGTTCATCGTCGATGGCAGACCCGATAAAAACGATTCGCTCTTTTAGCAGGCGGGAATATATGTCGTATGCTCTTTCACCCTTCGATGTCTGTTCTACAACCATAGGTATAAGCATCATTTCTCCTTCTTCTCCTCTATAAGTTGAGCATTTTTCATGATCAAATCAAGAACCTTCTCATTCACCAGGTGCTGTTTGATCGTCTCCATGCTGTTGTCTTTATTCAATTTTTCCGTTATATGCTCGGGAGTCTCGTTGTTGTGGTACGCTATATGCGCAATCTCGGATTTCAATTCGTCATCGGTAAGGGCTACGTTTTCCTGCTTTCCGATTGCATCAAAATATATCCTCGTCATCAGCCCTATACGTATATAGGTATCGATCTGTTTTAACCTTTCCTCTATCTCCTGTTTATTGTTCATGGCATATGCCCTCTTCAGCTCTTCATCTTCAGTGGCTATGTGTTCCAGCTCTTTCTTTACGAGAGATCCCGGCAATTCCAGGGGGTGCCTTTGCAGCAAGGCCGCAACGATCATATCCTGATACATAAGCCTGTTGATCCTTTCTATCTCTTCTTCTATATCCTTTTTTAAAGCGGATTTCAACTCATCCAGCGAATTATAGGTGCCGCTTGTTTTTGCCAGTTCATCGTCTATGGGAGGATATTTGATATACTTTATAGCTTTCAATTCTATCATGAAATGCACATTCTTTGCTGCATCTACCGTGACCTTCCTTTTCTCACCGGGCAGCATACCGATTATCTGGTCGTAGAATTTCTTTCCCAGTTTTTCGTTCACCGCCCACAAAAGGTCGTCATTGACTTTCCCGGCTTTGCCCTGCTTGTCAAGTTCCGTCAATTTAACAGAAGCCAGGTCGTTCTCGCGTAAAGGCCTTTGCTCTTCCAGCGGCATCAAAACACCGAGCCGTTTCTGAATCTTGGCCAGGGCTTCCTGCACCTGTTCTTCCGTTACCTCCGGGGCCGGGAGCTTCTTCAACTCTATGGCTTTGAAATCTACCTTCTCCAACTCCGGGATATTCTCGACCACAACCGTGTACGTAAGGTCGCCGTCACCCGTATAATCAATTTTTTCGATTACCGGTGATCCGATAGCCTTTATATGCGACTCCTCTATCGCACTGTTGATCGTATGGTCTATCACCTCAAGCTCCGCCTCATATTTTATATCGTTTTCAAACTTGCTCTTTATGACAGATTCCGGGACCTTGCCCTTCCTGAACCCCGGGACCTTCGCACTCTTCTGAAATTCTGCAATCTTGTGGGATATGGTATCCTGCACAAAGTCCTTTGGTACCATGACCGATACCTTTTTCTTTACACTGCTCTGAGTTTCCACGCCTAAAATCTTCATCCTTAACCTTCCTGTTTATTTTATTTGCGAGGGAGGGGAGTTGAACCCCTACGGTTATCCCACCAGATCCTAAGTCTGGCGCGTCTACCAGTTCCGCCACCCTCGCCTGCTTCCATGAAGTTAAAATGTATTTCCAATAAAGTCAATTTAAGAGTGCACGAAATGGAACTCGTTGATCTTGGTAAAAATTCCTACTAAACTTCCCGATTATGAGTACTGGTGAAGGACAATTGATAGCCGGCAGGTACCTCCTCAAAAAAGAACTCGGCAGGGGGGGGATGGCCATTATCTATGCCGGAACCGATACGGTCCTGAAACGCGAGGTGGCAATAAAAATCCTCTACCCGCACTTTACCTCCGACAGCACCCTGATCCAGAGGTTTATCAATGAGGCACGGATCATAGCAAAGCTCCATTACAAGAGCATCGTATCGCTGTATGACATAGCACAGCACGAGGGAGTACCGTTCATCGTGCTCGAGTATGTCCAGGGCTACGATCTCAGGCACATGCAGGATACTATGATCAAAGAGAGGAAAAAGATATCGCCGGAGGCGGCACTCATCATGGCGTACATCGTATGCGATGCCGTCGCTCATGCGCATTCGCTCGGTATAGTCCATAGAGATATCAAGCCTGAAAATGTACTCATCAGCAGCCTCGGGGAAATGAAGATTACTGATTTCGGACTCGCCCATATCCTGACGGATACCCGTATCACCATGAGCGGAGCGGCTATCGGCTCACCCGAATTCATGTCTCCCGAACACATAAATTCGAACAACATCGGCAGTGCATCAGACGTGTTTTCTCTCGGCTCATTGCTGTATTGGCTTGTCACCGGCGTATCCCCGTTTTATGCGGACAACACCATGTCCATACTCAATAATATATCGAGGAATTATTACAGGCCCATCCGGGCGTCCGCACCAGGGATCGACGACTGGATCGAAAAGACCGTTGCGACCTGTCTGAGCCCTCAGCCCGAAGGCCGGTATCGCGATGCATCGGAACTGGCGGGGGTACTCTATGACGGCATCAAAAAATTCTCGCCGGACCCTTACGCTGCGTTCAGGCTTTATATCTATTCACCCGGACAAACAGAAAACGCGCTCCTGCAGCAGCACAATGTAGTCCGGCATACCGAAGCAACGGCGTATATAAAATCAAACAACTTTGAAAAAGCGCTCTCCGTCATAAGCACGATACTGGAAACGGGAGACGAACGGACGGACGTTTCCGGATTGATGAAAGCGCTGAAGAAGAGAAGATACAGCAGGTGGATAGTAACCGGTCTGGAGCTTGCTGTTCTATTCCTGGCAGTGCTTATGATAGCAAAGGAAGAGTACCGCGAAACACCGGCAGGCTTTTTCACCAGGCCGCCGTCCCTCGCGCAGCCGGTTCTCCCGGAAGAAACCAGTCCTGCGCACAAACCGGCAACCGTGGTCCGCAAAAAAATGGTACGGCAGGTGATGTCCGTGTCCCCTGTCCGGCGGCAAAAAAGCCGCGGGAACAATATACCCGTTCAAAATCCGGACGCTGCGGCAAACCGGCAGCAGCAAGCGGCACATACCGGAACGCTTGAACTCATAACGTATCCCTGGGCAATGGTATTCATAGACGATAAATATATCGGCGAAACACCGAGGCTTAAAAGCATCACCCTTTCCGTGGGCGAGCACAAAATGTATCTCATGAATCCCTACCTGAAGCCGTACACCGGCACGCTCACCATACTGCCGGATAAAACGATCACAAAAAGAATAGAGCTGAACGGGCCTTTACCCTAACCCGCTCCCGCCCGGCACTCATTCGCCTTCCTGCAGGGATGTCCCTGTTATGGCAAGGAATGCATCTTCAAGATTCGGCGGCCGCCGAACAGGATAGGAAAGAGGATAAATCTCTATCAACTTCTTGTGTATTGCACCTACATCCTCGGATTTCGCGGGAATGATTAAACCGAACTTGCTTGAAAATTCATGCCGGAATTCGAATTCCTTCAGACTGCCGAGGAGACTGGAAAAATCGCTCCCGTTGTTGAACTTGATCTCTATGACGTCCGCGGGATACCGGGACGTTACGATATGCCGGGGCGTATCCATATCTACGATGCTTCCGTAATGCATAATCATCACCCTGTCACACAGCTTCGTTACCTCTTCCATATAGTGTGTCGTCAGCAGAATGGTTATGCCCTGCTCTTTTATCTGGAGCAGTTTGTCCCACGTATCATGCCTAACCTGGGGATCGAGTCCTGTCGTCGGTTCATCGAGTATCAGTAAAGACGGATCGTTGATAAGCCCGCGGGCGAGCGTAAGCCTTCTGCGCATACCGCCGGAAAGCTCCATGACATTATAATCTCCGTATTGTGTAAGATCGAAGAATTTGAGGAGTTCGTTGATCTTTTCTTTCGATACCGCGCCAAAATAACTCGCGTATATCAAAAGGTTCTCATAAACGCTGAGGTCGGGATCGAGACTGTCTTCCTGCGACACAACGCCCATGAGTCTCCGTATTCCCCGGTCGTGGCTTTTCGCATCCTTACCCACTATAGACAGTTCGCCGTCATCGATTGTACACTTGCCCGTTATCATATTGACCGTCGTCGTTTTGCCAGCGCCGTTGGGACCCACGATACCGAACACCTCGCCCTCGTCCACCTGAAAACTTATCCTGTTCACAGCGACTTTCTTGTCGTATTGTTTAAACAAGTCTCTTGCTGCAATTAATGTTTTTTGCTCTTTTATCATGGTTACCTGCTGTTTGTTACCATACCACGGACCAGCCTCCCTGTCCGGTGATTTTCTGCCGTACGGCTAAAACCATTATTTTTTCAGTTTTGCGAGTTCTTCCTTTTCAAGGACATTGAACGCGACCTTGCCCACCAGCGTGTGCGGAAGGTCGTTCCTGAACTCTATTTCCCTTGGACAGCTCCATTTGATCAGGTGTTTTCTGCAATGCTCAATAATCTCT
This sequence comes from bacterium, assembly GCA_021792615.1. Lineage (GTDB taxonomy): Bacteria > JAMCPX01 > JAMCPX01 > JAMCPX01 > JAMCPX01 > JAJYLM01. Next base: position 24,540 of record JAJYUJ010000031.1, read on the forward strand.
TTAGCCTTGTCCGGTCCCGCATGAGAAGGGTCCTTCAGTACCACAAACCCTTTCACGCGCTGGACCTGGGCATCGTCAGGAACACCTATCACGCATGCTTCCTTAACATCGGGATGTTCGCAGATCACGTTTTCCACCTGATGGGGATAAACGTTCATGCCGGAAGACTTGATCATCCTTTTGAGCCGCAGCCGGAAATAGAAGAAACCGTCTTTGTCCATCACTCCGATATCGCCGGTATGAAGCCATAATCTGCCATCGTGGTGTTTCTTCAGCGTATTGTTTGTTTCTTCCGGCTGATCGATATACCCGAGCATAACAGCCGGACCGCTGACACATATCTCTCCCTCTTCTCCCAGAGGCGCCTCTTCCGTCGTACCGGACTTGACTATCTTGGCGAGCATATCCGGGAATGGTATGCCGATGCTGTCTTCCCGGTACTCGGAAAGCGGCATTGCCATGATTGCGGTTACCGCCTCGGTGAGGCCGTATCCCTGCATCAGCCGGACATCCCCTCCTCCCCGGGTAACGGTCTGTTCGAATCTCTCTTTCACCCTGGGCGTAAGCGAATCCGCACCGCTGAACGTCGCCTTCAGACAGGACAGGTCGGTTTTCTGGAACAAGGGGTCGTGCGACAGTGCGTCGAAGAGCGTAGGCACACCGACGATAAAATTCGGCCGTACGGATTTGATCATCTGAGCAACGGTCTTCGGTGTAAACTGCGGTACGAGTACGCTCTTGCCGCCGCCCATAAATGCGGCATTCACGCAAACGCCGAGGCCGAACCCATGGAAGATCGGCAGTATTGCAAGTACGGTGTCCCCGCCGGACAACCGCGCCCACTCGGTGACCTGTTTGCCCTCGCTGATAAAATTCATGTTCGAGAGCATGATGCCTTTCGGTACACCGGTTGTGCCCCCGCTGTACAATATCGCGGCCATATCGTCCGTCTGCATTGCAGCTTTCTCCGCATGCGGGTAATGACCTTTCATCAGCGTATTCCACCATACAACGGACGTGTCCCTGATACGAGGTATCTTCCTGCCCTCCACAAGGTAAAAGGCGATCTTCTTTGCGATACCGAGATAATCGGTTATACCCGTCAGGACGATGGTCTTCAGCGGGGTCTTGTCCTTGATTTTTTCGAACTTACCATAAAACATGTCGAGTGTCAGGGCGAACGTGCTTTTACTGATATTCAGGTACATCCCTATCTCTTCCGGCGTTGAAAGAGGGTGTATCATACTGGCAACACCGCCGAGTTTGTTCACAGCGTAGAAGCATATAATGCCCTGCGGACTTGTCGGCATGGATATGGTAATACGATCTCCCTTCTTGAACCCGAGGCTTGCAAGCCCGTCCGCACACCGGTCTATCTGCTGCGCGAATGCCCTGTAGGTTGCCGTGTATCCGAGAAAATAATACGCGGTATCGCCGGGCTTCTCCTGTACGGTCTGCATAACGGCCTCGTACATGGTCACCCTGGGATATGCGATCGTAACGGGAATATTGCCGTAAAATTTCAGCCATGGTTTTTGTTCATACATTATTGCTCTCCGTTCTGGTTTTTTTCATCAATGTCTCTTATCAGAACGGGTTTTAAAAGTCTATCGAGTCCGGACACCAGACTTTGATTTTTTTATACAGATGTATTATTTATGAATACCGGAGGTGGCGGTATGGAACAATCAATCGTCTCGGTGTTTTATCAGAAGGCAAAACTCCATCCTGACAAGCTCGCGATTATCTGGAACAAGAAGGGGGATTGGCAGCATATACCATGGCAGGAATACAGGGAACATGTAAACAATGCCTCTTACGGACTTCTCTCCATGGGCTTTCTGCCCGGGGACAGGGCCAACATCATCGGGACAAACAGGCCGGAGTGGTTTTATTCCGATCTGGCGATCCTGAGCAACCGGGGTATTTCCGTGCCCGTCTACCAGACCAATACGCCCAAACAGATCGGGTATATAGCGCAGCACAGCGAATCCTCTTTTATCTTCCTCGAAAACAGGGCACAGCTCGACAAGGTACTTTCGGTTCGTGCTCAATTGCCCGCTTTAAAAAAGATCATCATATGGGATAAAGCCGGCGCCATAAACGACCCCATGGTCTTAAGCTTTGCGGAACTCGAGAGCCTCGGAGAGAAGGCAAGGCCGGAGCAATCCGGCAGCGTAGAAAGAAGGACGCAGGAAATAAAGCTATCCGACACCGCCACCATTGTGTACACATCCGGGACAACGGGTCCTCCCAAGGGTGCGATGATCTCGCACAGCAATATCGTCTGGACGTGCAACGCCCTTACCCGGGCGAATGATTACTTCGATACGGATATGTATATGAGCTATCTGCCCTTGTCCCACATAGCTGAGCGTATAGGGATCTACTACTCCTCCATCTTCACGGACGGCACCGTCGGCATACCCGAAAGTATCGATAAGCTCGCCGCAGATATACGGGTCATACAACCCCACGTCATGTTTGCGGTACCAAGGGTTATGGAGAAGTTTTATGCAGGCATAAAGGCCGCCTTTTCCCAGACAACCGGCTTAAAGAAGCGGATTATAGATTTTGCGGTTACCACGGGCAATCAATGGGTAAGGTTCATGGAGAGCGGGACGCAGGGTTCGAGGCCTCCGGCGATCTTAAATCTCAAAAGAAAGATAGCCGGCAAACTTGTTTACTCAAAATTGAAACATGAACTGGGTTTTTCCCGCGGCAGGCTTCTCATCGCCGGAGGTGCACCGGTACCACCTGAGATACTGAGATTTTTTCAGTCGATAAATATTCCGTTGTGCGTTGTATACGGACAGACCGAGGTAACGGGACCTACATCCATCCATGAACACGGTCATATAAAATTCGATACCACGGGTCCTGCGGTGCCCGGTGTCGAGATAAAGATAGCACCGGACAGGGAAATATTGGTCAAAGGCGGCAATGTGTTTATGGGCTACTTCAAGAATCCGGAAGCTACGAATGAGGCATTGAAGGACGGATGGCTTTACTCGGGCGACATCGGGGAACTGGACAAAGACGGACATCTCAAGGTAACGGACCGTAAAAAAGATCTTATCATAACATCCGGCGGCAAAAACATTTCTCCTTCTAATTTGGAAAGCATGTTGAAGTCAAACCCTCTTATAAGCCAGGCAGTCGTTATCGGGGATAAGAGGCCGTTCCTAACCGCACTCCTTACGCTGAATGCCGAGAACATACAAAAATTTGCAAAAGACAAGGGCATTCAGGATACTACCCTGGAGGGCATCTCGAAACATCCGGAAACTAGTAAAGCGATTTCCGAATTTATTGCAAAGATCAACAGCGACCTTGCCCAGTATGAGACGATCAAAAAATTCAGACTGCTCGACAGGGACTTTACCCAGGATGCCGATGAGCTGACCCCGACCCTCAAGGTCAAAAGAAAGGTCGTGAATGAAAAATACGCTGGCATCATAGAAGGGATGTACAGACCGGACGGGCAATAGCCCGGCCTCTACAGCGGCAGGTCCAGGACCTTGATGCCGGGTACGAGCTTGTGTTCGTTGTAGAGTTCCGCAAGGGCAAGGATCGTGTGCAGCCTGCCGAGCCCTGCCATTCTGGCAAGCCTGCCCGACGTCGGCCTTATCTTTATGGACAGGTACGATTTGTGATGCACCCCTGTTTTAGCGGCAAGAAGCTTCAATGCCTCCTCAAGACGTAACCTCGGCGATTTAAAAATAAGCTTGTCCGGGCTCATCGCGACGATGACTTTTCTTCTCAATATTCCTTTGTAAAAGGCAAGCTGCACACTGTCGCATGACTTCGCAACCTCGTTCATCTCATCGACTGACAATTCTACAAGATGGGTATCCTGAATGGCCGTCAGAACCACGTGCGAACCCATGCCAGAACTTGAGCCGCCAAAACATTCACCGCCCAGTAAAGAAATCAAACCGAGTGATTGGTTCGACCTTGTTACGAAATCACACCGTATTTCTCCCGACAGCAGTATGTATCCCTGATCGTTATTGAGGTTAACATCAAGGATTGCTCCGGCCCGAAACACCCGTTTCTTTGCCTTTGCGATACTTGTCTTCTGTTTTTCCATGCCCTTCAGGAGGCTATATCCGCTCACATACCAGAACATCAAACTTCCCTTTCTATACCGAGTAATTTCATCTTCCGCGAGAGGTTCTCCCTTGAAATGCCAATCTTCGCCGCTGTTCTTGTTATATTCCAGTTATGCTCTTTGAGCATACGTATGATATAATCCTTCTCGAAGGCATTTTTGGCAGAATGCAAACCGTCGTCCGCCTGTTCATCGCCATTTTTTGAGTTTGTCCGTATCTCCCTGGGCAGGTCCTCTGTATCGATAACATCCCCTTCAACAAGCACAAAAAGTCTCTCTACAAGATTTTTCAGTTCCCGCACATTACCCTTCCATACGAACGAGCTCAGCGCTCCCATGGCCGCGGGTGTTATTTTCTTTTTTTGTCTGCTGATTTTATTTTTTTCATTCAGGAAATACTCCGTAAGAACGGGTATGTCTTCCTTCCTTTCTCTCAGGGGCACTATGTGCAGCGGAATGACATTCAAACGGTAATAAAGGTCTTCCCGGAACCTGCCGTCCCGTATTTCGTCCTTTATTATCTTGTTCGTAGCGGCAACAACACGGATATCTATATCGATGAGGTTATTTCCTCCTATCCTCGTAAACCGTCCTTCTTCAAGTGTGCGCAGCAACTTGGCCTGCATGCGTACACTCATGTCTCCGACCTCATCGAGGAACAGCGTTCCCCTGTCCGCCAGCTCGAGCTTCCCAATCCTTCTGCGGTCTGCACCGGTAAATGCGCCCTTCTCGTGCCCGAACAATTCGCTCTCCATCAGCTCTTCGGGTATGGCGGCACAGTTCACGTCGATGAATGGCATGTTTGCTCGGGAGCTAAGCCGGTGTATGGCGTTTGCGACAAGCTCTTTCCCGGTGCCGTTTTCGCCGGTTATCATCACCCAGCTGTCCGAGGGAGCGACGATGGCTATCTTCCTTTTCAAGTCCTCCATGACTCGCGATACGCTGATGATCTCGTACTTTTTCTCTATCGTAACCTTTAATTGCTTGTTCTCCTGCTGCAGGTTGAACACCTTGAGACCGTTGCTTATGGTAATGAGGAGCTTGTCCGCCGCCAGCGGCTTTTCTATGAAATCATACGCTCCCATTTTGATGGTTTTGACTGCTGTATCTATTGTCCCGTGTCCGGATATCATGATCACGATTGTATCGGGATACTGCTCCTTTATCCTTTTCAGGACTTCGATCCCATCCATCTGCGGCAGCCATATATCGAGCAGGACAACCGGGGGATAGAAGTTTTTCATGGCGGTTAATGCCTCGAACCCGTCTTTGGCAAGCTTTACCGTATAATGTTCGTCGTTCAATATGCCGGCTATGGTCGAGCGGATATAGTCTTCGTCGTCCACAACAAGCACCGAATTATTACTCATGAGACCGTTTTACCTCCCTTATCATTAAAAAGTTCCCCTTCTTCGACGGCAGACAATTCCACGATAAACCGCGCCCCCCTCGGCTTGTTGTCCTCCACCACTATCCTCCCGTTATGTTCGGTTATAATCCTCTGAACGATTGCGAGACCGAGTCCGGAGCCTCCCTTTTTCTTCGAATAGTATAGATCGAATATTTTGGATTTGTCCAAATCATCGATACCGCTGCCGGTATCGATGATCTCGATCCGGACGACGCCGTTCTTATCATCATAGATCGATTTCAGGGTTATTTCACCGGTACCATCCACGGCCCACACGGCATTCTCGACGAGGTTGATAAGCACCCTCCGGATTTGTGAACGGTCGAACTTTATCAGCGGCACACGCTCGTCCCGGTCGAGAGAAAACTGTATGTTCCGGTGGGCAGAACTGTACAGCGAATAGAGTTCCGATAAAAGTTCATTTACGGAGTTCTGCTTCGGCTGGCTTGCCGGCATGCGGGCGAAACTATAAAATTCATCCACAAGCCTTCTGAGCTCGTCAACCTCGGTTACGATGGTGCGGGTGCATTCGTCAAACACCTCTTTTTCGGACGGTATACTGTCGAGGTATTTTCTCCGTAATCTTTCGGCTGACAGCCGTATCGGTGTCAGCGGGTTCTTTATTTCATGCGCCATCCTCTTTGCAACCTCCTGCCATGTCGCAATCTTCTGCATCTTGATCAGGTCGGTCACGTCTTCGAATACGACGATGTATCCGGTCATCCGGTCATTATAACTTTTCAGCGATGTCAGCCGCAGGATAAATATCTTCACCTGTCCCTGTGTATTTATCGTGATCTCCCTGGTACTCGTCGCCGAGTTGGTTTTTCTCATATCCCTCAGCATTTCCTCGGCGGGAGCTATAATGTCTTTCGCCATGATATCCTGATAATACCTGTTCACCGCCTCGGCGGGATCGACGTTCATAACCTTTCCGGCTGTTGCATTGATTATGGTAATGTAGCCGTTTCCGTCTATTGCGACAACCCCGGATGAAATGCTGTTCAGGATGGCCTCGATATGGGCTTTTCTCTGTGTCTGCTCGACATAGGCGAGCGCAAGACTCTCCCTGTTCTGTTTTAATTCCCTCGCCATGATATTAAACGCATCTACGAGGTCACCGACCTCGTCCTTGCTTTTTCTCTCGATATGCACGTCATAATTATTGGCAACGATCTTCTTCGTAGCGGAAACAAGCATATCGAGCTGGCTCGATATGCCCTTGGCGAGATAAACACTCAGCCATATCGAGGAAAAGATCATCAGCATCGAGATGAGGACAAGGAACAGTATGTAACTCGTTTTCAGGTGCGGTTTTAATATCTGCTGCTGGCGGTATTCCGTATATCCCTGCTGTATCTCCGCCATTTTCTCGACAAGGCTCTTGTTGATAAAGTAGTTCCCTACCACCAGTCCCGCGGGTACCGTACTGCCGGTCACATAGACCGGCGAAAACCCTTTGATCATATCGCTGTTACCAATGCTCTCGATAAATGTTTTTAGCTTCCCGTGAAGCGCATCCATGACCTGCTTTCTGCTTGTCGGGTTCGGGTTCTCCCCCTTTGCATGGACAAAGGCGAGGAGCTTTCCATCAGAATCATACAATTCAACCGCGGTAAGATTATACTCCTGCATTTTTGCCGTGATAAATCTGTCCAGATCCTGCTTCGTCCCCGGGGGAAGCAATCCCCGATTAATAATCCCTTTTCCTATTGCGGAAGAAAAAGAAATGGTATTCTGGGATACGTTCTCATAGTAGGTCTTCGCTATATCCAG
>JAJYUJ010000032.1 GCA_021792615.1 bacterium
GCCTTCCAGATGGAACCTGTGCAGGAAGCGGTGGAAGACCGGGGCTAGCAGCAAGCCTGCAGCTACCAGAAAGATGATACCGGAAAAGAGTGCATAGCAACCTGCGAATAGTTTGCCTGAAGTGGTATGGATTGCGTTTACCGGCCCCATGCCGCCGAGTATCATCGAGGCGTTCAGGAACGAATCGATCCATCCGAGGTGCCCGGTGACATGATATCCCAGTATCCCGATGGACAGGGCACCCCCGGTAACAAATAGTGCCAGTATACCGCTCCGCAGGAGGCGTATTGCAAATACACCCAAAGGCGCTATGGGATCGGTCTTATGCTCATATTTTGGAAGCAGGCGCAGCTTTTTCATGATTTTAGTGCTTCATGTCCATATCAATAAACCTTCGCCCTTCTCCCCGCATTGGTAGTTCCTCAGCGGCGACCGGACTAATCGGTCCCCAAAACTGTTCTATGCATTGTAAAGCCCATCGATAATCGCCTTATATTTCTTCTCTACAGCATTCCTTTTAACCTTGATTGTCGGGGTCAGCTCCCCTGTTTCCTGGGAGAAAAGCTGCGGGATCAAAGCAAACTTCTTTATGGTCTCATATTTTGCAAACCCGCTGTTCACCTCGTTCAACGCGGCTTCAATAAGCTCTTTCACCCTCGGCTGCTCGATGAGGTCCTTCTCATTGGTATAGGGAATACCTTCTCTTTTTGCCACATCTTTAAGTACCTCGAATGACGGCACTATCAATGCCACGCAGTAAGGTCTTTTATCACCGATCATAACCGCTTCCTCTATGTACATATTCATCTTCAGTTTATTCTCGATCGGCTGGGGCGCTATGTTTTTGCCCCCCGCTGTTACAATAAGGTCCTTTTTTCTGTCCGTGATATGCAGGTAGCCTTCTTTATCGATAAAACCGATATCGCCTGAAGAAAGCCATCCGTCTTTATCAAGTACTTCTTTCGTGGCTTCGGGCTTTTTATAATAGCCCTTCATCACGTTATCGCCTTTCAATAAGATTTCGCCGTCAGGGGCTATTTTCAACTGGTATCCTTTGAATGGTTTCCCGACCGTTCCAAACTTCACTTTCTTCGGAGGATTCGCCATAAAAATTGCGGATGTCTCGGTGAGCCCGTACCCTTCAACGATCTTGATCCCGAGGGCAAAGAAGAACTCACCCAGCTCTTTTGAAAGCGGTGCACCGCCCGATATCGCGAACTTGAGCCTTCCACCCACAGCCTCTTTAATCTTCTTGAAGACTAGTATGCCGGCAAGTTTGTATTTCAATGACAGGAAGAACGGCAGCGGCTTATTTTCCATCAGGTACGGGGCAGCGGCACTACCCACGGATACTGCCCAGTAAAAGATTTTCTTTTTCATCGGCTTGTCCGCCTCGACCTGGGAGATGATCTTTCCGTATACCTTCTCATACACGCGCGGTACGGACACAAACATCGTGGGTTTTATTTCTCTCAGATTGTCGGCTACCTTATCGATGCTCTCTGCTATGGCCTGGACGCCCTTTGCGTGATACAGCGGAACATAGAAATCTGCGATCCGTGCATACCCATGGCTCAAAGGGAGAAACGAGAGCATTACCTCATCCGTCAGTTCATCCTTGAATGAATCGTATGCAGTATCGGTAATCGATAACAGATTGCTCTGCGTCAGCATGGCGCCCTTGGGATCGCCGGTCGTTCCTGAGGTATAAATAATCGTTGCAAGATCCCCGGATTTTATATCCTTCAATCTTTTTTCCAGCTCTTGTTGCAAACCAGATGCCTTACCTGAAGCGAGCACATCAGGAAACCAAAGCACATCCGGCGCATTGTCCAGCTTATCGAATGATATGATATGCCTCAGGTTCGGCATATTCTTCTTTTCCGCTTTCACTTTGGCATACTGTTTGTCAGTCGAGATAATTATATCGACAGCATCACTATTGTTGACGATATATGCCACCTGGTCCGGAGTATTCGTGGCATAAATGGGCACCGTTACAGCACCGGTACTTTGTATGCCGATATCACTCACGTACCATTCGTTCCGGTTTTCCGATAAAATGCATACCTTTTCCTGCGGTTTGATCCCAAGCTTTATCAAGCCCAAGGCAAGCGATTCCGTGGCATCTTTGTTTTGATCCCAGGTGATGTCAACCCATGTACCCTCTTTCTTATGCCGAATAAGAACTTTGCCCTTGTTTCTTTCCGCTTGTTTGTAATACATATCGGGAATAGATCTATACTCCATACACTATCCTCCTTAAAAAATTTATTTATCGCAGTTTTACTTTCATTGTTACGATATAACTGTTCAATGTTTGATGTCAATGATTCATAAATCAAATAATAATATCTTGCAAAATAAATTTGTTTGTATAAGTATTATTCTATGACGAACTTTTTTACCGGCATTGAAATAACAAAAAGGCATGTAAATTTCTTTTTGGCCGACAGCTCATACAGGATCAAGGGTACCCATAGACTATCGCTACCCGCACATATGCATGCTGCCAAATTCATAGAGGAACTGGAAAACGGATTTTACGAAACGATGAAAAGGTCATCCGTTCCGGCAGACAGGGTGGCTGCCATAAGCGTCAGTGTGCCGGGTACATTAAACCACAAAAGCGGGACCGTTATCAATTCTACAGTCATGCCGTGGCTGCAGGGATTGAATATCAAGGAAGAGCTCGGGACAAGATTGAAGAAGTTGATAATACCGGATACCGAGGCGAATGTAAGGACATTTATAGAACATAAGCTCGGTAGTGCCGCCCGGTACAATAATTTTATACAGATACTTCTGCTGGAGTCATGGATAAGTGCCGGCATCTACATAAACAACAGCCTTTTAAGAAGCAAGCACGGATCTGCCCATGAGCTCGGGCATGTTATCGTTGAACCGCATGGCAGGAAATGCAGCTGTTCACAAAGAGGATGCCTGGAAGAATATGCCTCCTCCGATGCTGTAATACGGTATTACTTAAAACACAGGAAGCATGCATCAAAGAGCACGGTTGTTCTGAACGATCTGTTGCGGTTGGCCGGGAGCTCGGACTTTGCCGCTCTTAATGCATTCTACAAAATGGGTAATTATCTTGGCATTGCCCTGATCAATATCATAAACATCGTAAAGCCCGATGCTGTCATATTTTCCGGTGACTTCAGCAAGGGATTGAATTTTTTTCTTCCCGCAGTCAAATCGACGATCGATTTCCGCTCCTTCTATGATTCCGCAAACAACATAGCATACCAGAAGAGCACCCTGGGCAACGATGCGGTCAAACTCGGACTTGTCCATCTTGCGAAAGACACCTATACAAACGCATACAATCTTAAGGTGTGTGATGATATATTCATTATATAAAATTTGCAGCAATCTTTTCAAATATTCTTTAATGTTGGAGGTACGATGAAAAAAATAGTTTTTGGAACAATCCTCGTGATAACGCTTATGTTCTCTCTGTCCACACACGTCTATGCTAATAAAGACATCACATTCCCGATCCTTTCGAACTATCTGTTGTCCCAGGATGAGTTCAAAAGCCTCTCGGAAGAACTTGGTTTGGCGTTAAGCTATAACATGCTCGGTCCTTCCAGCAATCTCGGACTCACCGGATTTGAGATTGGAGGGGCTGTAAGCTTTGCGGATATAAACCAGAATGCATCCTATTGGCAAAAGGTGACCGCGGATCACAACCCGCCGGATTTTCTTGTCATACCGAGACTGCTCGTCAGAAAAGGACTGCCCTGGGGAATCGACATCGGTGCTTCATATTTACAGATACCGAATACCAATGTTTCTCTTATCGGTGGAGAGGTGAAGGTTGCTTTGCTCAAGGATGGCATAGCAACACCTGCAATCGGTTTGCGAGGTGCATATTCTTCTTTAATGGGGGTGCCCCATCTCGGCATGCAGGTTATCGATGCATCACTCGGCATCAGTAAGAAATTGTTTATCTTTGAACCGTATGCAGGCGTTTCAGAGGTTTTCATCTTGAGCAAGCCGAGCGGCATTCCAAGTTCGCAAATCAATATAACCCTGCCCTCTTCACAATGGGTTTATTTAAAAGAGGCGGACGTATCCGAACTAAAAGGTACGGTTGGGTTGCAGCTTGATCTGACTTTTGCTCGTTTTGCCATTGAGGCCGCATTTGCAAAGATACCGGTTTACAGTGTTAAATTAACCTTCGGGCTCTAAGAAAATCATAATACAAAGAAAAAGACGAGGTTATAAACCACGCCTTCGCAACAGGATGTGAGTCTAAGGCTCTTAACACCTTTATAACTCCACTGGCTTACATTGGCCGTCGTGCTAACGAAAAAGCAGAGTTCCACGGATATGCCCGTGGAACTCTGCAGGGGTTTACTCCACCTTGAACTGAGATGTTTTTACCGTATTGCCGTTTGCATCCTTGATCTCTACAGCCCAATCTCCCTTCATTCCGCTCACGGTCTTACTGGCAAAAGTTCTCCATCTCACGCTCTTATTTAAGGGCACTTCAAATTTGGAGACTTCTTTCTGATTGTACATCCATACAAATGTCACCTGCGTATCTTCGGTAATCTTCGTCGCATCAAGAAAAGCATAGACCTTTTGGGTGCCTGCAGAAAAAGTCTGCGCTGCCCCGACCGGTGCCCTGTTATCCACACTTGCACACACGACCAGTTCTTTCACTTGGAAGGGTGTACCCGCCTGAACAGGTGCTTGATTGGTTGTCTGGGTTTGATTGGTTGTCTGAGTCGTGCCTTCCTCCGAGTTCGCCTGACCGCACATAAATACAAACGCTGCCACGGAAACGAATACTAAGACCTTTTTGTTCATACCATTCCCTCCTTTTATGGGTTTTATTATTACAGGCCCGTACCATTACCTGTACTATCCATAGCACAAACATTAATGCAGGGCAACAGAGGATGCCTCTGTGTGCGGCAGCCCTGCATAAGGGTTAAGTCTATTGCAGGATTCTGTCGATCATAGACTTCTTCTGTTTTGTTTCTTTCCGGTGTTCTTCTGAATAAAGTTTTACATAATCTACCGGTTTGAGGGAATCTATTGCTATAGTTTTTTTTATGTCCTTGATACCGTCAAGATGCGTCATGAGTTTTTCATAAAAGCCTTCGGGTAGCGGGATAATCTTCTCGTTGAGGTTCTGCTTGATGCCCTCAACGATTCTGATGGATTGCGAGTTGTGTACAACACCCCTTCTCACGAGGTCCTGAAACGAATTGCCAAGGACAACGGGCGAGTAATGGGCTTCGAAAACAAGGTCCAGAATGATTCTGGTCAGTGATGTTAAGGTTATCAGGTTTTCTGCAGACAGGACAAGCGCGGCCTGGAAATAATTGTATATGGGCACAAGCCTGCTGCCGTAAAGCTCAAAACGCCTGGTCGGTGTTTTTTTGTCGAGATAGATAAAAATTTTGCTTACGACATCATTGTGCTTGAGCCGGTCGAGTATTGATGATATCTTTTTTTTATGGCTTGAAGGTACATGACAAAACTCAATGATCTTCAGGACAGTTTCCTTTTTGACCATACCGGCCAGTATGTCCGCATACAATGAATAAACATATGCATCCGATTCAGCGTCATCACCAAACAATACCTCTTCAGAGCCTTGACCTCGCTTGAGGTTGTCTTCGAGCAGGATCGGCAACTTATATCCGATTTGTTCTCTGAGAGCATGGAACCGCCCGAGGAGCAGGTTCTGCAGATTCGGTTTCAGGGTAAGCTCTTTCCAGCGAATCCCGTCGATGATCAGTTTTTTTTCGAGCACCTTGCGCATCTGCAAAGGACTGCCGGATATGAAATATATTTCGTTATCCTCGTTTTTCTGGAGTTCTTTCAACAGGGCAGGAGCACCCGGAACACTCTTTTTCTCCTCCGCCTTCTCCAGAAAGGCACGCCATAAACCTTTCAGTGTTTCAAATTCCGTTTTGAGGTAGGTTTTATCGAGATCCCATCTGTAGATGACTTGTTTCATGGCACTCAGTCGAAAGAAAAATCTTTAATCGATGAAGAAATCTCCTGTATCAAACCCCCACGAACTGCCTTCGCAGCCACCTTTATCGCATTGGATGTGGCTTTTGCCTTTGATCTTCCGTGCGCCTTTATAAAAAGATTTTCGAACCCGAGCAGAGGTGCACCGCCGTATTGCTCCCAGTCCGTTATGCCTTTCAACTGGTAAATAGCTCCCTTGAGCATGAACAACCCTATCTTCCACGCGAATTTCTTTTTATATGCATATCGGGCAAGCCCCATCACTGTTTCCGATACGCCTTCAAGCATCTTTAAAACTATATTACCGGTAAACCCGCTGCAAACAACAACGTCCGCCGTACCCTTGGGAATGTCAATGCCCTCGATGTTTCCTATGAAGTTTATCTTGGAATACTGTTTGAGCAACTTGTAGGCCTCGAGCATCTCGGCACTACCCTTGATTTCTTCGGTACCGTTCGAAAGTATGGCAACCCTTGGCTTTGAGTTTTTACTGATGCGGGATGCATAGGAACTGCCCATGATCGCAAAAGACACAAGGTCCTTTGCTGTTACATTTACCGTGGCACCCACATCCAGTATCAAAGAAAACGGGTCATTCTTTTCACCGCGTCGTATCTCCGTGGGATAGACCGATGCAAGCGCGGCCTTTTGTATGCCCGGGATCTTCGTGAAGGTCCTTGCGCAGGTCAGAATGCATGCACCCGTATTGCCGGCACTTACCAGAGCGTCTGCTTTGCCGTCCCTGACCAGCTGCGCAGCAACAAGTATCGAAGCTTTGGGCTTTTTTTCAAGTGCTTCTTTGGGGTGTTCGTCCATACCGACAAACTGGTTCGTATGGTATACCGAGAGGTTTTCTGGGTTGTGTTTCAATTCCTTGAGTGTATCGGTAATCTTTTTTTCGTCTCCGACAAGGATAACATTTATATCCGTATCCAGGCTGATCCATGCCGCCCCTCTTACAACATCGCCGGGTGCAAAATCTCCACCCATTGCATCGAATGCTATTGTCGTCATAATTTTATATATTACTATATTCGTCTTAAAAAGGCAACACTCACCTATCGCAATCCGGTTTACCAAAAAAATAACTCTGGAAAATAAGTAAATTTATGTAATGAGTAATCTTCTCTGCCGTGTCAGGGTTAAATAAAATGCTGAGGATCCATGTCAATGATATATTGAATATCAGGAATTAATTCTTTAAATTTAGTGCCAAGTTGATGCAGAGTATCGGACAACAGGTTTGTTTTCGGGGACTTCAGCAAAAGGTGATAAACATAAACCCCCTTGACCTTTGCCATGGGCGCTGGAACAGGGCCAAAAACATCTACCCCATGAGGCACGATACCGGATCCAATGCCAAATAACTTTGAAATCTTTTCCATTGCGTTCTGAAGTATGTCGAGATTTTTGTATTTAAATATCACTATAGTTAATCTTGAGAATGGTGGATAATTCAATTCTTTACGATAGTTAAGCTCTGTTTTATAGAATAATTCTGTCTTATATTCAACAGCATATTTCACGGGATAATAATCGGGATTAAACGTTTGAATAAACACCCTTGCTCCGCTTTCTGTCCTGCCTGCCCTTCCAGCAGACTGCATGATAATATTAAAAATCCTTTCAGAGCTTCGGAAGTCAGGTATGTTCAAGCCGACATCAAGCAACGGCAGGCAGACAAGTTCTACATCCGGGAAATCAAGGCCCTTTGCAACCATCTGGGTGCCGAGCAGCATAAGTACATCACCCGTGCCGAACAAATCAATAAATTCCTCATGTGAACCCAGCTTCACGGTCGTGTCTTTATCCATCCTGATGAACTTGATATTGCTGAATACCCTTTTTATTTCTTCCTCGAGCCTCTGGGTTCCGATGCCCATGGATTTTATGTTCGAAGATCCACAAGCTGGGCATTTTACAAAAACAGGCTCGGAATAACCGCAATAATGGCAGACCAGTTTTTGCAATGACTTATGGTACGTAAGCGGGATCTCGCACTCTGGACATTTTTCAGTATGCCCGCAATCCACACAAATAAGACTTGAGGCATATCCTCTCCGGTTAAGCATGATGATTGCTTGTTTTCCCCTGGCAAATGTTTCCGTTAATGCATCAACAACAGGCTTTGAGAGAATTTCATTTCCGATTCTGTGAGGATGTTCTTTTTTGAGATCAATAACTTGTATATGTGGCATCGGAAGGTTCTGCACTCTATGTTCGAGTTTACAGAAATGGTATTTACCGGTCATTGCGTTGTAATATGATTCAAGTGAAGGGGTTGCACTGCCCAGAACAACAAGAGCTTGTTCCAGTTTGCCCCTCATGATTGCGACATCCCGTGCATTATATCTGAACCTGTCCTCTTGTTTGTAGGTATGCTCGTGTTCTTCATCAACAACAATAACCCCGACATCTTTGATAGGCGCGAATATAGCGGAACGCACACCTATAATGATGCGGATTTTTCCAAGAAGGATATCCTCGTAGGTCTTTCTTAACAGTAACGGCTTGATTTTACTATGCATTACACCAACTATTCCTTTAAACCTGTCGATAAACCTGTTAACAAGCTGTGGTGTTAATGCTATTTCAGGCACAAGAACAATGGCATTTTTCCCCTGTTTTATCGCTTCTGCTATGACCTGCATATAGATTTCTGTTTTACCGCTTCCAGTTACACCCATAACAAGAGTAGTCTGAAATGTTCTTGTTTGTAAGCTTGTTACAAGCGCATCTATGGTCTTTTTTTGTTCTTCTGTTGGTGTTATCCCTGATTTAAACGCTTGCAAGCCAGCTGGTGTCTTAGTGTCGGGAATTGAATCAACAGGCTGCTCAGGTATCTTATCCGCTGTTTTAAAGATAATCTCCAGGATTCCATTTTTAACAAGCTTAGTGACAACACCCTGACCATACCTTCTGACAAGGGTAATTTTTGATATGTATTTTTTGTTTGCAAGATATGCGATAATAGCCTTTTCTTTATCTGATAGTATACTATAATCAACATCCTGTAACGATAATCTATAAAACTTATTTGCTTCAAGTTTTATATCTTTATGCGGCATAAATTGCTTGAATACATCTCCCATGGGATAGAAATAATAATGAGAAGCCCATTCCAAAAGTTTTATGAGCGGACCAGGGAGACAGGGTTCGGAATCTATGAACTGCCGGACAGACTTTGTACGATAATCCGGTTTATCGACACCTACCCTTCTTATCATTCCTGCAAGCATCCTTGAACCAAACGGTACAAGCACCCGCTGTCCTGAAACAATCTTTGCATCATCGGTTATGCCGGTCGTCGATTCATCCACTTTGTACGTAAATCCATGGTCAACAGGCACCGGAAGAATGACTTCTATATATGTTTCTTTATACGGCATGCATTATTGGGAAGAAGGAGGGAAAGATTTCGTTTTCACGCCAAAACCTGATTTTACTTTAATCTCAAGCGGCTTATAGCCCCATGGGGGCGAAGGCTTAAAAGATGTGAAATAAATTACAACAGATTGTTTCGGTTTAATCTCGGTAACATTAGCCGTGTACTTGCCGTCCATTTCGATGGAAACGTTTTTTAATGCAGAATTAGACATATTGTTGACGAAAACAACAGGTTTGCCGAGCAAGCCTGCAGTATCGACGCCGACGACAACGTTGAGATACCTCAGATAAAACACGATTATTAATGCTGCGGCAAGGAGAACTGACAGCAAAGCTATGCCGCTGATTACATAAAACCTTGTCTTTTCATACGAATCCATATTTTCGAATTTACGGCTAAATTTTCTTTGTACCGACTTGATGTTCATTTTCCAATCCCCCGTGATTAGGTTTAGCTATCTCATAGCACTTTTATCTCCAAAAATGCAACAGGAAGTCTTGCCGTAAATTCAGAAACAATACAGTGCTGCGTTACGCCGAGAAGCGAACTGTGAAGGTTTGCCTCTTTTCGGTCAAGCCTATGGAGAATAGAGGCACCCCTGCTCATTGTAAAGAGGTAGTTACCACTTATAATATAAACCTGCAGAAAGATCCGGAAGCATCCATAGTAAAACCGGACTTTTGCTTTCATAAAACTGCAATGGAATGCTCCATCCTATGTTCAGTCCTATATGTGTCCACTCAACATCCAGATCCAATTCAGGAACAAACGCACATGTCGTTATGTTAAGCGGCGCGGTTGTCGTCGTTGTCGTCGTTGATCCTGATGAAGTTGTCGTATATTGGTAATCTCCTGACAATTCATAAATCCTCATCGGTATGGTAATGCCAAAATGTTCTCCGAATTTAAATCCGGGATACCATCCTTCATACAGATAAAAAGAATTCCCTGAGATAAAGGAACTGCTCTTATAATCTTTCAGAGAATAAGAACCAGA
This sequence comes from bacterium, assembly GCA_021792615.1. Taxonomy (GTDB): domain Bacteria; phylum JAMCPX01; class JAMCPX01; order JAMCPX01; family JAMCPX01; genus JAJYLM01. The sequence continues at coordinate 10,392 of JAJYUJ010000032.1, forward strand.
ATTTACCCCTGTACCTCTGTCCACTCCGCCGCCGAATGCGAAAACGGTCAAATATGTACCTGAGCCTTTGTTATTACTATTCCGCGCATTAAACAGAAGACCGCCCTCGTATACCTGAATGTTGGGTCCCTGGGAAGTGACTATGCCCGACAGCTGGATATGATCGCTCAACCCTATTTTAACATCACCACCTTCGGGAAGCCATAAGTACGAACGGGCTCCTACTTCTCCTTTGCCAGCAGTGTATGTCCCGGGTGATTGGAGGGCGTTGGGCATGGTTACTGAATAAATACTGCATGAAGCCACAGAGATTACCAAGAATAAAGTGTATAACAAATGCTTGACCGGTGGTCCTGTCTGCTTAACATGAAGCATATTTCACCTCCTTCTTATGTAAAAGATGACATATCATACTTGGAGTGAGTTTTCTATTGAAATGAAAAGAGAAAATTATTGTTTGCACGCCCTTGACTGATCAATGCAGAAATATTGACACAGAGGTCGTTTATGGTAGCGTAAAGCTATGGCAGCATACAAAAATCCGGTTCCTACGGTGGATATTATCATAGAGATTGGCGATAAGATTATTTTGATTGAGAGGAAAAACCCTCCGTATGGCTGGGCAATCCCCGGCGGGTTTGTGGATTACGGAGAATCGCTTGAAAACGCTGCAATGCGCGAGGCTCTTGAGGAAACATCGGTTCATGTTGAGCTTTATGAACAGTTCTACACCTATTCCAAACCTGACCGTGATCCGCGCCATCACACTATAACGACTGTTTTTCTTGCCAGGGCTCTCAAAGGTATACCGAGGGCAGATGATGATGCAAAATCACTGGAATTGTTTACTTCTGATTCACTGCCTGATACGATTGCATTTGATCACAGGGACGTCCTGATGGATTATTTCAGATATAAAAAAACCGGAAAGAGGCCGGTACCTTAATATGTCAGAACTCAAGATACAAGAACAAAAAGAGCTTTTGCAGCTTGCGAGAAAAACAATCGAGGCCTATCTGAAAAAAGGCACTATTCCCGGCTATACTACTGACAACAAAAATCTCGTCAGGAATGCAGGTGCTTTTGTGACTCTGAATAAAGATAGCAGGCTGCGCGGCTGTATCGGTAATTTCTTCTCTCATGAACCGCTCTATAAAAACATTCAGGCAATGGCAATCGCTGCTGCCGTCGAGGACCCAAGATTCAGTCACGTTACCCCGGATGAATTAAGCCATTTAACGATTGAGATCTCCGTACTGTCAGAACTCGAGACGGTAAAATCCCTCGATGAGATCGAGGTTGGAAAACATGGACTTTATGTTACAAAGGGTTTTTACCGGGGTGTACTCCTCCCCCAGGTCGCAACAGAGTATGGATGGGACAGGGACACGTTTCTGAGTGAAACATGCATGAAAGCAGGCCTGCCTGAAGATGATTGGAAGAAACCGGGGATAAAAATAGAAAAGTTTTCCGCACAGGTCTTCAACGAAGAAGAAGTTTTCAAGAAATAGAATTTGACGCTCTTTCATTGAGCGTGGGTAACTTTCCCCTCCATTCAGATTGTCCGACAATTTCTCTTTATTGTCCCTCCTTTGACGGGAGGGATAGAGGGAGGGTGGTTATTGTTTATCCTTCACCCTCACCCTGCCCATAGCACCTGCACCAGCTATTACCATAGTCATATTACCTTTCATATCAAAAGACATCTATACAAACCTATACCCTTTCCACAATCATCGATATGCCCTGCCCTACCCCGATACACAGAGATACCAGTCCGATGCGTACGTCATTTCTCCGCTTCATTTCGTGCAAAAGCTTTGCCGTCAGAATTGCACCGGTAGCACCGAGAGGGTGACCCGCTGCTATTGCACCGCCAAGGGGATTTAATCTCGGATCCGCACTGTCCATTTTCCATTCCTTCAAGACCGCAAGCGACTGCGCTGCAAATGCCTCGTTCAATTCGATCAAGTTTATATCGTTCATCTTGAGTTTTGCCCTTTCCATGGCTTTGTTTGTTGCCGGCACTGGTCCTATACCCATGATTCTCGGAGGAACACCGGCAACTGCCAAGCTGCGAATCTTTGCAATGGGCTTTAAACCGTGTGCCCTGCCATAGTCTTCGGATACGAGAAGTACGGCTGCAGCACCGTCGCTCAACTGGCTTGAGTTGCCGGCGGTAACCGTACCATCCTTCTTGAACACAGACTTTAACATCGATAATTTTTCCAAAGAGGTGTCTCCTCTTGGACCCTCATCAATGTCTGCAATACCCTGCTTGGTCCCGACCTGAACGGTTTGGTCTTTAAAAAGTCCGTCCTTGATCGCCTTTATGGACCTTTGATTGCTCGAGAGTGCAAATTTGTCCTGTTCTTCCCTTGAGATATTGTACTGTTGTGCAAGATTTTCAGCAGTCATACCGAGAGAATCCGTATGTCCCATGGCCTCCATCTTTGGATTGATGAGACGCCAGCCAAGGGTTGTATCGTACGCAGCGGCATTGCCCTTTGGAAATGCTTGTTCCGGCTTGGGCAGCACCCATGGAGCCCTGCTCATGGATTCTACACCACCGCCGATGTAGACGTTTCCCTCTCCGGCCATGATACACCGTGCTGCGTCCGACAGGGCTTCGAGTCCGGAACCGCACAACCTATTCACCGTGCATCCTGCAATCTCGACCGGCAATCCCGCAAGAAGCAAGCTCATGCGCGCGACATTCCGGTTGTCCTCTCCTGCCTGGTTAGCACAACCGAGGTACACATCCTCGATATCTTTAACCGGTACATCGGTTCTGTTAATGATTGCTTTAAGGACAAGGGCGCCAAGGTCATCAGGCCTGAGAGAAGATAATATCCCGCCGTGCTTGCCTATAGGGGTTCTTACAGCGTCTATCAGCCAGACAGTTTTTGTCGGAATTCCCATTTTACCTCCAATCTATGCATACTGGTTTACACCGTCAGAAGGTTCAACCATCTATGGTGGGATACTACGATGATTTTTAATTCCTTCAAAGGACTTGCGCCCAAGGCATCAGCCCAAGGGCTGATCCGCCTCTGGAGGACTTTCTGACATGTTTACGATATCAACTATACGAGACCATGCAGATATTGCAATAATTCCTGTCAGGAGGCTTAGCTGCAAGGTAAGGGAACTTTTTTAAACTTACTTCGTTTAATATGACAAGGAGGTAAGAAACAATGAAAAGGAAAATGATAGCAAGTATGGCGGTCCTAATAGGACTGATGATGTGCAGCAGTGTATATGCAATGGGTCCGGGCGGCTGGCATGGCATGGGATTTACAGCGGTTGCAAATCTTAATATTGATTCCGTAAAAAACTTCCTCAAGGACACAACATCGGCACGCAACGAGCTTATTCTAAAGCGGATTGAATTAATCAAGGCCTACAGAGCGCAGGAAATCAACTACGACAAGATAGCATCAATACAAAAAGAGATTATAGATCTCAAAACAAAGATCCTTGATACTGCGAGAAAATACGGACTCGATAAAGAGGTCGGCCCATGGTTCGGTATGAGACATGGTATGATGGGGCAAGGCATGAGACCCGGTATGAGAGGGATGAGACCCGGCGGTATGATGAGCTGTCCCTGCAATACACCTCAATAGCACAACCGATATACATCACGAAGAAAGGGCGAGCCGAAGGCTCGTCCCTTTTCTTAAATACTATCAAGCTGAACCGGGAGATTCATCGGAATGGCTTATTTCTGTATCGTCCTGTTCCCCTTTATTACCATTTCCATGAAACATTTCTTCCGCAGATTGTTCCTGATGTAGTGCCGCTTGTACCGTCTGCAGAGTATATAGTTTCTGCATAAGTACAATGTTCATTAATAACTGCAGTTGTGTACTGCGGATTGGTATCGGTTCCTGCAAATGAAAGATTACCTGCGGAACGACCTGGAACATTTTCTCATGATGAAGCAGAGTTAATTGTTGGGAGAGGCAATCAATGCGTTGCCCCTCCCCATAGATTTATTTATTCGTCAGATCAAACGACGGCATTGCAAAACCAAAATTTACAAGGGAAAGCTGACACATCGTTTTTCCACCCGACTGCACACATGTTGTACCTGAAGGACAATTGTAGCCGTCACAACAGTCAACCGCACCTGCAGGAATACACGCATTTGCATAGCATGTTGAGCAATATGACCCGGCATAACAACAGGACTTATTAGCACATGTTACAGAGCAGCCGTAGTTGAAATATTCATACAGATGTTGTCCACAAATAGTTCCCGAAACAGAGGTGTAATTTGACGCGCCCGCGTGTCCCTTTGCCGTAATGAAGATATCACCATGACATACATCTTTGCCGTTTACACTTATGGTCGGCATACCTGTAAACGTAACTGTCACATCCACATCAACAGCACCTCCGCATTGTATCGTTGCATTTGAGGTAAGACCCATTGTGATAGTTCCGTTTATCATCATATGGTCACCTGTTGTTGTAATGGTCTCGGCACATGAATTGTAATTAATCGAACCCTGTCCATTTATTGACATGGAGTCTTGTGAGCAAGGCGGGTTAGCGGAACAGCAACCCGATGGCATTGTACAGTTCATATTAAGTGTATAATAGATATTTCCACCGCCCGGACAACTTGTAGGTGGAATAAGCGTGCTAGGTCCGCATGAAGAAAGTGGATGAAGACCATTGACTTTCATTGGTGTATAGGAACTTGTACTCATTGTTAGTGTACCATTTGCTGTAGATGCGAACATCTGTGCAAGGGCAGAGAGTTGATCGGAATTGAATGGACCGCCTCCGCTGCTTCCGCTGCTTCCGCAACCTGCCATTATTAATATCAAGAGTGCTGCTGAAATTCCCATCACCACACCGATGACCTTTTTAAATCTTTTATCTTGTATCATAAAAACCTCCTTTGTTTTTATTGGTTTTTTCTCGGTTAAAAATGCCCTCGGGAACTATTCCGGAATACAGATTTCTCCCGATAAGCAAGATAGCGGCATTGAAAAATGTATGACGTGGAAAAAACAGCGGGTTTTATTTTACCCCGGAACCGTCAAACACCTATGCCAAGAAGGTTTTCGGCGGATGAAAAAAGGTGTTAAAGAAATCTTGCGAAATAAGAGGTACTTCGTGCATAATAATTTTGACAATCCGGCATGATTTTGAAATGGATAAAATGTTTGACCATAAAGCCAGAGACATATCACTATTATTGATTGAACTATGTTCTTCATTCAATAAAACTAAATTATGTTCTGTTTCGCTACCGGACAAATGGGACGATACACCGTTGTTATCCTGCGAGTTATCTGTAAACACGTCATCCTGTGTTACAATATCTTGATCGCACGTGGTCGTTAATCTTACTGAAGCAGCTTGTATTGATATAAAAAGAAATATAAAGAGACTTACGAAATACAGTGTTTCTATTCTCCGGAGCATGTTCATGCTTGTACAATGCATCTAAATTGTAATAATGTCAAGAAAGATAGTAATAAACGTTTATGATCCTTCATACGGAAGAAAAAAATAGTGGCGTCAAAGACGCCACTAAATAATGCTCTCTTAAGTTTGAATTTACTTTGCTGCTGGGGCTGGAGCCGGGGCTGCTGCTTCTGCCTTTATACCGTGAACCCACATACCATGAAGTGTTAACTCTACTGTCTCGCCACCCTTAAGTGCCTCTGCTTCTTTAAGTGCAACTCTTGCTACGTGAAGAGTCTTCTCTTTGCCATCTATCTTCACTATAAGTAATGTTGCCTTCTTCAGCTTCTCAACCTTGACTACCTCTGCTTTTACTGTCTTCGCTTCTACCTTCCTTACCATCTTCTTGTGTGCTACTGCTTTGTGCGCTGCTGCTTTAGGTGCTGCCATTGCCATTGTTGCAAGTGTAAGTGCAAATGCTAATGCTGCTGCTACTGATATTAATTTTCTCATTTCTTTTCACCTCCTTTTGATTGAATTTAAAATAGATAATGCATTTATCATACCATAAAAACAAGTCAAGCATTTTAAACAGTTATATGCCGCAATCCATCCATTACATACCAAACGGTATATCGAGATGCACGATATGGTGTAATTAACAGTACAGTGCTCCCATGACCAAGGGTACCGGGTAGACTCCCACTGCTCAAGGCGATCGGTCATCATTCTCTGTTAAAGACCTGTCTTTTCCAACGGGATTTATTTTTCCTGCATTTCTATTATAGGATCGAACAACCCTCCTGCGGACAGTGCTTGCTCTACCTTGGAGAACATCATCATACATACCCTGTCGTCAGGCCTTTGCTCTATAAGGCTTTTGGGTAAAAGCCTCGCATGTTCAAGTTCGTTTTTATCTATAGAATCCCACACATCCCGGAATTGTTGTAAAAAAGCATTCTGTTCGTCAGCCGTGAGCTCATAGAGTTTGATGGCTTCTGTTTTTCCTTTTACCTTCACAATACCAACTTGCCGTAAACAGTGCGCAGCAGTCACATGCACTTATGGAATGCATGCATTGTTTCATTTGAATGCTGCAAACAGAAAATACAGGCTGCCCTCTGTACCGCCTACGGGAGAATCCGTTATAACAATCACGTTCCCGCTGCCGGCTTGTTTCATTTTCCCGGCATCACCCGGTGAAATAACTATATTACCGCTTTGTTTGCCGTCAGCCTTCAATGCCTTTGCCTGGATATCGGTCTGTGTTATTGTCGTCGCCGTAACATACTGTACCATGCCTTTGTTCTGCAGGACAGACCTGCTGACATCCTGTGCCGTATAAATATTTTTTCCCGTGTGATCTTCAATCCTGACAAACATCGCGGGCTTCAACCCGGTACCCCGAGCATCTATAACAATGCGGCTCTTCGCCGGAGAGGGAGGAATACTTTTATTGCCCGACTTGATATAAGAATTCAAGAAAACTGTTTGCACTCCGTTGATGCCGTAAAAAGGGACTTTTATTTTTATCGTATAAACATTATTGTCCTTGTACTGTTCGAAAGGCTTAACCCTCGCTATCAAACCTTTTAACCGGTAGAAAAGACGGGAATCTTTTGATACGTATGTCCCGATGCTCATATCTCCATCAAGATTTACGCCCTGAGCCATCTCAAGTGCCCTCGCATGCGCGTCGATCAGAGCAGCCCTCTTTGCCATAGAATCACAAATATCTTTATTCAATCCTTTCGGTATGTCGCCTTTCCCTTCTGCTATGATATAGCCCTGTGTCCAATTTATCTCGCCATACGGTGTTCTGTCGATTAAATCACCGGTGGCAGACTGCGTAACCGCCAAGCTTGCGGTACCGGTCAATTCTCCCCCGGCTTCAGGCACAGTGACGAGGGCATCTATCTCGACAGAATACATCCCTCCCGATATGTGCTCAGCTACAACCGTATAGGTAAGAGCTGCCATCGATTGTTCGATGACCGACCTTTTGTCCGGTGTATTGCTCACAACCATGGACATACCGGCGGCCTTCTCTACCGCCTGTCTTTTTGCCAGCATAAGAGCAACCTGTTTCGCCTGAATAATTCCCTGCGACACCGGAGCCGTGCCGGTTGCTGTAATATGAACACCGCTTTCGTCCGCTCCGGTTCCGGCAAACGACAGCGCAGGAAACGAGCATATCATGAGAAAGAGACAAAACCACATTACCCAAGGTCTTCTGAAACGGCAGATTCCTTTTATCGATTCGTTCCTCACCAATTGCCTCCGGAAAATTTTTTTACAAAGGCCCTGTGCACCTTGTTATCGAGCAATGCCAGTATATCGGATTCTGACTGAACAAGCTGGCCTTTTATACCGATCGCGTTTTTTATAAGATCGATTCTCATCAGCGATGCCTCGATGAGATCATCCGGAATGATACCTTCAGCTCTGGCACTTTCGAGGTTATCAAGTACCGCTTCAAGTTCCTCAGGTTCGATATTGCTTATCATGACCATATCGGCACGGGCTGCCAATGCATTGATGATAGCCTCTGAGACGGAATATGTCTTCGCTATTGCTCCCATCTTTACATCGTCGGTAATAACAATGCCTTTAAACCCGGCATCGGTTTTCAGGATACCGTTGATAATCTTTTCCGACATGGATGCCGGAACATCGTCTATCCCCTGAAACATCGTATGTGATATCATGATGCTTCCGACATCGTTATTTACAGCGTGTATGAAGGGAGACAGTCCATGCTTGAACGCATCCGGCTTGATTGTAATGGAAGGTAGTTCGCTGTGCGGATCTATCACCGTATCGGTATTGCCGGGAAAATGCTTTGCACACGCAATAATGCCATGGTCCTGCATACCGGCTATCAGACTTACTCCGATCTCTTCTACAACAAGAGGGGCATGGGAAAAAGCACGGTCGCCTATCACCCCGTCGTTCTTCTCCGAAAGGTCGAGTACCGGAGCAAGATTCATATTAAAACCGGCTATGGAAAGTTCTTCAGCTATGAAGTTTCCGTATTCATAGATAATGTCGATAGCGTTGTTGTGCTTTCGATAATATTCTTCCACTTTCCTTGCTGTGGGCAGGTGAGAAAACGGATGTTTTAATCTTTGTACCCTTCCGCCCTCCTGATCAACAGCTATCAGAGGTACAAAACCATCGTCCGTATTATGAAGATGTTTATTCAATGAGAGAATCTGCCCCGGGTTTTTGAGGTTCCTCTCGAACAGTACGAATCCGCCAATACCATATTTTTTTATTATGGGTTCGAATTCAGCCGGTAGTTCCGTACCGTTAAACCCTATCATCAATAGTCTGCCTGTCTTCATAGTTACCTCTCGTATATTTTTCTTATCCTTTCGCCAATATCATTAAACAATAAAACAATGATAGTCAATGTTAGTCCCGGAAACAGAGCCATCCATGGTGAAACATTTATAACAGAAATAGCTTCGGAAAGCATCCTTCCGAGACTCGGTGTTGAAGGGCTTGAAAGACCGAGGAAAGAAAGGCTTGCCTCCGATACGATGGCTATGCCTATACCAAAGCTTGCCTCGACAATCAATGGTTCTATAATATTCGGTAAGATATCTGTAAACAAAATGGTAAACCTGTTTTTGCCTATTGCTGTTGCAGATACGATGTAATCCCTCTGTTTTATAGATATCACCATTGCCCTCGTATAGCGTGCATATCCAACCCATCCTGCCGCGCACAATGCTATGATGATGTTGAGGGTACTCGGCCCCATGATGCCTGCAATGCCGATTGATAGAAGCAGACCGGGGAATGCCATTAAGATGTCGATGACCCTTGAAAACACAGCATCCGGAAAACCTCCAATATACCCGGCCATGCCTCCAACCGTCACTCCCAGTGAAAGGGATATCAGAACGACAGTAAAACCTATGAACAGGGATGTCCTAATCCCATATAAAACCCGGCTGAATATGTCCCTTCCGAGTGCATCCCGGCCCATGGGAGACGAGACAGATGGGGCATGAAAGGACAGGGAGAGAATTTGTTTCCGGGGATTATACGGGCTTAAAACAGGTGCGGCAATGCCTGCGAATATCAGGATAAAGAGAAGAATACCGGTTGCACCAATGCGTCTCATAAAGTCTTCCTCATCCTCGGTTCTACAACAAAATAGAGGATATCGGTAATCAGATTAACCATCACATAAATAAGTGCGATCACAAGGACTGTGCCGCTCAATAGTGGATAATCCCTCGTCATAACGCTGTCGACAAGCAGTCTTCCCATGCCCGGCCAGGAAAATACTGTTTCCGTAATAATTGCTCCGGACAACAGCAACCCGAACTGCATACCAACAAGCGTTATGACCGGTATGAGCGTCGCCTTTAAAGCATGAACAAACAAAGTACGTCTTATACTGATACCTTTAGCAAGGCTGGCTGTAAAACTTTCATGCTGCAAGGCTGTTATCATATTCGCCCGTACCATACGTATGGTTATTGCACTCATGCCTATGGCAAGGGTAACCCCCGGAAGAATTATTGATAAGGGGGACTGAGCCCCTGCAACGGGAAGCAGGTTCAATCTCAGAGAGAATATGAGGATCAGGAGGATCCCTATCCAGAAATTCGGCAGCGAAACGCCCAGTATCGATGCTCCTGCAATAATCTTGTCCACCCATGCCCCCTGTCTATAGGCAGACCATACGCCGAGCGGTATGGAAATGAGCAGGGCAAGGACCATGGCAAACAGTGCAAGCAGGGCTGTATAACCGAACCGCTGCAAGACAATAGCCAATACGGGCTTTTTATAGTACAGGGATGTACCCATGTTGCCATGCAGAAGATTATCCAGATAGAGCACGTACTGTTCTGAAAGCGGTTTGTCAAGGTGTAATTCGTGGCGCATCTGCATAATCTCCCTTTTTGTCGCATAATCGCCAAGCATCAGCGTAACAGGATCTCCCGGCACTATGTGTATAAGGAAAAACACCAGTGTTACAACTCCGAGTATTGTCGGAACAGCCAGCAGCAACCTCTTTAGAATAAAACTCCGCATAAGAAACTGTGTATCAAAATCCCAGTCATAAGGCTATAGTTTGATTATCCGTCCCAGGGGATATCATTTGTTTGCATTCCACATCCAACGATCTGACCGGCAATCGTAATCCAGTATCCGTCTCTCAATCCAGTGGATTTCTGCATTAAACACAAGGGTTTGCAAAAACCTTGCTTTTAAACTTAATACGTGGGACAATCAGTCTATATAAAGGAGGGTACCATGAATAAAAATTCATTGAAGAAGTACACTCTGAAAGACGGTTCCGTTATATCAATAAGGGCAATGACCAAAAATGATATCAACGCACTGCATGATTTCTTTCAACGTATCCCGGAAGACGACCGGCTGTTCCTCAAACACGATGTCGCGGACAAAAAGGTCATCGAAACATGGGCAAAATCACTTGACTACAACACAGTGCTCCCTCTTCTTGCCTTTGACAAAGACAATAAAATCGTCGGTGATGCTACGCTCCATACGAAAGATTACGGATGGTCACGGCACATAGGCGAGATCAGGATTGTCGTAGCAAGGGCATGGAGAAGCAAGGGCGTCGGTCTTGCACTTTCAAAGGAAATATTCATGGCAGCACTGGAGAAAAAGCTTTCAAAGATCGTTGCCCAGATGGCTGCGGATCAAAAAGGTGCACTCAAGGTGTTTGAAAAAATCGGTTTTTCAAAAGAGGCAGAGCTTAAAAATCATATCATTGACTTGAAAGGACAAACACATAACCTTATCATCATGTCCAACGATGTCAAAGAAGCTGTCAAAAGTATGGAGGCATACGAAACAGAACAGCTGAGCCTGAACCCTGCAGAAGGATAACGAGCATCTTTACGGTATTTCCAAAATCTTCTGAACCGGGCATCGCTTAAGTCTATTTCTCTGTTTACCCTTAAACAGCGCGCATTTTTATTGCCGATCATTTCTGCTGAAATAATTTTCAATATTTATTTCTAATATTTAATACAACATTTATTCTCTATTTCAACTATAATCTGCTATAATACAAGAGCATTTTAACACTATTACTCTTGCAAGTAATATAACCAAACTATACATTTCAATATTTAAGCCTGGACCTTGTTTGCCTTGTTTTTGGATACCCGGGCCACAAAAAACAAGTATGATGGGAATCATTGACTTTCGATATTCAACTGTCTAATATGAAAATAAAAAATGCGATATATCAGAAAGCATTTAACATTTGTAAATTACTTTTTTTACCTGATCACAGCATTCTTCGCGTTGTCATTCGGTATACTTTCGGACTTGGATGATGAAGCGTACGATAATAGTTTTATTGTCGGATCAGTTTTGACCTGCAAAAACACCCCGATCCCTGTCATGGATCCAACATTAGTGCATGACTGCGATGAAAACGCAGATGCCGATACATATGTCCCCGGTATAATCACCTTTGACAGGAGTTATATTTCAAGCCATTATTCAGACACCAAGGGTATAAACAGTGATGTTCCATGCATGCATACTATTACGTTTACAGACATAGTTTTAAACTTCATTGCTTTGAATGCTCTCAATCAATACCTGCCAAAATTTAATATTATAAAAACAATATTCATTCCTCCAAGGGCATAATCCCTGGCCGTACCGCAGTCATTCCGACACGGTGTCAAGGTGCCATGAGGTATTCTGCTTTTTACAATACTCTTGATTGTTTCGTGCCACTTGCGATGTCAGGGTATCAGGCTGGAAGACACCAGAATTAATCTCGGAACATTACGGAATAGCCTATAAATTAAATGTTTTAAGTGTTGCTAAAATTAATAGTACATTTTTATCCTTTAAAGGAGGTTATCATGAAAACAAAAGCATTAATAAGATTACTTGTTTCAAGTTTATTTGCCATAATCATTATGGCAGGATGCAGCGGCTCGAAGGGCTCAACGGGCTCGACCGGAGCAACCGGAGCAACAGGCCCACAGGGGCCGACAGGCATTGAGCCTGTTATTACAAGTATTACACCAATGGCATCTGTGAACACAGTTGTTACGATCGCAGGTTCCAACTTCTCTGCAACACAGGGATCAGGTAAGGTCTACATGAACGGTGCTGACGCAGGCACAGCAATAAGCTGGACCAGTACACAGATCACGATCATGACGCCGGCATCACTTACCGCGGGTAATGGCTTAACAGAAACGGTTGTCACGAATGTCACAGTAAATCAACTTGCAAGCAATGCGGTTGCATTCGAGCTTGTACCGTCAGGAACTGTCCAACCGATTGATATTATGTTTGTACCCATGGCAATTACAGCTACGCCGGCCAACATGCTGTATACAACGGATGGCTTAGGCCATATCGCTCAGATTGATCAAAACGGCGTTGCACAGGTCATTGCAACAGGACTGAACAACCCCGTTGGCATAACATTCACCAACAATGTACTGTATGTAGCAGAAACAACAGCAGATGGAAGCGGAAAATACTGGATAAAGATTATAAACCCGGATAATGGCAAGGTGACTGCGTGGCGATCCATGGCCATAAGGCCGTACATGCTCACCAATGACAATGCAGGCAACCTGTACGTAACATTTCCATCAAACGGCTCAGTGTACACGTATACAATCAATGGGAGCGGCTCTCAGCCGACAGGCCTTGGAGCCGGCACGCTCACAAGCCCACAGGGCATAGCGCAGGTAAACGGCAATCTCTACATCGCTGCAGGCAATAACATAGCACAATACAACATCACTTCGCATGCCTTGAATACTACATGGGCAACTACTCTATGCGCCGCTGGAAGTGCAGCAGGCGTTGTGTATTGGCAATCACAGAATGTGCTGCTTGTGTCGTGTCCAAATAACAACACCATAAGCAAGGTAACCTTGGCTGGAACGGTAAGTCAGGGCTTCATCACCAGCAATGGGGTAGCCCCCCTCGGCATGACCTTTGATACTAACGATAATCTGTACATTGCAAACAGCAACGACCTTGTGGTTACAAAGGTAACATTCACCGGAGTCGGCGCTCCAGATACAATCACATGGTTTGCTGCAGGGCCTTATGGATATTATGGAAACATGGGAGTTGATAGTGCAGGCAATGTATACATATCCGTCTCTTATCAACGGCCGATGATTGTTAAGCTTACGCCTGACAACAAGACATCCATCTATGCGACAAGCAATGCAATCCCCGGCGGACAGGTTTTAGGCTGCACCTTCAGCCCCAATGGGGTTTTATTGATGGCCGATACCGGGGTTGGCAAAATTGAGACAGTACCGCAAGGCGGAGGCACCATAAGCCCGTGGCTTGATATTAGCGGGCTCGGCATGCCGTATGATGTGGCTGTTGATGGATCTGGTAATGTGTTTGTGAATATAGGTACAAACACTATTGCAAAGTATGATGCATCCGGCACACAGGTCAATCCATCCTTTGTCTCCGGGTTGACCGGATTCTTGCAACTTTTGGCACAGGGCAGCACGCTTATCATACCTGATTTAGGTGCATTTAACCTTAAGAGTGCATCCTCTGCAGGCAGCGGTCCGGTATTACCCACAGTGCTGATGAACAACATTAACCTGATTGCAGTATCATCTGGGCCATCCGGACAGTTCTACGGAACAGACAACTCAACAGGCGGCGCAAATATATGGCTTATAAACCAGGGTACAAGCTCTGCGTCATATGTGACAACATTGAATGGACCTGCTTTTCAGATTGCCACATTGCCTGACGGGAGCATAGTTACCTCGTATCATGAGTATTTAAACAGGGTGTATCCATAGGATATCACCATAGGGGCGGTTCACCCTATTAGAAGCAGCACCATGAACGCAGGCCATCAGGAATTAACATATCTATAACGGGGTAAGCGAACCGCCCTTTTTTTGTATGTGAAAGCATGCTTGTACCATCTTACGGTGCATGAAAATCTACTGCAGCGGGCGCAACGGTTGTCTCATGACTTAAGCATACTTATATTTTACATAACTCCGTTAGAAAAGCTGTTGCTTAAAAACAGTCCTTTCTCTGAGGAATTAGAATGTATTATAAGAACTCCACCATACTTGATGGAGTTCTTTTACGGGGTAATATTTGTAGACGGAGGCTACCATGAGAAGTTTTGTATTTTACAATCCCACAAAAATAGTTTTCGGTAAGGACAAAACAAAAAGTATCGGCAATTACCTGCACGGAAAAAAATGCCTGCTTCTGTACGGTAAAGAGAGTATCAAAAAGAACGGCATCTACAACAGTGTTGTAGAGTCTTTAAACAAAAACGGCGTTATGTTCGTAGAAAAATATGGCGTGAAGTCCAACCCGATCTTGAGCTTTGTTCACGAGGCAATCGAGCTTGCACGAAAGGAAAAGGTGGACGCTATCCTCGCTGTCGGCGGCGGCAGCGTCATTGATACTGCAAAAGCAGTCGCGTGCGGCTTTTATTATCAGGGCGATGTTTGGGACTATTTTACGGATAAAGCAAAAATAGGCGATGCCCTGCCCCTTTATGTGGTGCTTACCCTTGCAGCTACTGCATCAGAGATGAACTCCGGAGCTGTCATAACGAATGAAAAAACCCAACAGAAATTCAACATTGGTGCCGACTCACTGTATCCAAAAGTATCCATCCTCGATCCTGACAATACCTTTACCGTTCCAAAGAACTACACTGCTTTCGGTTGCGTGGACGCCATGGTGCATCTTCTGGAGGGATATTTTACGCAGGAAGAGATTGACACATCCATTCAAGACGGCTTTGTCGAGTCGCTGGTCAGGACATTAAAAGAAAGCACCGGAAAAATAATGAACAAAGCGGACGATTTCAATGCGCGCGCCGATTTCATGTGGGCGGCGACCCTTGCGTTAAACGGTCTCACGACTGCGGGTACCGGCAATCACGGATTTCCGAACCACATGATGGGACATTCATTAAGCGCTCTTTACGATATTCCCCATGGAGCATCCCTATCCATAGTCTTTCCAGCATGGCTTACCTATCATGCACAGCAGAGGACCAAAAACATATATCCAAAAATCCAAAAATTCGGCAAGGCAATATTCGGCATAGAAGACCCGCAAAAAACTATCGAATCATTAAAACAGTTTTTCGATTCCATCGGGGCACCAACCCGATTATCTCAGGTCGATATCCCCGCAGCGGATCTCGATCAAATCGCCGGCAATGCAGTTATGCTGGCCAAAAAATGGGGACTGACTGAGTACACGAAAAGCATCATAACAGAGATATTGGGATTGGGAAGATAAGGGTCCAAGGAGATAAGGTATCAATGGCTTGAGACGGCCGGTTTTTTTGCTTTGACATCAAGTCTTAAATAAACTAATTATAGTCAACTCAGTTAGAAAGTCCTCAAGGAGCAAACAAGTCCTTTGGCTGAGACGTGGCTTAAGACCACGCCTTAACAATAAGGATTAAAAATAATCGTCATATCGGCTTTCTACTGAGATAAACTACAATCTTAAGGGGGTATATTCTTATGGTGTCATTATCGGAAAGCGGCACGTACATCCTTGCGTATGACCTTGGCACAACGGGAAATAAATCCTGTCTTTACAGGATAAGCGATAGGATTGAACTCATAGATGCATACCTTGTGGAATACCCTCTCTATACAACCGATGACGGCGGTGCAGAACAGAAGGCGGATGACTGGTGGAATGCGGTTTGCAGTTCCACGCAAGAGATTATAAAGCGCACTTCAGTCAAGCCATCGCAGATCAAGGGTATCACTTTTTCATCACAGATGCAGGGATCGGTCGTCGTTGATAAGGAGGGCAAGGCACTGCGCAACCCCATGACCTATATGGACCAGCGGTCGACTGCACAAATCGCAAAATACCTCTACCACGGGTTTCCGAGGATTGATAACTGGAACGCACTCATAGGCTTAAAATCTCTGTATATCACAGGCGGGCTTGCTGCAACGCCAAAAGACCCGCTCTGGAAATACCTCTGGGTAAAAGACAATGAGCCTGAAATATTCAATAAGGTTTATAAGTGGCTTGATGTCAAAGACTATCTGACGCTCCAATGCACGGGCAAGTATAGTATGACGTACGATTCTGCTCATCTGACATGGGTCTATAATACGCGAAAAGGAAAGCTCGGATGGTCGAAAAGCCTTTGCAAAACATTCGATGTCAACATGGAGCACCTTCCTTCTGTCATTAAATCAACGGATATTATAGGAGGCTTAACACAGCAGGCAGCGGATAGAATGGGACTAATACCCGGCATTCCGGTTTTCGGCGGCGGCGGTGATACCTTTTTGACAGCCGTTGGCTCCGGTGCGCTCGATCTGTATGATACACACATCTATGTCGGCACCTCGGGATGGGTCGCTGCAAATATTGACCGGAGAACCGTGGACATAGCCAACTTCGTTGCTTCGATACTGGGTGCAATACCCGGTGAATACGTTTATACCGCAGAACAGGAGACTTCGGGCATATGCCTCCAATGGGTAAGGGACCATCTCGCCCTTGATGAGATCGGCATGTACCTTGACGCACAGCATATCGTGGACAAGACCAAGGAATTCGACAGTCTCTATGAATTCCTCAATGAGATAGTTGATCAGACACCGCCCGGCGCCGGAGGGCTCATCTTTACACCGTGGCTCCACGGCAATAGATCACCACGTGAGGATGCGAACGCGCGGGGCATGTTTTTCAACCTCAGTCTGAGCACCGGCAAGCGCCAGATGATCCGGGCCGTGCTTGAAGGTGTTGCTTTTCACAAGAGATGGATGCTCGAGGCTATAGAAAAGAAAATACCCTATCAAAAAAGCATCCGTTTTGTCGGCGGGGGTGCAAAATCGGATGTGTGGTGCCAGATTTTGGCAGACATTACAGGCAGGAATATCGAGGTCCCGAAAAATCCTCAGAATGCAGGCACAAACGGCGCAGCCATCGTGTGCGCTGTAGGCCTGGGACTCATCCCATCGTTCCGCAATGCAAAAAAGCTTGTGCCGGTCGACAAGGTCTACACGCCAAGGAGCGAGTACAAGGAGCTCTACAACAAAAGCTTCGCGGTGTTCAAAGAACTGTATAAGCAGAACAAAAAATTATTCAGGATGATGAACGGATAACATGGCATGCGCTTCCCACCGCTGGCAAGACGCTCCCCCCAACTTTCTTATTGCAATTATCGGGTAAATGGTTTTATGAGAGAGTATAGAAGTTTATAAAATAATATTTTCAGGAGGCATTACCATGGAATATCAGGAGATAGTTGACAGGTTAAAATATATCGTCGATACGCCGACGCATCCCATACCGGAGGATACATTATCAAAGATTCGGGAACGTTATTATGCACAGCACGCAAAGTCCGCTGCTTTATATGAAAAAGCAAAAGAAGTAATACCGGGTGGCGTCGAACACAACTTGAGTCTTGAAAAGCCCTTTCCTATTACCATGGACCGGGCAAAAGGGTATAAGATGTGGGACATAGATGGTAACGAATATGTAGACTATCTTATGTCCGGTGCACCGATTATCCTCGGACATCATTACGATGAGCTCGATAACAAGATCATTGATATCATCAGAGAAAAAGGGCCTTCGACCGGTTGTACATCAGAATTCGAGATACTGGCTGCGCAAGAGATCGTAAAACATGTGCCGAATGTCGAAATGGTGAGGTTCCTGCAATCCGGTACGGAAAGTGTAATGGCGGCACTGCGCATTGCGCGTATCTACACACAGAAGGACAAGATCATAAAGATCGGCGGCAGCTATCACGGATGGAGCGATCAGGTCGTGTATTCACTCCATGTACCCGGTGCAGGACAGCTTGAGTCTGCCGGCATACCGTCCGATTGTTTCAACAATCTGGTGGATGTATTCCCGAATGATTTCGAAGGTCTGAAAAAGGCGTTTGAAGAAAATAAAGACAAGGGAGGGATTGCCGCCGTCATCGTTGAGCCTGTGGGCGGTGAATCAGGCACTCACCCGGTACACCCTGACTGGAACAAGTCCGTACGCAAGCTCTGCGACGAGTATGGTGCATTATTAATCTTTGATGAGGTTGTTACGGGATTCAGGCTTGGCCTCGGGGGCGCACAGAAGTACTATAACGTTAATGCAGACATCGTTGTATTCGGCAAGATTGTAGCGCACGGATATCCGGCTGCAGGAGGTATCGGCGGAAGGAAAGACATCATGGGTATATGTTCGGGCGTGGGCAGTATAGGACAGAAAGCGTACATCGGAGGAACACTCTCGGCAAACCCCATCTCAACGGCAGCATGCTATTACACCATCAAGCTCATGGAAAAAAACGATGCTGTCAAAAAAGCAGCGGACTTTGCGGATAAACTGACAAAAGAAATGAATAACCTTTTCTCGACACGCAAGGACCTTCCCTTCTTTGCATTCAACTTTGGCGCAATCATACATTATGAAACAACGGGTATGCTTGCGGTAAGTCTTCAGCATCCGGATATTTTTAACGAGGTCATGACACGAAGACATATTGCACAGGATTATCAAATGGTGATTATCGATCAGGGCATTTTCACGCTTGCAGGATCAAGAATGTATACGTGCATGCAGCACGACAAAGAAGCGATCGATAAGACCATAAAGGCATGGGAATATACGCTGTCACTCATACCGGAGGCCTGACAGGAAAAGGGACTTCTGCTCTCTCCTGATGAGTGTGGGAGGGGTGCGGCAACAACGTAACGAGAGGAGATAGACCTTATCATAACCTTCCCCGGAAGGAGAAGAAACTATAAAGAAGGAGAAATACATGAGCAAATACGAACAATATAAAAAAGATGTTTTGAAATACAGTCAGATGATGCTTGCTAAAGGATATACGGTCGGTACAGGCGGCAACGTTTCGATCCTTGTGGAGGAGGAAGATGTGCTTGCCATAACGCCCTCGAACCGGGAATACATGGACCTTACACCTGCAGACATCTGCATCGTCGACTTTGACCTGAACATAATCGAAGGCAAGTATAATCCTTCAAAGGAAACAGGACTTCACATAGCAGTGTACAAGAACCGGCCCGATGCGAATGCTGTAATCCATTCCCATCCGGTCTACACCAGCATTTTTGCGCTGATAAACAAGCCCGTGCCTGCAATCTTCGATGAGGTAACCATAAGCATCGGCAACATCACGGATATAATCCCATACGCTCTGTCAGGATCCGACGAGCTTGTGGACAACGTAAAGACAAAGCTATCCAACAGGTGCAACTGTTATGTCCTGCAAAACCATGGGGCGTTAAGCATCGGACAAACTATTGCCAAAGCATTCAGAAATCTCGAGCTTATGGAAAAATCTTCCCAGATATATTACCACGCACTGGCAACCGGAGAAAAGCCATCGTCGCTGCCATCCGATATGTCGGACATCCTGTTCCAGCTTATGAAAGCAGAACAGGACAATGAGATAGATCGCAAAAAGAACCTGATAAAATAGCCGTTTCAATTCCCCGGGTTATAGGGATGCCTGTACCGGAATATGTTTCATTTCCTTTACGCGGTTTTTGCTGTCCATGATCAAAATCTTCGGCGCATAATCAACAGGGATTTCCTCATCCGCCATGTTCACAAAGCTTGCAATTATCACCAGGTCTGACTTCCTGATAAGGTGAGCGGCTGCGCCGTTTATTCCGATAATCCCCGACCCCCTTTGTCCCTTAATTGCGTATGTTTCAAGCCTGTTGCCGTTCGTAACATCCCATATCTTCACCAGCTCGTATTCCTTTATATCGGTAAGCTCCAGCAGCTCCTCATCAATGGTTATGCTCCCCTCATAGTCCAGATCGGCCTGTGTCACCGTGGCCCTGTGGATCTTTGATTTTAACATTATTCTTTCCATTGTTCCTCCGTTTATTTTTTATTATTACTTCAATGCCATATTATCTATAAGCCGTACATTCCCGGCATAGGCAGCAGTGACGATACGTGCAGTGTGCGATAGCTCGTGCACAGGCTGCAGTGTTGTCTCATCAACCACCTCGACATAATCTTCCCGCAAACCTGCCGATTGAATATCGTTGCGGACGATCTCTCGCAGTTTTTTATCATCTCTGACCCCTTTATGAAAGGCATCCAGTGCATTCGACAGCCCTTTTGATATGGAGATCGCCCTGTGTCTGTCGTCAACGGAAAGATAGGTGTTTCTCGAACTCATGGCAAGCCCGTCCGGCTCCCTGATTATGGGCATTCCAATAATTTCGACCGGCACGTTCAAATCTTTGACCATCCGGCGCAATATGACAAGCTGCTGAAAATCTTTTTCTCCAAAGATGGCAGTATGAGGCAGTATCACATTGAATAATTTAGCAACGACAGTCGTAACACCTTGGAAGTGGCCGGGCCTTGTTTTGCCGCACAGTATATCGGAAAGGTCCGAAACATACACGGTCGTTTTGAACGGCCCGGGATACATTTCCTGCGCATCGGGATAGAAGATAATATCAGTACCAGCACGTTCTGCAATCATGGTATCTCTTGCAAAGTCTCTTGGATATTTTGCAAGGTCCTCCTTTGGACCGAATTGCATCGGATTGACAAATAAACTCATCACAAGGAGGTCGCCCTGTTTCTTCGCTTCGTTCAACAGGCTGATGTGGCCATCGTGCAGATACCCCATCGTAGGTACCAGTGCTATTCTCTTCCCTCCCGTCCTCTGCGCATGGGAAAATGCCTGCATTTCATGTACTGTTTTGATGACCTTCATCATTACTTGTAGGTGTGCTCTTCTCCCGGAAACACACCATCTTTAACTTCTTTTATATACTGCTGAAT
>JAJYUJ010000033.1 GCA_021792615.1 bacterium
TAGGGTCTCACAACTTTAAATATTGACAACTCTTAATTTCTAATTGATATACTGGAATTGCAGGAAATACAATGGCACAGATAATAGACGGAAAAAATATAGCGCTTCAGGTGAAACTCGAAGTGAAGGAGCAGGTAGCACGGCTGAAGGCTCAGTATAACGCAATACCCGGGCTTGCGGTCATCCTCGTGGGTGATGACCCGGCATCTGCCGTATATGTCAGGAACAAGCAAAAGGCATGCGATGATGTCGGCATCAATTCGAGGACATTCAGCTTTGCAGCGGATGTGGAACAAAAAGAGCTTGAGATACTGATAAGCGAGTTGAACAAAAACGCCCAGTACAACGGCATATTGGTCCAGATGCCCTTGCCAAAGCCGCTGAATTCAAGGGCACTTTTGAATATGATCGACCCGGACAAGGACGTGGACGGCTTATTGCCGTCAAATATCGGCAAGCTCGTGATCGGCGAAGAGGCGCTGTACCCCTGTACACCGCTTGGCATCATGGTGCTCTTGCAGCGGTATTCCCTGCCGGTATCCGGTGCTCACGCGGTTATCGTTGGAAGGAGCAATCTTGTCGGCAAGCCGCTTGCCCTGATGATGCTTGCCGCAAATGCGACGGTCACCGTATGCCACACCAAAACAAAAAATCTCGCCGATATCGTGAGTCAAGCGGATATCCTTGTCGCGGCAGCAGGCAGGCGGGACGTAATAAAGGGTGAGTGGATCAAGCAGGGTGCTGTTGTGATCGATGTGGGTACCAATAGAGCGGAAAACGGCAAGCTTACCGGCGACGTAGAATTCGAGCAGGCCGAGAAAAGGGCGTCGTTCATTACACCGGTACCCGGCGGGGTTGGCCCGATGACCATAGCCATGCTTATGAAAAACACCCTTGCTGCAACCGAGAGGCAAATCAGGTAATGATTGTTACGGACAACAAACCAAAGAAGGAAGTCCTTGAAGCAATGCAGGATTATCATAAAATATTCATTATTGGCTGCGGCTCGTGTGCTGCGGCAAGCAGGACAGGCGGCGAGGATGAATGCAGGATATGGGTCGATGATCTTAAAAAGAACGGCAAAGAGGCCGCGGGATACTTCATACCCGAGGAAACGTGCCATGTATTCCTTTTAAAGAGTATGCTTCGGCAATCCGGGGCGGCAGCGTCATCGGACGCCCTCCTCGTGCTTGCATGCGGTGCCGGCGTTCAGGCTGTGTCCGCGGCAACGGATAAGCCCGTTGTTGCAGGCCTGAACAGCATGTTCCTCGGTACCACCTACAGGGCCGGAGAGTTCTTAAAGTACTGTTCTCTGTGCGGGAGCTGCGTGCTTTCTTCTACAGCGGGCATATGCCCCGTTACGCGCTGTCCAAAAGGATTGTTGAATGGTCCGTGCGGAGGTATGGTGAACGGTATGTGTGAGGTTGACGCGAGTATGAAATGTGTATGGGTTGAGATATACGAGAGGTTAAAATCCCGGAACAAACAAAAGATCCTTGCAACGATTAACAAACCGAAATCTTTCGGCAATGTAAGGCATCAAAAGGTAGAGCCTAAAAAGCTATCGAAAGAGGGACGGTAATGTCAAAACTCAGCGATGCATTAAAAAACAAGGAATTCGTGATTACCGCAGAGCTCTCTCCAAGAAAGGGCACCATTGTCTCCAATTTTATAAAAACGGTGAACGTACTGAAGGATAAGGTACACGCGATCAATATCACCGACAATCAGAGGGCTGTTATGCGGATGAGCTCTCTCGTTGCTTCCTACCTCGTTCTCAGGGAAGGCGTGGAACCCGTTTATCAGCTTACATGCAGGGACAGGAACAGGCTTGCACTCCAATCAGACCTCATCGGCGCGGCAGCACTCGGGATAAGGAATGTGCTGGCACTCACCGGGGATCATCCTTCTGCAGGCGACGCCCCCGAGGCAAAGCCCGTGTTCGATCTTGATGCAGCGACCCTGCTGCAAACCATAACAAAATTAAATGCGGGTTTCGATCTGAACGGCCATCCGCTCAAGGGGGCAACGGATCTCTTCCCAGGCGCTGCACTGACACCCCAGACAGAACCTCTTGAGCCGGTGCTGCTTGCAATGGAACGGAAGATACAAGCAGGGGCGAAATTTTTTCAGACACAGCCTGTTTTTGACATAGATGCCTTTGCATCCTTCATGTCGAAAACGCAACAGTTCCGGATTCCTGTTATGCCCGGAATACTCCTCCTGCACTCTGCAGAGCAGGCATTGAATCTGAACGCACACGTGCCCGGCATAAAAATTCCGGATTCTTTAATTAAAAGGCTCGAAACAGCTGCAGATCCTCACCGTGAGGGGATTGAGATAGCAGGCGAACTTATCGGCAAGCTGCGACAAGTTTCCCAGGGTGTGCATATCATGACCGTGGGTCAGGAAAAAGACATTTCTACAGTACTAGAAAGGATTTAATATGAAACGAACACCTCTCTACGAAATTCATAAAACGCTCAATGCAAAATTTATGGAATTCGGCGGCTACGAGATGCCGCTGCAGTATACGGGTATTATCGAAGAACACCTTGCCGTGAGGAAGAAAGCCGGTATCTTCGACGTGAGTCACATGGGAGAGATATTTATCAGCGGCAAAGACGCTCTCTCTTTTTGTGAGTGGCTGACGCCAAATCATGTGGCGCGGCTTTCCGCGGGACAGGCACAGTACAGCTTTTTACTCAATGAGCGGGGCGGGGTAATAGATGACCTGATCATTTACCGGCTTTCGGCAGACTCTTTTATGTTTTGTGTGAATGCATCCAATACGGACAAGGATTATAACTGGATACTGTCGAACAGGAAAGGGAACATCGTCATCGACAACAAGTCGGAGGATATCGGCTTAATCTCTGTCCAGGGGCCGTTGTCGGGGATAATCATGCAATCGATCTTCCCGGATATACAGGAAATCAAGAGGTTCACGTTTAAGACCGATACCTTCAAAGGCAGGCAGATCTACTTTTCAAGAACAGGGTATACGGGCGAGGACGGTTATGAATGCTTTGTGGATAACGCGGTTGTCGTTGATTTGTGGAATGCAGTCATGGAAAGCGGCAGGCTGCACGGCATAAAGCCCATAGGCCTCGGTGCCCGGGATACGCTGCGGGCTGAGATGGGATATCCCCTTTACGGTATGGAGCTGAACGACACGACAACACCGCTTTCGGCCGACCTCGGCTGGGTGATCAAAATGGATAAGGGCGCGTTTATAGGCAGTGATGCCCTCAAAGTCGTTGCCGAAAAAGGTGTAGGCAAAAGGCTGACCGGCATTATCATGAACGGAAGGTCCATACCGAGACACCAGAACCCGGTACTGTGGAAGGATAAAATCATAGGAGAGGTAACGACCGGCACGTATTCACCGTCGTTGTCCCGCGGTATTGCAATGGCTTATATTGATGACGATGCCGAGGTGAGCGAGGTCGGTGTGGACATCAGGAGTATTCTTCATACCGGGACTGTGGTTCAGTTGCCGTTTATAAAAAAATAGATGGAGGTAATATGAATGTACCAAAGGATTTAAAATACACAAAGGATCACGAATGGGCACGGATTGAAGGTACAAGCGTAACTGTTGGCATAACGGATTACGCGCAGGACAAGCTTGGCGATGTGGTATTTATAGAGATTCAGGACGGAGATACCAGGCTGAAACAGGGTGAAAAGTTCGGGACCGTAGAATCGGTAAAATCCGTTTCAGACCTTTTCACGCCGCTGAGCGGCAAAATAACGGAAGTGAATAAAGACCTTATCGACCATCCCGAGTTTGTCAACAAAGACCCGTACGGGAAGGCATGGATGATCAAACTCGCAGCAGATAATATTCAGAATGAGCCGGCCGGTTTGATGGATGCGGACGCTTATGAAAAATACTGCAAAGAAGCCGGATAACGGTTTGAAGGACTGAAGCGGTATGTACCTATGACACGACCATTTATATCCATAACAGAACAGGAAAAGCAGCAGATGCTGGATGCTGCCGGCGTAAAAAGTATCGGGGAGCTTTTTTCCGGAATTCCGGAGTCTATCAGGAAAGATGCAGAGGCTGCATGGAAACACTCCCGTCATTTCTTAACACCGCGTTCGGAGCAAGAGGTGATTGAAGAGCTCGGCGCATTAGCGGAAAAAAATGCTCGGGCAGTGCAGAGCATAAGCTTTGCAGGCGCCGGTGCATACGGTCATTTTATTCCAGCGGCGCTGAATTATATCCTCAGCCGGTCCGAGTTTGTAACGAGTTATACGCCGTATCAGGCGGAGATCGCCCAGGGCACTCTGCAGTCCGTTTTTGAGTTCCAGAGCTATATAACCATGCTCACCGGTATGGATCTGGCAAATGCATCCATGTATGACGGTGCATCCGCATGTGCGGAATCCGTATTGATGGCCATGCGTATAACCGGTAAACACCGCATTCTCGTTTCCCGTGCCCTGCATCCGCATTACCGTGAAGTGATCAATACCTATACACAGGGTATGGATGCGGACGTCGGTTATATACCGTATGACCCGCAAACAGGGGTTACATCGGTATCCGCACTGAGCGGCATGATTGATGAAACCACGGCGTGTGTCGTTGCGGGCTACCCGAATTTTTTTGGTATCGTAGAGCCCGTTGACAGTCTTTTCAGGATAGCCGCAGACAAAAAAGCGCTGTCCATAGCGGTTATAACGGAAGCAATGTCAACAGGGTTGCTCATGCCCCCGGGCAGGCTTGGTGCGTCCATAACGGCAATGGAGTGCCAGTCTTTTGGAGTGCCGCTTTCCTTCGGAGGCCCGTACATCGGCGTTATCGCCGCCAAAAAAGAGTTTGTACGGCAGCTTCCGGGCAGGCTTGTCGGCGAGACCGTGGATAAAGAAGGCAGCAGGGCATTCACGCTGACACTCTCTACCAGGGAGCAGCATATCCGCAGGGAAAAGGCAACATCGAATATTTGCAGCAACGAAGGCCTGCTTGCCATTGCAGTGGCAATATACCTGGGCCTTACCGGCAAAAGCGGACTGATGCATACAGCACGGGTTAATCATGATAATGCCGTTTACCTCCATGACAAGCTCAATGAAATAGACGGAATTACTTTTCCCTTCAAAAGTCCGTTTTTCAATGAATTTGTTGTCAGGGTAAAAAATCTTAATCATAATTATAATGCCCTCGTGAAGGGCGGATACATACCCGGTGTGATGATTGAACCTTACTATGACGATATGAAGGATTGTTTGCTGGTGAATGCTACGGAAATGCACACGCACAAGCAGATGGATAGATTTGTACAGAAAGTAAAAAACATATCGGAAGTATAGAGGCATAGTATCTTAGGTTTCCCTCTTAAAATAAGAGGGACGGAAGAGCGTTATAAAATTTATACGTAATGACCCGGCTTTGATTGAAGCGGTATTGTATGAATTAAAAGAAAAAATAACTCCCCTAATTCCTCTTAATCTACGAGGGGGATAGAGAAGAGATCCTTTGTTTCTTTTTATGCTGTTTGTTCAGTAAGAGTTTTGGGACACGATAAACGTAAAGGGAGGGGATTAAAGGAGAATGTTGCAATGAAAAAAAGTGTAATTGTAAGTGCGGCAAGAACGCCTGTCGGCAGCTTTATGGGTGCGCTATCCGGTGTTGCTGCACCGCGGCTTGGCAGTAGAGCAATACAAGAGGCGGTCCGGAGGGCAGGGGTTGATGCTGCGAAGATAGACGAAGTAATCATGGGTAATGTTCTTACCGGCGGTGAGGGCCAGGCGCCGGCAAGGCAGGCCATGCGTTATGCCGGTATACCGGATTCTGCAGGTGCACTGACGATAAACAAGGTGTGCGGGTCCGGCGTTAAATCGGTTATGCTTGCGGATCAGATTATACGATCCGGAGATGCCCGGATGATCGTTGCGGGCGGTATGGAAAATATGAGCAGCGCGCCGTACTTCCTTGAAAAGGCGCGGCAAGGCTACAGGATGGGTAACGGAAACGTGATAGATTCCATGATCTGGGATGGATTGTGGGACCCGTACAATAACTTTCACATGGGGAATGCCGCGGAGTTATGTGCGAAGGAATACCATTATACAAGGGAAGCGCAGGATGCGTTTGCCGTGGAAAGCTACAAGCGCTCACAGAGCGCGATCAGCAAGGGCCTGTTCAAGCGCGAGATCGTAAAAGTGGAGATTCAGGGGAAGAAGGGTACTGTGATTGTCGAGCAGGATGAAGAACCGGCAAAGGTAGACTTTGCAAAGATACCTTCATTGAAACCCGCTTTCGTAAAAGACGGAACGGTGACAGCCGCGAATGCTTCCACGATAAACGATGGAGCGGGTGCCGTCATTGTCGTCGATGAAGACTATGCGAAGGAATTAGGGCTAAAGCCGGTTGCACGGATCGTGGCATCGGCGCAGGCTGCCAAAGCACCCGAATGGTTTACCCTTGCCCCGGTCGATGCAATCAAGAATGTTTTTAAGAAGGCGGGCATGACAAAGGACGGCATAGATCTGTACGAGATCAACGAAGCATTTGCCGTAGTTACCATGGTTGCAATGGATCAGCTCGGTCTTGACCCTGCAAAGGTGAACGTACGGGGCGGAGCAATATCCATCGGACATCCCATCGGTGCATCGGGAACACGGCTTCTCGTTACGCTTTTGCACGCACTGCAGGACATGAATAAGTCAACCGGGCTCGTTACGCTTTGCATCGGGGGCGGCGAGGCCGTTGCCATGATAGTTGAACGAATGTGATTGATTATACCTCGGTATTAAAAGAAAAACTCAAATATCTGAAACCAAGGGAGCTTTTTTCGGAGAAGATGAAAAAAGCCGCCGTTCTTGCTCTTTTTTACAACGTTCACGGTGACACCGGGCTTATCCTTACCAGAAAGGCACAGGGTATCGGTTACCACTCGGATCAAATTTCGTTTCCCGGCGGCAATGTCGAAGATCAAGAGACCACCGTACAGGCTGCGCTGCGCGAAACAAAAGAAGAAATAGGCATAGATAAGAAATTCATCGAAATCATCGGCAGGTTCCACGACGATTCCGTGCCCATAAGCAAGTTTATCGTTACGCCGTATGCCGCACTTTTAAAAACCCAGCCCGTGTTCAAGCTTCAAACATCGGAGGTTAAAGAGGTATTTACCGTGCCGTTCGAATTTTTTCTCGATGATGCGAATTATACGCCGCAGAATGTACTTATCCGGGGGAACGAATTGACCGTGGAAGGGTATAACTACAACGGACGCATCATATGGGGACTGACCTGCCGTTTTATCAGAACACTGGTGGAGATCATCAAAGATACGTCCCTGTGAACGGTTTCTGGATAGTGTGCTTCCCCTGATGGCATAGACAAACACCGGGGGGCGTGCTAATTACGAAAAGTATGATGCCGCTCGTGGATCACATCTATAATCTTTCCGTAAAGATAGGGAAAAGGGGCACTGCCACAGAGGGGGAATACCGCGCCCGGGATTATATCAAAGGTACGTTTGACACCATGGGTATTCAGAATTCAGCTGAGCAATTCAAAACCATAACATCCTTTTCTTACCCGTATATGCTTATCTATCTTACGAGCGTTGCAGGGGCCATCTTTTTATTGCTGCACCGTCCCGTTGTTTCGATCGTACTGACCGGCATCGGTGCTGTTGCATTCTATTTGGAGAACACCTCGTTCCCGCTTGCTGCATCCCTGCTTCCGAAGAGGACGTCAAGCAACGTGATAGGATATATACCTGCCGGAAAACATGACAAAAACAGGGTAATAGTAACCGCACATTATGATTCCTCCCGTTCCGGTATTATGTTTTCGCCGAAGTTTGTGAAGGGTTTCAGGAATACATTTATAGGCCTTGTCATATCCATTTTTTCGATGTTCATTCTTACTGCCCTGTACTGGGTGACCCGCGTGGTATGGCTCAAGGTACTTGTCGCTATCCTGGCTGTCGATCCCCTCGTAACGATAGCCCTGCTGCTGCACCGGGAGTTAAAAGGGGATTATACGTATGGTGCAAACGACAACGCATCCGGTGTGGGCGTGCTCCTCGGGATAGCGGAAAGGTTCAACCATGAGCCGCTTGACAATACAGAGCTCTATCTTGTTGCAACAGGGGCTGAAGAGGTCGGTATGGCAGGTATGGCATATTTTGTAAAACAGCACCGGAGACTTTTAAACGACGCCCTTATCATAAACATAGATAACTGCGGCACAGGAGAAGTCTCGTATATCGTCGAAGAGGGGATGATTAAGAAGTTTGCCGCTGACCATGGTATGGTCGCCCTTGCAGACCAGCTCAGGGGAAAAGGGTTTGAAAATGTCAAACCAAAGGTGTTTACATCCATGTCCACGGATGCGCTTGTGCCGCTGGCACGGGGATATAGGGCAATGAGCATCATGGCTTTTGACCATGAAGGCATATTACCCAACTGGCACTGGGAAACGGATATTTTTGAGAACGTCCAGCCCGCAGCCGTTAACCTTGCTTACGAGTTTGCCTCCGGGCTGATAAAGGCTATCGACTCAAAGATCTGAAGATTTTTCTATCTCCTGCTCTCGTTTGAGACAAGCAATTCCAAAGAAGAACAAAAGCCGGGCTTTTCCCGGGTTAAAAACGTGTTAGCAAAATTCAATAGCTTTTTTTCAAATAAAATGTAAGTACCTGATCGGAACTTCGCGATATCCGTCCGAAGATGCTATCAAAAAGGAGTGAGAAATGAATTATCTGTTACAACCAAAAAAATATAAGAGCCTCATGGCTGACAAAGGGTCGCAGGCCATTATGGACAAAACCATTGCCTTCTTCGAGAAGATGGGCAAGACCAGGATCACGGAAGATTTCAACAAGAAGGTCTGGTACAAGGAGTTTGTGGATTTTATCGGGAAAGAGCAGATCTTTGCCAAGCTTCTGACGCCAAGCCCGTATGGCGGCGGCGACCCCGATTGCCGGTGGGATACCGCCCGCAACAGTGAGTTTTCGGAGATCCTGGCCTTTTACGGTCTGGGCTACTGGTATTGTTTTCAGGTGAGTATTCTCGGGCTTGGCCCTATCTGGATGAGCCCCAATGAAAAGGCCAAAAAAAAGGCAGCCGAACTGCTCAAGAAAGGGGCGATCTTTGCTTTCGGGCTTTCGGAACGGGCACACGGTGCTGATATCTATTCAACCGAAACCACACTGACGCCTCAATCCGGCGGAACCTGGGTTGCCAATGGTGAAAAATATTACATCGGCAACGGCAATGAGGCGGAAATGGTTTCGACACTCGGCAAGATCAAGGACGGTACGGACGATTACACCTTCTTTATCACCAACTACCGCAACAAGGCTTACGAGCTGAAAAAGAATGTAATTTCCCATCAGGAGTATGTCGCGAACTTCGCGCTCCATGATTATCCGATTACCGGAGACGATATTCTTTCCCGGGGACCGCATGCGTGGGATTGTGCCCTGAATACCGTGAACATCGGCAAGTTCAATATCGGTCCGGCATCCATCGGCGTGACCGAACATAGCTTTTACGAAGCCATTACCCATGCGGCAAACCGCATACTCTACGGAATGCACGTTACGGACATGCCGCACGTAAAGAAAAATTTTGTCGATGCATGGCTGCGCATCGTGGGGATGAAGCTCTACCAGCGACGGGCGACCGATTATTTCCGCGGCGCCAACGCCGATGACCGCCGCTACCTGCTCTACAATCCTACGAGCAAGATGAAGGTCACCCTGCAAGCCGAGGAAGTCATCAATCTGCTCTGGGAGGTGATCGCTGCAAAAGGTTTTGAAAAAGACACCTATTTCTCCCTGGCTGCATCGGATATCCGGGGGCCGTCAAAACTGGAAGGTACGGTTCATGTCAATGTGCAGCTTATCCGGAAGTTTATGAAAAATTATTTTTTCAACCCGGCAGGGTATAAGCCGGTTACACCGGCCCTTTCTGTCAACGATGACCTCTTCCTTTTCAATCAGGGACCGACCAAAGGTCTGGGTTCTGTGCTGTTTCACGATTACAAACCTGTTTTCGAGGCCAAAAAACACCTGCCGAATGTCGCGGTCTTTATTCAGCAAATCAACTTGTTCAAGGATTTACTGGAGAAGGCCGGTCCGGACAAGTCACAGGATATGAACCCGGCCTTTTCACTGCCGCTGGGCGAGATGTTTTCCATCGTCGTTTACGGCCAGCTGATTCTGGAGCAGGCAGACTTTGATGCTCTTGATCCCGATATTCTTAATCAGATTTTCGATTTTATGGTACGCGATTTTGCGGGCTTTGCCCTGCAGATCTACGGCATGCATGACACCAGGGACGAGCAGCGCGGCTATTGCACAAAGATCATGCAGATCAGGGCCCAGGGAGACGACGCCCAGTACAACCGGGTCTGGGACAACTACGTATTTGCCTTAAACGGCGAATATGCGATGAACGAATAAACCCGGCTCAAGCAGGGTGCCGCGGTCAGGTGCCGCGTATCTGCGATGCAAAAGCAGGGGGATGATGGTGATGTTCCATTGCCCTGATGATACGCGCCAGTGTTGCATTTACATCCGTAGTGATACCGAGCTCATGACCGTATTTTACAATAACACCGTTGAGCGCATCAATCTCGGTTTTCCTGCCTTTCTCCATGTCCTGTAGCATGGACGCCCGGTGATCCGCGGTCGATGGTACGAGTGCCGCATAGAACAGATCCAGAAAATCGGTGTAGTGTTCCCACGGCATGACGATACCCATTGCCTTCGCGACCGAATGGGCCTCTTTCACGACATCGTCCATGACGGAAACAATGTCTTTGTTTTTAACGAGCTCGCCATAGGTCAGTTTGAAGATGGCGCTCAGCGGGTTCAGAGGACAATTGTAAAACATCTTTGCCCAGAGATGCGGATACACGTCATCCGCATAATACGAAGGTATGCCGCTCGTCTCCAGCAGCATCGCAAGCTCTTCGAGCATGCCTTTGCAAAGGTTGTTTTTCTGCTGAAAGGGACCGATAACGATCTGGTCTGCATAAACAGTAACGCGGACAGTACCCGGATCAGGCACTTCGGCCCCGAAGATAACCCGTGCACCGGCTGTTCTGCCATCGCCGATTACGGATGCTATGGCCTCCATATTGCCGAGTCCGTTCTGGAACGAAACACACACGCCGTTTTGTTTTAACAGGGGGGCATACATGGTCGCTGCATCGAGCGTATCGTAACTCTTTACGCACAGAATGATTATGTCGAATGTATCGGCCGCGGGTAGATCTTGAGGTTCGATTGTTGCTATGTTCCGGAGGTTATAGTTTCCCCAGATACCCGTTATATCCAGTCCCCGGGATCGGATGCGGCGCAGGTGTTCTCCCCTTCCCGCAAGGGTAACATCGTAACCCGTTTTAAATAAAAATCCACCGATCACGGAACCGATTGCCCCTGCCCCTGCAACGAGTATTTTCATGGCCGCCTCCTTTGAACGGACACTCCGGGTTTAACCGAGTACCTCATAAACCCTGAGCTGGTTTTCTTTGCCTTTCACGGTGATCTCTCCGACGAGCTTAGTATTAAACGGTGATTGAATAAACCTGTTTGTCTCGCTTGAAATGAGTATCTGGTTGGGGGCTGCTTTTGCCTGCAGCCTCGAGGACACATTAACACAATTGCCGATGATGGTATATTCGAGCCTCTGTGGAGAGCCTATCATGATGCCCGTCACCGCGCCCGTATCCATGCCTATTCTCAGCGATATGGGTGTCCCGCTGTTCCCGGTCCTTACCCATTCAAGCAGTTTTATGGCAGACCGTATGGCCCGGTCGGTATCATCCGGATGAGAAAGAGGGGTACCGAATACAGCCATAAATCCATCTCCGAGAAACTTATTTACGGACCCGCCCTGAGATAGTACGATCGTGGTGGCTTGTTCGAAGAATGCCCTGAGAAGTTTTGCTATATCTTTGGATTCATTTTTTTCCGTCAGCGATGTAAACCCTACAATATCCGCAAAAAGGATCGTGGTCCTGTCAGCAGTCTGTACATTCCACATCTCCGAAGGATTGTTTTTAATCATGCCGAGCAGGCCTGAAACAGCTTCAATAGGTACGAACCTTTTGATCTGATCCGACAGGACCATTTCATCGGTAATCTTTTTGGTGAGACGCTCGTGAGCAACATTGAGTGCGAGAAGGTTCGCCATAATGGTCACAAAATTAAGCTGATCCTCATTGAAGGGAGTCTGACTGACCCTGCGGTCCGCATAGAGCGCCCCGTAGACACGATCTTTTTCCCAGATAGGGGCACAGAGTGCGGAATTTATACCCATAGTCTGAATCGTACGGTCTCCGGCAAATCTCTTATCTGCAGCGGCATTTTGTACAAGCAACCCCGCCCTGTTTTTTATAGACCGGCCGAGTATGTTGGAACTTATGCCACGGATGCCGGGTCCGTCCTTTCCGCTGGCGGCCTCCAGCACAAGTTCGCCGGTTTTTTCGTCGATAAGTACGATTGCCCCGTACTCGGCCCTTATAGCATCACAAACCGATTGCAGGATCTTTGCAGATAAGCTGTTCAGGCCGGTTGCATAGATACTTTCCCGCGCCGCTGAAAACAGCACGTCCAGATAGATGTTGTTAAGAAGCGACGGCGACCCTGCTATGGTATCAAGTTCTTGTGCGGAAACCTCCTTGATCGTCGTAAGATCATTGTCATGAAAAATAAGCACAACGCTGCCTGCCGTGATTTCATCATTGTCATACAGCCTTGTTCTTCCCTGGACTTTTTTATTGTTCAGGATTGTGCCGTTGGAACTGCCGTTGTCATAAAGATAGTATCCGTCCAGTTCCTTTTTTATGACAAAGTGGTTCCTTGAAACACTCGCATCAAGAAGGGGCAGGTCATTGGACGGAAGCCTGCCTGCGCTGACACTTTCCCTGTCTATTTTGTAAACCGTTTCATTCGGGCTGCCTTTATATCTATAAGACAGTAAGGGCATCTGATGCGATCAAATAAAGATGAATGCGTACAGGAGAGCGTTTACCACTGACAGGGCAATCGCACTCTTGAGATATCCGCCGCCTTCGCTCAAAGGGTTGCGCCGCAAGAAAAGAAGGAGGAGCGACGACATAAGCAAGCTCAGCACGGTTAACAGTATCCCTGCCTGAAACACAGGATAAACGACCCACGGGGGAATGAGCCCGGCAAAAACATACCGTAACCCCGTGAGTATGAAGACCAGCGGTCCTGCGATAATGCTTATGAGCGGAAGCAGGATGAGGGAATGCAGGGTTTTGATTGATGGTTCGGGGATGGTCATGGGCTTGCCGCATTTCTCGCAGTGCTGTTTTGTGTCCTGCTGGTAACCGCACCACGGACATACCGATTTAATGGTCCTTCTTGTGATCTGGGTCTGGGTCAGTGTTGCATTATGAAGAGACACGCCTTCCATCTCGGATTCTCTCATGTCCGCATTGCTCAGATTCGCACTGCTGAAATCACCGGAAGAGAAGACGCTGTTGTTCATGATTGCACCGGACAGGTTCGCTTCTTTGAATACGGCTTTTGTTGCCATCGTGTGGCTGAGAATGACGCCTTTCATGTTTGCCATGGAGAAGTTCGTGCTGGTGCACGATGCGTGCGACATACTTGACCTCTCTAAGATTGAACCCGTCAGAATGGCATTGTCCAATTTTGCGTAGTCGAGGATCGCCCCTGAAATCTGGGCATAGTCCAGTTGGGAACTTTCGAGGTTTGCACCCCTTAAATTCGTGTCTGTAAGATTGATATTGTTCATCTGTGCCGACGTGATGACAGCTTCGGACATGTCGAGCCCCGACAGGTTGAGATTGCGCAAGTCACTCGAAGGCATAAAGACCTTTCTCAGCGAGACACCGGCAAGGAGCGCCTTTTGTATGTTCGTACCCTTTAAGGTTGCCCCGGAAAAATCCGTGCCCCGAAGGTCGGATTCCGAAAGATCGGATGATTCTATATTTGCGTTCACAAAGCTTGATCTATACAGAAGTGCCTTGTTTAACTTGATACCCGGTGCCCTGACAGCATCAAAGGTTGCCTCTTTTCCGTTTATACCGGTAAGTACAGCCCTTCCCATCTGGCATCCGGTAAAATTGGTTTCCTCAAGTGTTGCCGCAGACAGATTTGATTCTTGCAGGTTTGAGCCGGAGAAGTCCGCGTCTCTCGCGTCGGTCTTTGTCAGATTTGCCCCCTGCAGGTTTGCGGATTTGAGTGATGCCCCGATGAGTTTTGCCTCCTGTATCACACAGAATGACAGGTCGGCATTATCGAGCACGGCATCCGAGAGGTCGGCCCCGGACAGATCTGAATTTCTCATCTTGATACCTTTAAGATTAAGCCCCCTCAGATTCTCTCCCGACAGCTTTATACTCGAAAGCTCCATGGCTTTATCTTTGTGGTCGGCTATGTACTTAATTAATTCATCCCGTGTCATTAGCGCTTTTCTATATAAGAATTATGTAAAAAATGCAAGCACAATAGAAAAAAACTACAATCTGTAAGTGATCTGTAAGCAAGCATGTGATATGAATATTAATAAGGAGAAAAAATGGAAGGTATACTAAGATTAAAATTTGTGAAGCAGCTTGACGATGTTCGTATATTTTGATATGGTAAAAATAATGAGTAAAAGAAGGTGGTATATGGCTACAAAAAGTATAATAATTAAATCATTTCTGATGTTATTTTTGTTATTTTTGCCGCTGAGCAGCGTATCGTATGGACAACAGTATGTTAGCCAGGGTGCGTGGGCAGTTGGATTGGTGCGCGGGCTTGGCTGGGAGGCAAAGGGTATTCCGCAGCAGGCAACATTAACGGATTATTTCGACCTTCTTTCAGGCAGGAACTTTATAACGGTCAATCTGGGGGATTACAAAACAAGACTCGGTGTTTTACCGGACACCATAACATACAATGTCAGTGTGCAGCACAGCGGCAGGTACCGACTTATAGCCAATGTCTATGGAAACCCGCTTATGTTTACCATCGATAATCAGCCAACTGCATCCTCCACGCTTTCAAGCGGCTGGAATTATGAAGATATGGGTGAATTTATCTTAAAGAGAGGCGTTCATAAGCTCAGTATTACGATACCGCAGGGCGGTTCTATCAATGCACTTTATTTGAGTTCGTATGCCGAGAATGCAATCCAGCCGGAAGGCGGATGGGTGGCAAACAAAGCCCTGGATTACGGGACAGAGGCAAGGACCATGGCTATGGCAACGGATGTGGCCGGTCAGCTGCCGGTCCGTGCACAGATACCGTCAGCGATAAGGGCTGGTCAGAATGTGCGTGAATTTGTCTTTCAGGCCCCGGCAGACCCCGTCGTAAACTTTGCCATGGCATTACCCGGTCCATCAAAAGGATATGTCATGGTGGATAATTCAATCGTTCTTTCTTATGATACATCTGCAGAGCGGTCATTCCAGATAAGCTTGAAGGCTATCAACCTATCTCAGGGGCAGCACATAGCATACCTGAAGGTTTTATCCGGCCAGATGCCCGATTCTTTTATTATAAACCAGCATAACGATACGCCGGGTGCTTGCGTGTCGCTGATGAGAACAAAGGGATTTACTATGGGGGCTGCGAATCAATACGTTCCTCTGAATATTGCCCAGGCATCGTTGGGAAATATTATCGCGCAGGTAACGAAAAAGTCACCCACGGCACT
The DNA here is from genome assembly GCA_021792615.1 of bacterium. Lineage (GTDB taxonomy): Bacteria > JAMCPX01 > JAMCPX01 > JAMCPX01 > JAMCPX01 > JAJYLM01. The sequence continues at coordinate 15,679 of JAJYUJ010000033.1, forward strand.
TTCTCTGGAAGCAATGCCGGTTGTCAAAGAAACAGAGCTTCCATCTCAGAGGGCACTCAGAACATACAACGAATCTATAAGCCCGATGAGGCCTTTTGAATAAATAAAAATGAAGCGCAATATATTTTTCAGCATTTTTATAGCCGGGATAGTATTGACTTCACAGGGTGCAGCCAGGGCAGATTCTCTTGTTTATACTGCGCCGGGCTTTTCTATTGTCCGGGGAACAACGATCGCAGTTGCACCTTTCCAGAATCTTACCCAGGCTCAATATGCAGGTGACAGGGTTTCGAATTATATTGCAACTACGTTTGCCCGGAGCAGGATGTTCAGGGTCTATGGCGAGAACCTGTTTCAGATCCGCATGCCGTACGCAGGATTAAATCCGGCACTCCCGGTCGATAGATCGATAGCTATGAAGATCGGGCAGCCGGCAGGCTTAAACTACGTTATATTCGGCAGCGTCGTAGAATACGGGTATCAGCTTACCCCGCAGGGGATCAGAACGCTTCCCATTGTCGGGGTTGATATAAGAATAGTGGATATTCATTCGGGAAGGATCGTGTTTGCGGGCTCTTTTGCAAAAGAAGGCGCGTCCGGCGGTACCCTGGATGGCGTTGCAAAGGAAGTTGTCAGAGAATTTTACGAAAAGGCAGTCAAGTGAAGATAAGCAGCAGATTGATTATTCTTTGCTTCCTGTTTATAGCCGGCTGTTCGTCCACGGTCTCATCCAACTTTCTTATGCCCGGCGCAAGCGTTGACAATATAAGCTGTATCGCAGTGCTTCCGTTAAAAAACAAAACACAGGACCCCAATGCCGGCAATGTAGTGGCGGACATTCTTTCCATAGACCTTATGAAGCACCAGGATTTCAACGTGATGGACAGGATGGAGGTTGAAAGGGTATTACGGGAACGGGACATCTATACACCGGACGGAATATCCCCGGATGATGCCGCAGGTATGGGTATTATATTGGGTGTTCAGGCTGTTTTCGCAGGTGAGGTGACGCAATATTACTATAAACCCTCAAGCCTTCCTACAGAGGGCGCGGTTCCTACCATTCAGCTAAGCCTTTCCCTCATTGATGCGGCAACCGGTCAGGTTATATGGACAGGCAATGGTACATTTACCCCCACGGGCCTGCTTGCAGAGGGAACGCCTCCTATTACAGGTGTTGCACAGGAAGGCATAGAAGCATTGCTTGATTCTTTCTATAACGGCATAAATCCGAGGGCTCAGGCGTCATCGAGGGTGTGCTGGTATGATCCGAACACCATATTCTCCCGGGTCATCGTCGCACGGCCTCAGATACCGCAAACACCCAGGCCTGCAGCACAAGCACCGCAGCGCCGGGCTCAGCCTGCCCCGCAGCAGCAACAGCGCGCGGCTGCTGTGGAAAGGCCTCAGGTCCAGATGCCGCCGGCTAAGGTATCTATCTTGAATGCAAGCGGTAATCCGAGGGCATCCATGATGGTCGGAATGGCACTCATCAAAGATAAGATTAACGTTGTCAATGTGAGTACGGAAAAATATTCGAAACCCAGGACTATAGTTTATTACAGGGCAAATTATTATGGCCAGGCCTTGCATATAGCAAGGTTGCTCAGGAAGATGCCGCAGCTTGTCGAATCACCAACATACAAATGGGACATCACGGTTATGATCGGCAAGGATCTAAAATAGATGAGGTAGGGGTATCATATGTCAAAAACCAAAAATATGATTTTTGTTTTATTATCAGGACTCGTTCTGCTTGTAATAGCCAGTAAGGCAGTATATGCACAGCAGGAAAACAAAAGATTGTTCAAAGCTTATCTGTCGTTAAGCGATGCTTATGATACGAATGTTTTAAGAAGCGGCGGACAATCAGCCAATAAAAGTGATAATATCATTTATATCCAGCCATCCCTTGCCGTTCTCCTGCCGTTTCGGTTCGGAGCTGATTTTGATCTCGATTATACCTTTACCTATCTGAATTATAGCAAGTATACGCAATACAATACGTATTATAATAATTTGAATGTCTCCCTGAACTTCTATCCGGTAAAAAATCTTATGTTCGGCATACTGGATTCTTACACCATGGTTCCTATATCCCCGCAACTGCCTACCTACGCGGTTACCAACATAACGCAGGCCAACTATCTGAATCCTTACATTGCCTACAAATTCGTTGTAGCTCCGCGGTTTGATGTTGATGCGCGGTATGATTTCATCTATGCAAGCTTTCCCGGTTCCCTGGGCATAGGATACTATGTCAATGAACCCCAGATCAATGCCGATATTATTGCAAGCCGCCTGATAAAGATAAAACCCGGGTTCAGGTACATATCCCAGACCTTTACATCATCAACGCTGGGTACGATCAACCAGTCCCAGCCTTACCTGGAACTCGATATAGCCCATGGCTCGCAATTGTCCTTCACGGGAAGTTATAGCTATGTTTCCTTCGGGTTCAAAAACAGTTCGCAATCCGGGAACCTATACCTTGCAAAGCTTACCTACAAACCCGACGACCGGCTGACGTCGGACCTGTATGCCGACGGCTCAAAATCGTTTGATATTTTTGGAAGGCTGTATACTCTGTTTGAAGCAGGACTGGATGCCCGGTACCATATAACCCGTCGGCTGGTTTCGAATATCGAAGCAAAATATGTAAAGTTAAAATACGCGGGAGAAAATTACTATACAGACGCATCGGGCGGTGATATTGGATTAAGCTATAAGTTTATCCCATGGTCGGAAATATTCGCGACATACTATTATTATGATGAAAAACCAGAATCTTCAAATGTTACCGGTTACCAGGACTCAAGGATACTTGTCGGTATCCGTGCCGGATTGCTGTAGGCTCATACTTTTCGTAGCTGTTCTCTTCCTTTTACACTCTTCCGTGCTTCATGCGCAGGGAGAGTATCTTGTCGGTCCTGGTGATGTACTGAGTATAGAGGTTTTCGGGGAAAAAGACCTCTCCGGGAATGTTACTGTTTCTCAGGACGGGAAGATAAAAAATATCCTGCTCGGTGATGTCATGGTTGAGGGACTTACCACAGGGCAGATAGAAGAGCTGCTGACAAAGGAGTTGGGTAAGGAGTATCTTGTCGACCCAAAGGTTACGGTTTCCATTCAGGAATACAAAAGCCATAAGGTTTATGTGCTCGGCGAGGTGGAAAAACCGGGGACGTACGCTCTTACGACGCAGAGCAGATTGCTCGATATTCTCCTCAAGGCAGGAGGCCCGACATCGAATGCAGGGGACAATGTGTCTATTCTCCGGCGTGAAGGCGGCACCCTCGATCACATAAAGGTGGACATAACACGGCTTTTTGTCGATGGAGATCTCTCCCAGAATATACCGGTAAAAGACGGTGACATAATCTATGTCTCACGCGAGGAGAAGGGAAATATTACCAGCAGGTTCTATGAGAAAAAACTCAACCTTTATTATGTTGTCGGTGAGGTTAAAGCTCCGGGTGCGTACGAACTGCATGAGGGGTATACCGTGTTAAACGCCATTCTGCAGGCAGGCGGGTTTACGGATTACTCCAAGAAAAACGGGGTAATGCTTGTCCGGTATGAAAATGGAGTGAGAAAGGTTTACCATTTGAAAATGGGCGATGTGATGGATAAAGGCGAATTGTCGAAAGATATGCACGTCCGTGCGTCCGATCTTATCATTGTGCCCGAGAGTTTATTCTAAGATGCCCCAGCAGCTATCAGACACAAAGAGCGATTTAAAATACTATATTGATCTGCTGCTCCAGCGCCGTTTACTGATTTTCGTAGTATTCTTCGTTACCCTTTTGATGGTCATGATCGATTATATCGTGACCCCTCCTGCCTATACCGCAAGGGCGAAGCTCCTGATAGAACCGGAACACTATACCAACCTCAATACCGGAAATTCCGGACAGGAACCTCCGATGTTTTATTTTCAAACACAGGTTGAACTCATAAAGAGTGAGCCCGTCTTGTCTCTTGCCGCAGCGAGTTTGGGGGTACAAAAGGGGACACGGGATTTTCAGAACATGGTCTCGAGACTGAAAAGAAACGTCTCGGTCGAGCGCATCCCGGATTCAAGGATATTGACCATATCGGTAAAGTCTCACAACCCGCTCTTTGCTGTGCATGCGGCAAACGCGATAATAGACAGTTATATAAAATTTCTCAATGAACAAAAAAGAAAGCGTATCAGCAATATCACCCTGTGGCTGCAGGGGGAACTCACCTCCCTGAAGAACAAGGTCGAGACATCGGAAATGGCCCTGATAAAGTACGTTGAACAGCAGGAGACGACAAGCAACAACGACTCTGTCATGTTCCTCGGCGATCCGTCGGACAATGCCGGGACAAAGGCCTTGTCCGAGCTTGAAACAAAATATATAACACTGCAGATAGAGCTTACCAACATGATGCAAAAGTATAAAGACAAATATCCTCTCGTCGTGCAATTGAAAAATGACATAGCTGCAATCAATATAAGAATAAACATGATGAAGCAGGCAATGATTGAGGCGAACAAAAAGCGGATCAAGTATATTATGCTGAGCAGGGATGCGGATCTGAGCAAGGATCTGTACAGTATGCTGACCAAGGAGTTGAAAGAAGTGAATGTTTTCGGTGAGATCGGTTATCCCACTGCCACCATCATAGAACATGCAAGCGAGCCGGGAAGAAGGTCGGACCGGGGGCTCGTATTCTGGTTTTTATTCGGCATATTTATATCCATGATAACCGGTGTTGCTTCCGCGTTTATTGCGGATCAAATTGACAACAGTATAAAGGGTGAGTCGGATATCGAGAGATTTATAAAACATCCTATTATCGGCGCATTGCCCTATCTCGATGAATTGAAAGGGAAGGAGCCTCACCGGCTGTTGGGTATACTGAATAGTGCCTCGTCTCAGGTTTATGTGGAAATGCTGAGGCTGTTGAGAACGAATTTGAAATATTCTTTTATAGCAAAGGCAGGCAAGGTATTGCTGGTCACATCCACGGGAGAAAATGAGGGGAAAACCACGTTATCGGCAAGTCTCGCGTACATCCTTTCCATTACAGGGGCAAAGGTCCTGCTTATGGATGCGGATGTAAAGAAACCCAATATACATAAGCTATTCAAGAGCGAACAGACCCCGGGTTATACGGAACTCCTCATCGACGACAAACTCGACAGCGCTGCTATCATAAAAGACAGCGGCTATGATAACCTTTATTACATGACGGCAGGCAGGCAGCCTCCGGATTTTGCAGAGCTGCTCGATTCACCGAAATCAAAATCCCTGCTGGAATCATTCAAGGATAAATTCGACTATATCATCGTAGATTCGCCTCCTATCGGTATAATCTCGGATGCCGCAATACTATCGTCCCTTGTAGATGGTGTACTGTTCGTTGTAAAGGCCAACGGCTATCCAAGGGAACATGTTTTAAGAAGCATTAAATCCCTGAGCTCTGTTAATGCAAAAATTACCGGTATTGTTCTCACCCATCTTGACAGGGGCAAGGGCTATTATTACAGGAGTTATTACAGCAAAGGTTATTATCGCGAATAAGAACGGAACGGATGGTTGAATTTCCTTATTGCATTTTCCTTGTTTAAGATGATAGTATATCATATATTGACATTTTCTATGCTATGGCATATCACTTTATAAAATCAGAGGTATGACAAATGGACAAAAAGGAAGAAAAAGATAGAAACATCTTCGAGAGAGCGGAAGAGTTCTTGCAGGTTTTTAAAAAGGGTGCGGAATTTACGCAGGAACTTTTAAAAACCAATGAACAGCTGAGATACAGGATATTGCAGCTTGAGGAAGAAGGTATGTCCTTAAAAACGAACCCGGTCCTCCCTGATAAGCAGTATGAAGAACTTGCAAAGCAGATTGAGGCATTAAAAGAGGAGCGGGAAGAAATTACGAAGCGGATCAAAGAGATCGAGAACGAAAACAAGGATTTTGCCATACGGTATGTCGAAGTAGAAGAAGAAAACAATAACCTCGCGAACCTGTATATTGCAAGCTATCAGCTTCACTCCACCCTTGATTTCAAGGAAGTGCTGCAGATTATACTCGAAATTATAATAAATTTAATCGGTGCGGAAGAGTTCGGCATTTTCCTGCTCGACGAGAAAACACACGAATTAAAAATAATGGCATCCGAAGGTATTGATGAGACGCAGGTGCCGTCGATAAATATGGGAGTAGGGACAATCGGAAGGGTGGCAAAGAACGGCGAACCGTACTTCATGGAGGACATGTCCGATTCATCTAAGACAGATTGGCTCAACCCTATGGTTGCAATACCGCTGAAGATAAAGGAACACGTTATCGGCGTCATTGTTATCTACCGGCTGTTGCAGCAGAAAAAAAACTTTACACCCCTTGACCATGAACTCTTTACCCTGCTCGCGGGCCATGCTGCGACAGCTATTTTCAGTTCAAAACTTTATTCGGAATCCGAGAGGAAATTATCCACGATTCAGGGTTTCATAGACCTGCTGACGAAGTAGATAGGAAAAATGTTATGGAAGAATACAAAGTTCTGATTGTAGAAGATTCCCCCACGATGCGGCAGCTCATAGCCTTTTCGTTAAAAAGACTGAAAAACATTAAGATCGTGGAAGCGAGCGATGGAGTAGACGGTCTCAAGAAGCTCTCGCAGGACGCTTTTCAATTAATCATTACGGACATCAATATGCCCGTCATGGACGGCTTAAAGCTTGTAAGTCTTATACGGAAAGACGCGGTTTATAAGACAGTCCCGATATTTATCATCACGACAGAGGGCGGACAGGAAGACAGAGAACGCGCGATGGCATTAGGAGCCAACGCCTATATTACAAAGCCCATATCAGGACCGCAGGTCCTCGAGATGGTAAAAAGCCACCTGAATATCAAATAAAACGGACAATCTTATTTGTTCTTAAACAAGTCCGGTTGTTTTGCTGTGCGGTTCTCCAACCCAAGATGCCGGTACGCGAGTTCCGTTGCCACTCTTCCCCTTGATGTCCTTTCCAGCATGCCGCATTGGATCAGGTATGGCTCGTAGACCTCTTCTATGGTATCGCTTTCTTCCCCTATTGCTACGGCTATGGTATCGATGCCCACGGGTCCGCCGTTAAATTTCTCTATTATCGTCCTGAGGATTTTTATATCCATTCTGTCAAATCCAAGGAAATCGATGTCGAGCATGGAAAGCGCCTTCTTCGTTATCGTTATATCGATAGAACCGGTCCCTTCAACCTGTGCATAATCCCGTATACGCCGTATCAGCCGAATTGCTACCCGGGGGGTTCCCCGTGCCCTTTTTGCTATCTCATAACTGCCATCCTCGGTAATAGGAATACCGATGATCTCTGCGGAACGTTCTATGATCTTTTTCAAATCATCGGTTGAGTAAAATTCGAGTCCCGCAACAAAGCCGAACCTGTCCCTCAGAGGTGCGGAAAGAAGTCCGGTCCTCGTCGTCGCACCAACGAGGGTAAACCTTGGCAGATCGAGACGTATGGCCTTTGCAGAAGGGCCCTGTCCAATGATAAGATCGAGTTTAAAATCCTCCATCGCAGGATAAAGGACCTCTCCCACGGACGCATTGATCCGGTGTATCTCATCGATGAATAAAACATCCCGTTCATTGAGGTTCGTCAATATGGCAGCAATATCCCCGGTTTTCTCGAGGATGGGACCCGATGTCGTTTTAAGACCGACGCCGAGTTCCGATGAAACGATATAGGCGAGTGTCGTCTTGCCGAGCCCCGGGGGTCCGTAGAATAAAATATGATCGAGAGCATCGCCGCGTTCCTTCGCTGCCTGGATAAATACTTTTAGATTGGAAACGACCTTATGCTGACCGATATATTCGGCAAACTTATGCGGCCGGATCTTTTGTTCATAAAGCTCGTCTTCCTTCAATTTCCTTGGATCAAACTGCTCTGTATCCGGCTGTTTATTCATTTGCTCAACCGCTTCAATGACAACCTTATGACATCACCGATATCCAGAGACGGGTTATCCTTGAGTACATTTTCGACGATGTCCCGGGATTGCTGTTGTTTGTATCCCAGATTTATCAATGCAGAGACCGCGTCCGAAAGGATCGCGTGCTTACCTTCCTCAGGATGTCCGGAGAGGTGGAGACTGTCCATTTTTTCCCTGAGTTCCACGACGATCTTCTCGGCAGTTTTCTTTCCGAGCCCGGGCACGGATGACAATCTCGGCAGGTCCCTTGTAACAACGGCACTAATCAGTTCATCGATCCGGATGTGGGAGAGTATATTTCTTGCTACTTTTGGACCGATACCCGGTACGGATATCAACAACTTGAACAAGGTTTTTTCCGAAGGGGTGGAAAACCCGTAAAGATGTATATCGTCCTCTCTTACCTGGGTATGCAGGTAGAGTGTTACGATACTTCCTTCATCGGGAAGGGCAAGATAGGTTATATTGGATATGGAAATTTCAAATCCTATACCGGTTACATCGACGACTACGGTGTCCTGCTTTTTTTCCAGTAATGTACCCTTAATATGATGCAGCATCTTGTAAAAGCCTGTTTTTAAACTGTGCGGAATTTATGTGGCAGATCGCTACAGCCATGGCATCCGATCGGTCCAGGAGCAATGACTCCTTGATATTCAAAAGTCTCTTTACCATGAACTGAACCTGGTCTTTTTCTGCCCTGCCGTAACCAGCGAGCGCTTTTTTTATCACCATGGGCTGGTATTCGTGTACGGAAAGTCCTTTATTCAGCGCAGCGAGCATGGCTGATGTTGCTGTCTGGACAAGTACAAAGGAACTCTTCTGGTTTTTCGAAAAAAACACCGTTTCTATGGCTGCAGATTCCGGTTTATAGGTGTCTATGATTGCGGTTACTTCTTTGTAAATGAACCATAAACGTTGTGGAACATCCGGTATTGTCTTTGAGTTGATGACACCCGAATAAACATGCCGGTAACTGTTATCGACCGATTCTATAACAGCCCATCCCATGATTTGTGAGCCTGGGTCTATACCCAGTATTCTCATTGTTCCATTGCCTCCATATCTTTTTCCGATATATCGAAGTTTGCATATACCTTCTGAACATCGTCATGATCGTCGAGTGTGTCCATCAGCTTGATCATCTGTTCGGCCTCTCTGCCTTTGAGCGGTACGTATGTTTGCGGAACAAGCGTAACTTCAGCGAATGTGAACTTTATGCCTTCTTTTTCATATGCCGCTTTTACCGCCTCAAAAGAAGACGGAGAAACAAGGACTTCGAGCATTTTACTGTCTTCGTCATGGCTTATATCATCTACGTCGAAATTCATCGACAGCTCAAGGAGCTTGTCCTCGGTGATAGTGTCATCGGGTATAAGGAACTGGCCTTTCTGTTTAAACATCCAGCTTACGCATCCGGCCTCGCCAAGATTTCCTCCGAATCTCGAAAAAATATGGCGTATCTCCGCTGCAGACCGGTTCTTGTTGTCGGTCATTACGTTGACCAGGACAGCAACGCCCCCCGGTCCGTACCCTTCATACATCAGTTCCTCGTAGATCTCACCCTCTAATTCACCGGTTCCCTTTTTGATGGCATTTTCTATGTTCGTCTTAGGCATGTTTTCCTGCTTTGCAGCAGTAACTGCCGCCCTCAGTCTCGGGTTCGTATCGACATTGCCGCCTCCTGTCCGTGAAGCGGTTATGATTTCTCGTATAAACTTCGTGAATAGTTTGCCTCTCTTCGCATCCTCTTTACCCTTTTTATGTTTTATTGTTGCCCATTTCGAATGCCCTGACATGTTACCTCCTTTTTAAGATCACCTGTTTTACTCTCCGCATTCTGCATTTTGAATGTTAAATTTATGTTCCTTAAACTTTACTCATCAGCGTTTGTATCTTCTTTGCTATACCTTCGGGATAAAGATCATAGATCTCTTTTAACTTGTTCTGATCTCCGTGTGGAACAAACAAATCGGGTATGCCGATGGTAATGAATCTGTTCCCGTTTATTTGTTTTTTACTCATAAACTCCATGAGAGCACTGCCAAATCCGCCTGCAATGACATTGTTTTCTACGGTTACGATGACCTCGAACCGTGCGGCCAAATCGGTCAGAAGCGGTTCATCCAACGGTTTTATAAACCGTGCATTGACAACCGTAGCATGTATTCCGTAGGAAAGCAGTATATTCCTTGCGATGAGTGACGGCATAACCATATCGCCGATAGCTACGATGGCAACGTCGCTGCCCGTTTCCAGAATTTCTCCACTGCCTATGGGCAAGGTACGAAAAGTATCCGACAGATTAACCCCCACACCATTGCCTCTGGGGTATCGTACCGCGCAGGGTCTGCCGAGGTTTACTGCGGTAAACAACATATGCCGTAATTCTTCTTCATCCTTTGGCGACATCAGGGTGATATTGGGTATCATTCTCAAATAAGAGATGTCAAAAGCACCGTGATGCGTCGGACCGTCCTGCCCTACAATGCCGGCTCTGTCCATGACGATGGTCACTCCGAGATTCTGCAGGCATACATCATGAATAACCTGGTCGAATGCCCTCTGCATGAACGTAGAATAGATGGCTGCTATTGGTTTCAGTCCTTGTGTCGCGAGGCCGGCAGCAAAAGTTATCCCGTGTTGTTCCGCTATACCTACATCGTAGAACCTGCCGGGAAATTTTTTTGAAAACTCTTCCAGTCCGGTCCCATCGGGCATTGCAGCGGTTATCGCTACTATTTTCTTGTCGTTTTCCGCGAGTTTTATTACGGTATCGCTGAAGACCTTTGTATAGGTTGGAGCAGTGGCGTTCTTTGACAACACCCGTCCGGTCTTCTTATCAAATGGTCCCACGCCATGCCAGAAGACAGGGTCTTTTTCTGCGTATGCGTAGCCTTTTCCCTTCTGAGTCTTTACGTGTACCAGTACTGCCCCATCCCAGTTCTTGACGTTGTTAAAGGTCTCTATAAGCTCTTTCAGGTTATGTCCTTTGATCGGGCCTATGTACTGAAAGCCGAGACCTTCAAACAGGATACCGGGGGTTACAAAGCTCTTGAAAGAAACCTCGGTACGCTGGGCAACCTTGTAGAGCGGGTCTCTAAACCTTTTTGGAAGAGATAAGATGAAATCTTTTATGCTCTTTCTCATTCGTGCAAATCTGGAGCTTGTGAGTTTCCTGCTCAGAAAATTGGACAGAGCCCCCACGTTGGGGTATATGCTCATACCGTTGTCGTTTACTACGACAATGAGATTTCTGCGTAAATGACCCGCCTGATCCAGTCCCTCAAAAGCTATGCCTGCCGTCAGAGAGCCGTCGCCGATGACCGCGACCACCTTTGCAGCTTTGTTTCCGTTGATTTCCAGAGCCTCTTTTATACCGAGGGCCGCAGAGATTGAAGTGCTGGAATGTCCCGCGCCGAAAGCATCATATGCGCTCTCATCTCTTTTGAGAAACCCGCTCAGTCCGTTCAACTGCCGCAGTGTCTTGAATTTATCCTTCCGTCCCGTGAGCAGCTTATGGGCATAAGCCTGATGGCCGACATCCCATACAATTTTGTCGTTCGGTGTATCAAAAACATAGTGCAGTGCTATAGTTAGTTCAACGGTCCCGAGGCTGGATGCAAGATGCCCTCCGTTCAGAGACACCGTATTGGTTATTTCTTCCCGTAGTTCCTGTGCAAGCTGGGAAAGCTCTTCCAGCGTCAGATTCTTGATATCCGACGGATAATTTACCCTTTCTATAGTCATAGGTGAAATTCCTCTTTTATCCAATCGCAGATGCCGGTCAAATACATGCCTTCTTTCTTGTGTTTTATCGCTTTCCGGGCCTTATCGATATATCCGTAAAACAAATCTTTTGCACCGTCGATACCCAGTACATTTACGACCGAAGGCTCGTTTCCGTCCTTGGTATAATCTACGATATCGTCTCCTGCCTGAAAAGCCATACCGAGTGATTCTCCAAAGTCCCGCATGTCCGCTATGAAATGCTGCCTCTTGAAAAAGACCGGAACGGCCACAGCAGAAAATGTTATCAATGCTGCGGTCTTATTCCTGTGTATAAAAAGTATGTCCTCTTCATCAACAGGTACATTTTTCTTTTCAAGATCCATGACCTGTCCGCCAACCAGGCCTTTTGATCCCAGAGCACGGGTAAACTCATTCAGAAGAGATACCATGTCGCCGTTTTTTTTATAAGAACCGATGGCCGCCATGAGTTCAAAAGCCTGCGTTAACAACGCATCGCCGGTCAGTATGGCAACGGCTTCGTTGAACATTCTGTGTACCGTCGGCTTTCCTCTCCTGAGATCGTCGTTGTCCATAGCGGGAAGATCATCATGAACAAGGGAATACGTATGTACCATTTCGATCATGGCTCCGAGAGAATAAATGACTCTATCGACGGGAATGCCAAGGTAATCTGCCGATGCGATCGTTATCATCGGCCGCAACCTTTTCCCTCCGTTGAACACACTGTATCTCATTGCCCGGTGTATGGTATGCGGCGACACGGCTTCTTTCGGCAGCGAGCTGTCAAGCGTATCATTCAGATTGTTTGTATGATGTTGGATATAATCGCTTAAGTTCAAAGGCTAAACGGCTTTTTTGTTTCTTTTCGGTTTTTGTTCTGCAGCCACGGTATCTTCGACATAGTAAAGTATTCGCTGGCAATGCGGACAAAGAATGATTCTGTTGTTCATGATAACTTCATTAAAAAGCTGGGGCGGAATGTTGACATGGCACCCCTGGCAGATACTTTTTTTGACTCCCACGATGGCTTTGTGTCTTTGTTTTTTTATCTGCTCATACATGCTTAACATCGACGGTGTTATGTTCTTTGCGATGGTATTTTTTTTCAGGTCAAGGTCCTGTATCTGCTTTGCTAAAACGGAAATTCTGCTTTTACTTTGTTCGGATGTCTGTTGCAGCCTCTGTCCAATCTCTTCGATCTTCTTTTTTTCTTCTCCCCTGGTCGTGTCTATCTTTTCCAGTTCTTCCATTATTTTCAAGACAGCATTTTCGATCTCGGATATGTCCCTTTTTGCACCGTTTATTTCACGCATGAAGGCCTGATATTCCCTTCCCGATTTTGCTTCCTTGAGTCTCGCATCCCAGCGTTTTATCATTTCCGTGGTCTGTTGAATTTCCGCTTCTTTTGTTTTTTTCTCTGCTTCGAGCTGTTCGTAGTTTTTATTGAACTCCGCTACGGTAATCTCGGCATTCTTGTACGCCTCTTCGTCCTTTTGCAGGGTTTCTTCCAGTTCTGTTTTTTCTTGATAAATATTTGCTATTTGTATGTCAACGTCTTGAAGCTGCTTAAGCTGCTCTATATCCAACTTATGGTGCCTCCTTTCCTTTTGTTTATTATAAATGGGCCCACCTGGACTCGAACCAGGGACCAACCGGTTATGAGCCGGTAGCTCTACCAGCTGAGCTATGGGCCCTCATTCACTTATGAAGGTCTTTAAATTCTTGCTGCGGCTCGGATGCCTTAATTTTCTTAGCGCCTTTGCCTCTATCTGTCTAATTCTTTCTCTGGTGACCTCAAAATCCTTACCGACTTCTTCAAGCGTATGGTCGGATTTTTCACCTATGCCGAACCGCAATCTCAGCACCTTCTCCTCCCGGGGAGTAAGGGTACTTAATGCATTTCTCGTAAAGTGCTGTAAATTTTCATTTGTAATAACATCATGAGGACCTGCGAAAGACTTGTCCTCGATAAAATCTATCAGATGGCTGTCTTCCTCTTCCCCGATTGGAGTTTCGAGAGAGATAGGCTCCTTTGCAATCTTCAACACCTTTCTTACTTTGTCAACAGGAAGTTCCATTTTTTCGGCGATCTCTTCGGGCAGGGGTTCTCTCCCAATCTCCTGTACGAGGTATCGGGAAGTTCTTATCAGCTTGTTAATGGTTTCTATCATGTGTACGGGGATACGGATAGTTCTTGCCTGGTCGGCAATTGCCCGTGTTATTGCCTGCCGGACCCACCACGTGGCGTAGGTACTGAATTTATAACCGCGCTGATATTCGAACTTGTCTACCGCTTTCATCAAACCTATGTTGCCCTCCTGGATCAGATCGGCAAGGTTTAACCCTCTGTTGGTGTATTTCTTTGCTATGCTGACAACGAGTCTCAGATTTGCGAGTATCAGTTTTTCCTTTGCTCTCTTTGTTTCTTCTTCTCCAAGGAGTACCTCATTCAAAGTCCTCCTGAGTACAGCGTTGTCTGTCTCGGCTTCCGTCTCAACTATCTTGATTTGGTTGAGTGCATTCTTGATTCTGCGCACAATTATTTTGAATTTATCGTAGTCTGTTTTATATTTTTTTGCTATTCTCTTCACTTCTCCCGCGGATCTGTTCATTGCCGGTAAATGAGATTTCAAAAGATCAAGGGGAATGCCGCACTCGTGAGAACAGTTCCGCAATTCCGCTTCTGCAGAATCGATCCTGTCGACGAGGACGCGGAGTTTTCCGGTTATCTGCATTATAAATTTTTCGTTTGGCGAAAGTCCTATGAGCAGGTTGGCAATCTTTTCGTTGTATTTCTCTATTTGTTCCTTAGCATGCCTGGCGTTTTTATTTTTCCTTAAGACTGCCCGGTATGCTTTTCTTTCCTCTTCCAAGCTTACCATTTTTTTTGTAATGGATAAAGTTTTCTGAATAGTCTCTTCTTCCTCTTCCGGCGTATAATCTTCTTCCATCTCCCGTATGATGTCCTTTATTTTTATGGCATTGTTGGAAAGTTTATCTCCCGTATCTTTGATTTCTTTCATGGTTACCGGAGACGAAAGCAGTGCATTGAAAACCTTGTTTCTGCCTTCTTCTATGGCTTTCGCTATTCCAACTTCCCATTCGCGGGTTAAAAGGGGCATACTGCCCATTTCTCTCAGGTAGAGCTTTATCGGATCGTTCAGTTTTTCGTAAGATTTCGTCTCTTCTTCTTCTTCCTCCGCGACCTGGAAGTTTTGTACTTTGATACTTTTCGTTGAGTCGACTACCTCGATATCAAGCTCTCCGAACATGTTCATAACTTCGTCGATCTGGTCCGGAGATATAATCTCGGCGGGAAGGAGGTTGTTGACCTCTTCGAATGTTAAAAACCCCTTGCCTTTTCCGAGGGTGATAAGTTTTTCAACGCTATCGTTCAGCTTGTGGTCTGCTATTTTGACAGTTTTCTTGTGATTTCCTGCCTTGCGCTTGACGTGCATCTGTTTTTTCTTCTTTTTTTGCTGTGGCATATATTATTGTTTATGAAAAACCGCAATCTCCTTTTTTCTCTTTAGTAAAGTATCCGCTGATTCCTTATTACCCGAAGTCTTTGTTCTTGCAATCTCCCGCGATAGTCTTTTCTGCTCTGTAACATAGTACGATTTCTTTATCTTGTTGACGGCATATTCAAACAAAACATCGATGTTCTCTCCGGTCAGGTCGTTCAACATAGCTGCGGAAATGATAGCCTTCTAGATC
>JAJYUJ010000066.1 GCA_021792615.1 bacterium
GCGATAGTCTTTTCTGCTCTGTAACATAGTACGATTTCTTTATCTTGTTGACGGCATATTCAAACAAAACATCGATGTTCTCTCCGGTCAGGTCGTTCAACATAGCTGCGGAAATGATAGCCTTCTGGTTTTCGTCAGTTATCTGCTGAAAAATAAAGGTCTTTATATCTTTTACCCCGCTATCATATAAATCCTTAATGCTGTTCATTATTGCAGAAATATCCCTATTGGCAAAAAAATCAACTATACGGTCATTTAATAGAATATGCACTTTTTCGGGATGGTCAATAATTATCGTCAAAATAGTAAGTTCCACCCTGTCGGTATCCTTGCGAACGGCCGGAGCGGCAACCGGTTTCGGGGTATACCTTTTATTATCTCCCCCATGGAAAGAATTTTTGATGGATGACTCGGAAATGCCGGACAATTCAGAAAGTTTCTTTATGTATAATTCCTGTTTGACGGGCGAGCCTTGTATTCTATTCAGCAATACGATTACCGAATTTATAGCTTTCAGCTTACCCGCAATATCCCCTGAAGCACCTTTTAATGTCTTTTTGACATAGTATTCGAACAAGGATTCGGCATTGGTTATAAGTTTATTCAATGCATCACTGCCGTTTTTGATGACAAAGGTATCCGGATCATAACCATGGGGCAATAAGGCGAATTTGCCCTCTATATCAGAATTTATCATGACTTCGAGCGTTCGCAGGGCGGCCTTTTCTCCCGCTTCATCTCCATCAAACAGAAAAACAATATGATGTGCATACCTTGACACGGTATTGATATGGTAAAGGCTCACTGCGGTACCCGTTGTTGCGACAGCGTTTTTAAAGCCGTGCTGATGAAGCAGTAATACATCCATATATCCTTCTACGAAGAGCGCATATCCCATCTTGTCGATATGAGGTTTCGCTACGTCGATCCCGTAGAGCGACATACCTTTTTTGTAAATATCGGAATCGGGAGAATTGAGGTATTTTGGCTCTTCTCCTTCAAACATTCTTCCTCCGTAAGCAATAACCCTTCCCCTATAGTCTTTGATGGGAAACATGATCCTTCCTCTGAACCTGTCGAAATAATCGTTACCCGATTGTTTTTTCATGATGATACCGATGTCTATGGCCATGGGGATCGGCAGCTTGTTTGTTTTTAGGAATGATACGGCAGTGTCCCATCTGTTCGGTGCATACCCCACCAGAGAGTCGTTTATCGTTTTGGTGCTGAGCCCCCTCTCTACGGTGAGATATTTGAAAGCTTTCTTGCCGGCAGGATCGGAAAACAGGAGGTTGTGATAATAGTTGGCGAGCTGCTCGTTTATCGAATAATACGTATGCCTGTTTTTATCGGAAGTACTTTCCTCAAGTTGTACCCCGGCTATGTTTGCGAGGTATCGTACGGTATCGTTAAAACCTTCGTTCCTGATACGGGTCAGAAAACTTATGACATCGCCGCCTGCTCCGCACCCAAAACAATGAAAAACACCTTTCTTTTCATTGACAGTAAAAGAAGGTGTTTTTTCATTGTGAAAAGGGCATAGCCCTACAAAATTGTCGCCGCTTTTTTTTAAGGTAACATAGCCGGCCACTACATCGGTTATGTTTATTCGTTCCTTTATCTCTTTAATTTGATTTTCCCAGGTGTATCCCATTATCGTATCCAGTTACGAGGGAACTTACAGATAGGATAATTTTTTTAATTTTTTGTATACGCGTTTTTTTGCTGCAATCTCTTTTCTTTTTCTCTCTACACTGGGTTTTTCGTAGTATTCCCGTTTCCTGAGCTCGGTCTGAATGCCAGCCCGTTCAACAAGTTTTTTGAATCTCCTTAAAGCCTGTTCAAAGTTTTCGCCATCTCTCACGATTACACTTGTCATTAAAATCCTTCCCTCCCTTCTTTTGTAGAATCAAAAATTAAGTATATACTTAATAAATAGTTAGTCAATAGTTTATATTGCGTTAGGTTACAACGGTAGCGCTACCTGTTTTTCTTTTTAGCAAAAAAGCAACAAGGGTTATTCGTGAGCCGCCCGGCCTGTATATCGTTACTGCAGGGTCAGGAATCCATTTTTACCTCCCCTTAATAGGGTGTCCGACAATACGCAAAACGACCTCTCCCCCTTGACGCGGGTACCCATACGGGGGATGGGTGGGAAAGAGTGGGGGTGAAAGATATTGATATTAAATGAATCTATCACCTTCCCTTAATCCAACCCATCTTTCAGATGTGTGCCCGCGCCGAGGGAGGGAGAAAAAAGGGAATTGCCGGACAGCCTCTTAAGATCAGAGGGGTATATGGGGTTGTACCACTGTTATAACTTCGACCCAAGACCCGCCTCGTTATCCCTCTCAGGTGAGAGGGATAACACAGAAGAAAACGACTCACAGAATGAAAAAAAACCGTCGTAGCCAAACTAAGATGCTTCTTTCGTTCTTACCAGCTTTATCAAAACAATCCATCCCAGGAGCAACAAGAAGAAAGGCAGCAGGTCACCCGCATTAAATGTCCCGCCGGACTGTGTGCACATACATCCTGATGAACTTGGCTTTGATGTCTTTAAACCGTTTCCACCTGAAGGCGGATAGACGGACGTATTGCCGTACGGATCAACAGAGATTACCTGATATGTGTAATCCGTATTCGAATTTAAACCGGTAAGGTCAACAATGTGTTCCTCTGTCATGGTTGTTGTACCGGTAAGTCTTGTTGTGCCCGTAGGGTTTGATGCTATCCAGTACCTGACATAGCTTGTGCTGAGCACATCCGTTGACCAGGTAATCTCGGCATTGGATGTGCCTATCTTTGTTGTTATAACATTGGAAATAACGGGACCGGTTGCCGGTGTTGGAGTCGCTCCTGCAGATTGCACCAGGTTTAAGGCGTTCAGCATACCTTGTCCCCAGTTGTTATTCGGAACAGCCCCTGTATAGGTATTTGTCGTTGCACTTGATCCGAGCAATGACATAGTCTGCGTTATATCCAGACCGTTATTTCTATCGAATAGCAGTGCAAGAGCTCCGGCGACGTGCGGACTGGCCATACTGGTGCCGAGGTCTGCAAGGTGCTTGCCATCGGGCGTAGTCTGGGATGTCGGGAAAGAGGCCTGGGTCGAAAGGGCTGATACGATAACCTCACCCGGCGCTGTAATGTTCGGCTTTGTTCCGGTTGCAGCGGGATCCGGGGTGGGTCCCTTGCTGGAAAAAAACGACAGGCTGCCGAGGGGCGGTTCATAGCAGGAAGTGCCATTATTCAAGGAAATACATGCCGGCTGGGTCAGAGATGCCTCTGTGGGCCACTCATTCCGGGTAACAAACGATCCCACTGCAATCGCATACCGCGCTGTTGCAGGGAATGAAACGGTATCCGATGTGTCACCCTGAACGGTCTGGTAACCGGGAACGGATATCGAGGTCATGGTATCAAACAGGGCATTTTCAGAATCAAACCATGCATTCAATGGCTGGGCAAATGCACTGTTATTCTGGATAAACAGGGCATATCTATAGATATATGTAGAGTTTGTAAGGTTTATGCTGGAGTTTCCATTGTCCGAAATTTGCAGTAAAACCTCGTTTTGTTCTTGCAGACCGCTCGCTGCAGTAGCACCGGCTATTACTGCAGACCCGTACGATGACAATGAAGAGGAAAGGGGGTGTGCGTTGGTTGCTGTCGGTGTCGTAAAGGGAGTTATTGCCAGGATATTTCCGGTTGACGGGTCAATGACGCCCAGTGCAAATGCGAGGTTGGAGTTTGCGGTAGTTGCCGTATAATACCATACCTGTATCTCTGCTGTGTTGACCGTGCCACTGGTGGTTCCTACGACGGAAAAGTATGATCCATAAGATGTGCCGGTAATGGCGGTAAGCCCGAGGTGAATGGCGTTCGCACCGTCATTGCCCGCAGCAACGACAATTGCCCTGCCGGGCGCCTGGTTTACAAGACTGTCTATCGCCTGTTCCGTATTGGATGAATTATCATGGGCATAGTACTGTGCGCCGAGACTCATGTTTATGACTGCGGGTACATGGTATTGTGATGCGAGAGAAAAGATGTAATTGATGCCGTCGAGGATGCCGCCCTCATTCATAGTTGTTTTTACTATCACCAGCATGGCATCAGGCGCCATGCCGGTATAGGTACTATTGCTGCTGTCTGCTATACCCGCGACGTGCGTTCCGTGTCCGGCTGTATCAATCTCACTGCACTTGCCCGTATTTATCTGATAGCCCGTGCACTGATTCCCATAGCTATAACCGGTAGGAGGTGTGCCCGATGCGATCTGATCCCATAGCGCTATGACCCTTGTGGAGCCATCGGGATAGAGAAAATCCGGATGTTTCAGATCGATGCCCGTGTCTATGATGCCGATAATGACATTCCTGCCAGTGTAGGGTCTTGGCAGGATACCATGGTCCCCGCTGTGAACCAGATCCCCCTGCACGGCAGGCACGCTCACATCCAGCAGGGGATGTAAGGTACGCGAGAGTACAATATTGAGCAGACTCTGTTTCCCGGCCAATGCCGGTACAAGGGAAAGAGGAACAGTCGCAGTGAGGATGCCGTTTATCGAGGTACCGACCGAGCCATTATTGTTGAGAATAAACTGCTCCATGCTGTCCGGTGCTGTTGTTTTCAACACAATGTCGACCATAATGTCGCCGGATGGAGATGAACTGAGGGCATTATTCGACAGTATCGGTGTTGACAATGACCGGTACGGCGAGATGCTGTTGACGGCATTGTAGAGTTGTACAAGCAGCGGATCCGCTTTGGTATATGCATGTGCAGGCAATGCGGTTAACAGAATGAATAGAATAAGCACGATTTTATGCTCGATATGCTTCATAAGGTCTTACTCCTTTTTTGTCATTCGTCTTGAGATGCTGAATTCATGTTTTCGTGAACGCAGTCCGGTGACGTCCGGGTTCCCGCTTTTGCGGGAAGGATAAACGGTTGAATAAAGAGCGGTAAAAGAAAATTCATTGTGCAAACCCCGGCATACCGAGACTTCCCGTGATGGGTATATTGAAATAACCGGAGGTGTCTCTCGTTAGATTAAAAAACGGAATGTCCTTCTTTATCTGCTGCTCTAAGACAGGTGAAGGGTTAAACCGCAGTTTCAGATTTAATACGCTGTTCTGAATAGGATTGAGCAGGATTATGCTTCCATCGAGTTTGGAATTTACATCGCTGCTGGTTTGAGATGCGTCCTGAAAAGAAACCACGCCGCCTTTTATAAAGACGGGTATGCTGATATCGCCGAAATTTGTATTCGGCAGCGTAAAAATGCCGAAGATCTTCGAAGGTTTGAGGATTACATTCTTCATATGGATAAGACCGCTTCCCTTATCTTTCGAAATATCATTCACCTTGCCCTTTACGGCTAATTTTGCGTCAAGTATACCATCCATATTCAAGCCGTAATTGCTTTTTATCAAAGAATACCGGTCAATGTATATGTCCTTGATCACGCCGTTCAAACTAAAATCTTTTTTATTGCTGCCAAAGTCTATCCATGCCTGGCCGTTGTAAAGCCTGGCGTACATCTTTAACGTTACCCAGCCCCTGAGCAGTGACAGTATCCCAGGTACTATTTCAATTGTACGTGCTTCGAATAAAGGACTTTCCTGAGTGCCGACCTTTTCTGTAACAACGACATCGGAGAGATTTAAACCGAAAGGGAAGGCCCCGCTTGCCTTTCTCATGGTAACATCCATGGATGTTTTCGTTTTCAGTTCGTCGATCAGTCTCATTACGGCTTCATGGTAAGGGAAAAGAAACCATAAAAAAATAACATAGAAGAGAAGAGCAACAGCTA
>JAJYUJ010000067.1 GCA_021792615.1 bacterium
GTGAAAAAATCGAGCCTCTATGAGCTTAATATATCCATAGAGGAGGCGTTCAAGATCATCCTGACCATGGGTGTCGGCCTCAAGAAGGACATAAGGGCTGTACCGTTTACGCAGCAATAAACCCCGGCATTATGAGAAAGTCCTCCAAGTGCGGCTTTCAGCCGCAACCAAACTTTTTATTCCCGAACTTCTGCGTTACGCCTCTTACATAAGAGGGGTTAGGGGAGTTACTTTTCTCCCGATCTTCTCTGCATTCTGCATAGAACTTACAAAATAAGGATCTAAGGAATTAAATAGTATGTAGTATCCTCTCCATTAACCCGAAAAATGCAATAAGGAAGTTTACTTATTCGCTCAATCCCGCGATCCACCTGATATCTATAAGTTTCCTTATAGGAACGAGCTTTTAGTCCTCTGAATGTTTATATGCTATTACCCGGTATGGTTTCCTTATCGGATTTTCGAAGCATACCTTTGTCTGACGCGGGCTTATCGCTCATTGCATAAACTTCCTTATTTTTCAAACGCATTTTTCGGGTTAACGGTGGGGCTAACGGGGGTAAAACTCTTTTTTTATTCCCCGCATGTTTCAAATGCGGTTCTTGGTGCCAATAAGTTAAAATACCTTGCCTTTCAACAAAGGGTTTGATACCAGATTCTTGTCAGGAGGAAGCCATGGAAGATTGCATATTCTGTCAGCTTGCAAAAAAGAAGATACCGGCCAAGTTTCTCTATGAAGATGACGATGTGATAGTGGTAAACGATCTACATCCCGTCGCCCCGGTACATCTTCTGATCATCCCCAAAAAACATATACCGACACTTGCCGACATAACCGATCACGACCAGGTGCTCCTGGGGAAGATTATGCTTGTCGCAAAACAGATGGCGGATAAGACGGGCATTTCCGAAAAAGGTTTTAAAGCGGTGTTTAACGTAAAACAATGGGGAGGCCAGAGTATTTATCATATCCACCTGCATGTCGTCGGTGGTGCACCGCTGCATATACATGTAGCATAATATTATCTCCTCGTGATGTTACTATCACATTTCTCATAACCCAAAAACTTCCAATATGCTGAATAATAATAGTTTTGCATGTGGTATGAACCTTGCATATATTATTTTTTGTGATGTTCAAAAAAACGGTAAAAAGGAAGATAGTCTGTGAGGGTTATGGCCTGCATACCGGTGAATTTTCAAGAATAACCATTCATCCGGCGTCAGAGAATGATCATATTCTGTTTGCCAAAAAAGTGGGTAACAGGGTAAGATATATACAGCTTGCCCTCGATAAGGTCAAAAGCACTATGTTTGCTACAAGCATCGGAGACGATCAGTTCACGATCTTCACGGTAGAACATCTGTTAAGCGCTCTCCATGGTTTTGGCATAGACAGTGCAATCATTGAAGTAGAGGGTGATGAAGTCCCGGGCGGGGACGGGAGTGCATCTCTCTTTGCCGAGGCTATGCTCGATGCAGGAGTATTTACCTTACCCGCAAAAAAAGACTCTTTTACCATGGAATCCGAATTTACGGTTGAGCATAACGACGGCTATATAAAATACAGCCCCGCGGCGACGCTCACCATAGACGGTATCATAGATTTTGCCCATTCGAAGATACTGAAACAGCACTACACCTATCATAACACACCCGAACATTTTTATTCCGAGATATCGAGGGCAAGGACATTTGGCTTCTTAAAAGATTATAACACTATGCAGTCTCTGGGACTTGCCAAGGGCTCTTCGCTTGAAAATACCATAGTACTGGACGAAAACGACATCATGAATCCGGACGGCCTGAGATATCCGGATGAGTTTATCCGTCACAAAATACTGGATCTCCTCGGTGACCTTTATACGATAGGGACCCCTCTCAAAGGACACATCACGAGTTATAAGAGCGGGCATGCCCTGAACCACCTGTTTGTAAAGAAGTTCATATCCATGCTTGAAAAGGGTTTCGTCACAGAGCAACAGGTGTTACAGCCTGCAATGGCATTCACCGCGTAACAAGCCTGGTTAAATCGAAAATTGCGTTTGAAAAATAAGGAAGTTTATGCAATGAGCGATAATCCCGCGTCAAATAAAGGTATTCTCCGAAAATCCGATAAGGTAACCATACCGGGTAATAGCATATAAACCCCGTTAGAAATGTCGGAATAATACAGATGTTTTTATAATAAATTTTCAATCTATCGTCGTACAAATTATCATCTGCTGAGTTTCTAACGGGGTGAACATACAGAGGACTTAAATCTCTCTCTATAAGGTAATGTATAGATGTCAGGTGGATCGCGGGATTGAGCGAATAAGTAAACTTCCTTATTGCATTTCTCGGGTTAGTACAGGTCTTCTACAAATTTCGTTATGATAGCCCTCTGGATCTCCGACGTACCTTCCCCTATCTCTCCGAGCTTCGCATCACGGTAAAGTCTTTCGACCTTATACCCTTTCATAAAGCCATACCCTCCGAAGATCTGCACCGCGTCGCTTGCGATCCTCGTCGCATGTTCGGATGTGAAAAGTTTTGCTATGGATGCGAAGAGGATTGACTGCGGGTCGTCCTGTTCCAGCATCCATGCCGCCTTGTATATGAGTTCCCGGGCTACATCTATGTACATCTTCATATCCGCTATCTTGAAGTGTATGTCCTGAAAATATGCAAGCTTCCTGCCAAAAGCAGTCCTCTCCTGCGCGTAGTTCATGGACTCTTCAAGGCACGCCTGGGCAATGCCGAGGCTGTAAACAGCCATACCGATCCTGCCGTGTGTCAGTGTCCTGGCAAGCTGATAAAACCCGTTGTTGAGTTCACCGAGGAGGTTTTCTTCGGGTATCTCGCAATCATCGAAAAACAACTCTGAAGTTGGTGACCCCCGAACGCCGAGCTTCTCCAAAGGCTTGCCCCTTGAAAAACCCTTTGTACCGTTATCAACGAGAAAAAGGCTTATGCCGTCCCGTTTCTTTTCTTTATCCGTATAAGCGACGACAACATAATAGTCCGCAACGGGTCCGTTTGTTATAAAGGTCTTGGAGCCGTTGATAATCCACCCCTTGTCTTTTTTGCGTGCGGACGTCTTTATACCCATGACGTCGGAACCGGCATGCGGCTCCGTAATCGCAAGTGCACCTATATTGTTGCCGCTCAGCACGGACGGCAGATATTTTTTCTTCTGCACTTCTGTCCCGAACTTCCACACAGGAACTGCGAACAGGCCTGCCGAGGCTCCGGCAGACAGATAGGTAGATGCACATGCCTTTGCAAGCTCTTCTCCGAGTAGTGCCTTTGTTATGGGATCTCCGGGATTTCCTCCGTACTCTTCGGGGAATCCCATGCCGAGAAAGCCCGATTTGCCCAATAGCTCAATACTTTCTTTGGGAAACACTGCCTCTTTGTCTATATATTCCGCACGGGGGGCAATTTCCTTGTCGCATATCCTTGCAAACGACTCCTTTATTTTTTTCTGGTCTTCCGTGAGTTCAAAATTCATACTGCCTCCCTATTTAAAATTCATGATAGAGCGTGCAATGATGCCCCGCTGTATCTCGGATGTACCGCCGCCGATCGAAGAAAGCCTGGCATCCCGGTAACCCCGTTCAACAAGATACTCTTTTATAAATCCGTACCCGCCGAAGATCTGGAGGACCTCCGATGCCGTACGCTCCATGATTTCGGAGACAAACAGCTTTGCAACAGACGCATCCATCATCGCGGGGATGTCCCTGTCCTTCATCCATGCGACCTTATACACGATCTGCCGTACAGCTTCGAGGTTCATCTTGAGGTCGGCAATCTTATGCCGTATCGCCTGAAATTTTATGATCGGTTTGCCGAACTGTTTCCTTTCCCGCGCGTATTCGACGGCCTTTTTCAATCCGAGTTCCAGCCCGCCTATCGCAGGTGCAACAAGGCAGCTCCTTTCCCATTCAAGGGTAAGTTTGATAACGTTCGCAAAACCGTAATCGGGCTCTCCGAGTATGTTTTCTTGGGGCACCTCGCAGTCTTCGAAGATTAACTCCGAAGTGGGAGATGTCCTTACCCCGAGCTTGGAAAGTTTTTTTCCGACAGAAAATCCTTTCATCCCTTTTTCGACGATGAATGCACTTATGCCGAATGCCTTCTTCGACTTATCGGTTACCGCGGCAACGACGAACACATTGCCGACCGGGCCGTTGGTAATAAACATCTTGGAACCGTTCAAAATATACCGGTCTCCTTTTTTTACCGCTGCCGTTTGTATACCGCCTGCATCGGAACCGGCATTCGGTTCGGTAAGACCGAGCCCGCCTATCCATTCACCGCTTGCAAGTTTCGGGAGGTATTTCTTTTTTTGTTCCTCGGTACCGAGCTGCCATATCGGCACACCGCACAGGATCATGTGGGCACCCCAGGAAAGCAAAAGACCGGCATCGACTCCTGCATACCCGAGCGCTTCGCCAGCGAGGGTCGTTGTCAAAACACTCGCGCCTGCACCCCCATACTGTTCAGGGTACGGCAGACCGAGCAAGCCGAACTTGCCCATATTCTTCCAGTTCTCCGTAATGAATTCTTCTTTATCGTCGTACTCGAGTTTTTGTGAAATCGGGGCAAGGTCCCTCAATCCAAACCGATAAACACTCTCCTTAAAATCGATGTCCTCTTGTGAAAGGCTAAACTCCATACACTACCTCCTTTAACTGCATGCCTTCATTGGGTCTATTTTGATGCGGCTATACCGTTTATGTACTGATTGATGAAACTATTCGAAAGTTTCTGAAACATCTCCGTCTTTTCAACGGGTATTGCCTTTATCACAATACCGGTCAGGATCATTTCAAGCCCACCGAAAAACATATAGGTGCTCACGGTCGTATCTATGCTTTTCTTTAATTCGCCTTTTTCCCGGTATTCGATAAGTATCTTTTCGAAGGTCGAAAATGCCCTGGTAAAACTCATGAAATTCCTTGTCTCGAGGAACTTCGGCGTCCATATGACCTCGAACATGATGACGTACATAAACTCGGGGAATTCCTTGCAGGCGTTGAATAAAAATGTCGTTATGGAATTGAGCTTGTGTTCGAGGCTTTTTTCCTGAACAGCCGCATTTTCGATGGCCCTCAGGAAGATATTGATGCTTTTCGCGAATATGGCATTCAGGACGTCTTCCTTGTTTTTAAAATAATGATAAACAAGCCCGTAGGAAACATCTGCCTCTTTTGCTATATCGGCTATCCTGATGCCGTGCATGCCTTTCGCAGCATAAACCTTAATCGCTGCCTTTATTATTGCGTCCTGCATCTTATCGATTTTTTCTTTATTTTTATAATGGGTGTTCATAATAATTGTATATTTATGATAATTTGATTTGTTTGTCAATAAACAAGCAACACCGCGATCTGGGAGAATATGAATTCCTTTGCTTTGCCCGCAATGACAAGTACATGAGGTCATTGCGAGGAACGAAGTGACGAAGCAATCCCATGAAGAAACGACCTCACATGACGGGAGGGAGGGGGTACCCATGCGGGGCATGGGTCTGAGGTTGGATAGTGCTCATACGGCCTTCACCCCCACCTAACCTCCCCCGTCAAGGGGGAGGGATTTATAGCAAACGCCGATGCAGAGCATCAAGGAATTCTTTTGATTAATCCGAAAAATGCGTTTGAAAAATAAGGAAGTTTATGCAATGAGCGATGGGGTACCCACCCGACAGGGAAGGGTCGCGCGTCAGACAAAGGTATTCTTCGAAAATCCGATGAGGAAACA
>JAJYUJ010000068.1 GCA_021792615.1 bacterium
CGTCGACCCAGCAGTATCGGGGATCGAGGGACAACCGGCCTTCCTTAAGCTGGAGGCACGTATCATTACCGGTCAGCAATCTCAATCTCTGCAATGTTGTTGAAAAAGCACTGTGAGATTTGTCTCCCTCTGTATCCGGCCAGAGGGCATCGCTGATCATCTCTTCCCTGACATCTATTCCTCCATATGCGACCAATGCCTTGAGCATATTCAGGGGCATTTTTTGGACCTTGCCGGAAAATCCCAATGTTTTATCGTCTTTCGTTAATAAAAAACCGCCGAGAGTATGGATTTTGAATGTCCATGGCCAATTCTCGATATCAATGATATTCAGGGGATCCTGCGCATTACGCCTGTTCGACGCCGGGTTGCCTGGAACAAGTCCTCGTCTTTTAATAAGCATCTGTACGTATGGTACCTCTATCCCGGCTTGAAGCGCCTTTATGCATAATGCGAGCATAATATCGGGCATCCATCGCCAGTGATTTATATAGCCCTGCTCTCTTCCGATCTTCATACCATTGCGTAATTGTTCAATGCCTTCATGTTCATTGCCGCAGGCAAAATCCATCTGTGCCTCAAGCAGATAGCAATAGAACTCCAGTATTACCGATCGCATCTCTTCGGCCGTATGTCTTGCCTGCACCAGGTTTTTACGGACATTATCATAATCCCCGTATGATACCTGGACCTGGGCCAGCCCGAGTCTATTGATAGCTTCGGGAAACGGCGTGCCAGACTGAATCGCTGCTTGCAGTGCCTCTTCGCCATATTTCAGGGACACCGGCAGATTACCCTGCAGATGGTTGAGATAGCTTCGCAGGTAATAATAGTGCGAGATGTCAAGCGTATGGCTGCTGTCCATATGAGTGTACATGCTGTTGAGATATTTCTCTGCTGCGGGCAGAGCTCCGGTTGTCAGTGCATAATATGCTCCCTGGGCAAAAAACATGTGGTCCCACAAATGTACGCCATATTTGTTAGCCATCGCAAGACCCTCATCGATAGCGGAAGGTGTATCCGGGGATACGGTAATCCAAAGGTAAATACATCGCATAACCTGACCCAGGATCATCTCCATCGGAGTGATCCCTTCCTGTTTGTTGTGATTTCTGTCCGGTGCGTCCGGATCTTGCAGAGCATTCAGTTCAGCCGGTTCATGCAAATCAAAAAGCACGTTCATTCTTGCAATGTCGCCAATCCATGCGTTGTAAAGGAGGAGGTAGTTACTCAGCATTGCACGCGTACGCACATCAATGCGTTCTCCGTTTTTGGCCTGTACAAGAGCTTCGGCACGCATTACCCACGGCGATATATTATTCTGCTGCGGCTTGCGGTAGATCAAGGACAGGAGCATGATGGAGATGAAGTGTGCTTCAATCTGCAGAGAAGAAAAAGGTATGCGAGCGAGCACCTCCTGTATGATCTCGATCAAATGATCGAGCGGCATAAAGTTGTTCCATTCTATGCAGTATGTTCTTGCCGCGCCTGCCCATGACAAAAACAATCCATCCCCGTTGTTTTGGTCCTGTTGTCCCAGAAATAAGTCAAATGCCTTCTCAAGCTTTTTGCGGCTTTCGGTAAGGGAGAACGGCAGAATTGCTACTCCATACCAATAGAGCAGCCATGGTGCCGTGTCAATGACCGTGGCGGGCAGCTGCCGCAGCCATTGGAGTACGATTTGATTTCTTCCCTGCATGATGAGGGCCTGCGCATTATTGAGAATAATCCGGACAAGGGCATGCCAGTCTTTGCATGCATGGAACAGTTTTGCCGCCTCTTCAATCTCTCCGGACTGCTCCAGCAGTTCAGCAGCTTTTTTCTGTATTCCTTCTATTTCTTTTTCCGGGAATGATTTGTTTGCCTGTGCAAGGAGAAACTCGCGGAAGAGCGAATGATAATGGTAGGCAGATTCAACGGCGGATATTTTTACGGTAAAATAATTGTTAAGATGCAGCCGCGCAAGCAAGTTCTCCGGATGGTCCATTCCGGTAAGTTTTTCTGCCATGGCAAAGGTTATCTTCGGCAAAAACGCCGTTTTCATCAAGAAGTCCTGTATGGTTTTATCAATCCTGTTAAAAATCTCATCGGCAAAATAGTTGAAGAATCTTTCCTCGAAGATCTCACTCTTTATAAGGCTGGCGTCTTCCTTCCTGTACTTTTCCATCAGCAAAACGAGACCTGCTGCCCAACCCTGTACTTTATCATGGAACTGTTGAGCATCCTGATCGCTCAGATGTTTCAGTCCCCTCTTGCGAAGAAACAGCATGGTTTCATCCATGGAAAATTTCATGTCCGAATCTGTCATAAATCCTATCTTCTCCCCGGTGCGAAGATGAAGGAATGCTGCAGGGGGATCGCTTTTGCTTATACAGATAAAGTGTATGCAGTGCTGAACACACCCGGACATCATGGATAATGCGACACTCATGGCCTTATGGAGTATTGAATCGGCGGGTATGTCCTGGTAATTATCGAATACAATAACAAACTTTTTTTGCTGCTCCAGGCAGTTGTAGAGTTCCTGAAAGAACAGACGTGTAAAGGCCGGGATGTCCAGGAGGTGTTCCGGCGTAAACAAGGGCAATGTTTGAGTGTACCTTTTGGGAGCGCTCTTCTGGAATCTGGTTTGGGATCGGGGTTTTGATATAATATCTTTTGCTGCCATACCCAGATAATAAAAAAATGTCGATAACTCATTATCCCCTTCATCCAGATGATAGTATATATAGGGTATTTTGCGGGTCTTAAGATAGTGAACAACAAATGTAGTCTTACCGGCCCCCGGCATACCGGATATCCAGACAATGGGTTTTTTCAGGAGTTTATTCAATAATCGGAACAATCCCTTTCTATGAATAACGCCGGCCACCTCTGGTTTGCTTATTTTATAGATAGTATTCGCTATGTTGTCAGTTTTAGATTTCATTCAATGTATTTAATAAAAGGTAATATAAACAAGCTGTTATATTGTATTGTACAACAATATTGAAAACGATTACACATGTCAAGCGCTAAAACAATCAAGGTATTTCAACATCAAAAAAGACCGGAGAAATGCCGGTGATAGCAGTTTGATTTGTAAACAAGTAATCTGTATGATAATCAAACAATCAATCGAAGAGCAGGTTAGAAGAATGGATCACATAAGAAACAAAAACACAGAAGAAAACAAGATGATCGGTACTATCGGGAAAGAAAGGCAGGAACCAGGCCGGTGAAGGTCTTACTCGTGGCCACAAACAGACTCACGACCCCGTATCCTGTCTATCCTATAGGGTTGGACTATGTCGCCGGTGCAATCACCCCTTTGCATACCGTGGACATCATCGATCTTTGCTGTGACGGAAATGAACCGGATACACTCGAAACCAGGATAAAGGAATTTGCACCGGATATTGTGGGATTGTCCCTGAGAAACGTGGATACCTCTGATTCAATCAATGCACAGAATTTTCTGGATTATTATAAAGACGTCCTGGCGACGGTACGTCGGTCAACGCATGCGCCTGTTGTACTCGGCGGGAGTGCCTTCAGCATATTTCCGGAGCAATTCATGCAGGCCTTGGGTGCGGAATACGGCATTGTCGGTGACGGTGAACGTCTCGCACAACTCCTTGCTGCCCTGGAAAAAGGAGCTGATGCGGCTTCAGTGTCCGGGGTCATCGTACAAGGTAAAAAGATGAACGGGAATTTCACTTTGTGGGAAGGTGCCGTTACAAGGGCATTCGATAAACAACGTCCCCATCTGGCA
The DNA here is from genome assembly GCA_021792615.1 of bacterium. GTDB lineage: Bacteria > JAMCPX01 > JAMCPX01 > JAMCPX01 > JAMCPX01 > JAJYLM01. Next base: position 3,755 of record JAJYUJ010000068.1, read on the forward strand.
CGTTACCTGAAACAAGGGGGCATACTCAATCTTCAGACCAAGCGCGGGTGCCCGTTCAAGTGTATCTACTGTACCTACCCGCTCATAGACGGCAGTTTTATGCGGTGTTTTGAGCCTGAATCAGTCGGACGGATGGCACGGGAGCTTCAGGATGCCGGGGCGAAATTTATCTACATTACGGATTCTTCTTTTAATGCGGATGTCGACCACAGCATTGCAGTTGCCGAGGCTTTTGCCCGCAACAAGGTCGGCATTCCCTGGGGAGGTTTTTTTACGCCCAAGCGCCTGCCTGCGGATTATTTCCGCAGGTTGGCGGACTGCGGCCTGACCCATGTGGAGTTCGGCACGGACTCCCTGTGCGATGCAACGCTGGCTTCTTATCATAAGCCGTTCAGGCTTGAACAGGCACTCGAGGCGCACCGCATGGCAGGCGAGGCGGGCTTGTATGTTTCGCACTACCTTATCGTTGGCGGCCCCGGGGAGAACGAACAGACACTCCGCGAAACACTGGATAACGCCGAAAAACTCAAACATACGGTACTGTTCTTTTTTTTCAGGATGCGGATTTACCCGGGTACACTCCTGCATACCATCGCCCTGAATGAGCATAATCCCGAATACAACGATGTCTTCTCGCGCCAGGTGTTTTATCAGACCGACCCTCTTTGGAATGATACGATGGTGCGTATGGTAAGGGAACGATCACGGGGACGGGCAAACTGGATTACCGGATCCGGCGGGGAAAATATGGAGAAGGTTATTTCCCGCATGTACAGCCGCGGATATACAGGGCCGTTATGGGAAAAACTGATCCAGTAGTACTACACAGGGTAACGCTCTTTCCCCTTTCCATTGCACTTCTCGCAGGCATCGGTGCCGTTCAGATCGCAGTGGTCCTTTTTTTTGTATCACCGGATCTTGCGCTTATCCCGCTGATCCTCTTTGTCATTCTATGCCTCGTTGCCCCGTTTTTCCCGGGGTCATGGTTTTTCATGCCCGTCATTACCCATGGGAATAAACAAAAAAATGCCGTTGCGCTTACCTTTGACGACGGCCCGTCTCCGGAAACAACACCTCTCCTTTTGGAGATACTGAAAAAGTACAATGTCCCTGCAACGCATTTTGTGATAGGTGCGAAGGCAAAGGCGCATCCAATGCTGGTGGACAGCATGCTTTCCCAGGGGCATACCCTGGGCAACCACACCATGAACCATGATGTTTTTATCATGCTGAAGTCTTCCAAGAGACTTGGGCAGGAGATTGAACAATGCCAGAAAGTGCTTGAGGCCCACGGCGTGCACCCGCTCATGTTCAGGCCCCCGGTCGGCATTGTGAACCCGAGGCTCTGGAGAGAGCTCCTTGTCCGGGGAATGTACTGCGTTATTTTCAGTATCAGGGCACGCGATATGGGAAACAGACGGGTAGCGGGCATTGCGTACCGGATCCTCAAAAAAGTGAGAGACGGGGACATCATCATCCTGCACGATCGCGCACTCAAGACAAATCAGCTGGTCGGTCCGTGGTTGAAAGAAATGGAGCAGGTGATCGCCGGCATACAGGCAAAGGGGCTCAGGATCGTTCCGCTTGCCGATCTGATCGGAAAGCCGGTCATGAACACGGTTCAAGACGGGTTTGTGCGCGGACCGGTTGCTGCGTTCTATGACGGTATAGCAGGTTTTTACGACAAAGAGCAGGACTCAGGACTTATATCCGTTCCGCGCAGGGCAGAGCATGAGGCAGTGATCAAAAGGCTCCCGTCGTTTGTCCGGCGCCCGGACAGAGTGCTTGAGATTGGGTGCGGAACGGGACTTTACACACTTGAGCTCGCACGCAGGGCAAAAGA
>JAJYUJ010000034.1 GCA_021792615.1 bacterium
ATTTTCAATCTATCGTCGTACAAATTATCATCTGCTGAGTTTCTAACGGGGTGAACATACAGAGGACTGAAATCTCGTTTCTCTATGGAAATGTATAGATATCAGGTGGATCGCGGGATTGAGCGAACAAGTAAACCTCCTTATTGCATTTTTCGGGTTAATCTTCAAAAAAGCAGGAAAGCGTGTGAATTCGTCCGTCCCGGCGCAGAGGTGTTGCTGTGTGCCCACGAAGCGTTCAGCGAAAGATTGCCAAAATCATGGACAATCCGTGAAAAAAAAGCAAAAATAGATCGTGGTGATGCATGAAAAGAGTTTTTATCAATATACTTATATTCCTTGTTTTAATCGGCGGGTGTAATTTCGAAAAGTTCGAAAGCCTGCCGAAAAACATGCTTGTTACCTCGGTAATATCCGATCCAAAAACATTCAATCCGATCCTTGCGAACGAAACCAGCTCCACGGATGTTCTTGACCCCGTATTTGCGGGCCTGACGCGGCTGAACCCTTTTACGTTCCAGGTCGAACCAGGCCTTGCGCGATCATGGACAATCAGCAGCGACAAAAGGGTGATAACCATGAACCTGCGGAAAGATGTATATTTCAGCGACGGCAAGCCTTTCTCTGCGGATGACGTGGTCTTTACCTTCAAGGTGATCTACTCTCCTGCGGTGCTCTCCTCGTACCGGGATCTCTTTACGATCCAGGGTAAACAGATAAAGGTCGAGAAGGTTAATAATCATACGGTGCGGTTTATTTTACCGGTACCGTTCTACCCGTTTCTGGAATCATTAAGTATACCGGTTTTGCCGGAACATGTCCTGCAAAAGCCGCTGCTCGATGGTATGTTCGAGAGGACATGGAACATCATCACGCCACCGCACCAGATCATCGGACTCGGTCCGTACACCCTTGAATCGTATGTGCCGAGCCAGTATATCCTGCTCAAGGCGAACCCGCACTATTACGGGAAGGACGATGCCGGGGTGCAGCTTCCCTACATCAAGAACCGTGCAATGCTTATAGTCCAGAACCAGGACGCACAGTACGTAAAATTCATTTCAGGGGAAACAGACATTTATAACCCGAGGCCGCAGGAGGTGGCATCCCTTGAGTCCATGAGTAAAAAAAGGCATTTCATCGTCAAGAACATAGGACTCGATACGGGAATCATGTTTATATCATTCAACAGGAACCCGAGACACTACGTAAAGGACGGAAAAGTAAATCCGAAGTACCGTTGGTTTACCAATCTCGATTTTCTCAAGGCGGTTGCCCACAGCATCGATAAAAGGGCGGTCATCAATGATGTTTACCGGGGTTATGGAGAGCCGGCGATATCCTTTGTACCGCGGAATGTGCCTGTGTACCATCAGACAATGCCCGACTATGCCTATAATCTCGACGAAGCGAGGGCACTGCTGAAAAAGGGAGGGTTCCACTGGAAAAACGGCAGATTGTACGATGACCGTAACAACAGGGTTGAATTCGATTTCTTTACCAATTCCGGCAATGAACAGAGAGAGCGTATAGCCTCCATTATCCTGACGGACCTTACCAGGCTGGGCATGAAGGTAAACTACAAGCCGCTCGACTTCAACACGCTTGTAGAAAAGCTTACGACAAACTTTGACTGGGATTGTGTGCTTATAGCCCTGACCGGCGGATACGAACCGTACAACGGAGCCAACGTTTTACTGTCGAGCGGTATGCTCCATATATGGAACCCGTCCGAAAAGGCACCCGCAACAAAGTGGGAGGCAGAAATAGACAGGCTTATGGTAAAGGGTGCAGAGGAATACAACATTCAGAAAAGGGCAGTATATTATAAGAAAGTACAGGAGATCCTTCACGATGAATTACCGCTTATACCTATTGTCCGGCAGGAGGACTTTGTTGCGTATACCGACAGGCTCGAGAATTACAGGCCCACGGTATTCGGGAACTACAGGCCGGAGATGATGAGGTTAAAACAATGACGAAGATTTACGATTCACACGCACACCTGAATTTCGAGGGCTATGAACAGGACAGGGAAGAGGTCATCCATCGGGCTTTTGATGCAGGCACTCAATTTATCATAAACATAGGCTCGGGCATGGGCATGAAGGGCAATTACGATGCCATTGCGATCGCCAATGCGCACGACAATATCTATGCGACGGTAGGACTGCATCCGCACGAGGCGTCCCTGTTCGATGAGCAGGTGCTTCAGGAAATCGGCAGACTTGCGGATGAGCCAAAGGTCATTGCGATCGGCGAGGTCGGACTTGATTACCATTATCTGCATTCACCGAAAGAGAGCCAGATACAGGCTTTCGAAGCTTTTATAGAGCTTGCACGGGACAAGCGCCTGCCGCTGGTTATCCACAGCAGGGACGCAAACAAGGAATCCATGAGCATCCTGAGAAAGATGCATGCAGGCGATGTTGCCGGTGTTATCCATAGTTACGGCGGTGACCGTGAACAGGCAGCGGAGGCTATCGAGCTCGGTTTTTATCTCTCCATCAACGGCATTATCACGTTCAAAAACGCACAGTCATTGCGGGAAGCGGTTGCAGAGCTGCCGGTTGACCGTCTGCTCATAGAAACGGATTGCCCCTTCCTGTCCCCGGTACCGTACAGGGGGAAACGCAATGAACCTGCTTACACGTCGTACGTGCTCAGGGCCATAGCAGAAATAAAACATATGGACGAGGATACGCTGGCGGACATACTGCTGGACAATGCAATCAAGGCCTTTGGTGTCGGTGTTGAACAAACGATCGCCTATCCTCTGGATAACCGGCTTTATTTGAATATAACGAACAGGTGCACGAATGTATGCGTGTTCTGTCCCAAGTTTAAAAACGATTATTATGTAAAGGATTATCCGTTGAAGTTGTTCAAGACAGAGCCCTCGTATGAGGAGATTATCCGTGCACTCCAGAGACTGCCGGGGTACGATGATGTGGTATTTGTCGGCTTTGGAGAACCGACGCAGCGTCTTGACATGCTCCTTGCCGTAAGCAAATGGCTGAAAGAGCACGGGACAAAAACAGTGCGGCTCGATACGGACGGACTCGGTAATCTCGTGTACGGGAGGGATATAACAAAAGAGCTCGGCGGCTCCATTGATGCTGTCTCGGTTAGCCTCAATGCGCCGGATGCGAAAACGTATATCAAGCTGTGTAACAACAAATTCGGTGAAGCCTCTTACGAGGCTGTTAAGGAGTTTATAAAGCTGTCAAAGGCCCGTTTCAAGGATGTAACGGCAACCATGGTGGATCTCCCGAATAGTGACGCAGCCGCAACAAGGGCGGTTGCAGAAATGCTCGGGGTCAAATTCAGGATTCGGCCGTATTATAAAGAGTCTTTGCGGTACAAGAAAGAGAAGGAATGATGGTCAGTGCATGGCTGTAATAGAGGCGTTTTCCTGTTCAGAAGAACTCATCCCCTTCATCGGAAAAGCACTGATGAAAGGAGCTGAATCCGCAGCAGACCTCTCCAGCAATGCCGTGGTATTTCCCGGGAAAAGACCGGGTCTTTACCTTACCGGTTATCTTTCGGAAGCATGCAAATCATCGTTCTTCCCGCCCCGCATATTTACCATAACGGAGTTTATGAGCTACACCGCAGGCAGCAATGACCGGGAGATGGACCTGCTGGATGCGGTGTATGAACTGTTTACCATCGTACAGGGGCTGGATAAGACATTAGAAGGGCATACGTTCAACAGCTTTGAAGACTTTGTTTTCTGGGGTATCGAGATATTCAAGCTCATCGAAGAGTTGGATACGGAACTCGTAGGAGATAGCAACCTTTCCTCCATAAACCTTCCGGATATGCACGGCGGCATGCGGAAGCTTTTGGGGCAATTCTCCACCATAAGAAAAGAGTTCCATAACAGGCTCGGCCAGGCACACCGTACGACGAGGGGGCTTAACTATTACACTGCGGCGGGCTGCATCAGGGAAAAAACGTTCGATGAATTCGATCATATCTATTTTGCGGGGCTCAGTGCGCTGACAAAGGCAGAAGCAGAGGTTATTAAGACTTTATTGAATAACGGGAAGGCATCATTCTTCACACAGGTAGAATCTGCAGACGATACGGTTACACAACTGCAGAAGAGCCTTTATGCAGAGGCAACGATCAGCGGCCGGCTCAAGAGTGAATCTCCGGAAAACGCCGGACCAAAAAAAATAATACTGCACGAAGCCCCGGACACGCATGGAGAGACAGAATCGGTATACGGCATATTGAAGGAAGTTAAAGACGGTGATCCCGGTTTGTCCGGAACGGCGATAGTTTTACCCGACGCAGGTACCCTGTTGCCGCTCTTATCCAATGTTATGGATTATTTCCCCTACGATTACAATGTAACCATGGGGTATCCGCTGAAGAGAACGCCGTTTTATACGTTGATGAACGGCATTTTTAACGCACAGTCCTCAAGGAGGACGGAACCCGGGAGGGAAAACAGGCATTATTATGCAAAAGATTATTTAAGGGTGCTGAAACATCCCTATATAAAAGGTATGCATGACCAAGCCGTGCATGCCGTTGTTCAGCAGATAGAAAGGTATATTATAGACAAGGGTAAGGTATTTCTTGTGCTGGAAGACATCGAAGACGACCTCCTGTATAAACAGGTAGCAGACAGTCTGGCATATACCGAAGAAAAACCTGCCGATACCGGCGTGATACGATCCTACATTCAGGAACTCCATGCATTGTTTTTCATACCGTTCGAACCCGACAGGCTGGTTGTCCGTGATTTTGCCGCCTCACTCGACAAGGTCATACAGGCCATTCTCAAGGACAGCTCAGCACTGCAGTATAAATTCTCCGTGTCCTTTATGAAAGGACTGATGGACACCATAGAGGCGCTCGGGCACGCAGAGTTTCAGCAAGAACAGTTTGACCGGCAAAGGATCTTTGCCCTGTTCAACAGCTATGCAGAAATGCAGACCATACCCTTCAATGGCATTCCGCTGAAAGGATTGCAGATACTCGGATTGCTGGAAACAAGGGTCCTCAATTTCGACAGGGTGATTCTGCTGGATTGCAACGAGGGCGTTCTCCCGTCGGTCTCCCGCTATGATCCCCTTCTTCCGTTTCAGGTTAAAAAGGCCCTCGATCTGCCGACGTACCGGGAACACGAGCAGGTGTTCCGTTACCATTTCAGGAGACTTATCAAGGGTGCGAAAGAGGTGCACCTTATTTATAAAAAGAGCGAAGACGGGGAACGGAGCAGATTCATAGAAGAAATACTGTGGGATGAGGAAAAGAAAGAAAAACGGCTCTTTGATTTTGACCACGGAAGTGGTGCCGCGCCCGATAGCAAAATAGGGTTTGTAAAAAAGCAATTCAAGACAGAGGTTCATGAGCAAAACAGGCTGCCCATAAAAAAGGACAAGGACATATTAAAAATCATCGAGGGTATCGTGTCCAACGGCCTGTCTCCGACTGCCGCAGACGCCTATATGGTCTGTCCCGTACGGTTCTATTATCAGTATGTTCTCGGATTCAAGGAAACAAAAGAACTCGGGGAGGAGATAGAAGCAAGAGACATAGGATCATTCGTCCATGAAGTGCTGAGAATATTTTATACACCTTACGTGAACAAGACGTACCTGCATACCGTATCCCATAATGCTGTTCTGGGACGGCTTATAGAGGACGAATTCGAAAAAACGTTTCATGGGGAGGATAATGGAGAGTTCTTTCTGCTCAAGGAAATAATCAAACGCCTGCTCACAGAATTTATACAACAAGACGGACGCCGTTCACCGTACCTTATAAGCCTTGAAAAAACACTTTCCGCGCCTTTTTCTTCGATCCGCGGGATCCCTGTCCGGTTGAAAGGCAAGATAGACAGGATCGACAAAAAGGATAACGAGTACCTGATCGTCGATTATAAGACAGGCAGTTCGGCAAAGGTTCCAAAAATCTCAAAACTTGCGGACTGGCTCGGCAATGGCAAAGCACCGGGCAAGAGGGAAGACATGCAGGAGCTCATCGTATCGTTCCAGTTGCCCCTGTATCTTTATATCTGCAGCCAGAACAAGGATATGATCGGCATGGCCGATGCAGACTGGGAACATCTCAATGCAAGTCTCTTTATGATAAACGATAAAAGACGGGATTCTAAGCCCTTGTTTACCGCAAAACATGATTCTCAGCGAAGAGAGTTCATGGAACAGGTGTTTCTGCCGTCGTTAAAAAACCTGATAGCAGAGATGCTCGATCCGGATACACCGTTCGTTCATGAAGATTCAAACCCGGAAACCTGCAAGTATTGTCCATTCCTCGCCCTGTGCAGATAAAGAAGTGTCCCGCATTCTGAGGGACGGACCTCATTTCCCGCGCCTCCCCGGCGAGATCAATGTCCAATGTCAACAGGCTGTTGAAAAAACCCCTGCATGTCATTGCGAGGAGTGATTTTACGACGAAGCAATCTATAACATATTGATTTATAAAAACCGAGATTGCTCGACCCAGCTCCGCTGTGTGCCCGCGTTCGCAATGACAGTAATCCGAGTTTTTCAACAGCCTGTCAAGACCTGACACCTATTCCAGACTAACTTTTCGTGAACATCTTGCGCCCACATAAATTCTCGTGATTGTTTTTACCCCTAAGTGCGCTGAATGTAGAGATAAAATTAAAGCAGGAACAGCTGTCCCTACTTTTATATACATTGTAATAAATGTTATTTGACAATTACTGTCATAAATATTAAAATGTATAATGTATATGCAAGGGGGATACTATGAAAACATATTTCAATCTATTGCTGGTGTTTTTCCTCTTCACGATTCTCCTTTCAGGATGTTCAGGTTCAAACGGTAAAACAGGTGCAGCAGGACCAACTATGCCGGTTATTCAGAGCTTGAGTATTCAGGGGGTTCCGGCAATGCCCGGCTGCAATATGACGGCAACGGTTAATGCCCAGAGTGCGCAGGGACTAGGGCTGACCTACACATGGACAACGTCATCAAACCAATGGAAAATTACCGGAGGCGGCAACACACCGACAGCGACAATACAGGCGGCAGGCGGATATGCTATGACCGGTACGGCGACAATAGAGGTGTCGGATACAAACGGTATGTATGCAATGGGTTCTATTGCACTCAGTACACAGGGGGACATAGCTCCGGTTATCAACAGTATCACGGCATCGCCGAACCCGATACTGCCCAATAGTACCATGATTATTGTTGTGAATACCTATGATGCTCAGAGGAATCAGTTACAGTATCAATGGGCAAGCACTGCGTTCTGGCAGATAACCGGATATCCAACAACCGGCTCTCAGGCCACAGCAACTGTCATAGCACCGCCTACCTATGGCACCGGAGGTTATGTGACCGTGACGGTCAGTGATAAATATGGAGATGCCGTAACCGGCACGATTGGGTTAGGTACAGCCATCATTATTCCTTCACCGCCTGTTAATCTCCAAAGGTCTCTGCCTTCACCATCAAGTGTTCTCCTTACATGGAATACGTCAGGCTATGCGACAAGTTATACCATCTACGCATCAGAGTTTTCCGGGGGACAATATACGGCAGTTGGAACAACGACGACAACGTCGTATACTGTAACCGGAACAAATAACAGCAAGGCTTATTACTTTGTCGTGACTGCACAGAATAATATCGGAATGAGTGGGTATTCTAACCAGGTCAGCAACATCATTCTAACGAACACCTATGCTGTAGGAACAGGGCCTTATGGCATAGCGATAGACAGTGCGGGTAATGTCTGGGTTGCGAATTCTGTCAGCCACAATGTTATTGAGCTCAATTCCTCGGGCACAACCATAGGAACCTACGCAGCCGCAACAGCGCCTTATGGCATAGCGATAGACAGTGCGGGTAATGTCTGGGTTACAAACTCTGCCAACAACAATGTTATTGAGCTCAATTCCTCGGGCACAACCGTAGGGACCTACGCAGTCGGAACAGCGCCTTATGGCATAGCGATAGACAGTACGGGTAATGTCTGGGTTACAAACTCTGCCAGCAACAATGTTATTGAGCTCAATTCCTCGGGCACAACCGTAGGGACCTACGCAGTCGGAACAGGGCCTTTTGGAATAGCGATAGACAGTGCGGGCAATGTCTGGGTAACAAATACGGGCAGCAACAATGTTATTGAGCTCAGTTCCTCGGGCACAACCGTAGGAACCTACGCAGCCGGAACAGCGCCTTATGGTATAGCGATAGACAGTGCGGGCAATGTCTGGGTAACAAATACGGGCAGCAACAATGTTACTGAGCTCAATTCCTCGGGCACAACCATAGGGACCTACGCAGCCGGAACAGGGCCTTTTGGAATAGCGATAGACAGTGCGGGTAATGTCTGGGTTGCAAATTATTACAGCAACAATGTTATTGAGCTCAATTCCTCTGGCACAACCATAGGGACCTACGCAGTCGGAACAGGGCCTTTTGGAATAGCGATAGATAGTTCGGGTGATGTCTGGGTTACAAATTTTAGAATCAACAATGTTACTGAGCTCATGGGGCTCGCAACGGCTTCCAATTACTGGCCCTACATCGGTCCCCAATGGCCGTGAGGACTATATAAACTTCGAGATTAAAAAAAACTGATTAAAAGTTATATTGAGAAAGAAAATTGAACTGACAGAAAACTCAATGCCAACAGTCTGCCCCCCTGGGCCAGCTCCAAGTCTCGCTTGGGTCGGACGGTCATCTAATTATTGCCGGGAACATGCCCCGGAGGTGTCTTTTTTTTCTTATGATCGGAGGTGCCGTCAGAAAAACTTCTGAACATCTCGTAGCCGTCCTGACGTATCCTCGTCACGAGCTGTTCTATGGAATCTTTTGGTATAAGATATCGGTCGAGTACGCGCGAGAAAATCTCTATTGAGGTTTCAAACTCCTCGGGGATGACCTCATCCGCTCCAAGCCGGTACAGGGATTCCATCTCCTTGATATATCTCGTCCTGACGATTAGATAAACGTTTGGATTAATCTGTCTGATCATTTCAGTAATCCTGCGCGTTGCCGCAGGATCGTTTATCGCCAGGACAACAACCCTGGCAGATCGTACACCGGCGTGTCCGATCACAGCCTCGTGCGTGGCATCGCCGTACACTATCTGTTCTCCCTTTTTCTGCTCTCCAATCACAACATCGGGATTCATTTCTATAATAACATAAGGGATACCGGATTCCTTTGCAGCCAGTGCCACGTTTCTTCCATTGAGACCATATCCAATAATGATAAGATGCTCTTTTCTGACAGGTGTGCTGCTGTTCAGTGCCCGGTAATGGCCGTCTCTGAGCTTTCTGGACAAGGGCAAACGCAGAACCGATTCCGCAAAAAACGGTGAAAGGCTTATCATAAACGAGGTTGCCAGCATGGTGAGCACGGATGCTGAGAGTAAAAGGTTATACAGACTATTTGTTAAGATGTTGTGGTCAAGGCCGGTTTTTAATAAGAGAAACGAAAACTCTCCAATCTGGCTCAGTGCTATGCCTACAAGGATCGACGTCCTGATCGGCGCTCCCAGGAGAGCGGTAATACCTCCCGCAATAACGGTTTTCATAAGCATGAAACCCACAAAGACTGCGAGAATAAGGACAGGATGCTGGACGAAATAGCCGATGTCCATGAGCATACCGACTGATATGAAAAAGAAACTGATAAACACATCGCGGAAGGGTATGATGTCCCCGAGTGCCTGGCGCTTGTATTCCGATCCGGATATGGTAAGACCCGCCAGAAAAGCGCCCAGCGCGAACGATAGTCCCTGGCTTGCTGTTATCCATGCGATGGCAAGACAAGTCAGGATCAAGCTCAATAAAAACAGTTCCCTGCTTTTTGTTCTTGCAACAAAGTGCAGCATTCCGGGTATAATCCACCGGGCACTAAAGATTACCAGTGATACGACGATGATGCCCTTGAACAGGACCATAAGAAATGGTTTGCCGATACTTGCGGAGACACCCGAAAGCAAAGGCGTAACAAGGAGCATGACAACCACGATGATGTCCTGAAAAATCAGTATTCCGAGCGTTATGACGCCGTGGGGACTGTCCAGTTCTCCCCTTTCTTGCATAGTCTTCAGCACGATGGCCGTACTGCTCAGAGATACGATAAAACCTATAAAGGCCGATCTGCCCGAGGGCTGGCCAGCTATGCGGCATAAAAAGAATGTTACAAGAACCGTTATGGCTACCTGCAGGGCACCTCCAAGGAGCACCAATCTTTTCATGCGGAACATACTCTTGAGCGAAAACTCTATCCCTATGGTGAAAAGAAGGAACATCACACCGATCTCCGCCAGTTTTTCTACATCACTTACAGATTTTACAAGGGCAAAACCGTAGGGACCTGCCATAATGCCGGTAATGATGAAGCCTACGATTGGAGGGATCTTCAGGCGGCTGAAGACGATAAATACCACGAGGGATAAAGCGAGTATAATGAGGATGTCATTTAAAATAGCCATAGTTCTCTCTTCTCCTCGTAGAGGTCTTTAAGATCCATGATGGGAATACTATCATAAATCTCTCCCTGTTTACAGCCATGGCAAGGTTTCAGGTCAAGCCGGTTGACTTTACCCTGCAGTGAATACTATTTTGATAGTAGTATGACACAGTTCAGATTAGTTTCCGATTATAAGCCGAATGGGGATCAGCCCGATGCCATCACCAGGCTCGTGGACGGCTTGAACAAAGGCTATAAACATCAAACATTGCTGGGGGTGACCGGATCCGGCAAGACCTTTACCATGGCGAACGTTATCCAGCAGGTACAGCTCCCGACCCTTATCATGGCCCCGAACAAAACACTCGCTGCCCAGCTCTACACGGAAATGCGCGACCTGTTCCCGGACAACGCCGTCGAATACTTTGTAAGCTACTACGATTATTACCAGCCCGAGGCATATAAGCCCGAGACTGACACCTACATCGAAAAGGATTCGTCCATTAACGACGAGATAGACAAGCTCAGGCATTCTGCAACGCACTCCCTGCTTGAGCGGGAAGATGTCATCATCGTGGCGAGCGTTTCCTGTATCTACGGCCTGGGCTCCCCCGAGGCTTACAAGGGCATGCTTGCCTACGCCGAGACCGGCAGGAAGTTGAACAGGGACGAATTTATCCATAAACTCGTTCAGATCCAGTACAACAGAAACAACTACGATTTCTACCGGGGGGTGTTCAGGGTAATGGGGGATATCGTCGAGGTATTTCCCGCGTACGAAAACGATACCGGGATCCATGTGGAATTTTTCGGGGACACCGTCGACACGATATACACATTCGATCCTGTCAGGGGAACAAAGCGGGACATGCTCAGGCGGGTCGTTATCTATCCCGCAAGCCATTATGTAACCGAAGAACATGCGCTCAACCACGCAGTGGAATCCATCAAGCAGGAGCTTGCAGACCGCCTGAAAGAGCTGAGGCAGGCAGGAAAATTGCTTGAGGTCGAGAGGCTGCAGAGAAGGACGCTGTACGACCTCGAGATGCTTGAGGAGATGGGATACTGCACGGGTATCGAAAACTATTCCCGGCACTTAAGCGGCAGGAAAACCGGAGAACCGCCGCCGACTTTACTGGACTATTTTCCTTCGAAGTTCCTCTTGTTCGTCGATGAGAGCCATATTACCATTCCCCAGATTGGCGGGATGTACGAAGGCGACCGCAGCAGGAAACGGACACTGGTCGAATTCGGGTTCAGACTTCCTTCGGCACTCGATAACAGACCCTTGAAATTCGATGAATTCGAGAAAAGGGTGGACAGGGTTGTCTATGTTTCTGCAACACCGGCTGATTACGAAATGGTAAAATCGCAGGGGAACGTCGTTGAGCAGATCATCAGGCCGACAGGACTCATAGACCCTGAGATCGTGATCAAAGGTGCGGCAAACCAGGTGGATACCCTGCTCGCCGAGATACGGAGCCGCACGGAACAAGGTGAAAGGGTGCTTGTCACGACATTGACCAAACGCATGGCAGAGGAGCTTACCGAGTATTATGCCGGGCTCGGTATAAAGGTAAAGTACATGCACTCGGACATAGAAACACTGGAGAGGATGGACATAATACGGGACCTCAGACTCGGCAAGTTCGATGTGCTGATCGGCATAAACCTGCTTCGGGAAGGGCTTGACCTCCCCGAAGTATCGCTCGTTGCCATACTGGACGGAGACAAGGAAGGTTTTTTGCGTTCCGCCCGTTCACTGATCCAGACCATAGGCAGGGCATCGAGGAATGTAAACGGCACGGTTATTATCTTTGCCGATGTTATGACAAAATCTATAGAACAGGCGGTCAGCGAAACCAACAGGAGGCGTACAAAGCAGCTCAGGTATAATGAGGAGCACGGTATTGTACCGGAAACAATAAAGAAGAACATTCAGGAAATACGCACATCTATTTATGAACAGGATTATTACACTGTGCCGGTTGCAACCGCAGAAGGTACGCAGGAATATATCAACCCGGAAAAGATACCGGACATGATCAGAGAACTTGATAAGGATATGAGGAAGGCGGCAAAATCGCTCGAGTTCGAAAAGGCAGCGGAGATAAGAGACCGCATCAAAAAGCTCCGGGATGCCCTTCTGATGGCATAGAAAGACATCCCCAGAGTTCATGGGTTTATCCCCTTGGTAAACCCCGCGGGTTTCAGCCGGAAGTCTTGCGCCCGAAGCGTCTAGCCAAAGGACTAATCTTCCTTTGACTGACGTTCTAACGGGGTTTACTGTTCTTTGAGCATTCTCTCGGTGAACATACTGTTTCGCAGCCCTGTGTTGACTTTCAGTTCTTTTACGATGATCTCGGTTTTATGGTTCTCCTGAACATTGTCCATGGTCATGGACATCGGGAACCATTTACCATCGATCTTCTTTATCTCGGTATTGATGAGTATTTTGAGGAGCTTGCCCGATTTGTCATAAAATTCCATTTTTAAGGGAACAAACATGTCGTCCTTTGTCCACAGTTTTACCATGCTGTAGGAGGCATCACCGGGTTTTGGCTTGAGCAGCAATTCATATTCTCCGTCTTTGTAGGTTACTACGGTTGCCGTAAAATCCTTGGCAAGACCGCTTGAGCTTAAATCCCTGTAACTGAAATCGGATCCCATAAAACTCCCGTGAGAAACGTGACCTGCTATCCTCCTCACCTTGCCGAGTGCAGGCAAATAAAGCCACATATTATCGCTGCCGAGGGATAAAAATCCTGTCCCCTTGATATCTGCGGGCGCAAGGAATCTTATGAGATGATCATCAGCGCCCTTTGTATACATCTTCAATGTCCGTTCGGTCGTTGTCCCGCTGCTGTCTATCAATTTCATCTCGGCAATGCTTACCTTGTCCCTGGTAAGCTGCTGATTGTCGAGTTTTTTCAAAACCTCATTTCCGGTTAACGGTGCGGCTGCATTGACCATGAGCAGGAAAACAGGCACCATGAGAAACAGACTTAACTTTTTCATATTTACCTCCATAATCTACCTAAAAATAAGTGTTTAATCGCTTCCTGTCAATCAAACGTGCAGGATTTCCCTCGCATAAAATTCTTATGGAAAGAACGCGGTTTCAAACCCGGCACTGTTTTCTGCCGGATTTACATCTCTATTATTTCGATATTCTCATCCTGGGATTTCTTCTTTTTAAAGACTATATTTCTCAAAAAGAGAGCAGGCACTATACCAAGTAATACCATAATTGCCGTAAGGAAGAAGGCGTCGTCAAACGCATTTAACGTTGCCCATTGATGCAGGTATACCATGAAGCTTCCCTGGCCCGCTATCCGCGCATTATAGAAACTTGCGCCCTTGCTCAATGCAAAATTTGAAATTTTATGGAAGAGATCCATGGTAAGAGGAGAGGATGGAACAAAATGTCCTGCATAGGAAGCCATATGGAAGTCCGTTCTTGAATCAAGGACACTGCCGAGCGCAGCTATACCAAAGGTACCCCCTGTTTGCATGATGACGTTGAGCATACCGGAGCCGAGATTGATCTCTTCGGGCTTCAGGGAGTTGATCGCTGCACTGGTAACAGGTGCCATGATAAAGCTGATACCGAATCCCCGCATCATCAATCCGATGGTAATGAACTGTACACTGGACACCAACGAAAGAGAAGTGAAGTAATATAAAGAATAAGAGGTCAAAAGTATGCCGAACAGAAGGGGTGTTTTCGGTCCCACCTTGTCAACCAGCTTTCCAGCCAGAGGCATACCCAGGGTTACCATGATGGCCTGTGGTATCATAAGTATACCCGTCATAGTTGCAGAATATCCGAGAAGGTTCTGAAAATATAAAGGCATGAGAAAAACAGAGCCAAACAGTGCAATGGATCTCATGATGCCCAGTATATTGAGGAGAACAAAGTTGTAATTTTTGAATATCGCGAGATCTATGATCGGTTTTTGGACAACCGTCTCGGTGATGATGAACAAAAAGAATGAGAAATAAGACGTTGCGAACAGATTGAGAATGTAACCGGATGTCCATCCCTTTTCTTCACCCTTGGTGAGGGCTATCAGCAGGGTGCCGAGGAACAGGCCGAAGGTTATGAATCCTATAAAGTCAAAACTCTTTAAAACGTTTATATCGCCTTTGGCAGGCTTGAGAATGCTCAAGCCCCAGAAGAATGCAATCACCCCTATGGGAATGTTGATGTAGAACAGCGCGTGCCAGCTTATGTGGTCGAGCAGATAACCGCCCAGTGTGGGACCTATCGCGGGTGCAGCGGTGATACCTGCGCCCCATATACCGAGTGCAAGTCCCCGTTCTTCCCGGGGAAACACCTCTGAGATCATGGTCATGCCTGTAGGCATGATGTCTCCCGCGCCGATCGCCTGGATCAATCTGAACACGATGAGTGAATCGAGGCTCCATGAAAGGCTGCACAGAAACGAGCCGATAACAAAAAACGCAAGTTCAAGCAGGAATGCAACCTTAAGACCGACCAGATTCCTCAGCCATACTGCCAGGGGCATAAGTATGGCAAACGCGAGCATGTATGCCGTGACAATCCATTCGACCTCTTCGGTGTTTGCTCCGAATGCAACCATGAAGTGGGGCAGGGCAACGTTGACAATAGAATTATCCAGCACCCCCATAAAGCTGCCGATCATGACGATCGCTAATACCCACCATTTATAGGATGTGTTATTGTCTCCGTTTGAATTCGCGGCGCTGTTTACAGCCATGAAAACTTTCTAGTGTGGATCTTCACTTCTACGGACATACCGGGTCTCAGGATATAGCCCTGTGGATCAATGGCGATCTTGACCGGCACACGCTGAACGATCTTGATAAATGTGCCGGAAGGATTTTCTGACGGTATGACAGAGTAGGCACCTATGGTCTCTGCCTGCACGTGGATTACTGTTCCGGTAAAGGTAATGCCCGGGTAGGTGTCCACATAGATGTCCACCTTTTGTCCCGGCTTAACAGTTCCGACATGTGTTTCTTTAATATTTGCTTCTATCCAGATATCTTTCAGGTCGACAAGACCAAAAATCGGTTCACCGGGTGACATATTCTGTCCTATATTCGCATACCGCTGTGCGACTTTTCCGGAAATAGGGCTTTTCAGTTCGATACCTTCAAGTCTGTTTTGCGTGGCATCAAGGATGTTTTTAGCAAATGCGAGCGTGATCTGTGCAGACTCATACTGTGACTTTGTCACCTCGTACCGTGTTTTTGCATCGAGGAGGTTTTGTTCGCTCGTACCGCCTCTTTTATAGACACGCTCCAGACGCTCCTCGTTCTGTTTGGCATCTACCAGCTCCGATTGAAGGACATCGACATTGTTCTTGGCCCTCTGGTATTGTATGGATGCCTCCGAACGGGCCGATTTCAGATCTTTATCCGTGATTATATTGGAGAGTGTTACAACGGCAAGTGTTTCTCCCTTGGTAACCGTGTCTCCTTCATCCGCGTTCAACTGTGTAATGTAGGTTGGTAGCGGGGAGCTCAGCAGTATCAGGTGCGCATCCACCTGCGCGTCTTCGGTGTAAGCATAGTTATTCCAATATCTCCACCATATGAGGCCGAATATGATGCCCGCGATTATCAACAAGCCGGGGACATACACCCTTGGCTGGCTTAACATTTTCTTTTTGCTTTTCGGTTTGTGTGTTTTTTCTGTTTCTTCCATGTTTTCTCCCTTTCCTGTCACTCGTCTGTCAAATCTTCACGCAGCCTTCTTTAGGGATTCCTGCCATTCGCGAATCCGGAATGAAGTGTCGTTTTTCGTATTGTTTAATAAGAGGCTGTTCCCATGATCCTTTCTAACTCGGCAAGAGCAAGAAGATAATTGTACTTCGCCTTTATATAGTTCATCTGTGCTTCTTTCAGACCGAGGTTTGCATTGAGCACATCAAGATTTGTTGCCAGACCTATTCTGTACTGTTCCTGGGCAATACTTTCCGCCTTCTCAGCCGTGTTTAATGCCTCCTGCGCCGCGGTAATTTCGTTCTTGGCAACGGTTGCATTGGAATATGCAGCCTCTGTCGATATCTTTATGTTGTCCATTGTTTCGGATTTGAGAAATACCACCTTATAATAATTCGAGGACGCCTCTTTAAACCGGCCGATATCCGTCCCGCCGTTGAACAGCGGTATGGATAAGACGAGTTCTGCCTGATATATGCTCTGCCACGTACCGGTAAATTCGTTGGAAAGCCAGTTGTAGTTGCCCGCAAGAGCGAGTGTCGGCGAGAATCTGCCAATGGACAACTTTTTATAGTCGCTCAATGCGGAGAGTTGTTTGTTTATTATTTTAAGCTGATAGTTGTTCTCCTTTGCCCGGTCCTCATAATATCCAAGATCTTTGGAGAATTCCGGTAAGACGACATCGGGATTTGCACAAACGTCGCTGGTAAACTCGACGCCGAGGATATTCTTCAATGCCAGCCCGGCTATTTTTACGTTGTTCTGTGCACCGATGAATTGGGGCTGAAGGTTTGAAAGGCTGACGCTCGCATTCAGCATATCGAGCTCCGACGCCTCACCTGCACTGTACCGGTCCTTGGTGACCCTGTAATGCTCGGAAGCAAGATCGATGGAATGTTTCAGCACATCCACGGATTCGGATGCAAGGAGCAGGTTGTAATAAGCCTTTTTGACCTGATAGACGACTTCTTGTTTTTCCGCTTGTTCCTGTTCTTCGGCAGATTCGTACATCTTTTTTGCCGCCGCGTAATTGTGATAGAGCATACCTCCCGCGAACAACGTCCATGTACCGTTGAATCCTGCGTTATACTCGAACGTGGTGTCAATGCGTGCGCTTAATGCACTGGGCGGAAAGTTCGGACCGAACGAACCGGCTGGTATCGGTATCAAAGGTACCTGGTGGGTAAACGTATAGACCCCTGCGGCCGAGATATCCGGCAGAAAACCACCCCGTGCCTGTACAACCCGTGCCCATGCAGCGTCTTTATCCTGCTGAGACTGTTTTATTGTTTTATTGTTGCCGATGGCGAGTCTGAGCGCCTCGTCGAGGTTCAAGGTCTCGCACGCCTGTGTTTTTAACGGTAACCCCGCTGCGAGCAGCAATAAAGCGAACGATAGGATTTTTGTTTTCATGTGTCTCCTCATTTCACGTTTAATATACCGGATGATAAAATACTTATTATGTTTTCCGCAACAAGAGACGAAGTAACGGGTTCTTTCTTCATGGCCCCCATATGGATTATGTGCTGTATCGCTCCGAAGATCATCGAGCTCAGAATGGCGGTATTTACGCCGTCCTTTATCCCGCCGGTCTGTTTTCCTTGCTCCATCAATTTGATTATTTCATCGTATTTTTCCGTGAATTCACTGGTGAGGCGGTTTTTCAGCTTTCTTGCAAATGTCTTTTTAACGTTTATCCATTCAGAGAAGACTATCGCAAAGAAATCATTATTCGTGCCGAAATATTCGATCCACGCAGTTATCATGGCGGACAAGATTTCAAGGAAGGTGGTCTTGTCGCGGATTTTTTCTTCATAAAAATCGTGGAACTCATTCAATTTATAAAGGATTGCGTTGTAATAGAGGTCGTCCTTGCTTTTGAAGTATTGATAGAGTGTGCCCACACCCATTTCGACTGCATTTGCGATATCATGCATCGTGGCCTCATAAAACCCCTTTTCGGAAAAAACCTTTATGGAGGCCTCTATGATCTCTTGATTCTTCCTTAATTTCTCTCTTTCTTTTCTCGTGAGCTTCAAATATATAAATCCTCGTTCAATTTATGAATTATGCTTCTTTTGCAAGAATAGTAATTCATCCGTGCACTGTCAAGTAAAAACTGGGTTGAACAGAAAAACCGGTTTTGCCGTGGTCCGGCACCTTAAACTGCACGCATATATTGACTATTGTTTTATTGTTGTTATAATACGAGAAAAGATGGAACGAAGAAAATTTCATAGAAATAATATTAAGATCATGATAGACTATCTTAAAGATAGTGATATCGAGGCGGGATACACAAGAGACATAAGCATCGGCGGTATGTTTATAGAAATGAGTAGTGTACCGATAGAAGGAACTACGGTATTTTTAGACTTTTTCTTACCCGGTATAAAAAAGAAATTTAAGCTCAAGGGTAAGGTGGTATGGGCAAACAAAGAAGCGGATGATGCGGGGAAATCCAAGGCCGGCATAGGCATAGAATTCATAAACCTTAACGACGAAAACAAGAACTATTTGAACACGGGAATAAAAAATATACGGGGGAACCATGAGGACAAGTAAAAAAGCAACTGAAAAATTAAGGCAAACAGACGTCGACAAGCTTACTCTGGGGCAGAGGATACGGTTAATAAGGGGCGATAAAACGCAAACGGATTTTGGCAACCTGCTGGACAAATCGCAGGACGCCGTAAGTGTTTATGAAACGGATCAGGTAACACCTTCACTCAACATACTTGCGAAGATAGCAGACATGGGCAATGTTACCGTAGACTGGCTGTTTTATGGCCCTGCACATAGGGCGCACAAGGACAATGATCAAAGCTTTATATTTAATGGCCGTATCATAAAACAGAGGACACCCGAATGGCTTATTCTTGAAAAATTGGTGAATATAAACGACGAGAAAACAAAAGAAAAGATCGCAGAACTCGTAAACAGTTACATCAATATCGAGAAGAAAGGTAAAGCTCAGTAATGGCAGCTTATGACGCCACCCAGATAAAAGTATTAGAGGGGCTCGAAGCTGTCAGAAAAAGGCCCGCCATGTACATCGGCAATACCTCGGAAGGGGGATTGCACCATCTTGTTTATGAGGTTGTCGACAATAGCATAGACGAGGCGCTTGCCGGATTCTGTACGAAGATTGCCGTAATCATTCATGTAGACGGCAGTGTAACCGTTGACGATAACGGCAGGGGTATTCCGACGGACCTGCACAAAGAAGAGAACAGGTCTGCGGCAGAGGTTGTTATGACAAAACTGCACGCAGGCGGTAAATTCGACAACAAGGTTTATAAGGTTTCAGGCGGACTTCACGGTGTCGGGGTTTCCGTTGTTAATGCACTCTCGGAAGACCTTGACCTCGAGATCCGGAGGGACGGAAAGAAATATTATCAGAAATACAAGAACGGAGATCCCGTAGATCCAATAAAGGCAGTAGGCAAATCGGACGCCACGGGAACGAAGATCAGATTTAAGCCCGATGCAAAGATATTCGAGACCACGAACTTCAGCTTCGATACACTTTCGGCAAGGCTGCGGGAGCTTGCATTTCTGAATCCCGGTATCAAGATCTCGATTACGGACGAAAGAAGCGGGAAATCCAATATATTCGAATATGCCGGCGGGCTCATAGAGTTCGTGCAGCTCCTGAATAAGAACAAAACGCTGGTTCACACAAAACCGTTCTTTTTCTCCTTTAAGAAAGACCAGATCGAATTCGAGTGCGCACTGCAGTACAACGACGGATACAATGAAATTATACATTCTTATGCGAACAATATCAGTACGCATGAAGGTGGAAGTCATCTCTCGGGTTTTAAATCGGCGCTGACAAGGGCGATCAACAAATACGCCGTTGAAAGCGGGCTTATCAAACAGGCTGACGTTGAGATAAGCGGTGAAGATATTCGGGAGGGGCTTACAGCCGTCATCAGCATAAAACTTCCGGATCCTCAGTTCGAGGGCCAGACAAAAGAAAAACTGGGCAATACCGAGATAAAAGGGATCGTGGAATCTCAGGCAAATGATAAGCTTTTTTCTATTTTTGAAGAGAACCCGCAGATTGCCAAAAGTATAATAAAGAAGGTAATAGACGCTGCCCGGGCAAGGGAGGCTGCGCGCAAAGCGAGGGAACTGGTGAGGAGAAAGAACGCCCTTTCGGGAGGCTCGCTTCCCGGTAAGCTTGCGGACTGCCAGGAAAAGGACCCTGCGTTGAGCGAATTGTTTATCGTAGAGGGGGATTCCGCAGGAGGTTCTGCAAAACAGGGAAGGGACAGGAAAAACCAGGCCATACTGCCGTTAAAGGGCAAAATATTGAATGTAGAGAAGGCAAGGTTTGAACAGATGCTTGCATCGGAAGAAATCAGAGTACTCATCTCGGCGTTGGGTACGGGCATCGGGAATGAAGACAAGGATCTGTCCAAACTCAGATACCACAAGATCATCATAATGACGGATGCGGATATCGACGGGTCCCATATCCGGACACTGCTGCTGACATTTTTCTTCAGGCACTTCCCCGAGCTTATAGAGCGGAATTACGTGTATATAGCACAGCCGCCCTTATACATGATTAAAAAGGGAAACTCCCAAAGGTTCCTCAAAGACGATACGGAGCTGAAAAAAGTCCTGCTGGAAGAGGGTGTCAGTAAACTGCACATTACCTTAAAAGACGGGAAACAGGCCGATGCCGCGACGCTCATCAAAAGTCTTTTGAATGCGGTTAAATACTACGATATGCTTGAAAAGATAAGCAGGGAGCGAAATACGGAACTACTGGACTTTTTTATATCGCAGGGTATGGAAGATTTGTTTTCAAAAGAAAAGAAGTCCAAGAATATGTTCGAGAAATTTATAACGGACTTCAAAAAAACAACCGGCAAGCTCCTGACTATAACGGAAGAGCTGAACGGCGATGAAAACATTAAACTGACGATGGTTATTGCCGACAAAGGTGTTATACGGAAGATGCACTTTGACAATAATTTCATACAATCGCCGGAATTTCAGACACTGAAGGGCCTTTATAAAACAATCGTGGAAAAGATGCCGCCGCCTTACACGGTGGATGAAGACGGGAAAAAAGTATCTATGACAACGATTAAAGCACTGATCGAATACTGCATGGAACATGCTCAAAAAGGTCTGGCCATCCAACGGTATAAGGGACTCGGAGAAATGAACCCGGAACAGCTCTGGGAAACAACTATGAACCCGGATAAAAGGATTATGGTTCAGGTAAGAATAGAGGATGCCGTTGCTGCGGATGAGATCTTTACCATTCTGATGGGTGATAATGTACAGGCAAGGCGGACTTTCATTGAAGAGAATGCCCTGTATGTCGTAAATCTGGATGTGTGATGAGTATAAAAGAGACCGTAAAAAAGCACAAAGCTCAGATATACCTGGCCATTCTTTCCCTATACGCGGTGATATTGGTACTCGGGGCTATCAGCGAGGTCTTTAACCTTGGCTGGTTTCGCTGGCTCGGCCCCTGGTAAATCTCATTTTTTCCTGTCGTATTCCACGTATGCATACACGTTATGATTGTGAATGGACTCGAGGTTTTCGGCCTCGACGGAGAAACCGGTAATCTTTTTGTTCCTCTTCAGTTTCTTGGCAACTTCCCTTACAACATCCTCCACGAACATCGGGTTCTTGTACGAATGTTCGGTTATGTATTTTTCGTCAGGCCTTTTGAGCAGCGAGAATAACTCGGCAGAAGCGGAATGTTCCACGATATCGATGACCTCTTCTATCCATACGAGACCGGTGAACCTTAGATGAACGGTGACAAAACCTCTTTGGTTGTGTGCGCCGAACCTGCTTATCTCCTTTGAACAGGGACACAGCGTCAGCACCGGCACACTCACGACAAGTATAAAGTCCGTACCTGCACCGTTTTTAATACCCATGAACTTACAGTTGTATTCCATCAAACTCGGTGAGTGCGTCACCGGAGATTTCTTTTCCACAAAATAGGGGAATTCTATCTCGAGGTGTGCGGAGTTGGCATTGAAGCGTTTCTGCATGTTTTCGAGAATCCCGGGGAAGTCCTTAATATTGATATTCCCCCTGTGCACATTGAGGATCTCGACGAACCTGCTCATGTGCGTACCCTTGAACTGCTTTGGCAGGTCAACGTACATATTGATGCTTGCGATCGTATGCTGTATACCGTTCTTCCTGTCCAGCACGGTAATAGGATACCGTATGTTTTTTATGCCGACCTTATCGATGCCGATGCCCCTGGTATCAAACGTATTCTGAATATCCTTCATTGAACTTTACAACTCCTTATCCCGAATAATTATTTATCTGTCCTGTAGATCGCCCAGTTGTTATCGGACTCCCAGACCTTTACCGCGCTTATCCGGACCATGCCGGAAATCTCAACGGAGAGTGACTTATACAGGTACTCCGCTATATTCTCTGCGGACGGTTCGATCTCCGCGAAAGGGGCTATTTCATTGATATAGCCGTGATCGAGGAGTTTGAGGACGGTATCAAGTTTTTGCTTCAGCAGTGCAAAATCCATGAGCATCCCGTTGACAAGGCTTTCTCCATGGACGGTCAATTCCACCGTATAGTTGTGCCCGTGCAGGTTTTCACATTTACCGTTATAATTCCTCAGCCGGTGCGCCGCAGAAAATCTTCGTACAACGCCTATCTCGTACATAGTTTCCCTCTGTTCATGTTTTTTCGAATACCAGTATCCTTCTAAAGGAGCCGTCGGGCAAGTTCGTAACGAATTCATCGGTCTGTTTCAACCCGATCAGGGCAGGTTTATCCTCTTCTTTTTTTGATTTCATTGCAATAAGTTTCCCGCGGTTTTTCATATACGGCATTGATAATTCGGCAAACTCCTGCAGGGAAAATGAGGCGCGCGATATTACCACATCAAAACTTTTACCCATAATTTCCCGGAAGTTTTTTTCCTCGGCTCTTTGGTGCAGTGCCGTTGCGCCTTTCATCTTCAAAAGACCTATCATAGTGCTAATGAAGTTTGTTTTTTTCAATCGTGCATCAAGCATTACTATTTTTATGGACGGCCTGGCGATTTTGATCGGCAGGCCGGGAAAACCGGCGCCGCTGCCGATATCAAGGACAAAATCATTGACGCCGATAAATTTTAAAGGGGTCAGGGAATCTATAAAATGCTTGATGATAATACCGGACTCTTCTTCAATGGCAGTCAGGTTAATGACCTTGTTCCACCGCATAAGCTCGTCCATGTACAACTGAAACGCATGGAGAGTATCCTCGAGGCCGCCCTCGATATCGCTTTGTTTCAGAAATGTTTCCAGAAGGGATCTGTTTTCTGGCATCATAGGTTTACTTTATACCGGATACAAACGAGCCTTACTTCTTTCCCATGTTCATGGACATATCCCTGTAGACGAGCATCCTGGAAGGCATGATCTTTATATACCCTTTTTTTTGCCAGGCAGAGAAGATCCTCGATACCGTTTCACGGGTGCTGCCGATTGCATTGGCTATGTCCTGCCTTTTGATGTTTCCGGTTATGACGGTATAATACCCTTCTTTTTTCCCTTCTGTCTTGATAAGGCCGTTGATATATTTTATCAACCGCTCATAGACATTCAAAAGTGCCAGGTCCTCTATCATTGCATCCGCTTCCCTTACCCGTACGCTCATGTCTTTTAATATTTTTATGGCTATGCCGGGAGACGAGTTTAAAACATTCAGGAAATCGTTGCGCTTCAGTATAATAAAATCCGTGTTCTCCATGGTCATTGCATTAGCAGAGCGCGGCATGCCGTCAAGCAGCGACATCTCTCCGAAAAATTGTCCTGTTCTGAGCAGGGCAAGGGTTATCTCCCTTCCTGCGCTCGAATAACGGTATATCCTGACCCCGCCTCTTGTAATCAAATACATGGCATCACCGGGGTCGTCCTGATGGAACAGCTCGGTAGCTTTCGGAATGTGCTGCTCCCGTATATAGGGCAACAACCTGGCGAACTCGTCCGGCGTAAGTTCGGAAAAAATACCGATCTTTTTTATTTCGTGCTGAATCATACTCTATATAAACAACATACCACCGGCAAAGTCAACACGGCGCCTCCCTTAAATTATAAGTAAACCAATGGGTAAATAACACCCACGAGTTTTGTTTGACATTTTAGGTTCATAATGAACAATATATCTTCAATGACATGCTTTCTATTACAAGTACAAGCCCATCAGGTACCACAAATGGAACAATAACAGACTATCCTTTCTACAATGCTGAAATGTGGGTGCCTACGTTTACGGACCAAACATATAGCGGAAATGCAACTGCACTGGTTTCGATAACCGATGTAACCCCGGAAAACAATAAGCCGTTCAATCCTGCAAGCAGAGATTCGGTGGACTTTAAACTCATAGGGCAAAACCCTGCTCAAGCTGATGCATTATCTGTGCTATGTAGGGACAACGCTCCATTTGTATCAGTAGGGCTTGGCTTTACCACAAACTTCCTTGCTGCGGCAGCGTATCAGGAGAGCAGGTTTGCACAATTCACGAGTATTCAACAATGTAGCCCATCGCCTTTGATACCTCTTACCGATGGCTATCCGGTGCAGGCATGCGATAACGGATACGGGATCATGCAGCTTACGCAAGGTGTACCCGGAGGGCTAAACTATCATTTAAACCGCTATACCGGTACTCCCACACAGACCATGATCTGGAACTGGGTTGCGAATATCAATAATGGGGAGAATGTAATGCTCGAGAAACGAGGATATATCAAATTTAGTTGAAATTTGAAATAGTGGCTCCCTTATGGGATAACCCATAAAGCATTAGAATTTAAAGAAAGGAGCCACTAATGAAAGTAAACACGAGAAACAGGAAAAAAGCAAT
>JAJYUJ010000035.1 GCA_021792615.1 bacterium
TTGTCGGAACTTATGAAAAATGGGTTTACTATTATAAAGGTAGAGCCTGTACGCCAGACTTTGGAAACGCTGATATCGAAGATGATTAAGGAGAATTAATGGGTACGAATGTCATTCCTGCGAAAGCAGGAATCCAGAAAGAAAAGAATGGATTCCGCATCAAGTGCGGAATGACAAAAACGGATTGCTTCGCGGCACCTTCGGTGCCACTCAGGATGTTAAGAGAAGGTAGCGGTCGTATTTATGCGAGGGTAGAGAGAAAGACCTCATCCCTCCTTCCCCTAAAAAAGGAAGGATATATAGCAAAGTTGATTTCCTATCCTCTTAGGAGAGGGTGAAGGTGAGGTCTCTTTGCTTGATAAATCAAACCGCTCCATAAAAAATCAAAAGGAGAATTAATGTTTAAACGGATTTTTGCCATTACATCAACAGGGTTTAAAGAAGGTATACGGGAGCGCATCCTCTATCTTTTATTGCTATTCGCATTACTCATGATGTTCGCATCATACGGCCTTGCGGCACTCAGCATGGGCGAGTACATCAAGGTCACACAGGACGTGGGTCTTGCAAGCATCATGATCTTCGGTGTATTGATAGCAATATTCATGGGTGCGTCCATCGTCTACAAAGACATTGAGCAAAAAACGATCTACACAATCCTTACAAAACCCATCAAAAGGTCCGAATACCTTATAGGCAGGTTCTTCGGGCTTGCATCCCTTGTCGGTGTTGTCACCATTTTTATGTCCATTATATTTTTTGCGATACTGTTCTCTTTTAACAGGAATGTTTATTATACCCAGTGGTCAATAAGAACGATCTTTACCACGGATATTGTCCTTGCCATTGTGTACTCGTATCTTTCCATGCTTATTGTAATAAGTATTTCTCTGTTCTTTTCAACGTTTACGTCCCCAATCGTCGCATCCATTATCACATTCTTCGTTTATATCATCGGAAACGGGCTTGATACCATCCAATCTCTGGTGGAAAAAGTGCACAGTGAAGTTGCAAAGGTATTGCTGCGCGTGCTGTATTACATTCTCCCGAACTTTGGAAACCTTAACTTAAGGGACCTTTCCATCTATGGCATTGTGCCGTCTACCGGCCACCTGCTGTTGCTTGTAGCCTACGCGTTTGTTTACATCGCCATTATGCTGATGCTATCCATGGGCGTTTTCAACAGGAAGGAAATGCGGTGATGCCGGTATCCTGTCATTGCGAGGAAGGGAATGACGAAGCAATCTACTGATCGATAAATGGATAATCAATATTTTGTTTATATAATGACAAATAAAAACAATACGACTCTTTATACAGGAGTAACATGTAATTTACAGAAAAGGATATATGAACATAAAGAAAAATTGGTTGATGGGTTTACTAAAAAGTACAATATTAACAAATTAGTATATTATGAAATATTTGATGATGCGTACAATGCAATTTCAAGAGAAAAGCAGATTAAAAGTGGCTCAAGGCAAAAGAAGGTTAATTTGATTGATGGAATGAATAAAAAATGGAAGGATTTATATGCTGAATTGTAGAGGAGAACGTAGGGATTGCTTCGCTATCGCTCGCAATGACCGGTACACGAGAGTCATTGCGAGGAACGAAGTGACGAAGCAATCTACACGCACAGGGATTGCCCGGCCGGGCTTCGACGTATACCCGCGCTTTCAACGATAGAACAATAATGACATGAATAACTTAATTAAAAAAATAATGATTAGCCTTATCCTCCTTCTGCTGGCCTTTTCCCTTTACCCCCTCGGCAAATCCATAGACCGGACATCCCCGGAGAATACCAATCCGATACCCGAGCTGTTCTATTTTCCCAAAACAAGCTTTATAAAAAACATAGCGTTCGGGTATAACAACCTGCTTGCAGACATCTTCTGGATACGATCTATTCAGTATATTGGTCAGCATTCAATGACAGATAACACATATCCATATTTGTATCACATCCTTGATATTACAACATCCCTTGATCCGAGGTTCATCAATGCGTACAACTTTGGCTCATTCTTTTTGGTAACATGGGCAAGTGATAAAAAAGAAGGCATCGAACTTGCACAAAAGGGTGTAAAAAATAATCCAAAGAATTGGCAGTCGGCATTTGGTCTTGGTTTTATATATTTTTTAAGTAAAGATTATAAAAATGCGTACAAGTATTTCAGCCTCGCCAATACATTACCGGGTATGCAGGATGAATACAAGACATTTGCACCGTATGCAATGAGCAAGTTTGCCTCGCCGGAACAGGGCATACAGATGTGGACAGCAATTGCAAAGATGTCCGATAATAAATTTATTGTAGATGCGGCAAGAAACAATATTGCAGTGCTCACGCAGAAAAAACGTGTAGATATGCTGAACCAGGCTGTGCAAACCTATAAAAAGCGTTTTCACAAATTTCCCTCAGACCTTTCCGAACTTGTCGGAAAGGGGATCATTGCCAAGCTGCCGGAGCCGGTTGGCGGTATGCCGTATGATTACGATCCTTCAACAGGCAAGGTAACCGCACAAATACCGGCGCCCGAGAATAAGGAGTAACCCGTTTTCCCGGCTGGTCGTTACAAGAACTGAAATGATGAAGCAATCCATTTTTTCATATCCACCTGATATGGAGGATGACAGAGGGTTAACCCGAAAAAGGTGTTTGAAAAATAAGGAAGTTTATGCAATGAGTGATAAGCCCGCGTCAGACAAAGGTATTCTTCGAATATCCGATAAGGAAACCAGACCTGGTAATAGCATATAAACCCCGTTAGAAATGTCGGAATAATACAGATTTTTTATAATAATTTTTCAATCTATCGTCGTACAAATTATCATCTGCTGAGTTTCTAACGGGGTGAACATACAGAGGACTGAAACCTCGTTTCTCTATGGAAGCGTATAGATATCAGGTGGATCGCGGGATTGAGCGAATAAGTAAACTTCCTTATTGCACTTTCCGGGTCAAAGAATTGCTTTACTATTGTTCACAATGACTTCTGTTCAACCAGAAAAATGTGTTTTCCACGTTATCGCAACTGTGTCACAATTTCTTTTGCTCTTTTAGCTTTCCCATAATTTCGCAAAATCTTTTTGGTGTAACAATTTCTATTCCTCTGAAGTTGTTTAAGTTTAATAAATGCGCATCACCGGAGATTATGTAGTCAGCTTTACCGGAAACAGCTGTAGCCAGAATAGTATTATCTGCGGGGTCTTCTTTTATAATGTTTAATGTTGAAAGGTTTTCTGCAAAAACAGAATACTTAAACAGATTTGATAGTATGTGATTTATATCTTCGTTTGTAAGTTTATAGTTTTTCTTTATCTTTGGGTAATGCAAAACTCTTTCCGCTTCTTCTATTGTTGCAAGTGATGTTATTATGACCACAAACGCATTTTCCCATAGCTTTATAACGTTGAAAGGGAATCCACTCCGCTGGATGATACCGCTTGTGAGAACATTGGTATCAATAACTACTCTATACACCCTTGCGTACCGCCTTCATTGCCTCCTCAACATCTTTTTTTATACTTGCCGAAGAATATATTTTTGATCTGATATTATCAAAAATTGCCATATCGGTTTTTCTTTGCTTTCGAAGATTTTCGAACTCATCTAAAGAAATTAAAACAGCCATCGGTTTTTTGCCTCGCTTGATAATAAATTCTTGTCCCTTATAGTAGACTTCTTCAAGGATTTCTCCTAAATTCCCTCTCATTTTTAAAGCAGTCAGGTCTTTTGTCATAGTTACCTCCAATTATGATAACTATAGCAATTATAGTAGGTATGTCAATAGTCGATCTACCGGTTCCCCGGATGCTTCTCTGCAGTTTATTTATTGGTGTAGCCCTTTTGCTTGCGTAGTGTAAAAAATTCACCTATATACATCCTGAAGAGCAGGGAAGAAGAAACACACCCCGTTGTCCCCTCTTATGAGAGGGGAATAAAGAACTGGATTCCCGCTAAACCGGGAATGACAGAAGATAATAGCGAGGTTTACCCCGTTAGAGATTAATAAAATAAAATGTTTTATACGTACATAATTCGAAGTGTAAAAGATAGGAAATGGCATACAGTACTAATAAATGATTTATTATCTCTAACGGGGTGAACCATGTCCCATGAAAAACGTATAAAAGAACTCGAAAAAATGAATAAGCAGGCCGAGCTTGGCGGGGGTGAGGCACGCATCGAAAAACAACACCAGGCCGGCAAGCTCACTGCTCGGGAGCGCATCGACATCCTGCTCGATAAGGGCAGCTTTGTCGAGCTTGACAAGTTTGTAATGCATAGGGCGATCGATTTCGGCATGGACAAGCAGAAGTTTCTTGGTGACGGCATTGTTACGGGCTACGGTACGATCGATGGCAGGCTCGTGTATGTGTTCTCACAGGACTTCACCGTGTTCGGCGGCTCTCTGTCAGGTGCCTATGCAAAGAAGATCTGCAAGATCATGGACCTTGCGTTGAAGAACGGCGCCCCGCTCATTGGAATGAACGATTCCGGCGGTGCGCGGATTCAGGAAGGCGTTGAGAGCCTCGCAGGATACGCGGATATATTCCTTCGCAACGTCATGGTGTCCGGCGTTATACCCCAGATCTCGGCGGTTATGGGACCATGTGCAGGCGGCGCTGTGTATTCGCCTGCGATAACGGATTTTATCTTTATGACAAAGGGCACAAGCTACATGTTTGTAACAGGCCCTGATGTCGTGAAATCGGTTACCCACGAGGAGGTCACCAAAGAGGAGCTTGGCGGAGCAATAACGCATGCCACGAAGAGCGGTATTGCAAACTTCGTTTTCGATAATGACGAAGAATGCCTGATCGGCATCAGGGAGCTCATAGGCTTTATACCTTCAAACAACCTTGATGACCCTCCCTATAAGGAAACTTCAGACCCTGCAGACCGCACGTCGCCTGAGCTCGACGCCCTGATACCGGATCAGCCCAATAAGCCTTACGATATAAAAGAATTAATCTTTGCAACGGTTGATGACGGGTATTTTCTCGAGGTGCATGAACTCTATGCCCCCAATATTATCGTGGGCTTTGCACGGTACGGCGGCATGCCGGTGGGCATTGTTGCGAACCAGCCCGCATATCTGGCGGGCACGCTCGATATAGATGCGTCCGTAAAAGGCGCACGGTTCGTGCGGTTTTGTGATGCGTTCAACATCCCCCTGATCACGCTCGAGGACGTGCCCGGGTTTTTACCCGGCACCGTTCAGGAACACGGCGGCATCATACGGCACGGTGCAAAGCTTTTATTCGCATTTGCGGAGGCCACGGTACCGAAGATCACCATCATAACGCGGAAGGCGTACGGCGGTGCGTATGACGTTATGTCGAGCAAACACATCAGGGCCGACATCAACTATGCGTACCCGAGTGCCGAGATCGCAGTAATGGGACCGGATGGAGCGGTTAATATTATCTTCCGCAAAGAGCTTGATGCAGCGAAGGATCCCGAGGCAAAGCGTGCCGAGCTTATCGAAGACTACAGGGAAAAATTCGCATCGCCATGGAAGGCAGCGGAGCTTGGTTATATCGACGAAATTATAAAGCCCTCGGAAACAAGATTCAAGATCATATCGGCACTGCGTATGCTGAAAAATAAGGTTGATACCAATCCGAAGAAGAAACACGGGAACATACCGCTGTGATATGGGAGTCATTGCGAGGAATGAAATGACGAAGCAAACTACGGGCATACATAGGGATTGCTTCGCTATCGCTCGCAACGACCGGTACACTGGAGTCATTGCGAGGAATGAAATGACGAAGCAAACTACGGGCATACATAGGGATTGCTTCGCTATCGCTCGCAACGACCGGTACATTGGAGTCATTGCGAGGAATGAAGTGACGAAGCAAACTACGGGCATACATAGGGATTGCTTCGCTATCGCTCGCAATGACAGACGAGACCCCCCTACCTCCTCTACGAGAAGGGAATAAGATATGTTTAAAAAAATACTTATTGCAAACCGCTCGGAAATAGCAGTCAGGATTATCAGGGCATGCCATGAGATGAACATCGAGGCAGTTGCCGTCTATTCCGATGCGGACAGGAATGCCCTGTATGTCAGGATGGCGGATGAGGCGTATTGCATTGGCCATCCCCAGCCCTCGGAGAGCTATCTCAATATGGATAAGATCATAGCTGTTGGTAAGGCGTGCGCTGCTGACGCGATCCATCCGGGGTACGGCTTCCTCGCAGAGAACACGGAGTTTGCGAAACGCATCATGGATGCAGGGATTACCTTTATCGGTCCATCCCCTGAATCCGTAAAAGCGATGGGCGATAAGATCAGTGCGCGGAGGCTTGCCAAACAGGCGGGGGTAACGATCGTACCGGGGACCATCGATCCTGTACCCGATGTGAAGCACGCGAAAAAGACGGCAAAGGATATCGGCTATCCGGTCATGTTAAAGGCAGTGAATGGCGGCGGCGGCAAGGGCATGAGGCTTATCGAAAAGGAAGCCGATATGGAATCCTCGTTTGAGCGCGCGTCTTCAGAGGCCTTAACTGCTTTTGGCGACGGCTCTTTGTATATAGAGAAGCTGATAAGGGACCCAAGGCATATA
This sequence comes from bacterium, assembly GCA_021792615.1. Lineage (GTDB taxonomy): Bacteria > JAMCPX01 > JAMCPX01 > JAMCPX01 > JAMCPX01 > JAJYLM01. Next base: position 6,595 of record JAJYUJ010000035.1, read on the forward strand.
GAATTTCAGCTCCTCGGGGATACGTACGGCAATGTTATTCATTTAAATGAAAGAGAATGTTCTATTCAAAGAAAGCATCAAAAGCTCATCGAGGAAAGCCCTTCTCCGGTTATGACGCCCGAGAAACGTGCAAAGGTCGGTGCAATGGCAGTATCTGCTGCAAAGGCAGCGGGATACTACAATGCAGGTACCATTGAATTTATCATGGACGAAAAGGGCGAGCTTTACTTCATGGAGATGAACACGAGGCTGCAGGTGGAGCACCCGGTAACCGAGCTGGTAACGGGTATCGATATTGTGAAAGAGCAGATCAGGATAGCGGACGGGCAAAGGCTGGCGTACAAGCAGTCGGATATCGCCTTGACGGGCAGTGCAATGGAATGCAGGATCGTTGCGGAGGATCCGTCAAATGACTTTGCTCCGACGCCGGGCAGGATCGTCCATTTACGGGAGCCGCAGGGAGACGGGGTACGCGTTGACAGCGGCGTGTACGAAGGCTTTGAAATACCGGGCTGGTATGATTCCCTGATCGCAAAGCTTCAAACGCACGGTAAGGACCGGCACGAGGCAATCGAAAGGATGCTCAGGGCCTTGAGTGAATACAGGATTATCGGTGTTTCGACGGCTATACCGCTTTATAAATGGATACTGAGGCATAAAAGGTTTATATCCGGGGACATCAGCACAGGCTTCCTCGAACAGGAGATGGAAGGTTTTTCAAAGGATACATCCAATTTGTGGATTATGGCTGCTATCGCCTCGGGCATATCCTCCATGAGCAAGGATCTTACGTCAGTTCATGACTCTCAACAGGCAGACACTTCAAAGTGGAAGACTGCGGGACGAATGAACAACCTGAGATAGCAAAGCAACCCCCTCTTTTCCCCCTTGTCAGGGGGAAGTATAAAAAAGTTTCCCGATAAGGAGCGGGTTACCCAGGCAGGGCTTGGGTCGGGGGTTACATCCCGACGATGTGGTAGCCTGCGTCCACGAACATCACTTCGCCGGTTATGGCGCTGCTCATGGGTGAAAGGAGAAACAGGGCTGCATCGCCGACCTCGTCTGCCGTTATATTCCTTCCGAGGGGCGCCTTCTGCGGATACATCTGCATCATAGTCGTAACTCCCTTTATGCCCCTCGCTGAAAGTGTATTGACCGGGCCTGCGGATATGCCGTTTACCCTTATGTTGTTTTTGCCGAGTTCATAGGCAAGGTATCTTATAATATTTTCAAGGGCTGATTTTGCTATTGCCATGACATTATAGCCAGGGATTACAACCTGTGAAGCGATATACGACATGGCAATAATGCTGCCGCCGTCTTTCATCAGCGGTGCTGCCTGCCGTGTGAGAGAGATAAGGGAATAGGAACTTACATCCAAAGCCGTTAAAAACCCCTGCCGCGTGGTGCTCTCTACAAAGCTGCCTCCCAGTTCTTCCCGCGGCGCAAACGCAACACTGTGGACAAGCGTATGGATGGTATCGTGCTTCTTTTTGATCTCATCGAACACACCTTTTACCATGTCTTCTTTCTGCACATCACACTCGAACAACCCCAGCGGGTTCATCTCCGGTATTACCTCTTCGACCCTTTCCTTCAGGTCGGGGTTCGCATAGGTAAAATAAAGTTCCATGCCTGCCTGGTGCAGCTTTCTCGCGATGTGTAATGCTATGCTGTACTTGTTGACAACACCGGTTACGAGTCCAACCTTTCCTTTGAGATCTATTGTGTACATAGTGTTATCTTCTATGCCACACTGTCCCGGGAAAGTCAAAGGCACGTAATCCGATCGGCTTGACACGCATGCAGGAAGTGGTACAAGGAATGACACTGTTCATACCAGGAAGACCGGTAAGGCATGGTGTTCCTGACAGGATGATGTATAAATTCTTCTCTATGGTGGGTGTAGCTCAATGGTGGAGCATTGGACTGTGGCTCCAAGGGCTGAGGGTTCAAATCCCTTCACCCACCCCATTTACCCCAAAAATGCGTTTGCAAAATGGTGAATAAACAAACTCCGTTATTGCATTTTTCGGTTGATTGCGATTACCGCAGTATCTTGAAGCCCTGAAGGCCGTTCACCGGTTCAAGCTCTTGGATGTCTATAGCGGTTACCCGTGCTCCGGGCGGGCCTTTGGAGCACCACTGAATAAACTGTTCTACATCCGCAGGTTCGCCGGCAGCGTCTACTTCTACGGAAAGATCCGGCAGGTTCTTTACCCATCCCTTTATACCGAGATTATCGGCTGCCTCCCGGGTGCTTGCCCTGAACCAGACCCCCTGAACGCGGCCGGTTATGATGAGATGAACGTGTCTTTGATTATTCATACAAAAAATCTGACAGAAATTATGCCGGATGGTTCAACGAGCAAGTTCTTTTTTGACCGGCAGGTAAAACGCAAGGACTATCAGAACAATGCTGCCATCGATGACGAAATTGGACAGGTAAAGCAGAGACTTCTGATAGAGAAAGAAGCTTAAAAGCGAGATGAGTGATGACGTGGTTTTCCCGACGATTAAAACAGGTGTCAGGTTTAAGTTTTTCAAAACATCCCTGCTTATCAAATAGGCGATTGCCGTTACACATGCCATATACGCTACGGCAAGGTCGAGGTAGAATTTCTCCAGGTTTTGGTGGAGTGACTGAAAGTAACCTATTTTTTCGGAAACAATATTAAATATGTTTATGACTTGGTTCGGTACAATATAAAACGACAGGCCTACTATCAGAAACGTCCAGAAAAGCAAGGTCATCAGTAATCTGTAATTTTTTTGTTTCGATGTTAACTCCGGCATTTTATTCTCCCTGTTAGGTTTATTATAACATAGCCTTGACTTGAACGAGCAGTTCCGGTAACACGACACCCGCCGGTCCCTTCAACATATAATTATCTATATCTGTATAGAATGTTTCCCGCGGATTGATGTCGATGATGACCGCACCGGACTTCTTGGCATACCTCGGTATTTCCGAGACCGGATATACCGTGCCTGAAGTACCGACGATAAGAACCACCTTTGCCTGTTCTATCTCCATGTAAGATTCGGGTATCATGTGTACGGGTTCTCCGAACAGGACGACATCAAGCCTTGCTTTGCCGCCGCACTTACATGCGGGCATGGTGTTGACGATGCGTTCCATGGAACCGCTGGAGAGCTCTACGATCGCCTTTTTCAGAAAGCCGATAAAATCGTCTTTTGTGAACTTGAATGTTTCATTGCACTGGGTGCACCTAAATGCATAAATGTTGCCGTGGACCTCTATGACATGTTTGCTCCCGGCCGCCTGGTGCAGATTGTCGATATTCTGGGTGATGACACAGTCGAGCAATCCGAGCTTTTCAAGTTCTGCAATGGCAATGTGTGCGGGGTTCGGCGGGGCATTCCCGATAGAATTGATGGAGTCCGTTAAAAAATCTATAAGTTTTTGAGGGTTGTTATTTGCGAGCTCGATGATCCCCTGGGTGGTGCCGAATTCCATGGGATTAAACCTGTCCCATAATCCGCCGGGATCCCTGAAGGTCGGTATGCCGCTTTCCTGAGAAACGCCGGCACCCGTAAAGGCTACGACATGACCTTTTTTTACGATCTCCTTGGCAGCCTTTTTCAGTGAATCATTTGCCAATATTGTTTTCCTTTTTCGCCTTTGCTTTTTCTCTCATCCTGAGTTCTTTCTTCAGTACCTTACCAATAATATTTTTAGGCAAATCGTCAACAAATTCGATATACTTCGGTATCTTAAAAGGGGCAAGCTTCGTTTGCAAATAACGTTTTAGCTCATCCCCGGTTGTTTTTTCTCCCGGCTTTGTGACGACGAACGCCTTTGCCTCCTCACCCATGATCTTATCGGAAACCCCTATAACGGCAGCATCCATAACCTTTGGGTTTTCATAGAGCGCATTTTCGATTTCTTTGGGATATATATTTTCACCGCCGCGAATGATAAGGTCTTTTTTCCGGTCGATGATATAAAAATAGCCCTGATCATCGACATAGCCTATATCGCCGGTGTGCAGCCATCCATCGATGATGGTTTGTGCGGTTTCCTCGGGTCTTTTGTGGTAGCGTTTCATAATCGCTCCGCCGCGTATGACAATCTCGCCCACCTCGTTCACCGGTACTTCTTTGCCGTTATCGTCGACGACCCTTACCTCTTGTCCGGGCAGGGCTTTGCCTATAGAACCGATCTTTCTCTCGCCGTTGAGCGGGTTCAGCGTGCTGACAACCGTTCCCTCGGTAAGCCCGTATCCCTCGATGATCTTAATCCCGTACGTCGATTCGAATTTCTTAAACGTTTCTTCCGCGAGCGGTGCTGCCCCGCACACACCGAACCGCAAGCTGCCGAGGTTATGCGTTTTTACCTCATCGGCAATCAGTATCAGGATATTGTAAATTGCGGGGACCCCGCTGAAAAACGTTACACCGTACCGTTCGACAACCTCTCCGAATTCCGAAGCAGAAAATGTGGTTCTTAAGACGATGGTGATGCCGGAATAGAGCGCGCTGATTAAGGACATCATGGCGTTGACATGGAACAGAGGCAAAAAGATCAAAGCGACTTCGTCCCCTGTTTCTTCATCGGACTGGAGAACAGAGCGGATACCCATAACCGCATACAGTGCATTGGCATGCGTCAGCAGCGCGCCCTTGGGTTTGCCGGTTGTGCCGGAGGTGTAAAAAAGAAAGGCATCGTCGTCAGGCTGGATGACCGTATCCCCGGGGACGACGGGATGCTTCATTAGATCTTTGTAGGGAACGGTCCCGGCAGGCGCGTCATCCCCATGATAAACGATCTGCTGAACATGTTCCAGTTCAGGTTTTATGGCTTCTATAGTGTAGTAGTAGGCGGAATCGACAACGAGGTACTTACCCCCGGAGTCGTTCAGCAGAAACTTTACCTCTTCGGCACTCCACCAGCAGTTAATGGGGCCGGCAATAGCGCCAAGCACGTTTGCAGCGAGTGCGGCATAGAGGAATTCCGGCGAATTATTCATATAGACATGGACCGTATCGCCCTTTTTTACCCCGATCGATTTCAATCCGTTTGCGAAACGGCTGACCCTTTCATGAAACTGACGGAACGTTACGGCATCGTCATAAAATTTTAGGTAGGCCTTGTCTCCGCTGTCTGCCGCCCTTTTTTCGATCATCTCCCGTATGTTGCTATATGCCAATTCCATACACCCTCCATTTTGATTGTAAGGTCAATTCTAAAATCCTGCGGGGATAAAGTCAAATGGAACAAATACTCCGCAGAGCAGGATTGACTTAATCTGGCGGGGTGGTATATAAAATATCAGCATTTATGGTTAACAAAAAATTATTCATTGCCGCGTTTTTTTCGATAGTGATGCATCTTATGCTTTTTGTTCCCCGGGCATTTTGCTTCACCCAAACGGCGGTATCCCCTGAATTGCAGAAATATCAGGCGATCACTTCCACGGCGGCTGTTTCTCCAACGCAGGCAGCAACCGTGCCGTCCGGGACAACCTTTGTGGATGCTCTGTACAATGCATGGGTTAGCAATGGCACGGCACAAAACGGCATCGACCAAAAAGTCCGGGAATTAAACGAAATAAAAATCAATGACGGCTTTATGAATCTCTATCCCTTCAGCTTCGTCTTGCTGGATAAATACAAAGAGCTCCACGTAAATAAATTTTTGCACGATGCAATACTCCTATCACCCTCCATGTCAGAACCGTACTTCGAACTTTCTTATTCCATGCTCCGGGGCAGGAAGGCGGACTATTCCCTTGCGGTCATAAACCTGTCGAAAGCCATCACCGCCTTTTTCCAGGATCCCTACAATATCCTGAGGTTCGCTTCGAACAGACTCATCAATATTACCCTTTCAATCCTTGTCATACTTTTTATCTTTTCCCTGCTCCTTATAATCAGATATTCGATGCAGATCTATTCGTCGATAAAGTCCTACCTCCCGGAGTACATACCCGCGTATGCAGTTGTCTTGTTTTCAATCGTTGTCCTGGTACTTCCGTTCCTGTTTGGAGCAGGGTTCCTTTGGCTTTTGGTCCTCTGGCTTTTTCTCACGTTTACCTATCAAAAAACAACGGAACGCATCGTGAGTGCGGGATTCATAGTTTTTCTCGGCATACTTACGTTCGTATTGCTGATCATCGTTGCCACTATCTTAAAACCCGAGGAGGAACCCTTTACCGGTATCATGAACATGCACTACGGGAATGTTTCTGCACAGGATATCAAAACTTTGAAGGCGTATGCCGACGAACATCAGGGGGATCTTTACAGCAACCTGTACATGGGTGTTTATTATAAGAGAGTGGGCAATTACCAGGAGGCAGATGTATTCTACAAAAGGCTCCAGGACAACGGGTACGGTAACCTGCCCGTGGTCCTGGTCGATATCGGAAATCTCGAATATGCAACCGGGAATTCTTCCGGGGCTGAAAGTGACTATAAACAGGCTGTTTCGGTAAACCCAAATTTTTTCCCTGCAAGGTATAACCTCGGACAGTTGTACCTTATTAAGGGGAATATAGAGGGAACGAATGAACTCGATCGTGCGAAAAGCATCGATCCTGCACAATTCGGCTATGCCGCTTCGCTCTATCAGAAAGCCAGCATAAACAGGATATTTGTCGATGCGCTCCCTTCCTCCGGAGAGCTTGCTTTGATCATGTTCAAAGAAACCTTTCACAATGCTACGGCAATAGGACTTGCAGATGTTATGGTAAGCCGGCTTATAAAATGGCCATCTGCAAAACAATTGCCGTTTCTCGGAATGTGGCTTTTGTTTCTCTTCATGGGGACACTGGTTCTGTCAAAATTCATTACAAAGTATTATCGGTGCAAATCGTGCGGCAGATTGTACAATCCTTTGAACAGGAGCGACGAATACAGATATTCGATCTGTAATGACTGCCTCCGGTTTTATATAAAAAACGACATAAAAGACAACAAGAAAAAGATCGAAATAACGCAGAGGGTCTACCGGTGGAAAAAAAGGTTGAAAATTATCAATATCGCATCATCGCTGTTTATACCGGGGAGCGGCAGCATCCTCAGGGGGCAGACAATTAGGGGTATGTTGCTGTTGTCGGTTTCCTGTTATCTTCTCGTGGAATATATGACCTCGTTCGGGCTCATAACGCCGATATTCCCGGTATTCAATCCGTACCTTGGTATAGTAAAGACAGCGAGCCTGTTCTTCCTGATACTCGTATATTTGTTGAATATTTTTATTACCGTTAAAGCGGAGGCTAAATGGTTCTAAAGGGATCGATCGGTACATTTGATATTATATCCATTATACAGATGGTTACTTCGCAGCAAGTTACCGGTGTGCTGCATATTCAGGGCCCGCATAAAAACGATATTTTTGAGATCATGATAGAAAACGGTATGATTATCAGAGCCGTTCCCATGATCGAAACGCCTGCCCGATATAGCGCAGAAAGGCTCCATAAAGCAGGATTGCTCGGGTCCGGTCAATTCAAGGTATTGATAGCGGGGATAAAAAAGGATGATATCAACGAAGCAGATATACCGAAACGATTTTCAGTGCCCGTAGAGTCCATGAAAAGATTAATTCTGTCTATAACCTATGAATCCCTGCACAGAATGTATGCACTGAAAAGCGGTACCTACGAATTTGAACCAAAAAAGATTGAGTACGATCCTCAACTCATTGAACCGATGAATACGGAATTTGTATTAATGGAATCTTCGAGAGTCGTCGATGAGGTGGTTCATAGTAATTGGACCTACAGTGATGATGTTGTATTTCAGAAAACAGTGATCCATGAAAAAGAACAGCCAAAACCGGTGCATCAGCCTCCGGCAACAAAAACGGATACAAAAGCAGAAGAAGAATTTATTATCGAAAGAACAGCTGCACCCGTAGAGGCACAAAAAGCTGCAGAGGAAATACCCCGAGAGCATCATAAAACTACGGAAGATATACTCCTTGAACTTATCGATGGTAAAAGGACCGTGGGCAGCATTTATTTCATGAGTCTGATGTGCAAAAACGAGGTAATCCTTGAACTCGGCAATATGCTCAAAGCCGGGAAAATAGCAGCGTTCCATGTTCCCAAAGCACAAATACTACCCAGAAAAACGCCGTTAGCTGCCAGAATTATTTCTGCAAGTAAGACCGTACTCGTTTTGGTGCTCAATATCGTTATACTGCTCACGATCCTTTATTATTCAAAAATCAATCCCTTGCATACGCAAGAGAAGAAAAGAGAGGTAAGATATAGCAATTTATTGAAATATATAGGCAAGTATCAACAGATAAAACTCACCAATGCCCTGGAGATTTACAAACTCGAGTACGGCAGCTATCCGGAGTCGCTGAAGGCTTTGGTTGACCGGAATATTGTACGGAGTAAGGATTTGACTTTCCCTTACGGCAGTGAATACTATTATACAGTACAGGACGGATCGTATATATTAATTGCACCCAAATATGCAGCTAAGTAGGTTATGAACATAAATATGGAGACAAAAGAAGCAACCAAGGTATTTGAGTCAAATGAACTTGCCAGGATCCTATTCGGCGTTAACAATGAAAATCTCAAGGTTATAGAAAACAATCTGGGTTTGAAGCTGAACGTTCGCGGCAATGTGGTAAATTATAACGGGGATAGCGGTTCGATTGATTTTGTCAACAGACTGCTTACGGAACTTTATACGGTTGTCGACAGAGGATATGCTGTCGGGCCGCGGGATGTTCTCAATGCAATTGACATACTGAAGGAAGATCAATCCATAGATCTCACCACCATATTCCTTGATGACTCGTTTATTAACCTCAAGAAAAGAAAGATTATACCCAAAAGTCTGAATCAAAAGCTTTATCTTGAGGCAATAAAAAAATATGACATTGTCATAGCAATAGGTCCTGCAGGAACCGGTAAAACATATCTTGCAATGGCAATGGCCCTTATTATGCTCATTCGCAAAGAGGTCGACAGGATCATACTGACAAGGCCTGCTATAGAGGCAGGCGAGAAGCTGGGATTTCTGCCGGGAGACATGTATGAGAAGGTTTCTCCCTATCTCAGGCCGCTGTATGATGCGTTATATGATATGATGGACCAGGACAGGGCGAATGATTTGATCTACAAAGGGGTCATCGAGGTCGCGCCCCTCGCTTTCATGAGAGGAAGGACCTTGAATGATTCTTTTATCATACTCGATGAGGCTCAGAACACGACTTCGGAACAAATGAAGATGTTTCTTACGCGGATCGGGTTCAGCTCGCGTGCGGTTGTAACAGGGGACATAACACAGATAGATCTGCCGCGCGACCGTCAATCGGGACTCGTAGAAAGTGTAGATGTGCTTTCCGGTATTGAAGGTATCAAATTTATACGGTTCTCGGAGGTCGATATCGTACGACATAAGCTCATTCAGGAGATCATTAAAGCGTATGAGCTTAAAGAGAGCGGCAAGTATACCGAAAAGAACCATAACAAGAACTATAAATGAATTTACTATCTGCTGTAAAAGCAGTTACCAAAGAAAAATATACCGGCTTCAAACAAAAAATACCCCTTCTCAAAAACTCTCCGTATATGGTAAAAATACTCCTCGTAGCTCTGATAAGCATTATCATTGGTTTCATCATTTCGCCCATAACCAATATTCGGAGTATAGCGCATTACCATGTTGGTGATGTTGCAAAACAAACGATTTATGCACCCCAGGATATTGAGGCAACGGATGTTGTTGGAACGGAAAAGAATACAGAGAAAGTGCTGCGACAATTGCCTCCCGTTTTCCGTTACAACCCCTTTATAAAACCACGCATGTACAATACGCTTATCATGGTATTTACCACAGGGAGGTCGATGTTTCTGGAGCATAAAGACGCCGGTGATATAGTAAGGGTATTAAACAACGAGATGAAAAAAAATTCCGGATTGTCCCTGTCCAGGGATACGGTATTATTTTTATACAGAAAAGGCTTCAGTAGACCGTATGAAGACAAATTACTCGGTATCATCCAGAAATTTTACGACCGGTACAAGATAGTAGAACAAGGTGCTGTAATTCAAGACTATACGAATACGGGCATACTGTTAATAACGCCAGGCATAGGCAGGTTGTACATCCGCGATATCAATAGCTTTATAGATTCCCAGGATGCAAAAAATATACTCTTTGATTATGTTTCCGAAACTTTTCCGTTCCTTTCTATCGAAGACCACATTTTGCTTACAAACTTTATGACCAACTTTGTGATATCCGATGTACAGTACGATAAAGAGACAACCGAAAGCACCAGCGCAAAGGTAAAGGCTTCGATAAAACCGTTAACCATGCATTTAAAGAAAGGAGAGATAATCGTCAGGGAGGGGGAGAGGATAGACAGGAATGTATACGCGAAATTAAAGGTGATCGCAGATACCGGCATTGTGCAGCACTGGTATGTACTGGTTTTGTTCTATGCGTTCATATTTTTTATCATGATCTTTTCCGTACTGGAGTTTTCTCAAAGGAATATAAGGAAATTCAGCATAACATTTAAGGACGGGGTTTTCCTTTCGATAACCCTGCTTTTAACGGTTTTGATCGCACGGCTTTCGACGATGCTCACGAACATCGGCGAGATTGCATCGTTCAATATCCCTCAGGAGGCGTATTATTATGCGGCACCGATTGCCTTTGGAGGCATGATCGTACGGCTCATACTCAATTCCGAAATAGCCATCGGGTTTAGTATCGTTGCGGGACTGACGGCAGCTATGACCGTATCAAACAATGTGTTCATTGTATTATATTATATCATCAGCGGCCTTTTAGGCGCCCATATGCTTGCCAAGTGCGAGCAGCGATCTTCCATTATGAAGGGCGGACTGGTCGTTTCGGGAGTAGGCATGTTTCTGGTCAGCATGTTTATGCTCATCCAGGGCAACCAACCGCCGACCCAGTTTATCATAAATATTATTATGGCTTTCTTTAGCGGTGTAACCTCGGCAATCATGGTAACCGGGCTGACACCGGCATTCGAATCTCTTTTTGATTATGCAACCGATATTAAACTGCTCGAACTTGCAAACCTCGAAAACCCGCTTTTAAAAGAATTGTTTATGACGGCTCCGGGTAGTTACAATCACAGTATGATGACAGCAACCCTCGCGGAAGCTGCCGCATCCTCCATTCATGCAAATCCGCTCCTGTCGAGGGTGGCGGCCTATTATCACGATATAGGGAAGGTGAAGATGCCGGATTATTTTATAGAGAATCAGCAATATATGGCAAACAAACATGATAAGCTGTCCCCGAGTATGAGCAGTCTGATAATCATATCGCATGTAAAAGAAGGGAAAGAACTTGCAAAAGCGTATAAGATACCCCAAAGGATTATAGATATCATCATGCAGCATCATGGTACGAGCCTGGTCAAATATTTTTATGAAAAAGCAAAAGAGAAAAACGGTAACAGTATTCAGGAAGAAGAGTATCATTACCCCGGTCCAAAACCACAAACGCGCGAGGCCGGTATTGTTATGCTTGCCGATGCTGTTGAGGCCGCTTCAAGGACACTTACCGAGCCAACCCCGGCAAAGATAAAGGCAATGGTGGAGAAGATCGTAAACGCACGGTTTGAGGACGGCCAGCTCGACGAGTGTACGCTGGCGCTGAACGACCTGAACGAAATAAAAAAGAGCTTTGTGAAGGTACTATCGGCCATCTTTCATAAAAGGGTTGATTACCCCGGTTTCAAATTTAACGTACCACCCGCAAAAACCAATGGATATTCAAATATCCTCCCCATACAAAAAAAGCAGTAATCTTTTGCAGGCCGTTACCACCCGATGGAAACGGTTTGCTGCTTCGTATAAGGACAATGTGAAAATCCTTATTGCATTGGTCGATGATTCCATGATGAAGGAGCTGAACGGAAGATTCAAAAACCTGGAAAAAACTACCAATGTCCTTTCGTTCGAAATGAATCAGACAGATCCCGAGGACGGTACATTTATTCTGGGTGAAATTATTGTATGTGTCGACACCGCGAAGCGGGAAGCTCTCCATGCCGGCATGCCTGTTTGCGACCGGCTAACGGAGTTATTCGTTCACGGGCTTGTGCACCTGTCGGGATACGATCATACGATAAACAAGAGAGAAGCCGTCAGGATGCGGAAGAAAGAAAAAGAATTGATGAAAGAAATAGCCATGATTGACAAGAAATCCGGGAAACGAGTTTGATCGTGCCTTTATTCTTTTCAGTCCTTTCCGGTATATTGGCCGGGTTGAGCTTCCCCAAATACGGTTTCTCATTGATCGCATGGATAGCGTATGTGCCCCTGCTGTTTTCGATACAACAAATAAAAGGTAAAAATCAGGTCATCAAGAGCTATTTGTATGGATTTGTCTCCGGATTTATAACAAATGTGATTTTACTCTACTGGGTTGTCGTAGCAATGAACAAATATGGCAATATAAATTTAGCGGTGAGTATACTCGGGCTTGTACTGCTTGCTGCGATACTGAGCGCTCTCTACTCCGGGACATTCACCATGCTGATAAAAATATTCAGGGACGGCCGGATGTCCGGCGAAATACTCTTTGTCCCGGTCGTATGGGTCGTCCTCGAATACCTCAGAACATTTCTTTTCTCCGGTTTCCCCTGGGAATTATTGGGGTATTCCCAGTACAAAGATCTTTCTTTGATACAGCTCTCGAGATTTACCTCGGTGTACGGGGTATCGTTTTTGATTATGCTCTTCAACACCCTTCTCTATGAAGCCATAGTCTGGTGGTACGAAACAAAAAGCGTAAGGACGGTCAAGTACCCGTACCTTTTTGCTAAAACGATTGTGATATTTTTGCTCATTACCGGCACACTCATCTATGGCGATATAACCATTGAGAATACAGCATCGGTTGTGCATCATACAAACGATACAATAACCGTGGGCTTAATCCAGGGCGATATAGATCAGAACCATAAATGGGACCCGGTTTACCAGGACAATACCATAGCCTCCTATCTATCGTTTTCGCAGGAGGCGTACAACCAGTCGCATCCCCGGCTGATCATCTGGCCTGAAACAGCTACACCCTTCTTTTTCCAGTCCGACTCCAATTATGCGTCACGGATAAGCGGTTTTGTAAAATCTCATGACCTCTATTTACTGTTCGGAAGTCCTGCATTCGACTATACGCAGAACGGTATGCATTATTATAACAGTGCGTTCCTTATGGGCCCCGGTGGTACGATACTGGGGCGGTATGACAAACGGCATCTGGTGCCGTTCGGTGAATACCTTCCCTTGAAAAACATTTTTTTCTTTCTTAAAAAATTAACCGATACTATCGGCGCTTTCACCCCGGGCAGGCAGGGCAACCTCCTGAAATTCGGGAACGTCCGCATGGGAACGCTCATCTGTTATGAAATCATTTTTCCTCAATTGTCCGCCAATGACGTCAGGGACGGTGCAAACCTGCTTGTTACGATAACCGATGATGCATGGTTCGGGAATACCTCTGCGCCGTACCAGCATTTGTCCATGGCGGTGTTCCGGGCCGTCGAGAACGAGAGGTTCGTCGTACGGGCGGCAAACACCGGCATCTCCGCGGTCATAGCCCCTACGGGGAAAATCCTTGCTTCGACAAAATTATTCGTGCCGTCGTTTATAGATTATAAGGTCGCTTTAATTAATACGAAGACCTTTTACTCCGCCCATGGCGACGTGTTTGCTTTTGTGTGTATCCTGCTGTTCGTATGGTTTACCGTTCGATATGGTTATGACCGTTTAACCAGAAAGAGCTTACGTTGAAAGCGGATGTGCGCCTGTCATGACGGAGGTAATGACAGTAAAATTAATCTATGCTATGAAATGAATATGAACATGACAATACTGGATCTATTCAATAAGAGGCTTGATGCATCGCTGCAGAATACGATAAAAATACCTTTTTTTTATTTTATTCTTATTTTTTCTGCTTTTGTGATAGTGCTCTTTCCCCTGTACGTAAAGGGAAATGGCGCGAAACCGTTACCCTGGATCCTTACCGCTCTGGTTCTTGGTATCATGCTATTTCTGTTGTACATAATATATATTACCGGCGGGTTCCATGGTTAAAAGAGTTCTCCTTATTTGTATAAGTGTCTTCATTGCGCATACGGCGTATGCCCAATCCCTTGATACGACCGTGCATAAATTTTGTTCTGAACTCAAGGATAAAGATATAACGAGCATTCACACCCGGACAATGCTTTTGCCTTATTTTGTCTCGGGAAACGACTTGTCCAATTTTATCGTTTATATGAATATAAAAATGAATAACGCCGGGTTCAGAAGGTTCACCGTTTTGAACTGTAGAACAAAAGATATAAGAAACAATGGGATCGATGCGGAGGGAGAGCTTGAAATTACCGGAGAAGGGGCATTATTTTTCTTGAAAAAGCATATTCTTATTCTGACGGTATGGATAAACAAGGACAACCGGTGGTATGTGGAATCACCGTCAACGATAAATACGGATCAGTAAAACAGGTAACTTTTCCCTTATGGAAAGCAAATGAACAAACCTGCTTGTTGCAATTTTTGCAAAGAGCGTCTAATAGCTTTGTAACAGGAGATGGGGCAGTAGCTCAGCTGGGAGAGCGCCACGTTCGCAACGTGGAGGCCGAGGGTTCGATCCCCTTCTGCTCCACCATTTTTTGAATATAATTGAAATTGCCGCTTTGTTCATGTATACAGAAATCATGAATGAGTTAGATGCCCTGCTTTCCAATCTTTACCCGTGGTCTTACCTTATCATAGGTGCGGGAGTCATGATCGAGAATGCGGGTATACCCATACCGGGTGAAACCATGATGATCGCAGCAAGTATACTTTCGTCAACCGGCAGGCTTGATCCCTATAGTGTGATTGCCAGCGGTGCAACCGGTGCAATAATCGGCGACAACATAGGCTATTGGATTGGAAGGATTGGCGGGAGGAAACTGCTCGTTCGCGTATCAAACAAATTCAGTTATGTTGAGCACGCGGCAAAAATAACGGAAAAATATTTTAAGAGCTATGGGGGTGTAACGATATTGCTCGCACGGTTTATAACCGGTGTAAGGATATTTGCAGGGCCCCTTGCCGGTGCAGCGAATATGGATTTCAAAAGATTTTTCGTTTTCAACGCCATTGGAGCAATCGTCTGGGCAAGTGTACTGGTGTTTGGAATCATGTACCTCGGCACTATGTACATGACCTATATCAAGGATTATCAGTATGCGAATTATATAATTTATGGACTTTTATTTTTAGTATTGTTATCTATTACTTACAGAATAGTTACAAAAATGAGAACTCCTTAAAAGGTCAACGATCGGCATAAAAAGCAGAACATTCATTAGAGATGAAGAATTATTATGACAGACAAAAGAAGTAAAAACGGTTTGATAGGCTTTTTACGGGCTGTTTTGAAGGGGCAACCCAGAGGGAAGATAGACATTGGCATGAAAAACCTTTTAGTCAATGTAGAAAAAATAACAAAGCGCAGATTTAAAAACCACCTTCTTGTAAAAAAAGCCCTTACCCACAAGTCTTCGAGGCTCGCGGACGAACAGAACAACTATGAAAGAATGGAATTCCTCGGGGATGCTGTACTCGGCCTCATCATATCCGATCTTTTATACTCGTCGTATAAAGAGGAGGACGAGGGCAGGCTCACCTATTATAAAGATACCCTTATTCAGATGAGGAGCCTTGCAGGGAAGGCGAGAGAACTCGGTCTGAGCAATTACGTGATTGTCGGTAATAAAGAAAAGAAGAATGGGTTCTTGAACAGCGACGTTCTGCTCGGGGATATATTCGAATCTCTGGTCGGCGCCATCTACCTTGATATGGGATTCGAGGGTGTGTTCCGGTTTATCAGCACCCTGTTTAAAAAAGACATAGCCTTCGTAAGAGAACAGCCCGAATGGGACTTTAAATCAAAATTAAACAATATAGCCCAGGAACTGTATAAGGCGCCGCCCGATTATAAGGTGATCGGTGAACCCGTCATTGACGGCGTGAAGATATACCGGATCGTCGTTGAGCTGAACAAGAACGTTCTCGCCCACGGCGAGGCAAAGAGCAAAAAAGAAGCGGAACAACAAGCCGCAATGAAAGCCCTCGTAAAGCTGAAAAGATAGCCTTCAAAGGCTGCATATTGTAACATCCGTTTATCGAATCTTTGATTTTAAAGTAACTTATTTCAATGCGCTGTGAATTCCTTATTGTGGAATTATAACAACGTAATATGGAGACAGGAATATTCAATATGTTAAACAGAAAGATTAGTGTAAAACGTAGTTATCTTATAGTAGTCTGGTTTGTAATATATTGTGCAAAAATGTTGATCGGCGGTTTTTGCCTCATTGATTTGCTCGCCTTTTTTATGGGTTATCCACTTCCTTTTCCCATATATAAGAGTGATGGAATATGGTTAACAATTACATTTTTATTTATTATTACAATATGGATGTTCTGGAATAAAGCTACATTTTCACAAAGAGATTTTATAAAGTTAACAAAATATATTGGTATAAGGTTTATTAAATGGAAATTCTTCCCAAGATGGTACGATGATCTATCGCACATTTATTCATATGGATTATTAGAGGACATTCATATAGCCACGATTATAGATTCACCCTCAAGTTCGGTTTCTACAATTATCTATGGTAGCAGTAGCATGGAAAGGTATAAAAAATTAGAAAGTCAGTTATTTCATTCATTTCAAAATGAAACGACGACTCCAGAAATAAACAAAGAGAATACTCCGTTGCAACCATCAGGAGCATTTAAGAGTATCGAATGGGGCAAGGTGCTCGGCATGGCGTATCTATACGAGGAAAGTCGAATAGAGCTTTTTTCATTAATCAAAGGACCATGTAATGTTGATGTCAAAATAAAGATAGAAGATGATGAAAAGGATGTTCCAGCCACTGATTGTCCTGAGATAGATAAAATTCTTAGAGCTTCGCTTAGCGATGTTAAACATTTCTATGCACGGTTAATCTTTAATAAAGATTGTTTAAGGATGACCATTATTGGTGGTTCGTGGGAGGGCGAGAAGTTCAGACAAAAAATCCTCAAAGGCTTCGAGATATTCCAAGCAATGAACAATGAACTCAGAAAGAAATATACTGTAGGAAGTTGGGATAGCTGGGATGTGAAATGGGATAAGAAAGGAAATTTCTTTTACTTAGCACCAAAGGAAGGACAGGCATGATTAGAGCAAAAAGCTGTTTGCCATTATTTGCTTTGTTCTCTTTGTTACCTGTATCAGCAAATGCCCAGCAAGGGGCTATAAACAACGGTCTTAAGTATCTCCAAGCTTGCCAGTTAACAGAGGGAAGCTGGTCAAGCAGTATAGTAGCTGAATATTATGCTACAGACGAAGTATTAATAACCCTGAATGATCTTGGGCAAAAATATACTGATTACACCATCGGCATCAATTGGATTACATCACAGCCCTTATATAATGTTGATCGTATTTCCCGAAGTATTGCCTTATTAAGCTCTACAGGCAATTTAAGTAATTTATTGTCATATAAGAACCTCAACAATGGATGGGGAATAGGGCAATTCTTCTCAACCAATACCCTTGACACCACCCTTGCCCTTTCTGCGCTGAAATCGGTCAATTACTCAAATCAGACTACGATCAGCAATGCGGTTTTATATCTTGTAACCAACCGGATACAAAACAGGATTTCCAAATGAAGCAAATAGT
>JAJYUJ010000069.1 GCA_021792615.1 bacterium
TCCCCTAACCCCTCTTATCTTAAGAGGGGAAACATTTCAATCATCCCTTCACTGTTGATTCAGTCAGTAGATACCGTTAGAAATTACCTTGTTCATTGGTAATCTTTTATAAAGGCCAAGAGCGGCAATCGGGGTAAAAGTCGCTGGTAACTATTAACGTTGAGAAAAGGGGAAACAACAAGGCGTAGTGCGGTGTTACACTCCTTTTTTACAGGTAACATATTGACAAATCAACCCGTTTAATTTTGCTTTTAAAAAGTGGGAAACTCAGGAAGATAAATTGCGAATGCAGCTTGCAGCAATGTTACATTCATAACCCCGAAAAATGCGTTTGAAAAATAAGGAAGTTTATGCAATGAGCGATGGGGTACCCACCCGATAGGGAAGGGTCGCGCGTCAGACAAAGGTATGCTTCGAAAATCCGATAAGAAAACCATACCGGGTAATAGCATATAAACATACAGAGGACTAAAAGCTCGTTCCTATAAGGAAACTTATAGATATCAGGTGGATCGCGGGATTGAGCGAATAAGTAAACTTCCTTATTGCATTTTTCAGGTAACTTGTCCGGGCACCGGAGTTTTCGCGGGTAACGGGGTTTTTCTGGTGTAACGGGGCTTACTTCAGAATTTGAGCGGTAAAATCCCTATCATGCATGATGCGGTTGAATATGCTGTAAAGGCTTATGGATGGGTCTGACAATTCCTTTTTATAATGTTCCGGTACTTCCGCATTGACTGCACTGTTTATTCTGACGCTGAGCTGTTCGACGATAAGCTGCTTTAATCCATGGAGCCTTTTACGCAAAAACAAAGCGGTTTCTTTATGGCTCTCCATAAATTCGATATGCTTTTGTATTGTTTGGAACAGTTCCGATGTGCCGCTACCATCGAGTCCGTTGGTCAGCATGATCGGTATCTCCCATGCATCATGTCCCGGCTGGGACGTTTCCGCAAGAAGTTTGAGCGCATTTACCAATTGTTTGGAGCCTTCCCTGTCCGATTTATTGACCACAAATATGTCCGCAATTTCCATAAGTCCGGCCTTCATCGCCTGAATGAAATCTCCGGACTCCGGGACAAGCACCACAAGCACGGTGTCGGCTATGTTCATTATATCCAGTTCCGTCTGTCCGACTCCAACGGTTTCCAGGATGATGAACCTGTAGCCGGCTGCCTGCATGAGGTGAGCGGCATCCCTGGTAATCCTCGATATGCCTCCCTGTGCGCCGCGTGAGCCGAGGCTGCGTATAAACACCTTATCATCGAGGAAATGGTGCTGCATTCTGATCCTGTCCCCGAGTATAGCGCCGCCGGTAAAAGGGCTCGATGGGTCCGTGGCAAGCACACCGGCCATCTCTCCGCTGTTCCGTATATGCTTGATGAGCCAGTCTATCAGGGAACTCTTGCCTGCCCCGGGCGGGCCTGTAACTCCTATACGTACGGCTTTGCCCGTCGCACCGATATACTGATCAACGGAGGGTATATCCAGTTCCCCTTCCTCGAGCAGGGTTATTGCCCGTGCAAGCGCGGGTGCGTTTCCCTGTTTCAATTTGTCGATTAAAGCTTTTCTATCAGTCATTACTTCCATAAAACATTTACTTTCTCACCCCGGTTTACGCCGAGTTTTTCATGAGCACTGCCGGAATTTACCGCAATTTCGAGCAGGCCAGAGCTGTTGATGATCGCGCACGGCACACCGTTCCCGCACCGCTCATAGGTTTCTTGTATACCGTTTATTTTAACCCCTTTTATGAATATAGCCAATGATTTGTTCACGGTGTGTATCTTGAGCTTGTCCGACGGTATGTTCGTTATAAGATTACCGAAATGGTCGATATGGATCACTTCGCCCGTTATGCCCCTGCTGCTGATAATAGGTTTGGGAATATCGAGTATGACAGGTCTTCTGATGACGTTTCCCACGATGGATCGATCCCATTTTATAGACAAGCGTGCCGCTGCAGGGGCGAATATGTCCCTGCCATGAAACGTCGTGGAGACAGTATGCCTTGACTTTAACTCATAGCAGACCGACGGCTGGCTGATAAGGATGTAGCTGAATACCCCGTTGTCGGGTCCTATAAAGAGGTAGTCCCCGGTCCTTAAAACCATATCGTATCTCCGACCTCCGACACCGGGATCTACAACCACGACATGCACACTGTTTTTCGGAAAATATGTATAATACCCGTTCAGTACAAATGCCGCAGCGGCAATATCGTGCGCGGGAATATTGTGGGTCACATCGATGATGGTTGCCTTGGGGTTTATGCCCAGTATTACCCCTTTCATACTTGCGGCGTAGCTATCATAAGAACCGAAATCCGTGCAGAGTGTTATGACAGACATGCCATTCCCCGGCTAACGTTCATCGGCTATGTGCTTGAGGTGTCTTCTGAGGTAAATGATAAACAACAGTATTCCCGTTAACAGTATCACATAATCGAACCTGTGAAAGTACGGGCCGAGGGTGTCCCATTGCTGTCCAAGTTTGAAGCCGATCCATGTGATGAAAAGGCTCCAGATGAACGAACCTATAAACGTATAGAATATAAATTTAATAAAATTCATGCGCGCAATACCCGCGGGAAGCGATATAAACGTCCTTATGACCGGCAGGAGCCTCCCCGTGAATACGATTATATTGCCGTACCTGGCGAACCACCGGTCTGCCATGTCAAGGTCGTGTCTGCTTATCAGAATGTATTTGCCGTATTTTTCGATCAAAGGCCTTCCGCCATATGCACCCACCGCATAGGCGATTATGGAGCCGATGACGCATCCTATTGCCCCTGCTATAGCAACGTAGATCAACTGGAATTTTTGCATAAAAACAAGATATCCTGCAAACGGCAGTATGATCTCGGACGGCAGGGGAATGCAGGCACTCTCGATGGCCATGAGAAAGGCAACCCCGCTATAACCGAAGATTTTTATGGTGGATATTATGAATCCGGCAACAATCCCGAAAAGGTGTGATACCATTTACTCCTTCTCTATTTTGAGCATTTTCCTGCCTGTTGACCGGCAGGGAACGCCATTTTCCCGATTATGGGGGAGAGCTCGAATATTCCCACGGACTGTGCCGGGTTCACGGCATTGATGAATTCCGTGTTGTTGATAAGCATGGCGAATTTTGCCTGTCCTATGCCGAGGCCTGCGGCAGCGTTGTTGTTACGGTCTATTTGTCGCTTTATGATGCGCACGTTTATCGTACCCGCATGACGAGACTTGTCAAAATTATTGAGCGAGGTGGCAGTGGACAGTTTCGATAGAAACGGGAGCATGTCTTTCAGTGGTTTCTTGTTTTCCTGCTCAACAATATATGCGGCCTTCAGTGCAGCATTACCGGTATAATTCCCGATGACACTGACCCTGGGCTTGAAATTGTCCTTTTTATAGTCAAGCAGCAGCCGGACAATGGATACGCATGCATTGACTGAATCCTTATTAGTGATATCCGTGAAAATGATCATCGTATTGTTCCGGGAAGGTCTGTCGAGCAGATGCCGGTATCCCATATCATTCATATAATCGACATAACTCCCGTTTACATGCTTTAATCGTTGCTGGATTGCACCGAAACTCGTTGTCTTCGTTATATTGTCGCTGAAGATCATTGCCGGAGCTTCTGTTACCGTGAATTTTTCAGCGAGTGCCTTGCCCTGGGGAGTGCCTGCATCCGTCAGATCGACCGTTGATTTATAAAAAAAGTTGTCAAGACTTTGCTTGATGAGGTTCGGGTGGTATATGACTGTCCACCCGCCGGTGAGCAGGGTGACGTGCACATCAACAGGGGGCGGCAATGTTTTGCAGTACGAAAGCTGAGGGGCATGGGAACATGCTGCCCTGATGATATGCCCGGGCTGGATTGCACCTTCGTAACGCTGGGAGTTTATGAAGAGGGTAGGGCTAGAGTTAATACCCAATTTCTCCGTTTTGAGGAAATCGTTGTTCAGTATCTTTTCGGATTGGCCTGATTGGACGAATGCGTCGATTGCCTTTTTATCTATACCCGCTTCATTCAGGCACCTGTCCCTGTTCATACTGGTGTTGTAACAAGAAAGATAGCTATAGAATTTGTTGTCAAAGAGTTTCTGAATGGCTATTTGATGGAGGTCCTCATCAAGCTCTGTGGGACCATGCAGACTCACATAATTATTCCCTTGCTTGCTTACAATGTAACGGACATTGAGTTTTATATCGTTATGGAAATTATCGATGAAACCAAGTATGATGTCCTCTGCCCTTATGCCAAAGGGACAATGGCTCATAACATACAAATTCAGGACAGGCCCCTGTGCCTTTTGCTTTGTGCATGAGAGCGCGGTTACGCTCAATGCCAAACAGACAACAAATATTTTCTTCAGCGTTTTATGCATGTTCAATTCTCCATCACATCAATTTTCTTTTCTCTTTTATAGATAGCAACTTCATAGTTTTGTACGTCGACCACATAATAGTAGTCATCGATATAAATCTCGTACATTTCCGGATCATCTGCCAGACTGTCCCTCGACTTGTCAAAGGCTTGCTCTTCGATAAGATAATCCAGCAGTTTCCTTATTTCAACAAAGCTGATGTCTTCATCCGTTATAATGTTGAATATTAAATTTTTATATACGAGCGGGTATACGTCCATAATAAATTCCTTTGTAGAAGAGCATTGAGACCGTGTCAAGATAAAAACTCCGCTTACCGCAAAATACATTTACAAAACGGGGGAGTATGCGAAGGCTTTGCTATTGAACGAGAAAAGAATCGTTCGCCTCAGTGGTATTGCATTTTGGGGCGGAATGCCGGTTATGCTTGCAAATTGGATTTTTATAGGATAATGATGTCTCGTAGTCATTTCTGTTCGAATAAAGAATCGAGAGACAGACATTTTGCATACGGAGTATCTTTCTGGTCCTATCGTCTAGAGGCCTAGGACGTTGCCCTCTCAAGGCAAAAACGAGAGTTCAAATCTCTCTAGGACCATTTTATCCCGTTAGAAAATCTGGCGACTTTAT
>JAJYUJ010000070.1 GCA_021792615.1 bacterium
TTCGGCGGCAGGGAACAAGTAAACCATCATCAAAAACGAAGAAGGGCGGATTACGATCCGCCCTTCTTGAGTTTTGAATCTTAAATTTTGAGTTTCTTATTACTTATGCATATTCATGCCCGGCATTTGCTGGTTCATGTGCATCCCCTGACCCTGCTGCTGGTTCATATTCATTTCGTGCTGCATCTGCTGATTCCGGTTTTGCATCATTTCCTGCATGTTCATCTTTTCCTGGTTTTGAATCTCATTTTTCATCTGATTTGCAGCATTAAGTGCATTCTGGTTCTTTGTTTGCCTCGCGTGGTTCTCGTATGCATTGATATTTGCATGGACGGATTTCATAACATCTCCGAGCTTCAGGTTGTACTTCCTGGCAATCTCACCCCATCCCATACCCTGTTTCTTTAAAGACATGATTTCACTGACCGGCTGCTTGGATGCCTTTGCAAGCGCCCCTGCGATGACGATCTCCCCGTTTCCGTAGTGCTGTTTTTGCATTGCTTCAATAGTTTTTGCATTAACACCACCGGTCTTTTCCATCAACTGCACTTGTTCCCTGTTCTGGACCTGTGTTTGCGTTTTGGTCTGTGTCTTCGTCTGTGTTTTTATTTCTTCCCGTGCTTGTGCGGCTGTTTGCTCTTCAGCCAACGCTGCCCCTGTCAATACAACGGCAAGCGCCATTGCTCCCATACCTATGAGTAATTTTTTCATAAAACTTACCTCCTTTTTGTTTATTAGTTAGACGCAGCTGCCTCTAAAATGTAACAGCCAATCCAAGGGTGAAGGTCGAAAGGGTGTTCGTCGTGTAGCTTATCGAAGGGCTGTGGCTCAGAGAACCGCTGCCGGACGGGCCTGACATACCGTTGCCGGTGCCTGGCATTGCCATGGTACCCATGCTGCCTTTTGCAGTACTCCCGCTGTTATTACTATAAAGGTTATTTGTCGGATATGTTGTTATGCCTGCAGACAATCTGTACAGTGCATAGAAGCCGATATATCTATTGATAGAGTACGATGTACCTATATCAAGGGCTGAGTCCACCTGAGAAACGCCCGGATCAACGGCTGTATCCACAGCCCCTTTCAGATACAAGAAC
The DNA here is from genome assembly GCA_021792615.1 of bacterium. Taxonomy (GTDB): domain Bacteria; phylum JAMCPX01; class JAMCPX01; order JAMCPX01; family JAMCPX01; genus JAJYLM01. The sequence continues at coordinate 1,098 of JAJYUJ010000070.1, forward strand.
CAGTCGTTCACGGGGAATACATACAACCCTGCAAAAACGCCGATAAAGCTGCCGGGGCCGTTGATATAATAGTACAATGGCCCTGCGCCGACACTGAAGTTGTCGGTAACGGCATAGCGTGGGTCCAATCTCAACGACAGGGAATAATATCCATCGGTATTTGCCGTAGCCCCGAAGGTATAACTCGCCAGTCCTCCAAGCTTCCAGCGCTTGCCAATCCCCTGATAAAGGCTCGCATTGATGATATGGAACTCCTGCGTATTCGATGTTTGCGTGAAATTCCATTCGTGTGTATAGCCGATACCCATATAGGTTTTATAGGACGGCATATACCCGAGAGTCCCGTAGAGATTATAAAAGGTATTGTTTTGATTCGTGAAAGATACGTCACTGCCTATCCCGGGATAAAAACCGGCATACGCACTGGCTGCAAAAAAAAACAAACCTGTAATGATACCCGCGTTTGCAATCAGCAATAATCTTTTCATCCTGCCTCCTGAACCGTTTTAATGATAAGACTTGCGAGTTTAATATTCAATACAAATACCCGAAACTATACATAGAGAATTATCTTGCAGAGAAAATATCTTTATGTTAAGAACGGACAAAATGTATGGAGGTGGAATATGAGAAAGTACAAGTTTGGGATTGGTTTACTATTTGCAGCATTGTTTATCTTACCGGCAACAGCATTTTCTAACGGGTATACAAGTCCATGGCTGGGAGGTCCGCTTCAGGGTCCTGCCGTGGCATCGGGAGCCGGTATTTACTGGAACCCCGCATCTATCGGCGCCATCAATGCAAACAGCCTGTTCTTTACGATTGAACCGACGTACGAATACGTAAGTTTCCAAAGAGCCGGGTTGAATCCATACAACGGCTATCAGCCCTACAATAAAGCAAGTTTTCATACATGGGCGCCTCTTCCAACACTTGCACTCACCTTGAAGCTGCCGGCGAATCTTTCGTTCGGTCTCGGCGTGTATTCTCCCTTTGCGCGGGTAGCCTACTACCCCAAGGATGGGGCCGAACGTTTTAACGGCTCGCAGGAAACCATGGCATTCGTTAATGTTACGCCGGTCGTAACGTATAAGATCGTCCCCTCTCTTATCATTGGTGCGGGACTGAATTACAGTACCATGTATCTTGACGAGTATCAGAGTACAACGCTTGATTTTGCCAACCCGGCAGATGAAAACCCCCAGTACGAGGCAAAGGTCCACATCAAAGGCAATATGGGTTCTGCCTGGGGATGGACAGCGGGTATCTATTATAAACCAACGCCGACCTTTGCACTGGGTATCGCTTACATACCGAGCGTAAATTATGTTATACAGGGTAATACGGACATCAGTACGCAGCTCGCAGGCAATATTACCGCAAAATCGAAATTATACCTTACCATGCCGCAGATGATTAATTTCGGCCTGCATTTTTTGCCGGCAAAGGATTGGATTGTCGATCTGACCGAGCAGTGGATCAACTGGTCTCAATACAAGAACATACACCTTCAACTGTACGATGCTTCGAGCCCCCTTGCAAACAGGGATATGTATATACTCACCGGTTTCGAAGACATACTGAACTCGAAGTTGTGGGTCGGATATAAAGGGTTCAGCAAGTGGCTTCTTGCAGGCGGTGCAGCGTACGATCCTTCCGGCATACCGCTTGACAATATTTATTCACTGAACGTCGAATTCAATAAGCTGGAGATTTTCGCAGAGGTGAATTACCAGGTTGCACATTCAACGACAATCGGTCTTGGTTTCGATCACAGTATTACGGAAGACGCAAACGTAACGAACAGTAACCCAGCGGTCCAGCCGTCCGGCAATGGTCTGTATAAGGCCAATATCGAAAAGATCACCCTGCTGGTCAACTATAAATTCTAAGTCAGACAGGGCGGGATTTTTCCCGCCCTGTTATTCTAAAACTTGCGTTTTCCTTCCCGGATCTTCAATAAAATAGCCCCGATACTTTCACTGCCCATTTCCCATAATTTTTGATATTACTATCTCATGCTTGTAAAAACCAGAGTCAGTACGAATAACCATGAGGTCATTGTGCATGCGGAACAGCCGGGGAATATCCTCGAGATCATCGCTCAGGCAGGCATTGCGCTGGATGCCCCGTGCGCAGGGCTTGGAAGGTGCGGCAAATGCCGAGTCCGCGTACAGGGCGAGCTTCCCCCGGACAGTGTCGAAACCGCCGTTTTAACCGTGGAGGAAATAAGCGAAGGTATCAGGCTTGCGTGCAGAAAAAGGCACATACCCGCGGATCTTGCCATAACCATACCGCCGGCACCCCAGGAGGAGCGGATTATTACCGCGTACGGGATAGTGCCTGTGGACATAGGCATTGCCATAGACCTTGGGACGACAAGTGTCGTTATAGCATTCATCAATCTGTCCGACGGGACGATCATGGCAATGCACAGCATCCTCAATCCCCAGCGGACGTACGGGGCGGATGTCGTTTCAAGGATCAAGGCAGGCCTCGATCGCGGCGTCCTCGAAAAGATGATGACGCTGACGGTGAGTTCCATGACGCGGGATATCGAAGAAATGCTGTCCGGGATCGGATTGAATGGAAGCAGGGTGAAAGTGGTATACATTGCCGGCAATACAGCCATGGAGCATATTATTTCGGGAATGGATGTATCGAGCCTTGCTAAAGCGCCGTACAAACCCGTATTTACCGGTATGAGGAACATTCAGTATTTAAAATCGAAACCGGGCATTGCCGGCGCAGAAGTGCGGCTGTTTCCCCTCATTTCCGGGTTTGTCGGGGGCGATACAGTTGCATCCATCCTTGCCTGCGGCATGGATGTATCAGGGGAGACCATTGCGTTGATAGATATCGGAACGAATGCGGAGATAGCCCTGGGGAATGCGGCCGGCATACTGGTAAGCTCTGCTCCTGCGGGACCTGCATTTGAAGGCGGGCAGATACGGCACGGCATGAGGGCACAGCCGGGTGCGATCGAAGATATACATATTGTGGACGATGATGTGGACCTTCAGGTAAAAGGGAATGCCGTGCCCGAGGGTATATGCGGTTCCGGGCTTATAAGGATAGTCGCGGAACTGGTGAGATCAGGCGTTATTACGGAAGAGGGCGAGCTCCTCGATGCCGGACATATCGAAGGCAACCTGTCTCTGCGCTCGGTAAAGAAAGGGGATGAACAGGCATTTGTATTGTACAAGTCCTTCGATCGGGAGATATGCCTGTATCAATCGGATGTCCGCGCGCTCCAGCTTGCAAAAGCGAGCATAGCTACGGGATTGGAATTACTCATAGAACGGTCGGGACTGAAGCCTGCACGGCTTTATATCGCAGGTGCATTTGGAAATTACCTGAACCCCGATGACCTCGCATTCATAGGTATGATCCCGCCCTACCTGGCAGGAGATACTCTTTTTATCGGCGACAGCGTCATATCGGGCCTGAAGAGATTCATCATGAATGAACCGGTGGTCGATATGGACAGGCTTTTATCGGATATCCGGCATATCGAACTTGCCGATGATCCGGCTTTCAATAAAAAATATTTGTCGATGCTCGCGTTGACCCCAAGAGTGCGATAGAAATATTTGTTAACCCGGACGATTGCGGAACACGCAGAGAGTCGTTTGCCTCCGGTCCCGGAGAAAAAAGAAGACTTATTTCCTGGCCCGTTTTACCTCCGATCCCCCTGACTTTCCCACTTAGTGTGGTTTTTTATCGAGAAGGATATTTATTAAGGGTATTGTTTGTTATTTTCCAATCCCCCTCTTAGATTAAGAGGGGTTAGGGGAGTTACTTCTTTCTTTTATTTCATACAATACGCCTTCAATATTTTCCACAACATCATTGTTCCAGAATCGTATCACTTTTATCCCTTGTGCTCTTAAATATTCAGCGCGTATA
>JAJYUJ010000036.1 GCA_021792615.1 bacterium
GAAACCTTGTTCAGATAGGATTGTTCTCCTGCAAGGGTGTAGTGGAGGCTTGTCGTGTAACTCTGGACAATACCTGCATGACAGTTCGCGCAGACCGTGTTCGGGTTCAACGAAGGGTCCACGACCATACCGGAATGTGCCTGCTGCATCGATGTACTCGAGGGATTGCCTTTATGACAGTCAACGCACTGCAATATGCCGTGTGGCGAATCGAAGAAGCCTTGAGTAACGAGGAAATCAGCGGTATTTATGGATGGGGCAGACGCCTTGAGAGCCTGCGCATTGGTATGACAGGATCTGCATGTGTCTGTGGTGTTGAGATGGCTCTGTCCGCAGCCCGTAAAAATAAATGCCAGTGTGATAAATAAATATATTTTTTTCATACAACCTCCGTATCTCAGGATTGCTTATACTGCTTTTTAAAAAATTGCAATTATATCATACAACATGCCGGTCATTGATAGGGGCGGGTGGTAAACCCGTCCCTGAAAAACAGGATAAGACGAAATCAGAAATAATAATGAAATCCTGCATTGATCGAATCAGCTTCAATGCCGAATGCCGTACCGTATTGATTGAGATATTTTACACCAAGATCGAGTTCGAGATTGAATCCGAGGTTAGGAAGCCCTTGAAAAAAGAATTCTATACCGCCTAAACCTCCAAGGCTGAACCCTGTTTCCGTATCCACCGGAGCTGGCTGGGTGAAAACATACAGACCTCCGCCTACGTACAAATTCATATTGGTTTCCTCTATCACGTTGTAAAGGAATTTACCTCCAAGACCGAACGATGTCTGATTGTTACCTTGGTGAGGCGAGAAATCCAGAAAGGCAACGTCTCCCTGAATTCCCATGTCCCTGTTTATCCAGTATCTTGCCGAGGCCGCATCGAGATGATTGGAAAGTCCAATCTGAGAATTGAATCCGACCCCGACCCTTTGTGAAAGATCTTTTGCCATTGCATTCGGTGCAACGAACATGCAGAGCAGCGTAACGGCATACACCAGCTTTATTTTCATGACGTTCTCCTTCTCTTTGGTTAAATTTTTATTATTTTATCAGAACGCAGGATCTTGGCAAGTAAATTAAGAGATAGAACCGCTGTTCTGAGTCTTGTTACTTTTCGGGGCGAGGGCAGTCGAATATATAATTCTATACTCTCATAATAAGGAGGTTTCTATGAGAAAGCTAATGGTAAGCCTGTTTTTGGCCGTCGTTACCCTTTATGGGTGCTCGGGCGGTTCAAGTTCGTCGCATAAAACGCAACCGGCGCTATCACCTCCGTCAATTTCATCGATTTCCCCGCAGTTTGGATGGACGAATGCAGATACCAATATCACGATAAGCGGCGCAAACTTCAGCCCTTCCGCGGCTGTAACATTCTCACCGGCCGGCTCTGCTGCCGGCATGCAGCTGACCTACGTTGCCTATGTATCATCCTCACAGATACAGGCTGTTGTGCCGAAGGGTATGGTCGTAGACTGGTATGATGTGACCGTGACCAACCCGAATGGTACAAAGGGAACTTCTGTGAAGGCATTTTATGTGTCTCAAAATCCACCGCCTGTTATAACGGGCATTGCACCTGCGTCAGGCTCGTCCAATGCCACGACGCAAATAACGATTACCGGGAATTACTTTGCGTCCAATGCAACGGTTACAACGATAGATAGTTCCGGGAATGCGCTGCCGTGCAGCATAAACTCGCAAAGTTCCACTCAAATTATCTGTACCACCCAGGTCCTTCCGACAGGGGTTTATCTCATTCGTGCTATCAACACCTCCGATGGTACCTATTATGACTACTCGAGTTTTATCGTAACAAATCCGGCGAGCAACCTCGGTGGCTTCTCAACGTCATCACAGAACCTTGTTATCGGCAGGCAGGGGCTTGCTGCTGTTACCGGCAATGACGACATAGGAGGCAGGTTTATCTATGCCATCGGCGGAGACAATGGTTCCGGAGGTGATACACTCGACAGTGTTGAGTATAGCCAGCCTGATAAGTTCGGCAGTCTTAACCCGTTCAATCTTACGTCACCACTCATATATAGAACTACCGGTGCTGCCGCGTTCCAGTATAACGGTTATGTGTATGTACTCGGTGGACTCACTCCTGCGGGTTATACCTCAGTTATAGAACGAGCAAAAATTCTTACCACAAACAGCGCACCGGTGATAGCGTTCAAAAGCCTGACTGTCCTTAACGGCGGTTCTCTTCCTGCCGGTACATGGGTGTATGCTGTTTCGGCAAACCTGCCGACTGGTACAACCAACATAGGGGAGAGTCTGCCTTCGCCGGTGGTGTTTACCACGACATCGTCCTCCGGTTCTATCCAGCTCTCATGGCAGCCGGTTAGCGTCTGGAACCCCCTCAGCCATGCTTTTGTGGCTGCGACGGGTTACAATGTTTACAGGAACGTTGCGGGCAGTTTTAAGCCCGTATTGATTGCATGGAACATGCATTCCACGAGCTTCGTAGACAACGGGAGCGCCGCTCCGATTAGCATCATAGACACGGTATCCGGCTTCCCCTCGACACTGCAGGACCCCGTGATTACAGGGGCAGTCCCGTCTTCATCGGGCGGCACCCTCTCTGCGGGTACCTACTACTACAGGGTCTCCGCCGTAAACTACAGGGGTGAGACGCCGGCTCTGGACTTTACGTCGGTGACAACGACGTCAACCGCGTCTTCTGTAGTGTTGACCTTCAATAAGGTGCCCGGGGCAGAGTATTACAGGGTTTACAGAAGCGAGTATCCGGGCATTGCAAAAGGGAACGAGGTGTTACTTGTGCCTGCTACCCTCGATACAACGATCACGGACAACGGCGGTTTGCAGCCTGTTACAACAACAACCGTGTCAGCAGGTTACATTTCGCCCCTGCCGTACGGCAGTCTCGGTCCGTTTCGTCAGGCCTCTGTTTCTCTGTCCAGTGCACGCGGTTATCTTGGTGCAGCAGTGGGTCATACGCAGACAGGTACTGTTTATGGGTATGCCGCGGGAGGTACGTCCGACGGTTCTACCGGCCTCGGTACCGTTGATTACGCGCAGCTCTCGGCGTCTCCGATAACCTCGGCAAGTCCGGCATCCGGCAGCCTCGCAGCTTCAACCTACACCTACGCTATCACGGCTATCGTTCCTGACGGCGAGCTTGCTTATGCCGGGACATTCGTCACCGGCGTAACGGGAGGCGGTATCCAGCTTGCCTGGCAGGCAGTGCCGGGCGCTTCGTCCTATAACGTATACAAGGACAGCGGTTCAGGACTTGAGTACCTTGCCAACACAACAAATCCGGCCTTCACAGACAACGGCTCGTACACACCGGTACCGGGCTCGAAGCCGGCAGGCGGGGGGATCGGACCTGTCTCTTCGACTTCGCCGCTTGCTGCGCCGAGGTGCGAACTCGGCATGCAGGCCTCGGACAAGGGAAACCTCCCTGTTGCAATAACTGACGACTCCGGCTATCTCTATGTGGCGGGCGGTTACAATGCAGGTGTCCAAAACACCATAGAGGTATCCCGCATTCAGGGTGACGGCAGTCTTGAGCCTTTTACAAACGTGCAGAAGGACACCAACACAAATGCACTTACGTATACGATCACAGGACCATTCTTCCTCGAGGACTCGAATAATTACATGTACATCTTCGGCGGATACACAACCCATGTAACACCGTCGGTGCAGGACTTCGATGTGACGCCCACACCGTATAAGATGGCGACAAACGCAAACGGCGCAGGAATGGTTTCGGCACGGTATCTCGGCGGAGGGGTACTCCTCGGCCCTTACTTCTACTTCATCGGCGGAACGTCAAACGGTACACCAACAACTCTTTCCAGCGATACCGTACTAAATACGGTGGAGCAGGTTATCTACTAGGTGCCACTGTTTTTGATAGTTGAAAGGACCTTTTAATATGGGCGGGTTTAACCCCGCCCGTACTTTTTTATTTGGCACACAAGGGCAGGCTCTATGTTTATGGCTGAGCCTGCATCACCCTTACCAAATCCTCATTGCCCTGTTTCCTGGCCTTTATTCCTGCAAACCCTTTTGAAGCAGTACTGTCGAGATGTCTTGCTCCCCACTCGTGCATGAGGTCCAGAATGGGTCTGAGACTCTGTCCTTTCTGTGTCAGGGAATATTCCACTTTGGGCGGGATCTGAGGATAAACCTTCCTGAGAATAATGCCGTCTCTTTCCAGTTCCCTGAGCTGCTGGGTCAGCATCTTTTGTGTAATGCCGTTTAAAGATTTGTGCAGCTCCCCAAACCGTTTCGTCTCCTTGAACAACTCTCTGAGGATCAGCAGCTTCCACCTGCCTCCGATAATCCTCAGCGTGCCCTCTACCGGGCATTGCATATCTTTGTTTTTCATATTTTCCCTTCAGTATGTTTTTTGACAGTATATTACATAAAAGTGCATACTTTACAATATAACTATAAATACCTATAATAAAGTCAACAAATAAAAAAGGAGGGTTTTATGGAAAGATACAAAAACGGGTTGTTGCTTATCGGCAGAGTTTTGTTCTCCCTGATATTCGCGTTCGGTGCTGTGGGGCATTTAACGAAGATCAATGCTATGGCAAGTTACGCGGCGTCTGCGGGCGTACCATTCCCGAAGCTCGCCATCATTGTAACGGGGTTGATGCTGCTTGTCGGGAGCATTTCGATACTGCTGGGATGGAAGATATCCTATGGTGCAATCATCCTGATTATATTTCTTATCCCGGTAACATATCAGATACATTTCCTCGGTATGCTCCACGCGACGGATCCCATGATGAAACAGGAACAGATGCTCAATCTATTGAAGAACATCGGACTTATCGGCGGCGCCATATATATAGCACTCTTTGGTGCCGGGAAATACAGTATAGATAAAAAATAACCTAAAGGAGGACACGATGGCAAAGATAGCGATTGTTTACTATTCAGCGTACGGACATACCCTTGACCTTGCAAAGGCGATAGAAAAAGGGGCCAAAGAGGCCGGCGCTGAAACAAGGCTGAGGAAGGTAAAAGAACTGGTACCGGATGATGTTATCAAGGGCAACAAGGGGCTTTCTGCCGGTTACGCGCTGCAAAAAGACATACCCGAGGCAGCACTCGGAGACCTCGAATGGGCGGACGGCATTGCATTCGGCACGCCCACGCGGTTTGGCAATACGACGGCACAGCTCAGGAATTTTCTCGATCAGACCGGACCTCTGTGGGCCAAGGGTGCGCTTGCAGGCAAGGTAGCTGCATTTTTTACCGGTGCATCAACACCTCATGGGGGCCATGAAACAACCATACTTACCTTAAGTACGTTTGCATACCATCATGGCATGCTGATCATGCCCATGGGCTACACGATCAAAGGATCGGGCGATCCTTACGGGCCTACGTATATTTCCGGAGACGGCTCAAAACCTGTGGGTGAGGAAGAAACAAGGCTCGCGTACGAATTCGGCAAAAATCTTGCAAAGACAGCACAAAAAATAGCAGGGAAATAATCATCAGTGTTTTTCCAGGGGCGGAATAACGGCCGCCCCTGGATCTCAGCAATCTTCAAAGCCGCAACAATTGCAACATGTAAGAATGTGTGTTTAATTGAAACACAGGTCATGTTTCATAATTCAATTAAATATTTCAAAGTATTTTTGTTCAGGATGATGTTCAATCTTTATATGCCGTACCTTGGTGCGGGCATACATATAACCCATATATCACCTGATTACCGGACCTTCGAAATCAGCATGAAACTGAGGTTTTATAATAAGAACTACTTCGGCACGCATTTTGGAGGCTCGCTGTATTCGATGTGTGATCCATTTTTTACCATTATACTCATAAAGAACCTCGGCAGCGATTATATCGTATGGGACAAGCACGCTTCGATAAGGTTTAAAAAGCCCGGGCGCAACACGGTCAACGTACGCTTCCACATACCACAGGAAAGGATCCACGAGATCAAGCATCTTGCAGACGTGAACGGCAAAACAGAGCCTGTTTTTACCGCAGACCTGACGGATGAGGATAATGCCGTTATTGCACAGGTGGAAAAGACCGTTTACGTGCGGAAAAAGGGCGCAGTGAAACGAGATCTCCCTTCAGCCCGCTGAGCCGACTGCCCCGGCATTCCCCCTTGCCATTCCTGTTTTTATTACTATCTTAGTATACCGAACAAAGGAGGTCTTTATGAAGATAAGATCTTCGGAACACGATAAACAACATAAGTACTATGGTAATAAAACCCGCTTTGTAAACCACCTGGGCGAAGCAAAAAGCCCGTATCTCCTTCAGCACGCGCACAACCCTGTAGATTGGTACCCATGGTCTGATGAAGCATTCGAGAAAGCCAGGAGAGAAGACAAACCAATTTTCCTGTCAATAGGTTATTCTACATGCCATTGGTGCCATGTTATGGAGCAGGAGTCTTTTGAAGACCCCGATGTGGCAAGACTCATCAATGATGCCTTTGTGCCGGTAAAGGTCGATCGTGAGGAAAGGCCGGATCTTGACAGTATCTACATGGATGTATGCCAGCTGTTTACCGGACGGGGAGGATGGCCGATGCATATTGTCATGTCACCGGACAAAAAACCGTTTTTTGCAGCAACCTATATACCGAAAGAGACAAGGTTCGGCATTATCGGTATGCTCGAACTCATACCCATGCTGAAGAATTCATGGAAAGACCGCCGCAAAAAGTTAATGGAATCCGGCGATCAATCGATAGAAATACTCAGGAGCGGTTCTGAAAAGTCGGCAGCAGGGAAGCCGGACTCAAGTCTGCTCGATAGTGCCTATAAAGAGCTGGAAACATATTTTGATTCGCTGAATGGCGGGTTTGGGAATGCTCCAAAGTTCCCGTCTGCGCCTCATCTGTTTTTCCTGCTCCGTTATTACAACAGAACAGGAAGCGCGCATGCGCTGCACATGGTAGAGAAAACTTTGACGGCGATGGCTCAGGGCGGCATATACGACCACATAGGCTTTGGATTTCACAGGTATTCTACGGATGCACGGTGGATCCTGCCGCATTTCGAAAAAATGCTCTACGATCAGGCCATGCTGGCCATGGCGTATACAGAGGCGTATCTGGCGACGGGCAGTGATGCGTACAAAATAACGGCAAAAGAGATATTCACCTATGTGCTGCGGGACATGACATCTTCTGACGGCGCTTTCTATTCTGCCGAGGACGCAGACAGCGAAGGAATGGAAGGGAAGTTCTATCTCTGGACATTGAAAGAGGTGGATGAGGCACTTGAGCCGGATGATATCCCGGCCGTGAGTGACAGCAAATTTGCGGAGAAAATATTCAATGGAGAAGAGTCGGGGAACTACTTTGATTCAGCGACCGGCGAGAAGACGGGGATGAACATCCTGTACGCCGGGAGAACGGTTCCGGAGATTGCATCGGAATTGCACATTCCGGAGAACGTGCTCTGGCAGCGCAGAGAGAAGATCCGGCAAAGACTGTTTTTGGCAAGACAGAGCCGCGTAAGGCCGCAAAAGGACGATAAAATCCTTACCGACTGGAACGGCCTTATGATAGCAAGCCTTGCAAAGGCAGCGGAGGCGTTTGATGAAAAGATTTATGCGGATACCGCTGCGAGGGCCGTAGATTTTATTCTGAGTAAAATGCGGGATCGCGATGGAAGACTATTCCATCGATATCGGGACGGCGAAGCAGCTATCCCGGCATATTTGAATGATTATGCGTTTCTGATCTGGGGGCTCCTGGAGCTCTATGAAACGACATTCGAGGCACGTTATCTTGCCACGGCTCTCGAATTGAACGTTGATATGATCAAGCATTTCGCGAATGAGGAAAAGGACGGTTTTTATTTTACTGCAGAAGATGCGGAACAACTGCCGGTCCGGCGGATAGAACTGCATGACAATGCAGTGCCGTCCGGCAATTCTATAGTAATGCTGAATCTGATACGGCTTTCGAGGATAACCGGGAATACAAAGTTTGAGAACATGGCAGGGCTGCTGGCGCAAAGGTTTTCCGGAAACGTCGTCAAATACCCTTCTGCCTATACCGGGTTTTTGTGTGCACTCGATTTTGCACTCGGGCCTTCGTACGAAGTGGTGATAGCCGGAAACAAGGACGCAGCCGATACCGATATCATGCTCAAATCCCTGAGGAGTAATTTTATACCGGATAAGGTTGTCATCCTGAACGATCCGGGGCGCCCGGACGGAATAAAGGATATAGCCCCGTTCATACGATATCAGACAAGCATTGAAGGCAGGGCAACGGCGTACGTGTGCTCGCACGAGCGCTGTGAGTCTCCTACCACGGAACCGGAACGGATGCTTGAGCTGCTGAATATGAAATAGCCTGCTGTGCAGCTTACGCCGTTTTGCAACTGCGCGTATTAGTGGATATTTACGGCTGACTTGAGACTGCGCGTCAGAGCGGCGATACGCGCTGATGCGTTTTTATTGTTCTCGATCAATTTCACAAACGCGCTGCCGACGACAATACCGTCTGCAAGGGCCGCAATGGTTTTTGCCTGCCGGGGCGTTGAAATGCCAAACCCGACTGCCACGGGTTTTTGTGTGTTTTTCCTGATCCACCGGATACTTTCGAATGCAGCATGGCCCATCTTTTTCTGGGATCCGGTTACCCCGGTCATCGATATATAGTAAAGAAAACCGCGTGTATGTCTTAACAGCTCCACGAGCCTTTTTCTATCCGATGTAGGTGCAGCAAGAAGGATGATATCAATACCGGATTGTACGGCATATTCCTTTACATGGTCGATCTCTTCAAGGGGCAGGTCCGGCAGGATAAGACCGTCAACACCGCTGCGTGCTGCGTCCTCGAAGAACCTTTTTGTCCCGTACTTGAGAACAGGGTTGATGTAGCCCATCAAAACGATAGGAATGCCGGATGTTTTCCGCAGGGTGCGTACGAGAGCAAAAATTTTCGAAATGTTCGTTTTTGATTGCAATGCGCGCTGTGCTGCTTGTTGTATGGTCGGACCGTCTGCAATGGGGTCCGAGAACGGCATACCGAGTTCTATGATATCAGCTCCACCCTGTATGAGTGCACGGGCATAGACAAGCGTCTTGTTCATGTCTGGGTCTCCCGCCATGATGTATGCTATGAAAGCTTTTTCACCGCGTTCTGCCAGAGCGCCAAAAGTATTTTTTATGCGGTCAGTCATGGTATTCCTTTAGCCGTCCCTTATTGTTTATAAGATCGATGTTTTCTCTGATGATATCCATGTCCTTATCGCCCCTGCCCGATATGTTGATAATGACGACGGTATTTTTGGGCAGTCTTTTTACATAGGTTCTCGCACATGCAATCGCGTGCGCACTTTCGAGCGCGGGTATAATACCCTCTGTTTTTGAGAGGTATGATGTTGCGGAAAGCACCGCATCGTCATTTGCCGTGAAGACCTTCAGCCTTCCCGTATCGTGCAGATGGCTGAGCTCGGGGCCGACACCGGGATAATCAAGCCCTGCCGATATGGAATGGGGATTAATGATCTGGCCGTCACGGTCCATCAGTATCTTTGTCATTGTACCGTGCAAGACACCCTTTTCACCGGCAGTGAGCGATGCCCCGTGTTTGCCTGATTTTATACCGAGGCCGCCTGCTTCGACTCCAATGAGCTTGACCTCATCGTTTTTTATAAACGGATAGAACAGACCCATAGAGTTGCTGCCGCCGCCTATGCAGGCAATGAGGACATCGGGAAGCCTGTGCTCGGCCTCCATGATCTGTCTTTTCGCCTCGGTCCCTATAACGGATTGGAAATACCTGACTATCTCGGGGTAAGGGTGAGGACCCGCTACCGACCCTATCACATAATGTGTGGTTTCGACATTGGTCACCCAGTCACGTATGGCTTCGTTCATGGCATCCTTCAGCGTCATGGAGCCCGAATATACGGGCACAACTTTTGTCCCGAGCAGCCTCATCCTGTCCACGTTCAAGGCCTGGCGTTTGACGTCAAGCTCTCCCATATAAACCTCGCAGGGAAGACCGAACAGCGCCGCTGCAGTCGCAGTCGCAACCCCGTGCTGGCCTGCCCCTGTTTCTGCGATGATACGTTTCTTGCCGAGTTTCTTTGCAAGGAGAACCTGACCAACGGTATTGTTTATTTTATGGGCACCGGTATGCGCGAGGTCTTCCCTCTTCAGGTATACCTTCGCACCACCGAGGTCTGCACTCATCCTCTCTGCGAAATAGAGGGGGGTAGGCCTGCCGACGTAATATTTCAGGTAATGTGAAAGTTCGCTTCTGAAGGAAGGACTCCGGGCAATATGCCTGAATCCTTTTTCCAGTTCTTTTAACGCGGCAACCAGCGTTTCGGGCACAAACCTGCCGCCGTACTCCCCGAAATATCCATAGCTATCGGGCATATAATTTTTGTCCCTGGCATTTTTCATGGTGCAACTATACGTTTATCGGCATAGGGTGTCAACCCAGTCAGAAATTTTGGTATGGGGCAGGTATACCGGCCCTTGTTTATAACTAAGAATAGCTATTGCTGAGCTGATTCCTCAATGGCCCGGCTTGTTTTTTAACGGGGCAGCCGAGATGCATCGTGCGGGGATTATCCGGCCTCTTCAACCCTTTTATGATCAAGGTACAAAAGATATCCATGTATGCGTTTTTCCGGATAGATCTCCGAGATTATTTCCTTATACTCGTTTACCTGTCTTTTATGTTTTTCGATGTCCTTAAGCCCTCCGGTCTTATAATCAATGATAATGGCCTCTTCCCCGGTTACAAGAAGCCTGTCTATCCTTTTTGTCTCTCCCTTTTTATTAACGACCTCTTTTTCCGCAAACACTTTTACTGACGGACCGGGATTGAACCATGATTGGACAGCTTGTAATGAAAGCGTTTCCTTCAGTGTATCCGGGGCACCTAATTGCTGTCTGATCCTTTCATCCTTTATCTGAGAAAAAAGCCCGGTTATCTGTTCCCCGGGATTGCCTCCTGTTGCCGTTATCTGCGCAAGGAGCTCATGGATGATATCTCCTCGCCTTTCTTCGCTGTAATGTTCCAGGCTGTCCCGGTCAGGCTGTTTTATGAATATATGGCTCTGCCAGTGGGTGGATGCCGGTACTTTTTCAGGGAAGACATCTTCTTTCTTTTGGTCCTCTTCCAAAGCAGCATGTACGCCCTGCTCGTACCGGTTGCCCGACGCCAATTTGTTTTCGAAGAGCTTATACACGGGATTCTTTTCGTCCTGAATGAGAATGTACAGTTCTTGTTTCGCTCTCGTTGCCGCCACATAGAATGCGTTGAGTTCGTCCATAAAAGAAAGGGCACATTCTTTGATATAAGCACTCACCGAAGGATCCGCGTTCTGCATACTGTCTAAGATACTGCGATGGTCATTGTTGGTGTACGATAAGCTGAGCTTGTCCTGAGACTCTATGATAAGCATGTCCGGTTTACGGGCTTCCGGCGTGCTTATCGATAGTGCGGGAAGAATGACAACGGGGAATTCAAGCCCTTTTGATTTGTGTATGGTCAGAATCTTCACGGCGTTCCCGGACGAGAGGTTGACAAAAAAGCTGTTGTCGTCTTCCTGCCGGGCTGTCCAGAATTCGAGAAAGCTATCCAGGTTGTTGTCGCCTTCGTCCTCTCTTTTTTTGAGCATCTCGAGCAGGTGCATAAAAAACCCGGTTGATGAGTCAAAACACCCATTCACGTTGAACCGTGCCATAAACTCATGGACAATGTCGTATACCGGGAGATAGCCGACGCCGTTCAGCAGCGGTTTTACGAGATCATTCCATAAGTCCGGCTGCCATTTTTTAAAGCCGGTATACAGATGCCCGGCACCACGCTGCCGGAGGAACCAATCGGACAGAGTGCCGGCCGATATTCCCGATCGAGCCGTGAAAATCTCTCCCGATATAAACCCTGCAAAAGAGAGATCGTCAAGGGGATTATTGAGGAAGCTCAGGAATGATATTGTTTCCCGGATCAGAGGATGATCCCGAATATCAAATCCCTGCGCCGATTGAACGGGGATACCGTTCTGTTTTAGCGCTCCTGAAAGCGTTTTTACCTCTTCGTTCGTTCTTACCAGAAGAGCAATATCAGAATAAGAAACGCCGCGATTATGCAGATCGGCAACAACCTCGCTCGTCCTCGCGATAGCGGCGGCTTTATCTGCCGGCTGCTCTGTGTCTTCGGAGTCGTCCGGGGATCCTTCACCGGCGCTTGCCGGATCTTCCTCCGGTTTCACGTATTCGATCAACAGGTAGCCGCTGTTTTGCTGGAGGGTACGGTTCTGCACCGGTGTCTGGGATGAATTCCCGTAGACGGTATCGATGAGCAGCTCAAGGTGCGCGTTGATTTTTGATCCGACCGGATTGCCTTCCCCGGTCAGCATATTTTTCAGAGAATCCGGACAGAAGGTCTCATTGAAAAAATGCACGAGCAAGGGGGCGGATCTGTGGTTGGAGCCCAATTGTTTTCTGTAGATTTCCTTGAGGACCGGTTTTATTTCTTTGTCCTCCGCTGCCTCGTCAAAGAGGCTTGCGTCGCTGCCCTTGAATCTATAGATGGATTGTTTTTTGTCGCCGACATAGAAGAGAGAGCCCCCGTTTGCAAGGGCTTCAAGAACGAGTGCCCGGATATTGTTCCATTGCGCCCTGTCCGTGTCCTGGAATTCGTCTATGAAGTAATGGAATATGTTTTCTCCGAGATTGAAATAGAGCTCGGGTACACGGTAGTTATCTATCAATTCCCTCACGTAGGTGTTGATATCATCTATGAGAATCTTGCCCCGGGTCAAGGTGAGAGCCCCGAGTATATCCCCGATGACTGTCAGGATGTCGTGGTATGCTCGGTAGCGGCTGCCGTCGGATGCAGCCAGGAAGTCCGCCAGCAGTTCTCTGATAGTATCCCACGTCTGCTGAAGGGTATCTTTCAAATGCATGCTCTGCTTCTTCAAAATATATTCGATGCCGGGTTTCTGCCAGAGCTTATTTGAGAAATTATCGTTGTCGATTCTATCGATTAAAAGATCCCTTTTGGGCAGGTTCCGTGTGTTGACCCCGATGCGGTTTGCGGCAATGCCATCATAAAGGGTGTTGACGCTTTCTTTTAATCTGTCCTTTTTCTGATGCAATTCATCCAGGGTTACACGGGTGCATTCAATATGTTTTCCTTTCTTGTTTTCCTGATATCTGAGCCTGCTCACGGTCTTGACAATATCCCTTCGGGGATAAAAGCTTGTTTTCCCTTCTACGGAAAGATAGATGTCCAGGAATGTCATAAAGAGGGTTTTTATAGAAGGGACTGTCTGGATTTTTGAGAGAAGATCGTCGACGGCATATTCTATGTACGGAACGGGGTCCATTGCTATATCGAAACCGGGCTGCAGGTTCGTCTCGCGCAAAGATGCCATAATAATGCTCCTGAGGAAGCTGTCAATGGTGCGGACCTGGAAATCCGTGTACCGGCGTATCATTTCGCCGATGAGTCTATGCGAAGCTGTTTGCAGCATTTCGCTGCTGAGGCTGATAACGCTTTGTGCCGATGACAGGGCATCTTTATCCCCGATTGCAATGCGTTTCATCTGCTGCAGTATCCGTTCCTTCATCTCGTTCGATGCCTTGTTCGTGAAGGTGATTGCAAGCATGTTGTTCAGCGTATTTTGCGAGAGGTTGTTTTTTATCCCTGGGGAGAGCAAAAACTGGATAAACCTGAGCGAAAGGTTATGGGTCTTGCCGGAACCCGCGGAAGCATTAAGAACAAAAACGTGGGGAAATTTCAAATCGCGATCAATTTCCAAAACAGATTTTTCTTCCATATTCATGGCATGGTGAGGGTCAACTAAACCCCTTTGGCGTTATGCCGAGTTCATCAAAAAGATAAGAATCACCGCAGGTGTTGCCGCCGACCAGCATGTCGATCTGTTCAACGGTCACCGGGAACGATTCAATGTTCTGGAGTAATGCCGCAAGAGTCCTGACAAGTATGGCAGGAATATGGATTTTCATCTTTTTCTTCAGGTTATACCGGAGGGTTATGCTGTCTATGATATCATTATACGAAACACTCTTTGCTCCGCATACACTGTATGTTTTATTGAACGTGGAAGGCCTGTTCACGATCAGGGAAATAACCTTCGCAAGATCATCGACATGGACGGGCTGCATCCTGTAGTCGCCGTTTCCTATGACAGGTACCATGAACGGCGTTGATTGAATGATTTTTTTAACGCTCGTCACAAAGTTGACGGTCCTGTCTGTTTCTTCTCCGAACACCACAGAAGGTCTTACAATAGTATAATTGATATCCTGCACCTTTATAAATTCCTCTGCCCTGTATTTTGTCCTTCTATAGCCGTCAGGGGTGTCGGGCATTACCCCGTTTGCACTTACCTGAACCCATCTTTTTATACCGGAAAGTTTTGCTCTGGTATAGAGGTGCCGCACGCCATCAACGTGAGCAAGTTCGAAACTGATCCCTTTTGACGGAAACTCCCGGATAAGCCCGATAAGATAGATAACGGCATCGCATCCGTCCAGGGCGCTGTTTAATGATGCAGGATCGGATATGTCTCCGTACCGGAATTCGATGTGCTTATTACTGACTTTTTGTTCGGACCCCCTGCGGACGAGCGCAGAAACCCTGTGGCCGTCTCTTACAAGCGTATCTATGACGTGATTCCCGATATACCCTGTTCCGCCTGCTACGAAGACATTCATAAGGGCAGATTTTTGATCCTCAGATCGATAATCGAACAGATTATGTGCCCTATAGTTATGTGCGACTCCTGAATCCGGGGCGTGTCCGGGTGATCGATGATAATCGCAAGGTCCACCATGGATCGCGCCTTGCCTCCGTCCCTTCCGAGAAGGCCGATGGTAAAGATCCCTTTGTTCCGTGCTGCACTGAATGCATTCAGAATGTTCGGGGAATTGCCCGATGTGGTGATGCCCATGGCTACATCCCCCGTGCTTCCGAGGGCTGTTATCTGTTTTGAGAAGATGTCGTCAAACGAATAATCATTACCGATACTTGTTAAAACAGACGTATCGGTTGAAAGTGCCAGAGCAGGAAGCGGCCGGCGCTCTATCTGGAACCTGTTGACGAATTCTGCCGCTATATGCTGTGCATCCGCTGCCGAGCCTCCGTTCCCGAATAAAAGAAGCTTAGCCCCTTTGGTAACGGCAGAGTAGATGATGTCCGCTGTTTTTTGGATCAATGCCGCATGCGTATCCATGAGCCTCAGTTTTAACTCAGCGCTCGATTTGAGCTCCGATTTTACAATTTCTATTTCGTCCATGATTATTCCCCTTTATAATCATACCCTCTGTAAAGAGAAAACGTATGCCATGTAACGCCTGTTGCTTTGTCGGTCAGCCGGAATACCCCGAGTTTGTCGACATGCGAGAATAATGAACTTGTTACGGTGTTTAATGGACCGCCTCCCCTGTCTACGATGAGAATATTTTTGCCCTCCAATGCCTTTCTGTTCTGGAAGAACCAGTATGCATTTTTCGAACCGGCACCCGTAGGGAGGTAGTATACCTGGGGCTGCCCTTTCAGGTAAAAGGCGAGCTCTGCCGTAACACCGTAATCCGTTGCACCAACGATATCACCGGGTTTGGAAAGCTTTTCCACCTGTGCTGCGAGTCTGTTCCAGCCTGTGAGCCTGATCGTAAATTGATTTTGAGGAGGAATGTGGAATGTATTGAATATCCATTCAGGGTAATGTTCAAAGTATAAAACCGGTACTGTTGTGATAAACATGAGGATAAACGCCGATACAGCAAATTTTTTAAGTCCTTTCCCGTATGCCTCTTCAAGCAAATAAACACCACCGATAAACGGTGCAATAAAGCCCGCAGCAGGCCAATTGACCTCAGCCCTGCCTTTGAAAGCGAGGAATGTTATAAACGCAAAGGTTGGCAGGGACGTTGCCAGAATTATGTTGAACCGTTCGTCATGCTGAAACAGTCCGCGCCGTACCGAGTAAAGCATGGTGTACAAGAGAAGGATAAATACGAACGGTGTTTCAATCCCCATATTCCCGAAAAAGAAATTGGAGAATACAAACCACGGGTTGTAGTGTGCCGGCATCAGGGACAAAGCCCTTTTGAACATTCCGAGCCCGTGGGTGAGGTTCCATATAAATACCGGGCTTGCGGTGAGCATTGTTACCACGGCACCGAGATATGGCTCTTTTTTCAAAAACCAGTGTCTGTTCTTGCTGGATATAAGGACAAAGAGCGCTACCTCGAGACTAAAAAAGAAAAACATGTGATGGCTCAGTATGCCGAGTCCGAGAACAAAACCGATCGGGTACCACAACCATGGCTTTTGTGTCTGGTTAAGCTCGAACAGCAGGAACAGCAAGATGGTCATGAAGAGGATCTGAGGAACATAGTATGTTTCAATAAAGGCGCCCGCCGAGGCAAGAGGATTCAGAATATAGAGAAGGGTGGCAAGCAATCCCGTGTTTGAAGAAAAAAAGCGGTTGCCCGTTTCAAAGAAAACGATAGCGGTAATTGTAGAGAATATATTTGCTCCCATCCTTAAGGCAAATGCAGTGGACCCGAAGATGTGGATCATAAGCATGTTGATCCAGGAGATCATGGGCCCCATGTCGAGGTAGCTCAGGCTCGGATGCCGTGCCCAGTCCCAGTAATATGCCTCATCGGGAGACAGGAGCAGGTGCGTTGTCTTTATATAGTAGAGATTAAAGAGGAAGGATAAAAATATAACCGTATACGCTAGGGTGCGTTTTTTCATAACGGGCACACATAAAACAAATGAAAATGATACTTGAGATATAAGAGAATGATAATGGCTGAAAATCCGAGCCAGGCATTATATTCCTCATGCTTTACGACAAGCTTCAGATCGAAATCCCGTGAGATCTTTACAGGCTTCAGCAGCGGGAAAAATGCCGGGACTTTTGATTTGTAATCAAGGAACGAGCCGCCAAACAGCTCAATAAGTCTTTTCTCTTCCTCTTTGATGACGCTGTTGTATACAAAATAAAATCCGGCAAGGAAGATTATCATAAAGAGGATGCAACTACCCATGATGGAAGCCCCCAGTCCGACAAAGAAGCTGCCCAGATACAATGGATTGCGGGTATAAGAGTAGGGCCCGTCTATGGAAAGTTCCTTGTTCTTTTTTATGTATCCCGAAGCCCATAGCCTTATGAGAAGACCCATGATGCCGATCGGAATGCCTATGGTCATACCGATAACACCCGGCTTTGCCATAACAATGAACAACAGTGCAAAAACAAAACCGAACTTTATCCTGTAGTACGCTAAAAATTCATTCATCTTCATAAATTTTCACTATACCATTTTGCGCGGGTTGTCTACCTTTGTTATCGCTATCGGGGTGATCTTTATAATTCTGTTGCACAACTGTAGAAAAGGCTATATAGAGATAAAGGATTTTTATAAAAATGGCAATAATAAATCAAATAGCGAAGTATGCGGGATTGTATGGGTTTACCCCCGGTGACGGTATATTTTCTTTGTGTGTTTTCTTGCTTATCATAGTGCTGGTTAAACTGTACAATAGAAAACGGAGTTAATACTCCTCAAAATACCTTCAGGAATACCCCATTCTGGCATGATGTTTGCTTGATCTGTTTAGAGATATGAGAAGAAATATTGTCATTATTGATGATTGCGAACTGATAAAATTATCGTTATTGAAGACATTACCGGATTATGCACCTGCGTTTCAATTTTATGATAATCTGTCAGCCGCCTTAAAGGAACTAAAAGGGGCCCAAAGCCCGCAAAAGTATATATTCATTCTGGACTTGGAGATCGTTACCCATAACGGGATCCGCGAGATTATGGAAACGATGGCCAAAGACTGTTGCGACATCATCGTACTTACCTCCATGCCTCTCGCCCACGTAGAGAAAGAAACCGGCGGTATGAACATAGTGAAGATCTTTACAAAACCCTTTAACGTAAAAGAACTTACTGAAACAATTCTTCATTTGGAAAATGCGGTTTAACCTATTTCTCGTAGAACTCGATAAGGACGCCGTTTGTCGATGCGGGATGTACAAAGATTGCCTTGTTGCCTTTGTAACCTCTGCGGGGTTTTGTACCGATAAGTTTTAAACCCGCGATCTGAAGTGATTGTATCAATGCTTCTATGTTGTCAACCTCGAGACAGATGTGGTGAAGCCCTTCTCCCCGCTTTTCGAGAAAATTTGCCGCTCCGCTGTTGTTCTCCAGAGGATGGAGAAGCTCGATGCGAGTGTTATCCAGGGACATAATCGCTATTTCTACCCCCTCGTGTTCTACACGTTGCCTGGACTCAAGGGGTACCCCGAGTTTCCGGCTGTATGTAGCAACGGCCTCCTCCAAATCTTTCACCACGATTGCAATATGATCAAGCTTCATCTTCGAGCTCTTTCGTGTAGATGTTCATGATAAATTTCTCAACCTCTTCTGCGGATGGAAGTTTTACCACCTCTCTTACGAGCGTCTTTGCATGTGCCTTATTGATTTTTGCAATGAATCTCTTTGCTCTGTTCATGATGCCGATGTTCATGCTTAATTCGGAAAAACCCATACCTATCAAAAGTGGAAGATAGAGCGGCACGCTTGCCATTTCTCCGCATATCTGCGCCGGTATTTTGCTCCTCTCCGCCTGTTCGGCTATTGACAGGAGCATCCTTAGCACGGCGGGATGCAATGGCTGGTAGAGGTAGGACACGTCTTCGTCTCCCCGATCGATTGCCATGGTATACTGGATTAGATCGTTTGTCCCGACGCTTACAAAATCAAGCGTACCGGACAGGCTGTCCACGATCATTGCAGCGGCCGGAGTTT
This sequence comes from bacterium, assembly GCA_021792615.1. Lineage (GTDB taxonomy): Bacteria > JAMCPX01 > JAMCPX01 > JAMCPX01 > JAMCPX01 > JAJYLM01. The sequence continues at coordinate 18,825 of JAJYUJ010000036.1, forward strand.
CGATCAGCGCACCAAGTTTTGTCGTGCCGGTTTTGTAGCCTTTCGCGGCAAGATTATCCCGTTCTTCTTCTATGATCTTCTTTGCGGTTAGGACTTCGCCTACGGATGAGATCATGGGCAATAATATGCCTATTTCGCCCAATGCACTTGCCCTGAGGATAGCCCTAATCTGTGTTCTGAAGAGGGATTGTTCTTTCAGACAGACCCTGATACCCCGTAACCCGAGGGCCGGGTTCTCGGATTTTTTATAGAGTTCCGAGAATATTTTATCACCCCCGATATCAAGGGTTCTTATCGTAACCTGGGAACCGGAAAACAGTTTTGTAATGGTGGAATAATGCATAAAACTCGTTTCTTCTGACGGAAGTTCTCTCTTTCGTGTGTAGAGATACTCGGTCCTTACAAGGCCGATTCCTTCCGCCCCCGCATTAAAAGCATCTTCCGCTTCCTCAAGAAATTCAATGTTTGCCATTATCTTGATAGCGGTACCGTCTTTTGTTTGTGTGCTGCTCCTTACCTCATGGAGGGTATCGCTCCCCTTTTTATGTGCCCTTGTGTCCTGATATTTATTGATGATCTCGAGTTCCGGCTCTACTATCAGGATGCCGTTATCTCCATCGATAAGTATGTTTTGTCCGTCCCGGATCTTACTTGCCAGATTCTTTATGCCGGCGACCGCAGGGATTCCGAGCGAGCGTGCTATAATCGCAGGGTGTGATACGAGCCCGCCTGTTTCGAGTGCAAGACCTATGACATTGTCTTTCATGAGATACGGCGTGTTCGACATGGCAAAACTTGATAAAACAATGATGCCCGGTTCTGCGAGATCATAGGTTGCTTCCTGTCCGGAAAGATTTTTCAGGATCCTTTGTCCTTCGTGAGCTACGTCAAACTTTCTTTCTTTGATATATTCGTCTTCGATCCTATCGAAGGTTTTTTCTATGTTGCTGAGGACCTCGGTCAATGCCCATTCGGTGTTTATTGAATTGTCCCTTATTCTGGTAATGACATTTTCTACAAACGACTTGTCCTCAAGTATCATCATGTGCATATCGAGTATGAGCAATGCCTCTTTGCCGGAGACGGGATCTATTTTTTCTGAAATGCCCTGGATCTCCTTTTTTGATTTTTCAATTGCGGTGAGGAACCTGTTTATTTCCGAAGGCACCGTATCGGCGGATATATGGTAGCGGGATATATCGAATACCGAGCTGATGGGCATAATTGCCTTGCCCGTTGCCCAGCCGGGAGATATTGCTATGCCTTTCAGGTAGACCGTCATTGTTCCTCGCCGAATTTGTTTTCTATCAGTCGTTGCAGGGAAACGAATGCTGTTTCTTCGTCCTTTCCGTCCGCCATGATCTTCAATAGAGTACCTTTTGCAGCGGCAAGCGTTAAGAGACCGAGTATGCTTTTCCCGTTCGCCCGTTCGCCGTTTTTGTATACAGAGATCTCGCATTCGTAGGTGTTTGCGAGCTTCACGAACTGAGCAGCCGCCCTGGCGTGGAAACCAAGTTTATTACTGATGATAAAATTCCCTTCTTTCATGATCCCGTTTTGTTCAATACGTCATCGGCAAGTATGATGTTCTTCCTGCCGTACTCCTTTATCATATTGGCGAGCTCCTTTATCGGCATTTTTGTGTCCATGGATGCCAACTTAATCAGCATCGGCAGATTTACGCCTGCGAGGACTTCGACAAGGCCACCGCTGAGGAAGGACAGGCTGATGTTTGACGGTGTGCCGCCGAACATATCGGTAAGAATAAGGACGCCTTCTCCTTTATCGACCCTTTTGATGGCGTTCGCAATCCCATCCCGTAAGACCTCGACAGGTTTTGTGGGGTCTGTCATAACGGATGTTATATAGTCTTTTTTGCCGACAATGAATTCCGTGGTCGCAACCAATTCATTCGCAAACTGACCGTGTGCAACAACAACAATCCCAACCATTGTTTACTCCTTTGCTATATCCCGGTGTTTAATAATGGGGGTATACCCTAAACCGGTTATCATGTCTTTTACCTCTTCCACGATCGTTACGGACCTGTGCCTGCCGCCGGTACACCCGAATGATACGGTGAGGTAACTCTTTCCCTCTGCATCATAAAGCGGTATGGTAAATTCCATGAACTTTTTTAAAAGCTCGAGAAACTTAATCGTCGTGTCATTACCCTTAACATAAAGGATCACATCCTTGTCAAGACCTGTGGAATTTTTCAACTCCGGTACAAAATATGGGTTCCTGAGAAACCGTACGTCAAAGACCATGTCCGTATCCGTAGGAATACCGAATCGATAACCGAATGATTGCAGAATAATTGTCATAGATTTTGTTTTTGTTGATTGCTGAATGAATATCCTCAGCTCTTTTTTCAAATCATGAACGGTAAAGTTTGATGTATCGATCAGGTGATCCGCCTGGCTCTTGATTTCCTCGAGGTACTTTCTCTCGAGGAGGAATCCCTCTTCTATGGGTATATTCTGTGCAAGGGGATGCTTTCTCCTCGTTTCGCTGTACCGTTTCAAGAGAACACTGTCGGAGGAATCAAGGAATATGATGGTAACCGTGTCTTTTGTCGATTTCAATGCCTGAAGCTGGCGGGACAGATCTGCAAAGAAGCCCCTTCCCCGTACATCTATCGAAAAGGCTATGTTCCTGATGTCTTCTTTTGAATCCGTTATCAGGTCGATAAACTTCGGTATAAGCTGTAAGGGAATGTTGTCGATGCAGAAAAAGCCCATGTCCTCAAGCATGGCCATTGCGGTCGTTTTGCCCGAGCCGGACATGCCTGTCACGATCACGATGTTCAGGGGCGACCTGCTATCCATGGGTACTCCCGATCCTTTCTGAAATCCTCTGTTCCAGTTCTTTTGCCTCATCTATCCCCTGTTTTTTCAACAGAAAACTCGTAACGGCCACCTCGACCAATGAAGCCATATTCCGTGCCGGCCGTACGGGCAGTTTTACGAGGGGTAGTGTTTTCCCCAGGATACTGTACGTGTAGGGTTTTAAAAAGCCCCTCGCATGGCTTGATTTGTCCCAATCGATAAAATCTATAACCATATCTATACGTTTTTTAGGGCACAGGGCGTTTTTGCCAAAATGCGATTGGACTTTTATGACACCCAGGCCGTGCAGTTCCATGTATCCTCGTATAAGAGGATCGCTTTTACCGAACAAATTGCCGTGCTCGATGCCGGCTATGACCAGGTCATCGGCTACGATTTTGTGGTGCCTCGTGATAAGCTCAAGAGCACACTCACTCTTTCCTATACCGCTTTTACCCATGATAAGAACACCTACACGGTTTACCGACACGAGCACCCCGTGTATGCGTTCCTGATCTTTTCGATTGTTATTTATATCTGGCACCTGTTTCAATAAGTCCGTACTGTCCGTCGTCCCGCTTGAATACTACATTGACCCTTTCAGCCCCGGCATCGAGGTAAACGAGAAAAGGTGTCTCCGATATATCGAGCTGGAGGACCGCCTCCTCCGTGGTCATGGGACGTACAAAGTAATCTTTCTCGGGTATTACCATGACCTCGTCTTTATCCTCTTCTTCATCCGCGAATCCGGCCTGCTGGAGGTGCTTCATGGAGGCTATACCCGTGTGCTTTTTTTTCTTCTCTTTCAGCTTTTTGATCTGCTTGTCGAGTTTATCGTGTATAAGGTCAATGGCAGCGTACATATCTCCGCCGCGCTCTTTGGCATAGAGTTCCTTGCCTGCCGATGTAAGCGTCAACTCAACGGTGTTGTTTTTCTTCTCCTGAGTAAAAATGATATGAACCTCTATAGGTTCTTTCAGGGATTTTATCAGTTTTGTGATCTTTTCCTCTGCGTATTGTTTCAAAGCACTGGATGAAGGGATGTGTCTGAAGGTTACCTGAATGTTCATAGAGTTCCTCCTGTAATTATTTTGTGTTCTTGTTATAAGATAGGCTAAGGTTTCGGCAATTTCAACTGTTTTCTCTGCATCTTCTAACGGGGTTGACAAACACTGCCGTTTCTGGATACCATTCTTGCCTTAGGCGGATGATATGAATATCCAGGACGTTATTTTCACATTAAACAAATTCTGGTCAAACAGCGGATGTGTTGTCGATCAACCGTACGATGTTGAGGTTGGTGCGGGGACATTTCATCCATCTACCTTTTTAAGGGTACTCAACCCGTCACCATGGTCAGCGGCTTATGTCCAGCCGTCCAGAAGGCCCACGGATGGCCGGTACGGTGAAAATCCAAACAGACTTCAAAGATATTTTCAGTATCAGGTTATTATCAAGCCTTCGCCTCCCACTATTCAGGATAGGTATCTTAAAAGCCTCGATGCCCTGGGGATAAAAATAAAAAAACACGACATACGGTTTGTAGAGGACGATTGGGAGTCTCCAACACTCGGTGCCTGGGGGCTTGGATGGGAGGTTTGGCTCGACGGCATGGAGATTACCCAGTTTACGTACTTTCAGCAGGCAGGGGGTGTTGATCTGGCATCCATTCCGGTAGAGATCACCTATGGGATCGAGCGTATCTCCATGTACCTGCAGGGAGTTGAGAACGTCTTTGACCTCAAATGGAACAACAAGGTCAAGTACGGAGATCTATTCAAAGAAAATGAACACCAGCAATCGATGTATAACTTCGAATCTGCCGATATAAACAGGCTTTTTTTTCTTTTTAATGAGTACGAGAAGGAATCTCTGCGGCTCACCGGAGAAGGGCTGTTCTTGCCGGCTTATGACTGTACGCTGAAATGTTCTCACCTTTTCAACCTGCTCGATGCTCGGCGCGCCATATCTGTTGCAGAAAGGGCACGGTACATCGGCAGGGTCCGGGCGATGGCTAAGGGTGTTGCACAGGCTTATAAAGAAACTCAAGATTCAAAATTCAAGATTAAAGAGTCAGAGCCAAAAACTCAAGATTCAAAATTCAAGATTAAAGAGTCAGAGCCGAAAACTCAAGATTCAGGACTCAACTTTAAAAATGCAGAAAAAAGAGATTCAAAATGAAAGTATTGCATAGTCCGGAACTCTTTATAGAAATTGGCGTTGATCGGAA
>JAJYUJ010000037.1 GCA_021792615.1 bacterium
CGATCTATAAACCACCTTTAAAAATGCCATATCTTTGTATCGCGGTGATAGAGTATTCGGAACACGTCGGGGTATACCTGCAGGTAGCTCCGAAGAACGGTGATATGAAGAGTCTGTACGTCTTTATAAGATATATGGTTATCCAATCAAAAAACAATCTTATTTTATGCATAGTTTAGTGCTCAATTCTTTTTTTACTTGTTTATAGGTAAGAGTATCAATACCCTTCTTGGCTATAAAAATATGATCAGCCTTTTGTAAATTATTTTTGTTTAGTCTGAAAAAGACCCGTACCAGTCTTTTTATTCTATTCCTCTTTACGGCATTGCCTGCTTTTTTGCTAACTATAATCCCTAATCTTGGTATGTTCAATCTATTGGAGCTTTTCAGGATGAAGAAGTGAGCTGTCTCTGATTTATAGTTTTTCCGTTTTATTGCTTCAAAATCACCGGACAATACAATCTTTTCTTTTCTGGTTAAGCCCTGAGCCTTTAAAATGGTTTTCCGCCGATATCTACGGTCAATCTCCGTCTGCCTTTGGCCCTTCTTCTGCTTAATACTGCTCTGCCGGACCGGCTTTCCATTCTTGCCATAAACCCATGTGTCCTTACTCTTTTCGAATTATGAGGTTGGTATGTTCTTTTCATTTTTCTCTCCAGTGGTAATCAGTACCTATCTGGTAAACACAGAGAAAGAGTATTGTCAAGTAAGAGCGGAGAATAGTGAACAATGTCTTCTGCTCTTGACCAAATCAAAAAAATCTTATATTATATTAAAATTATATAAAAATAGACAGAATATGAGAGCCCATCAATTATTAATAGTTACATGGTTACCCGATGTTAAAAGCAGCGTGGAACAGTTACTGCAGGATAACAATTATATGTTTGACAGCGTGTCTTCTCCCATAGAAGCTATCGACGCCATAGGGAAGTATGCTTATAAGATCGTCGTCCTTGACAGCCTGTTGCCGGGATTAAACGGATATCAGCTTGTGAAGCGGCTCAAAGGGACTCCGCATGGAGGGTATGCAAAGTTTATCGTATTTATGAATAACATACCGGTGAACAAAGCGACAGATGTACATAAAAGATGGGGTATCCATGTTTTGTTAAGGAAGCCTGTCAACGGGGAAGAATTGTTGTCGTCCCTGAAGGAAGCTGAGGCTTACGATCTTCCGAGCGAGAAAACCGAAATGAATACATCCGGATGTGTTGAGGAGATGTTCTCGGAACTGGCGCATCTCTTGTGGACGGGCAAATTGACCTGTTACGGGGACCATGATGTCGTAAAAGAGATCTACTGGGACGGCGGTAATCCGGTGTTTGCAATGAGCAATGACGAGAAAGAGCGGCTCGATAAATGGCTGCTTGATAAGGGTCTCGTGTCGGAAGGTGTTTTGAAGTCGGCGTACGATGTCATGAATAAAAGGGGCAAACGGCTTGGAGATGCTCTAATCATGCTTGGAGCTATAGGAGAAGACAGTCTGGAACGTGCCGTTTCGGACAATATGAAGGAAATAATACTGGATATGTTTTCTTGGGATAATGTCCAGTATACAAAAGAGGAAAAGATAAGCGGCATACGGGAATTAGCATCGATACAGGAATCATTTCCAACCATTTTATTTGAAGGCATAAGCAGGAAGACGAATGCGGATTACATAAAAAATAAAGTGCAGGAAAAGGGCGAGTTGATAAGTTTTAGTCCCGACAATATCTTCAATATCGAGGATTTCAAGTTTCCCCATTCTTTCAACAGATTGATGAGTCTCATCAACGGCAAGAGAACAATCTACGAACTGATTGCAAAGAGCGGGTTATCCCATGAAGACGCATACAGTTTTATTTATACGCTTTTTCTGTTAAAGCTCATAAGACTGAGTGTTTCAAACGGAGATGAAAAAAATATAGCAATAAGTATACCCAATCTGAATACTGATGCAAACAGGAAAACCCGTTTCATGGGGAATTTGCACGACATATCGATAGTAGAACTTATACAGATGCTGGAACTGAACAGAAAGTCCGGGACATTGCAGATAAATGACTCCAACGAGATCGGGTGGTTTCTTTTTGATAAGGGCAGCATTATTGATGCTTATTATGGAGATTTGACACGGGAAAATGCCGTGCATCGGATGCTTTTTCTTGACGAGGGAGAATTCGACATACGGTTTAAAGCCATAGTCGGTGAGCCGAGGATATTCGTGGATACGCAGACATTACTCATGGAGGGATTACGGATGCTGGATGAGGTTAAAAGGATCGAGCATTTGTTTGGAAGTTTCAAAAAAAAATTGGTTGTTAATCCATCTCATGAACCGAGCACGAACGAAGAAAAAGAAGAACTCATGAGAATATTCAATGGAAAGAACGACCTGTTAACATCGTCTTTTTTGTTGAATCCGGATCCGCAGACCGGACTCGATATCATAAGTACCCTGTTAAAAAATAATGTTATAAAGGAAGAAGAATGAAGATAATATGCGAAAAGTGTAACAGTGAGTTTTTATTCAATGGGGACGCCTCCAGAAAAAATATTTCTATGGTACGGTGTCCGGTGTGTAAGACTCCAATAACGGTAAGGGATGATGCATATCACGCTGCTAAAAAAAGAAGCGAGCACGACGGTCAGGTCTTTAAAAATAAGAACATTTCCCATGATGCTTTCCGGATTGATACGGAAGGCGTAAAAAGCCGGTTACAGGAGAATAAAGGTGCCGGAGTGGACATAAGCATTCAGCAAGACATGATCAGCCAGATAGAAAACGGTTCAGACATCGTAACAGATGCATCCGACGAGTTTTATGACGGTGTGCGGGTAAACGATGTCCATCCGGAAGCGGAGACGGGTGTCATGCAGAATTTAGAGAAATTCCTCAAAAATATAGATCCCTATTTCATCATGGACATGTACGCTCCCTATCTCTATTATACTTTTATGATATTTTTTGTGTTTACATCGTTATTCTTGTTTTCGGATTTTATAAAACTGGATAACATGAGCACTCATATCGATTTCTGGTTCCATTCCCTGCTGTTCGCTTTTAAACATTATGTGTAATGTCTACCTACCGTTATGATATAGAACATGAACTCGCCTCTCTTCAATTTATAAAAAATATAGTTTACTATCCTTCTGTGGAATCCACGAACACCGCAACAGAAAAACTTGCGCATAATGGCTGCGGAGAATGGACCGTCGTCGTTGCAGACTCTCAGAATAATGGCAGAGGCAGGCAGGGTAGGTTATGGCATTCTCCCCCGGGCGTCAACATTTACACGTCATTTCTCTTGAAACCCGCACTATCGTTCGAGCATTTTCCCGCAATCAGCCTCCTTGCCGGTATGGTTATAGCAATCGTCGTTGAGCATTATACCGGATGTGATGCTGAATTGAAATGGCCTAATGATGTCCTGGTCGGAGGGAAAAAAATAAGCGGTATATTGCTCGAACTCGTTCATGATTCCCGGAATAAACCCTCTATTGTTGTCGGAATAGGCATAAATATAAATTCGGCTATAGAAGATTATCCGGAGGGACTGTCTATCTCTGCAACTTCGATGAAAGGTTTGACGGATACAACATTTGATAGAGCCTCAATACTGACCTTTCTTTACAGGGTATTTCATGAATGGTATACTATTTATTGTACCCGGGGCGGGTTTAACAGCATAAGGGAAAACTATATGCAGAGGTTTATGATGCTTGGCAAACATGTTCACATAGATAACGGCGTAGAAAGAGTAACCGGTTTTGTGAAAGATATTGATGCATACGGAGGATTGGTGCTAAAAAGTACTCATGATGAAACTATACATATCAAATCCGGGGATGTCCATATAATCCCCGGGAGGGAATAGTATGCTCTTAGCAGTGGATGTCGGCAATACGAATATAGTTTTGGGGGTATTTGAGAAAGATGAATTAATTAAGCACTGGAGGGTTGTAACGGCGAGAGACAGGACCGTCGATGAATATAAATTGCTGCTGAAGGAGCTTTTTTCGCTTGAGAAGATATCGGTTTCCGATGTCGACGGGATAGCAGTATCCTGTGTTGTTCCTCCGGTTATTACAGCACTTGAAAAGGCGTGCGGAGAATTATTCAATGTAAAGCCGTTTATTATAGGACCCGGCATCAAGACCGGTATCAGTATCCTGTATGATAATCCCAAAGAAGTAGGGGCTGACAGGATTGTGAACGCCGTTGCAGGTTATGAAAAATACAAGAAAAGCCTTATCATCGTCGATTTTGGAACAGCGACAACATTTGATTGCGTCAGCAAAAAGGGTGAATATCTCGGAGGCGTAATATCTCCCGGCATCGGTATATCCCTTGAGGCTTTATTTACCCATGCCTCTAAGCTGCCGAGGGTAGAGATAACAGCCCCGCCGTCAGTCATAGGTACCAATACCGTCCAGAGCATGCAGTCCGGTATATTTTATGGGTATCTATCGCTTGTAGAGGGTATCATAAAGCTTATTTCAAAAGAAATGAAAGAGGAAAAACCCTTAGTGATTGCAACCGGTGGGTTTGCAGAACTGATAGGAAGCGCATCCGGCAGTATCACCGAGGTTGATGAATTCTTGACATTAAAGGGCCTAAAGATAATATATAGTAAGAATAGTGCTAAAAAGTGAATTGGGGGGCTTAATGGCTTCTGAACATGAAGAATTGTTTAACAAATCTCTTGAATTCCTGAAACGGGGAAAGAGTCTCGAAGCCTTTCAGGTAATGAAGCAACTTATCGACGATACGCAGTCTTCCATCTACGAGGTAGAGCCCAGGTATCTCTCTTATTACGGATATTTAACGGGTATCGTGGGTCACGATTATCGCCGTGCTATAGAACTGTGTAATGAGGCAATAAAAAAAGAGTTTTTCCATCCTGATTTCTATTTAAATCTCGGCAGGTTATATCTTCTCATCAGCAACAGGCATTTGGCAGTGAAAGCCTTTTACAAGGGTTTAAGAATCGATAGAACGAACAAGGAGCTTATCGAAGAAATACAAAAACTTGGAGTAAGGAAGGAACCCGTTTTCTCATTTTTTAAAAGAGAAAACCCTATGAACAGGTTTGCGGGAAGGATCAGGGCATCAATCCGTAGATTGTTAAGGGGGCGAAATGACAGAAAACGATGAAAGGACAAGGAACATAGCAATTATAGGATTTGGAGCAAGCGGTAAAACCCAGGTGGCAGATACGATTCTCTATAATGCAAAAGTCGTGCAAAGCATAGGAAAGGTTATAGATAAAACATCCAATATAGTGCTGGAACAGGAGGAATTCGAACATCTGACCACCATAACGGCTTCACTTGCTTCCGTAGAAAGCAACGGCATCAGGTTTAATATCATAGATACACCGAGCCAGGACGGTTTTATCGGGGACACGGTCCATGTACTCCAGTCCGTTGATGGCGTTATATTCGTCATGAGTGCGCAGATAGATATAAAACAGGAAATGGAAATGCTTCTGAAACAGATCCGGATGTTTAACCTGCCTGTTCTGTTTTTCATAAACAAGATGGACGCGGAAAATGCAGATTTTTACAAATCACTTCAAGTATACAGCGCCGCTTTAAATATAAAGATAACACCGGTTGCCCTGCCCTTAGGCAGTGGAGATAAATTCGATGGTGTGTATAGTCTTATTGATAAAAACACGTATCTGTATCCAAAGGACGCATCCGGACACCCAAAACAAAGTGCGGGTAATGCACCTCCTGAAGCGGAAGGGATGGAAAAGGGATTGATAGAATCCGTCGCAGAGAGTGACGATGCCCTCCTTGAGAAATACTTGAACAACGTAAAGCTGGAGATAGGTGATTTATCCAATTCGATCAGAAGGGCAGTCTTATCAAGGGCTCTCTTCCCTGGAATTCCCGGTTCAGCGCATCTGAATATCGGTATCGATAAGCTTATGGAATATTGTTCTCTCTGGCTGCCGTCTCCGCATTTAATCCATGATAAGGTTATTTTGCAATCCGCCGATGGTGGTCCTGCAGCGGAAGTAAGAAGATCCGATTCGGAAAAACCCGTGCTGTTTGTTTTTAAGACATCCATGGATCCGTATGCAGGGAAAATGAGCTACGCGAGAATATTTTCCGGCAAGATAGCACAGGATAGCGTATTGTATAATGCCCAAACCGGGGGGGAGGAAAAAACAAACCACATCTATACGATGATCGGCAAGAAGAGCAAAACCATTGACTCTGCCGGGGCCGGGGATATTATAGCTCTTGCCAAACTTCAAACAACGAAAACCGGTGATACCCTGAAAGGGACAAAGGATGCTCTTCTCATCCCGCCTGTCTATAAAGCGAAAAAACTTGTTGCGTATGCGGTGAAGCCGAAAGGCAAGAGTGATGAAGATAAGATCACGCAGACGTTAAACAAAATACTGGAAGAAGACACTTCTTTATCCATCCGGAGGGATACGCAGGTAAAAGAACTCATTATAGAGGGTGTTTCGAAAGAACAGCTTGAAATCGTTATGCATAAAGCAAGAAGGAAGTATGGCATAGATTTAGAACTGGTTTTACCCGATATACCGTATAAAGAAACGATAAAAGGCAAAGCAGACGCCCAGGGCAAGTACAAGAAACAATCGGGCGGCAGGGGGCAGTATGGTGATGTATGGCTGAAGCTCGAACCATTGCCGCGGGGCAAGGGTGTGGAATTTATTGATAGTATTGTCGGAGGGGCAATCCCTAGGCAGTATGTCCCTGCTGTCGAAAAGGGGGTACGCGACGCTGCGTTAGAAGGGTTCCTTGCAGGGTTTCCCATTGTGGATTTTGCCGCGACCGTGTATGATGGTTCGTACCATGTCGTCGATTCATCTGAACTTGCATTCAAGATTGCTGGCTCATTCGCCTTTAAAAAGTGTATGGAAAGTGCTATACCAATAATACTTGAGCCGATTATGCTGATCATGGTCATAGTGCCGGAATCTTTTACCGGAGAAGTCATAGGGATATTGAACGCCAAAAGAGCAAAGATACTTGGCATGGAATCCGATGACAGTAAGAAGCAGGTGATAAAGGCGCATGTGCCTTTATCGGAGGTTCAGTTGTATGGAGACGAATTGAGGTCCATAACAAAAGGAATGGGGACGTTTGATATCCAATTTTTTGGTTACGAGGAGGTACCTGCACACATTGCGGAAAAGATCATAAGCAGTAAAAACAAAAAAGAGGTAAAAGTATAATATGGATGACAAAAGCAAAGGAACAAAAAAAACAATAGCAGACGAGTTGTTGGAAGATAATTTTTTTAAGCCCCCCATAGATGATATCATTGAGGAGGCACCCCCGGAGAAGACCGGCCTTAAAAAGGACGCAAAAGGATCGAAAGAAGAAACAGAAAAGGACGGTTCGCTCTTATTCGATGATTTTTTAAAATCACCTTCCGAAGCATTGCCGGATGAGGTATCCGCGCTGACAGCAAAGTCAGCGACGACGCTCGGTTCCGCCGTGGGTCCGGAAGCAAAAACCGCCGGTACTGCGGGGCCTCGTGTTCTCGTTTCCCGGGATACGGAACGTACGGGCAGTAAGTTGAAGACGGTTATTGCTTCTTTGAGCGCTGTTATTGTCGTCTTGATTATAGGATTTGTCTACCTGTATATACACCATTCCAGGACTGCACCGTTACAGAACGTTTCCTCACCGGAATCCCGGACTGCAGCACTACATCGGGTGGAGCCGCGCCCGGTCATTGTAAAGCCGGCTGCAACCGGGTCTGAACGAAAGACGCAGAACGCTGCTCAGTCTGTTGCTGCTACCGGACTGAAAGGCAATCAATCCCCGAACACGCAGGTAGCAGAGGCTGTTCCTCCTGCGGCAATTCCCCAGCCACAGAAAGAGGCTGCAAAACAGTTTGAAGTTGTTCTTGAAAATATCAGGTCGAAGGTTGCCCTCAACAATGCAAAGCGCATAGGGAAAACGATGGATACCGCATTGAGCTTCGATGTCACTGAAAATAAAAAGGAAAATACCGTCTATAATCTTTTTGTTAACAAGGTCTATGCCTCTGAAGGTGAAGCAACGGCTGACAATCTTAAGCTCATGGTAGCCAACATTTCGAATGCCGCTGTCATAAAGGCCGATGGCGGATACAGAATACTCGTCGGTAAGTATACTGCAAAGGCACGCGCCATGACGGATATAAAGAATATCGAGGCGGCAGGATTAAAAGGACTTATTAAAGATACCAGGAACATTACGCTAACCTATAATGTGAAAGTTTATCCCTTTCAATCAGCGAAAGAAGCGGACACCTATAAAGAAAAGGTAAAGAAACTGGCAGCCCGAATAACGACCATGGAAAAGAAATAATATGTTTGAAAATCTATCGGAAAGTGCACGACTCTATCTCAAAGAATCTATTCCCAAACAACTGGTATCTGCCGTTGTCAAGGGATTGGTTCCACTTGAACCAAAAGAGCTGCTCATTGTCATAGCATACCATTATAATAACGGAGACGAACAGGTCAAGGCCGATGCATTGAATACGGTAAAATCATTGCCGGCACATGCAATAGATACGATAGTTTCCGGGGATGTCCCGGATTTCGTTCTCAGTTTTGTTTATAAAAATTGCAGTTTATCCCAGGGTGCTGTCGATTCCCTGGTAACAAATAAAAATCTTTCCGACGAAATGTTTGCCGAACTTGCTAAAACGGACAATGAATCCATACTCGAATTGATTTCAAAGAATCAAATGAGGATTTTAAAGGATGACAGGATATTTGATGCTCTGATTACCAATCCTCACCTTTCAAAGGTTTCGAAAGATCAGTTAATGGAATTTTTTTCCCTGGTGGCAAGCAAGGAACTCAGGAAGTTGAATATCAAGATCGAGAAAAAGGATGCAGTATCTGCGAGTAAGGCATCCGATCTGCCATCTTCCGTTTCTCAACGTGCGGACCTGCCCGCAAATCTGCAGAAAACCGGTTTGCCTTCGGATGCGGCAATGCTGCCAAGCACCGTAGCATCCCAATTACCATCCGATGCCGGGTCCGGATTGCCGGACAACCTCATGGACAATCTGCCGACAAACCTGATCCTGCAAGGCCTGCCGTCCGAATTGATAGATGAACAGGATGAAGGTGAAAACATCAATGATGGTGTACGGTTAACGCTGTATCAACGGATACAAAAGATGACCGTATCACAGAAGATAAAGCTCGCCCTTCTGGGAAACAAAGAAGCAAGAACCATTCTCTTGAGGGATTCGAACCGGGTTGTCATAGAATCCGTTATAAAAAGCCCGCGTATAACCGATGGTGAAGTGGTCGGCATCACCAACTCCCGCAGTGTCAGTGAGGATATCATACGGATGATCGCAGCGAACAGGGAATGGCAAAAAAACTACAGGGTGAGGCAGGCGCTTGCCGCAAACCCAAAGACCCCGGTGCCAATCGCTATCAGATTACTTGAAACTATGTCAAAACAGGATTTAAAGAACCTGAGTAACAGTAAAAATATTTCATCTGTAGTCGCTACTACAGCAAAAAGAATGATGGGGGACACAAAGTAATGGCTCTATTAAACTCTAATAAGAAGGAAATCAACGCAAAGATAGTATACTACGGACCGGGCTTGTCGGGAAAAACGACGAACATCCAGTATATTTACAAGAAATTGAAGCCGGAACATAAAGGCAAACTCATGACCCTTGCAACTCAGACTGACAGGACGTTATTCTTTGATTTTTTGCCGGTTGAGCTTGGTGAGATAAAAGGCATGAAAGTCCGGTTTCAGCTCTACACCGTTCCGGGACAGGTTTTTTATAATGCGACGCGCAGGTTGGTATTGAAAAACGTGGATGGAGTGGTTTTTGTTGCAACTGCAGAGAAAGACAAAATGTACGACAATCTGGAAAGTTTCAAAAATCTCGAGGAGAATATTCAGCATTATGGCAGGTCATTGGGCGATATCCCGCTCGTAATCCAGTACAATAAAATGGACCTGCCGGATGTCAACACCGTTGAGGAGATGCAAAAAGAGTTGAATAAATTCAAGGTACCTTATTTTGAAGGGTCCGCGAGCACGGGTGGCGGAGTATTACAGACTCTCACCGGTATTACAAAATTGGTCGTTCATAGATTGAAAAGCCAAACAGCCATAGCTGATTCCGATAGGGCAGAGAGTAAAGAGCTCAAAGAGATACAGTTGGAACGTGCGCAGGAGGCGGATGATAGGCAGCAACAAATTACCGAACAAAAGAAAGAGGTGGAAGTGCAGAAAAAGGAACAACCCCGGGTTCAGCCTCAGGTGAAAGCTACAGCACAGGTCCAGGCAAAGAAGCTTCTGAATGTGCTTGAAGTGGGCAAGCCCGAGGTTTTAAGCAACAATATGGTTATAATACCTGTCGTAGCTGTGGATGACGATAAATTGCAGTACGAACTGAAAATAACGGTTAAGTTCTGAAACACGGCAGTCTATCTGCCCGGCTAAAACGGATATAAGGTAAATGATACAAGCTGAGTGTTGTTTTTCTGGTTTTGAACATCACCGACGTAAGTATATGCAAGAGTGAACCTCGGCGCTTTCCATGCAATACCTCCGGAAAAGGTCTTCGTGTTTTCCGCTTCTTCCCATGCATAACCGCCGCGGAATGCTATTTGATTGACGATTACCAGTTCTCCGCCTGCGTGATAATCTATGTTCTTCGTCGTATTTACATCGAGATTTTTTACAGCATCAAACGCAATAGTCAGTATCCCGTGTAAAAACATGGAAATACCGGTATCGATCAACCTCGGAGAAAGTTGCTGTCTTGTTCCCCGTATTCTGGTAAGGTTCAGCCCTGCGATCGAAAGATTCAAGAAGGAAACGCCCGGCGAGAAGATCAGGCCGTATCCGAGGGATTCCGATTGACCGGATAACCCTTGAGAAAAAAGATCCATCCTTCCCGTAATACCGGCACTGAGAAGCCCGGGTTCACCCATAGATAATGCAAATGCATACGTATTCCTCTGCACAGTCTGAGAGGCTACTTTGTAGGTGTCTCGATAATAACCGAATCCTGCGCCAACCTGTGATGTCGTACTGTCTACGGTCGAGAAGTCCAATCTGCTTCCATTGTAAGGATTTGTGTAGAGGTACCCAACCTCGGCCCCGTACCTTTTGGTGGCACTAATTCCGGCAGGGTTTATGATGATTGCGGCATTATCGTTCGCTAAAGAACCGAAAGCTCCGCCCATGGCTGCAGAGGCAGGGGTGGAATATAAAAATAAAGAGTCGGCAAGGGAAGAATAGGGCAGGGAAAAAATCAGAAGTATACTTGCCGCTGCAATATATGTCCACCTCAAGGTGTCTTTGCTCCGGTTTTGAGGAGTTTATACGTGTACGTGATGCGCGCCGCTTTACCGAGCATTGCCGAGGCTGAGCAGAATTTCTGTTGGGAGAGATCTATTGCTCTTTCGACGTCTTTCTCGTCCATGTCACCTTCAAGTATATATTCCAGTGCAATAGTAGTATAGACTTTTGGATGTTCGGCAGCCCTCTCGGCAGATATTGTCAACCGGAAGTTCTTTATATATTTTCGCATCTTTTTCAGGATAGATACAACATCCATGCCGGTACATCCCCCAAGCCCTACGAGGAGAAGCTCCATGGGTCTTGCACCCAGGTCGGTGCCGTCATGAGCTTTGTCCGAATCCATAGTTATTGTATGACCGGAGTCGGGTACTCCATCGAACCGCATTCCATCTTTCCATGTGAGATCTACCTTCGGCATATCAGACCTTTTTTAACGCATCGTTTGCCGCTACCAGAAGCGGATCCCAAACGGGTGCGAATGGTGGCGCATAACTCAAATCGAGTCTTGAAAGCTCATCGATCGTCATGCCCTTGTAGAGTCCTGCTACAACGATATCTATTCTTTTTGAAACGCCTTCACCTCCGACCATCTGTGCACCAAGTAATTTGCCGTTCTTTTTTTCCATGATCAACTTGATGGTGATCGGCT
Source organism: bacterium (assembly GCA_021792615.1). Lineage (GTDB taxonomy): Bacteria > JAMCPX01 > JAMCPX01 > JAMCPX01 > JAMCPX01 > JAJYLM01. The sequence continues at coordinate 11,981 of JAJYUJ010000037.1, forward strand.
TTCCACCCGGATAGTAGTGCGCCCTGGTTTTGGACGTTATAACGCTCGATACGGCGTTAAATTTATTTTCCAGAGCCTCTTTCTCTGTTAGTCCGGTCCTGGCAACCTCAAGATCGAATATCTTTACCACAGAAGTTCCTGCAACGCCCTTGAAGGTTTCGGTTGCGCCCGCGATATTTGCCCCGGCTATCTTACCCTGTTTGTTTGCCGTGGTACCCAGCGGTATATAAACGTCCTTCTTGAGAATGATATGTTTTGCGGTTGCGCAGTCACCCGCAGCGTAGATGTGGGGGATGTTGGTTTCCATCTTCTCGTTGACCAGTATAGCATCATGTGTACCTGTTGCTATACCGGCATTTTTTGCAATCGCCGAATTGGGCTTAACACCGATTGATAAAATCACCAGATCGACATCAAAGCTTCCGATTGATGTTTCAATCCTGATGAGGTCGTTGTCCTTTTTATCGAACGATTTGACCTCTGTTGATTTTAATAGCTTTACCCCGTTACCATCGAGTGTTTTCTCTACGATCGTCGTAATTTCATCATCCATGGTACCGAGTATGTTGGGGAGTTTTTCTATCACAATAACTTCCAATCCAAGCCATTTTAATGCTTCCGCCATTTCCATTCCGATATAACCCGCTCCGATAATAGCCGCCCTTTTCAGTGAACGCGATTTAATGTAGCCCTTGATGGCAATACCGTCATCCATGGTCCTCAACGGTAATATTGCAGGGTTATCAATACCGGGGATGGGAGGTTTTATTGCTGAAGCGCCTGTTGTTATTGCAAGATAATCATAGGGGAATACGATATCCTTTTTATCATTGTGATCTATTGCATGGACCTTTCCTGTCTTGGGATCGATGGCGACGACTTCTATCTTAGTCAGCACCTCGATATTCCTTTCCGATTTAAACCGTTCTTTGGAAATAGCTATAAGATCGGTATGCTTTTTGGTAATATCCATGATGTAATACGGTAAACCGCATGATCCATAGGATATGAATTCGCTTTTTTCGAGAGCGATAACATTGAACGAAGAATTTCTCCTTTTCGCCTGGCTTGCTGCACTCATCCCCGCTGCGACACCGCCTACAACAACAACATTTTCCTGCATCGGAAGGATCTCCTTTAATTAATTTTTTCTATCGGAGCAGGTTGCATTATCTGTTTTGTTCGAGTGCAGAAATTACACCATCGACGAATTGGTCTTCCGGCAGTGCACCGACGAATTCGACACCGTCATTGACAACGGTCTTGGGTACGGACTGAACACCATACTTATTGCTGATCTCCGGGAATTCCGTCGCTTCCACCATATCTGCGGTTACGAAGTCGTTTTCTATCGCTATCTTGTGTGCTGTTCTGACGGCCTTCGGACAGTAGGGACAGCTCGGTGTTACAAATACCTGTATTCTGACCGGTTTATCGATGGCGTGTAACTTCTTTTTGGATTCCTCGGCAAGATGGCTGCTACCCTCGGATACATCCATAATATCTTCAATTACGGAAGCGAATTCATAGCCGGCGGGTATACCGTAGTAGCGGATACCGTAATCTTTTGCGCCTTCTATAATAAGGGCAGGATACTTATCGATCTTATACTGTTCCTTCTTATCGTTCTGTGTGGCATAATCATAATGCTCGACTTTGATCTTGTCGGAGAGCGAACCCAACTCATCGATAAGCATTTTTTCATCGTTGCAATAGGTACAATTCTCTTCCTGTGTAAAAAGAACCAGCTTTACGTCGTTCTTGAGCTTTGAAAACTCTGTTTTTAAATACTCTTTATCTTTTTCCTGCAGTAAACCCATGTTACCTCCGTTTATTTTTTAACTGTTTCTAATCTTTCTATATATCTTTGAACCGATGAACCTGCCAGGGCTCCATCTCCTACGGCTGTTGCAACCTGCCGTACTGTTTTTGATCGTATGTCTCCTGCTGCAAATATACCCGGCTGATTCGTTCCCATGTCCTCATCTGTTATTATATATCCGTTTTCATCGAGAGTTACAATATCTTTTACAAAACCTGTATTGGGGTTGTTGCCGATAAAGATGAAAACTCCGTTTATCTTTTTTTCATACAGGGTGCCTGTTTTCAGGTTCTTGACCGAGACTGCTTCCACGGTCTTTTTTCCTCTTATTTCGGTGATCACGGAATCCCATATGAATTCTATAGAAGGTATGCTGAAGGCGCGTTCCTGCAGAATTTTTTCCGCTCGCAGTTTATCTCTCCTATGTACGACATAAACCTTTTTTGCAAATCGCGTAAGGAATATGGCGTCACCGATGGCAGTATCTCCCCCGCCGACAACGATTATTTCCTTATCTTTGAAAAATGCACCGTCGCATTGAGCGCAATACGATACGCCCCTACCGGTAAAAAGTTTTTCTCCGGGAACATCTAACTTAATGTTCTGGGTTCCGGCTGCAATAATGACTGACTTTGTGGAAATTATCCGGCCGTCAGTGGTATGGACAATCCTGTTGTCGCCATCGAAATCTATGCGCAGGGCGCCGATCTCACAGATTTCAACGCCGAACGACCGTGCCTGCTCTTCTATCGAAGAGGTGAGATCAGAACCGGAAATACCTTTTGGAAAACCGGGATAATTCTCTACGATGTCAGCCACGACGATCTCTCCGCCTATGGCCTTTTCTTCAAGAAGAAGAGTTTTTAATTTAGCCCGCCCCGTATAAATACCGGCAGTCATTCCTGCCGGACCGCCGCCTACGATTATGCAATCATAAGTATCGCATGACGGTATCTTTTCTGCCTTATCAATTGTTAAGTCTGATAATAGCATTTTCTATAAACCTCTCATACTCGGATATTTTCGTGGCTCCTACAAGCCGTTCTACGGAATTGCTTTGATAATAGATAACCAGTGTCGGAAGGCTCGATATCTGGTAGGTCGATGCTATGTTCGGACACACATCGGCATTTACCCGGTAAAAGGCTATCTTGTTCTTATATTTCTCTGCAATCTTTTCGAGTATCGGTTTGCTCGTATGACAGGATGCACACCAGTCTGCCCAAAAATCCACAATAACTATCTTGTCGGATTTCAATACGAGGCTGTAAAAATCTTCACAGTTGATATTTACCAGAAAGGGAGAGTCGATTCCTGCCTTTTTGTCATGTATCGTTTCCGTTTTTACCATCCTCGCCCCTGTTACGGTTGTAAAACTTTGGCGAACATCTTTTCTATGTTTGATTTCGGTACCGCACCGACTATCTGATCTACGACTTTTCCGTTCTTGAATAATATTATGGTCGGTATTCCCATGATATTATACTGGGTCGGAGTTCGCGGGTTCTCATCCGTGTTCATCCGGCTGAATTTGATTTTCATGCCGTACTGTTCCGATAATGCCCGGAATGCAGGTTCTACCATTTTGCAGGGTACGCACCACTCTGCCCAGAAGTCCACCAAAACGGGTTTATCGGATGTTAAAACCTCTTTTTCAAAATTGTCGTCTGTAACAACAGACATCGTTTCACTCATGTCTCATTCCTCCTGCCACACTGGCGGTTAATATTTCCTTTATTTCAAAATATAGAATGGTTTATACTTGTTTCTGCGAAAACCACTCGTACGTTTTTTTTGCCCCTTCCTCGATGTCTGTCACAGGCTTCCATCCGAGGGATAAAGCTTTTTTGTTCGATAATATATCAATTTGATCATTGTGCTTCATTATTTCAAGGGCAATCTCCGGCTTGCCCGAAATACCTTTCATGATATCAAAAAGCTCCGAGATCCTTACACCGGTACCGGAACTTATATTGACGATCTCATTATCCCAGTCTTTTTGTAATGATGCAACAAGCGAGCTGACGGCATCATCGACAAACAGAAAATCGTACTGAGATCCAGGGCTGTCGTACAATTTCACACTGTTGTTGTGTACGATCCCGTACGCTATATCAAATACAGGGTTGCGCTCCATAAAAGGTCCGTACAGACGCGAGAACCGCAGTATCGTGGAGGATATCCCGAATTTATTTTTATAGAGATCGATCATTTTTTCCGCGTTCCACTTCGTAAAGCCGTAATACCCGTTTGATGGGGCGGGATCGGTTTCCTGCGCATGGTCGTTATTCTTGTAAATCGCGGCGGATGACGAGAAAATAATCTTTTTCAGCTTTGCACGCCGCGTCATTTCGAGCACGTTCACTGTACCAAGAACATTGACCTTAAAGCACCCCAGCGGTTCTTCGGTCGCCTTTCGCTCCGAGGATATGCTTGCAAGATGAAAAACATAGTCAACGTCCTTCAAAGGATGTTCCAGATCTTCGAATTTCGTTACATCGCCGGGAAAAAACTTAAATAAATTGTTGTGCAGCAAAGGTGCGATGGACGGCCTTTTTGACCGGGCAATGCCGTGGACTTCGTATCCGCTTTCCGTTAAGCACTTGGCAAGGTGACAACCCAGCAGGCTTGTTACGCCGGTTATTCCTATCTTCATCTATGCCTCGAGCAATTCCATAATAAACGCCGTCAGTAACGGGAACATGATTTCGTGGTGCCCCGTGATCGCAAATCCCTGTCCTCCTGTTTTTGTCGGTCTCTTTACAACATTCTCAAGGGGCCTGTAATGCTGGATCATATCCATATTTATAGCGGTGAAATTATTTGCATCGTATCCGATATTCCTTGCTATCGACAGGGCCTTCAAAAACACCTCCGGAAGAATTACGGCCGAACCTATATTTATAATAACACCGTTCTCAAGCATAGACACGATGGCCGCGAATTTCCTGAAGTCTATCTCCGTCCCTTTCCCTATTGCAGCGCCATCGGCTTTCGGATGCATGTGTATGATGTCGGTGCCGTACGCAACGTGTACGGTAAGGGGTATACCGAGCTTGTAGGCGTTGTACGTTATGCTCTTGTCCCTGTAGGGGGCTTCGGTCGATGGAAGGGCTGCAAGTGCTTTGCCGGCCGCCTCGCCGATGCCGATACCTGCGCCGGCGCCGGACTTGATCGCATCATTTAACAGTGCGCCTGTTTCTTCAGCCATACCGAAACTACCGTCCTTTATCGTTACGGCCACATCTTCCGAGGTCTCGCCTATGAGGGCTATCTCCGTATCGTGTATAACACCAGCTCCCTGCATTGCCAGTGCAGTTATGATATTCTTTTCCATCAATTGGATGACGAGTGGTGAAAGCCCAACCTTAATGACGCTGTCCCCCATTGCAAGGATGACTTGTTTGTTGTTCTTTTTCGCGGCTACGATCGCATTTGCCGATGCTATAAGCTCTCCCGCTTTCAGTATCCTGGGAAGACTGCCCATGAATTGCTTTACCGTTGAGCCCTCCGTATAAGGGGCGGCAAAGTCCTGTATTTTAACCTTGTTTTTCCGTGTTTTTATTGAACTGGTTTTTACTCTCTTCAAATCGATTGGTTCTATTTTCATATATCCTCCTCAGGATTTAAAGGTAAATCGCAATTCGGTTATAGGATCTTCGTAGCACTGGCATTTTACGATTTCCGATTTTATTTCTTTAAATTTACACATACCCAGAAATTGTTCAAGCCATCCCTGAACATTTTTCACATGTGCTATATCGATATCGGGAAAATCTTTTATCGTCACGGTGGCTTCGTTCTTTGATGCAATGTTAACGTTGGCTACCCCTGTATCATAGTAACTGCTCCATACGCTCATGGCCCTTGTGATGAGCGTTTTGGGATCAATAAACGTCAGAAAGATCTTGTAGATCGTTTTCAGATCATGCTCTGCTGAAAGCCTGCCCTGCTGTATGCAGTAGGATAAATCACCTTTGCCCGCGGTCTTATCAAGCGTTTTTAACAGGTCCGTGTAAAGTTTATAGGGATACCATGCTGTAAGCAGAATGTGTTCATCCATATATTTTTTCGTCTCCGGCGGCAGTGCATTTATAATCTTCGGCAAAATGTCTTTCTGGTTCTTTTTTATGAATTTTATCAAGCCGAGAATTGCAACACCTTTCACCTGTGCCATTATTTCTCCTTCTCCAAGGGCTTTATTTATGCATAGGTTACTCTATAATTTCATTTCAAGTCAACAAGTTGATCCTTTTAAACTTTTGTAATCTATGATCCGGCTCATATACATATTCAATATCGGTATTACATTGTATGTATGAAATTGAAAGATGTTCCATTCCCCAGAGAATACGGCTCATGGGGTATACTGATCACCTCATGTATCATCGGTGTGTTTTTACAGCAGCACCCGTCATGGATGGATCTTGTTTCCATTGCGGGCATCAGCTTGTTATTTATGACAAAGGCATCCATTGCTGCCTTTATAAGGAGGCGTACCCCGTTAGCTTTTATTTTGACCCTTGGTTATGCCGCTGCAGGATTATTTCTGCTTGCTCCGGTTCTTTTGCACATGCGTATCGAAAATATCCTAATCCTGTCGGTCGTTCCCTTGCTCACCGTTACGGTGTATGCATTATCAGCGTATCTTCACAGGGAGCGGGCGTCTCTTGTCGAGTTTTTTGCAATGGCTGCGCTGACCCTTCCAGTCCTGTTTTTCTCTACCGCGTCCCATAATGCCATGAACGCAGGGAAAGCGGCTCTTTGGTTTCTTACGTTTCTCTATTTCTCTGCGAGTATTTTCAAAGTAAAGATGCTCATAGTCAAAAAACGTTTTTTCAGGATTGCCAACATGGTTTATCTGTTCCTCGTTTTTATAGTTCTCTCGATACTCATCTATGGAGATATCGTGCCATTGCTGGCCGGTGCGGCATTCTTGCCGTTGCTTGACAACGTGTATAGCACGTTCCCGGCACACGACGGCAAAAGAAATCTGAAGCGCATCGGAATATTCGAACTTGTCAAAGGGACTGCGTTTGCTTGTATTCTTATTGTTGCTGCAAAAACAACTCTGAAAAATTAAAATTGATAATCTCAAAAAAAATATTCTTTTACATCTTGACAAAACGATTCATATCATGTTATTTTCTTGAGCATGAAGCACTTTAATCGTGAAATTAAAGGAGAATGTTATCATAACTGCACGGTATAGGTATAATGATGTTTTTGAAAACGTGTCAGCATTTACTTCTTCAAGAGTACTCTTCTCATTTCTTACATTTTCATATCCTTTTCAAAAAAATTACAGTCTAAAAATTATTCGCACTCTTTATAGAGAAAAAACCGGGAGGTGAAAAAATAATGGCTACAAAGAAAAAAGCAAAAAAAGCAACTAAGAAGAAGAAATAAATGAACCAGGTCTGAATTTGACTTACTGCATAGGGCTGAACTTGCTTCAACAAGTTCAGCCCCCTTTTTTAGAAAAGAACACATTGGATACTAATTATGTTACACTATAATAGAGAAATAAACCAGCTGTCAACGGTTTTTATCTAAACATTAAAACAATTGAATATCAATATGTTAGTAATTATTACTCCATAAAATATATCTATTTTGTATTACTTCTTGTAAAACAAGATGTTTATAGGAATAGATGAAGTGGCAATTTATTGAAAAACCATGCGGAATGTTGTAAAATAAATGATTAAATTCAATTAGTTGTGCCTTTAAACCCTATAAAATCTATATATAGCGTTGTTTTTTTGAGTAAAAATATCGTGTTATTATCTCAGAAGCTTAACCTGAAAAAGAGGATTTGACAATAAGGAGGTTAAGAAATGCACGCAGCAGCAGAAAACTCTATAAATAAAAGATTAGATTAAATCCCATGCTTAGACTATCAAGCGGTGCAATAGCTTTTCCGTTCTTTTGATATAAGTTTATGTGTCTGTACCTCAACTCCAAGCCCAGGGAAGTATAAGATGTGAGGTATGTTTCCATGCCTATCATGCCCTGTCCTCCGGCACCGAAGCCTGAACCCGAACTCTGTGCTCCGTTTATTTTTTCGTTCAGGGAAAGGGACGCGAGATAAACAGGACCTACGCCCGCATAAATGCCGAAGCTGTTCATGGGTACGTAGAGCAGGATGTTCAGGGATACCGGAAAACCGGAGTAGGAATTTTCTATTGTTGTTCCTGAAATGGTATTCGATGATAAGCCATAGAGATAATCAAATTCTCCGGTGAGCATGAGATCCTCGGTTATCCCGTAGCGTGCGGTAACCCCGACATAACCTATGGATCCTGTTTGATTGGTCAGGGTACCGGTCGAATCGGGATTTATATTGTAGGATGAATAAGCGAAATCTGCGTTTACCGACCATCTGTTTTTTATGGACCTCCCTCCTGTTTCCGGCGAAACTGGAACAGCACCGGGTACCGTAATAGTGCATGCAGCGGTAGACGAAAAATCAGTTGAGGTGACATCTTGCGCTTCACCGGCATACACCGGTGTACCGGACACTCCTGACAAGAAGATGAACAATGAAAGTACTGCGGACATGACTAATAGTTTTTTCATTAGAATTTTTCTCCTTTTGCCTCTCGAATGTGACTACCTATAGGTTTTATCCTGTTCCATATATTGATAAAGAAAAGCACGATACCGGCTATCTCACCGAAAGAGCCTGCCACAATGGTCCACGCTATCCAGCGGGAAAGTATGAACCCATTGAGAATTTCACCGGTAGAACGCACCGCGATTGCTGCAAACATCAGGTAAAAAGTAATCTCTGCAATCAAGGGACTGTAAAAAACCTTTTCTCTCGGTCTCGGGAAAAGCCAAAGCGCAATCCCCATGATAAGCATGATGACGAATCCTACCAGAATTAAATGGGTGTGCGCTGCGATCATGGATTGGGGGACACCGGAGCCGGATATATTGATCCTGTATGTCATATATCCGCCCAGAACCAAACCGAGTACCAGAAATAAAATGGCCGATTTTATATAATATCGTGCAAGTGTAAACATATTCGCTCCAAAACAGTCGCGTTCAGCAGAGTATCGTTACCCGGAATACTCCTTTTTTTTTATCACTCTCAGTTGATCATACTATTATTTTTAATGCAAGGGAAAAATACATTTTCCGTAAAATGCAGATAGAACGTATCGTATAGTTTGTGTTGAGATTATGGTGCGGATATGATACACGCTGAACCATAGAACGGGGGGTGTTATGGAAGAAAATATCGCACAGAGCCTTTATAACAGGGCACAGAGTCATCCAGACGAACCGGCATTGATGTTTAAAGAAGAGGGAAAATACGTAACGAAGTCCGTGTCATGGTTCTGGAACAGGGTAGAAAAAATTGCTTCGGGTCTCCTCTATCTCGGTATCCAGGAAACGGATAAAGTAGCCATAATGAGTGATACACGGGTTGAATGGACATTCGCGGATCTTGCCGTCATCTCCTTGCGCTGCGTCACCTCAACCATTTATCCTTCATTACTCGAAAAGGACATCAAGTTCATCCTGGACAACTCGGACTCAAGGTTCGTGTTCGTAGAAAACGCATCGCTCTTAAAACATGTGCTTGCCGTGAGCAAAGACGTGCCGAAGCTCGTAAAGATCATCGTGTTCGAGAACACCGTGTCCGATCACGACAACGTCCTGACCCTGGACCAATTGGAGAAATTGGGTGCGGAACATGTAAATCGGGATGAGATAAAGCGGCGTATGGATGCCATAACCATGGATGACGTTGCAACGATCATCTATACGTCCGGAACAACGGGTCCTCCGAAAGGTGCAGAGATCATTCATAGGAATATTATTACGAACCTTAAAGACCTCCTTTCCTTAAGTTTCAATCTTCCCGAAGATATAACACTCGGATATTTACCCCTTGCGCACGCCTATGAAAGGATAAACCAGTTTGGAGCGATATATACACACATGATCTATGCGTACGCGGAGAACCTCGACTCGGTAGCGAAAAACATCGGAGAGGTAAGGCCTACGATACTCCCCGGGGTGCCGAGGGTTTATGAAAAGATATATGCGCGCATAATAAATCAGATAGAGAATGGTCCGAAAATAAAGAAAATATTGTTTCAATGGGCGTTGAAGACCGGCAAGGCATCTCTTCCCTACAGGCTTGAGCAAAAACCGATGCCGTTGGGGATCCGGTTAAAATATACTCTTGCCAAGGTTCTGGTCTTTCATAAGATCAGCGGAAAGCTCGGGGGCAGGCTGAGGATAGGTATTACTGCTGCAGCACCGCTCTCGCCTGCTATTATAGAATTCTTCAATGCACTCGGCATTCCCATCTATGAGGGATACGGCATGACGGAGACCTTTGCCCCGGCTGTAGTCAGTTATGGAAAAAACTTTAAGATAGGCTATGTCGGCAAACCCCTTCCGAGTATGCAGGTAAAAATAGCAGACGACGGCGAGATTTTAATGAAGGGGCCTGCAGTATTTAAAGGTTACTATAAAAAGCCCGAAGGCACACCGGCAATGATAGACGAGGAGGGATGGCTCCACTCCGGCGACCTTGGAGATATCGATAAAGACGGGTTTGTACGCGTCACCGGCAGAAAGAAGGACCTCATTATAACTGCGGGAGGAAAGAACATAACTCCCCAAAACATAGAGAACATCTTTACCTCGGATCCGTATATTTCCCAGTGTGTTCCTTATGGTGACAACAGGAAATATCTCACGGCCGTTCTCGTCGTGAACGAGCAGGAAATAACGGCATGGGCGAAACAAAACAATATCGCCTTTCAGGGTTATAAAGATTTAACCGGAAATGCCCGGGTGTATGCGTTTATTAAACAAAAGGCCGGTAAATTGAATGAGCGTCTCGCATCGTTTGAGACCATAAAGAAGTTTATCATTTCGGATCATGATTTCACCCTTGAATCCGGTGAGCTGACCCCGACCATGAAGGTAAAGAAAAACAAGGTAATCGAAAAATTCAAAAGCCAGCTGGACGCTTTATACGAAAAGGATTGAGACGGATGCCTCCGTGTGTATGTAATCTTGATGCTGTTTCCGCGGTTAATGCGGGATAAATTTCAACGGGAAACCGGATATGTTCAGCACGTAGGGGCGGTTCACGAACCGCCCGAAAACAGGGAAATTCATGAAAGATCGGA
>JAJYUJ010000002.1 GCA_021792615.1 bacterium
GAGGTATATCAGAAAAATATTCCCAAGACCTGCGGCAAGTGTCACGGAGCAGAGTATTATAAATTTACCCAGAGTTTCCATTATAAAAAGCTTGAAACAACCGGTCAGGGACCAAACTGCGTAACCTGTCACGGTTCCATGGTAACTACGGTGCTGCAACCCGACGATCTGGCGAATGTTTGCGAGCGATGCCATAATGCAAGACTGGGCGTGTTCCCGTATGTTCCTGAGAAAGCCAAGGCTATATTACTCTTACTGCAGGAAAACAAGTCGCTCCTTTCTGCAGACAAAAAACTGTACACATCGAAGTCCGATCTTAAACTGCTCGATGCAGCACAGGCAAATATCTCATCCGCACGTCTCGAGTGGCACACCTTCGACCTGGATGCAATTTTAGGATACTTACAGAATGCATACGGATCGCTTCAGCAGTTGAACCAACCCGCAAAAACAGCTATACAGAAAAAACCTGCCACAAAGAAGAAATAATACCTGCAGAGAATCTTGCATTATAGCGCGCATCTTCTACGCCGCTATAATGCAAGAATACATCAATACGATTTGTCTATCTCGGCCTTTTTCAGAAGATTGACAATGTCCGTATGGTCTTCTGCTGCTGCCCATGATAAGGCACTGTCGCCGAATTTGTCTATGACATTTATAAAGGCGCCGTGCTTCAGTAAGAGCTTGACTGTGTCTATATGTCCCGAGTACGCTGAGAGCATGAGGGCCGTCTGTCCATCAGCATTCTTTGTATTAACATTCATGCCCGCCTGCAAAAACAGTTCGACTACCTTAGTGTTGCCTTCCCTTGCACTGTTCAAAAATTGTTCCGGAGTATACTGAACATTCAGCTTGCTTAAATCCTTGCGTGCTGTTTCCGGGCTCCTGGTACATCCCATAAAAGCCACCGACGATAAGAATAATAGAATAAACAACGCTCCTGCATACTGATAAACCGATCGTGCCCCTCGCTTCTCCAATCTTTGAACATCCCCCATACCAAACATTTGTTTGATTTCCATTTTTCCCTCCTCCCATTATATCTTTATTCAAATAAATTACGAATGTCAATATGATAAAACAATGGTTCTTGTTCCTGTTCGCGATAACCTTTGACTCGAAAAGGGAGATACCGTATAGTGCACCTATCATAGTAAGGAGGAGGTTACAGTGGAACAAACTCAGGCAAAATACGGTTCTTACCGGTGGGTGGTTTTGGTACTCTTCATGTTTCAGGTTATTCTCACGCAGTTCTTATGGCTTAACTTTGCCGCTATACAGCCGACGATCGAAAAGCTTTTGAGCATATCCGATTTTCAATTCGTTTTGCTGCTCTCTGTTTTTAATATATTCAATCTTCTGCTTTCCCTGCCTGTAGGGGCCATACTTGATTCAAAGGGCTTTAAATTTACCGTGGGTCTGGGATCGATCATCATGGCTGTTGCCGTATTATTAAGACTTAAATCAGATAGTTATGGATGGATCCTTGCAGGCCAGATCGGCGTTGCCATTGCCCAGCCTTTTATCGTGAACAGCGGCGCAAAGCTCGCATCCGTGTGGTTCAATAAAAACGAAGAGGCCCTTGCAAACGGGCTTGCATCCATGGCCATGTTCATCGGCATGATAGCAGGTCTTGTCATAACCCCGATCATTATCCAGCATATGGACCTCTTTCATGTCATTGCAGTATACGATGCGGTGATCGTATTCGGTTCCGTTCTGTTCCTGCTCTTTGCCAAAGATAACCCGGCTATCAGTACGACACTCAAACATGAAGAACAGGCTTATCATCCTATACAGGCATACAAACAGCTCTTTCAAATCAAGGAGATGATTGTGCTCGCCTGTATCATGTTCATCGGCGTCGGCTTTTTCAACGGATTCACCAACTGGCTGGATAAGCTTTTGCTCCCCCAGGGCTTCTCTGAAGATCAAAGCGGGATTATTGGAGGTATTCTCGTTGGAGGGGGCATTATCGGCGCTGTTGTCATACCAATCCTGTCGGATATAGTTAAAAGAAGAAAACCATTTCTTATTATTGGAACAATAGCTGCGGGTGTTTTTATGTACCCGCTAACACATACAAAAGATTATACCACGGCAATCGTGCTCGCCGGAATCCTCGGGTTCATGGTCATATCGTTGCTGCCCATCCTGTTCCAGATGACCATAGAAGTTGTCGGCGAACGGCTGACCGGCAGCGCCACAGGCATGCTCTGGGTATTCGGTGCAACCGGGGCAATCATAACCATCTACAGTATGGAATTTATCGGTGAGCGGACAAAAGATTTCCGCAATGGTATATGGGTTTTGATGGTTTTGTTCCTCATCGCCTTCATCCTGTCTCTCCTGTTGAAAGAAACCTATGGCCGTCAGCACAACAACGCGTCAACAAAGCAATAAGAGCCGTCGATGATCGATTTGTTAAAAACATTTGCCGTCGTTAATCTACGGTCGGCAAATGGCAGGACTGAGAAGCTTTGGCCTGACATAAAACAGACTTTATCCGAAGCCGTCGGCAACTTCGATTTTGCATTCACAACCGGGCAATACACGGCTCCGGATATCACAAAAAAGGCAATCAAATCCGGCTTTGACCGCATTATATCCGTCGGCGGTGATGGAACTCTGAACGAAGTTGTCAACGGTTTTTTTGAACATGATATGCCGGTAAACCCTAAGGCAGCCCTCGGCGTCATCTCCATGGGAACAGGGGCCGATTTCATTAAGACCATGGGCATACCAAAACCATACAAGGATGCCGCAAGGATTATAAAAAATGCAAAGACAAAGACACTGGATGTTGGCAAAATCAAATTTATGGCACACAACGGGAAGGAAACAGTCCGGTATTTTATCAATATTGCGGATGCGGGTATCGGGGGCGAAACAGTCGACCGGGTAAACAGGACGACCAAGGCGTTTGGCGGCTTTATCTCTTTTCTTTGGGGTACCGTCATGACGCTCATCACCTATAAGAATAAAAATATCACCATAACACTTGATACCGGCAAACCCTACACCACGGAGATCAACATGCTTACCATTGCAAACTGCCAGTTCTTCGGAGGCGGCATGCACATTGCTCCGAAGGCAGTGCCGGACGACGGCGTGTTCGATATCGTGACCATAGGGAAAGCAGGGTTTATAGATTTTCTAAGAAATTCATCGAAGATCTACAAGGGCACGCATATCAATGATCCCATGATCGGGTACACGAACGCAAAACATGTCGAGCTTACGTCCCCGGACAGGGTCTTGCTCGATGTGGACGGCGAGCAGCCGGGCATGCTGCCGGCAACATTCGATATTCTGCCCGGCAGTATAAAGGTAATCGTACCATAATCCATAGGTAAGAACTATGAACGAAAAGATTTCGAATCCAGAATTGAAAAACGCCCTTTTAGCATTCCAGAAAAACGAGATTACAGAGCACTTTGTTTATAAGAAACTATCGCAGGGATCGAAGAACAAAAACCAGGATGTGCTTTCAAGGATAAGCGAGGATGAGCTCCGGCATTATGGAATATGGAAAAAATATACCCATGCCGAGGTAAAGCCGGACACTCTCAAAATCTTTTTTTACGTAGCTCTCGTGAAACTGTTCAGCCTGACATTTGCAATTAAGTTGATGGAGAAGGGAGAAGACAATGCACAGTGCAGTTATAAGCAAATTGTCGATGATTTTCCGGAGGCATCACAGGTTATGGCAGAAGAGGAAAGACACGAGAAAGAACTCATAGCCCTTATAGATGAGGATAAGCTGAACTATATCAGCTCTATGATCCTCGGGCTCAACGACGCCCTTGTGGAACTGACCGGCACACTTGCAGGATTGTCGTTTGCATTCAAAAACACCAGGCTCATCGGCATAGCGGGGCTGATAACCGGGATTGCCGCTGCGTTGTCTATGATGTCCTCGGAGTATCTTGCGAAAAAATCCGACAAGGGTGATAAAAATCCCCTCAAGGCATCCCTGTATACCGGTATCGCCTATGTAATCGCGGTAGCATTGCTGGTCATGCCGTTTTTTATCTTCCACCTTTACTATACTGCCATCTTCTCAACACTTGCCATTGCCGTTGTCGTCATACTGTTCTTCACGTATTTTATCTCCGTTACGAAAGAGGTGCCTTTCCTGAGCAGGTTCCTTGAAATGAGTGCCATAAGCCTCGGTGTTGCAGGACTATCGTTTTTAATCGGCTACGGCCTCAGGGTATTCCTGCACGTAAACATGTAGGTACCGCACTACGACAAAACAGGCAATCTGAAGTAGGATTTTTAAATGAAACACAAGCGTAATATAATATCAATGTCAGAAACAAGGAACATTGATCTTCTTAGGTTAGATGGTATGATTGGGTGCAAAGGTGTTGTGACTTATACGTGGTATTTGAACAATATTAAAAGGAGGACAAAATGAAAAAAGATACAGAAATGATATCTGCACGCCAATTACATGAACGAGGATGGAATGCGACATTAATATATTATTATTTTCCTACTCCACACAATGTACGTATAGGTAACCAGGGTAATTTGGCACGCCTATATTATTTAGATCAAGTTGAAGCAATAGAAAAAACAGATGAATTTAATAAAATATAAAATAGCCGAGCAAAATCATACAGTGTACCTATAAAAGAAGTAAAAGAAAAAGTATAGAGGCGGATAAAGTAAAATGAAGAAAATTATATTAATGTTGTTAATATCAATTATAGAGATTACAGTCATAGGATGTAACCGCGATTATTACGGAGATGTAGCTACTCTTCGTAACCCACAATATAACGATGCGAAAATTTCTAAAATCATGGTATTTGTGCCAGTAAGAAATATTGCACTCCAAAAAGCCACGGAAAAGCGGTTTGTTAAAGAATTTTTAAATAATGGCGTAAAAGCGGTCGAAAGCTATACTATATTTTCGCCTCTGAAATCGTATTCTCCACAAGAAATGACAGATATATTCAGAAAAAATGGAATAGATGCTTATATGATAGTGAGTTTCACAAACACTTCCACCTCCATTAGTACTTATTATAACACATATACTACTGATTGGAGAACAAGTGGAAGTTCAAATACAACCTTAAATTATTTCACAGATACGAAATTGTTTTTGGTAAATGAAGCCGATCCAATCTGGGAAGCACAGTATATTCTCTATGATTATCTTATTTCAGATTATAATGATATAGGTTATTTTGCGAGGCAGATAGTAGGCGCGTATGTCCGAGATTTTAAGAAAACTGAACACAAGCAATAAATGATGAGAGATGCCCGGCTTAAATATTGAGATTCGGGATTCTGGATTCCGTGTCAAGCACGGAATAACAGAATGGGAAGCGGGCGTGATAGGTATTATAGGAACATCTGGCCCTGTTTTCTTATTTTCCTCTTCAATAGAAGTCCCGCTTGATTTTGTATTCATAATCGAATACAATTGTATTCAAATCTGAATACAGACAAAGTTATGTTAAATAGTTTATTCAAATCAAAGATAAGAAAGAACATTCTTGCCAGATTTTTTGCAAATGAAAGCAAGCGGTTTTATATCAACGAAATGGCAAGACTTGCAGGCACAACACAGGGAACCTGCAGGCGCGAGCTCAACAAGCTTGTTGATACGGGCATACTGCATACTTCAAGAGAGGGCAACCTACAATACTATCGGATAAATACAGGCTATCCTCTTTATAATGAATTCAGGTCTATAATAATAAAGACTGTGGGGATTGAGGCAAGCATACGTAGCGCCTTGCACACGGTACAGGGGATTGATTACGCCTTTATCTTCGGTTCGTATGCGAAAGATGAATTTAAACCTGAATCCGATATTGATGTTGTGGTTATAGGTACAGTAAAAGAGCCGCATCTGGTTAAAGTAGTTACAGACATTGAGAAGTCTACGGGTAGAGAAATAAATTATCACCTCTATTCGTTGGCAGAGTTCAAAAGTAAGCTTCGTTCAAATTCATTTATGAAGAACATAATAAAAGAATATATACTGGTGGCGGGAGATGGAAAAGCATTTGGAAAGCTCCTTCAGGGAACTTGAAAGAAAAGGTTTGCTCAAGAAAGAAAATATCGGCATTGATCAGGTGAAAGCCCTGCTGGAAAGCGCATCAAGGAATATTTATGCCTCGGAAAAGAATATCACGATTGATGAAGAGGCATGCTATACGCTTGCGTACAATGGAATGTTGAAGATTGCAAGGGCTGTTCTTTTTATCAATGGATACCGCCCGTATGGCGGACAGCAGCATGCAACGACTATCCGGGTTGCCGGGGAAACACTCGGAGATAAGTTCAGAGAACTTATAGGGGTTTTCGATAAAATGCGCAGGAAGAGAAACCAATTTACGTATGATCCCATGCTGCCATTGAGCCGGACAGAAGCAGAGAACGCACTGCAAACGGCGAAAGATTTTTACAGGAAAGTAAAAATCACATTAGACAATGAATATCCACAACTGAAGTTATTTGACTGACGAGCCCATTCTTTTCGCATTTTCTTTAATTCGAGTATGGGATCAGATTTTTTGTGTTTCCACATGCCTCTAGCCCTTTCCAAGATCAGAACACGCTCGTGATACGTGATCAAAGGATATATTGATACTATTGATTTTGCATTAGTTTTGTAAGGCATATATATTACATATAAATATTTATTCAGGAAAAAATCAAATCTTTCTACATGCTCCCAGCTTGTCCCCTCTTGGTTTCGATCGTACAAGGCAAAAAGGAAGCCATGTTTTTTATAGTCATGCCGATGGAAGAATCACCACGGTTCCCGATCATTCGGGGAGAGATCTTGCGCGCCATTTGATTTGAGAAATATTAAGGGAAATTGAGATTACACCGGACGAATTAAAGCTATATTGAAAAAGATATGAAATCAGTTACTAAAAATTGCTATAACGGTTTGAACAATAGCCTTTTACCACTCTTTTTATAATCTTATCTTTTCTTTCCGATAAATTTCCGGTATCTATCGTCTTATAAGTAAACCACGTTAGAAGTTCCTCAATCAATGGTGGATTTTTCATGGGGCAAAAAGTTATAAGCCGCCTAACTTCTAACGGGGTAAAAGCAGGAGTTATGAAAAACAAATTAAGAACAATGATGATGTTGCTTTTGTTGGGGATGTTTGCTCTGCCAACGATGGGTTCCGCTCAAATGAACCCGATCAATAAGCATACAAAAACCTTATCGCAACATCACTACTTAAAAATCCATACGATCATTGGGATAATCTACACGCCCACCACTATCGAAGGCTGCTTTTGTACTACTACTTCAAAAGATTTTGCAGGACTGAGGTATAATCATTCTGTCCCTTATTGCAAAAGGCATGTCACCATGCACGAAAAGAACGAAATCGCTGGATTTTATAACATCAAACCCCAGCAATACAAACACTATGAATTTGACCACCTCATCCCTCTATCTATCGGCGGGTCTAACAATGCATGTAACATCTGGCCCCAGCCGATCCGGCAGGCAAAGATTAAAGACAAGCTCGAACTGGAACTATACTATGCCGTTAAAGCCGGCAAGATTACCAGAAATCAGGCTATTAAAATAATATCCTACTGGTTCCACCACCCGTGCTCCGGCCTTGATAACCACAACCTGTGCAGGAATCACCGCCGATAAAATACCGTCCTTCCTTAAAAGCCCCCTGATGAGGGGGCCACAGGGGTTAAGCGAACCCACCTTCCGAAAAAAATCCGGGCATTGGGGGTCACACCTTGACACTCTGTTGAAAAACTCGGATTACTGTCATTGTGAACGAAGTGAAGCAATCTCGGTTTTTATAAATCAATAACTTATAGATTGTTTCATCGCAAAATCGCTCCTCGCAATGACATGCAGGGGCTTTTTCAACAGCCTGTTGACGTTGGACATTGATGGGATAGGAAGTGGTTGAAGATAAAATATGTGGATCTGGATTCCCCCGCATCAGGGGCGGGGCAGGCTCCTCAAGTGCGGAATGACGGGGATGGGGAAGGGGAACAGATAAGGCTGAAGGAACGGGGACGCGTCTAAACATTACACTAACCGGAGAGCACGAAGGAGAGAGACGTGCTTGATAACCTCGGCACGGCAGATTGCCGCCAGGTTAAAACCTCTGAAACCGGCATTGAGCAAGGAGATTGAACGGGTGCTCGCCGCAATCCCCGCTATTTATAGCAGCGGGCACACAGCGAAGCTGGGTCGGGCGAACTATACGATTAACATATTCCTTACCGACGAAGAACCACACTGTTTACAGTTTGGTTCTTCAATTACTTGTGCAAAGAATAAAGCAAACAAAGTTCAGAATATAATATATAAGTATTACGGTTTTCGATTTAAATGCAAAGATAATGTCCCCTTATGCTCTCATGGAATTTGCACTATCTGTGTTGTTTTTCCAGCAGATTGAATATCCATAACATAATGTGATATATAACTGCATGATTGGGAGCTCATGCAATGAAAAAGGATGAAATTGTAAAATACTGGCTTGATTCTTCAGATATTGATTTTAAGGCCATGGACAGCCTCTTTAACAATGGTCATTATGTATGGACGTTGTTTGTAGGTCATCTTGTTATTGAAAAACTGTTGAAGGCCTACTTCGTGAAGGTTGTGGATAATAATGCACCGCAGATACATCACTTGTTACAAATAGCAGAACGGTCAGGGCTTTCCCTTTCAGATTCTCAGAAAGATTTTTTATTGGAAGTGACCACCTTTAACTTGAAAGCCCGTTATCCGGATTACAAACAAAGGTTCTATAAAAAAGCTACAAAGAGCTTTGCAGAAGAGTATATGAATAAGATTAAGGAGTTTAGAACATGGCTGTTAAAAAAATTATAAGACCGATCGAACAAGTTATTCGGAAATATTTAAAGATCCTACGGGAAAACAATATACCAATATGGCACATATATCTGTTTGGTTCTTATGCAAAAGGCAGTCATAGTAAAGATAGCGATATAGACCTTGCTGTTTTCTGGGATAAGGATAACATTGACGGCTTTCTTGAAGATGTTCAGCTTCTCAAATTTACAAAAGACATCGATTTACGAATAGAACCTCATTCTTTTGCCAGAACGGACTTCGATAAAACAAATCCCTATATAAAGGAAATACTCAAAACCGGAAAAAGGGTCGCATAATAGCCGCAAAATGGTTTTTGGTTCGTCCTGTTCCCTGTATCACGGTGTCCAATGCCGCGGAAACGGCATACTCTCTTGTTGAGACCATAGTGGTTTCGTGCATTCTGGGCATTTTGACGGCGATCTTTTTGAACACCGATACTGTTCAACATTTCCTTGGACTTGTGAAAATTATTTAATGAGAGACTATGGACAGAGCTGTGCAATCAGGGCGTAGCAAGCCCTGCCCCTCCAATAAAACAATTTCAGCATCCCCACTGGCAATTTATC
The DNA here is from genome assembly GCA_021792615.1 of bacterium. Classification (GTDB taxonomy): domain Bacteria; phylum JAMCPX01; class JAMCPX01; order JAMCPX01; family JAMCPX01; genus JAJYLM01. The sequence goes on from JAJYUJ010000002.1 coordinate 9,444, forward strand.
CTGACTAAGGCGGGACGCTAAGAGAGGAGGATCTGCAGGCGGATATCGGAACTCAGCGCAATGATTAAAGATGGCGTCTGACGGGTTATTTATCCAATGTTCAGTATACTTCTGTCATTTAAAATTGAAAAGTGCGCTAATTTAAACTATACAAATTAGTTTATGGGAAAAAATTGATTGGTAGAAACATATCAATCTCAACGAGCTCGTCATTCCTGCCCATGGGCTTCTCCGCAGATATGCTTGAACAGGAATCCAGTTCTTAAAATAGTTCTCTGATTTCGCAGGGACGACGTCTAGATTCTAAATTTCTCGGAAATGACAAAGGAGTGCGAAACTGGATTCCCACTTTCGTGGGAATGACACAAAACCAGCGTAGACAGATTTATATAACCATTATCACAGACGGTGATTTGTTCTTTGATTCTCAATGGAGCAGAGATAAGATTAAGAAACGGCATTATTGCGTAAATGTAGAATTATTCGATCTAAAGTCAGTGCACTTTTGAACTTTATGGAGTTCACTTTTCAATTTTAAGCAACACCATTAAGGATACTTCCCTTACCGGTGAGGACGGGATTGCTTACGTTTCTTTTCGAAGAACTCTTTCAAGAGCGCAGATGCTTTTTGATCGAGGATGCCCGGGACGACCTCAACCCTGTGGTTCAGTCTTCCGTCGCTGAACATATCAAACAGTGTTAGTGCCCCTGCCTTCTCGTCGTAGGCACCGAATATAAGCTGCTGAATCCTTGCCTGTATCATTGCTCCGGCACACATGGTGCACGGTTCGATGGTAACATACAGCCTGATCCCTTTCAGCCGGTAATTGCCGAGTTTGTGCCCTGCCTCTCTGAGGGCAAGTATCTCCGCATGGGCAGAAGGGTCTTTCATGGCAATAACATTGTTGTGAGCACGGGCTATGACCATATCACCCATTACGGCAACGGCACCAACAGGTACCTCGCCCTGATCTTCTGCTTTGCGCGCTTCATGGAGCGCCATGGTCATATAATAAGCGTGGGTGTGCATACCGGATTACAACGGCCTAACTCATTGTTCTGCCATCTTTATCTTTGTTCCATACCTGAGTATGCCTTTGACGACCCCGTCCACAATACTCTCCTCGTATCGCTTTTCTTCGAGCTGGTGTTCTTCGGTCGGGTTTGTCACAAAAGAAGTTTCTATGAGGATACTCGGCATATTAGCATGCATAAGTACAAAGAATGGTGCACTCCTCACCCCAAGGTTCGGTGTGGTATAGCCGTCTTTCCGTAAGCTTTCGACCATGTCTTGCTGGATGTCGTTTGCAAAAATTGCAGATTCGTTTATCTTCGCTGTTTTCATAAGGTCCTCGAGAATCAATTGAAGATCACTCAGTTTTTTTGTTGATGTGGCATTCTCCCGCGCAGCGACAAGCATGGATGATCGGTCGTGCGTTGTACTTAAATAATATGTTGTTATACCCTTTGTCCTGTGGCTCAGGCTTGCATTGGCATGGATGGATATGAAAATATCGGCATTGCTCATGTTCGCAATAGCCGTTCTTTCTTCAAGCGGAATAAAAACGTCTTTATTCCTTGTCATAATTACATGGAACCCCATTGCCCGCAATCTTTTCGCAAGCATGGTACCGATCTTGAGTGTTATGTTCTTTTCCTCGACGCCGTTGGGGCCGATTGCTCCGGGATCATGGCCGCCGTGGCCTGGGTCGATAACGATTTTCTTGATGGACAAAGAGGCATTGCTCTGCGGGGTCATTACCGGTATTATGGGTTGCGCTTGCTTGTTTATAGTCTCATAATCTTTTATAATCCTTGCTATGGAGAGTCTGGCATCTCCCGTTGCCTGGGTCGGCTGTTCCGCGGTGGTTTCAGAGAGTTTCCCGCCCTGTGCTTCTTTTTCTGCTCCGACTTTTTTGCCCTTAACATCGATGATGATCCTGAACGGGTCTTCCAGATTGAATATGGAATAGTCGCTTATGTCTCCGACATCCAGTACGACCCTGGCCGTGTTGCTGTTGAATTGTCCGGCCCTGACCTCTTCAACGAGTCCGTCTTTTACGGATATGGGCGGGGTATCGCAGGTGAGCGTTGTCCCTTTTAGGTCAACGTATATTCTTTTCCCCGGCATATCGTCTTCCTTTTGTTCAAGCAAATGACCCGAGTAAACCACCTCATTCGAGACGTTGATTACGACACGGGTATAATCGGCCGCCGACCATACCTTTATACCGTTCACGACGGCAGCTATTTTTTTTGCATGGGCCGGTTGTTTTACCGTTATACTCCCTCCCAATTTTTTTACCCATATTCTCGCCATGGGTGCAGAGTTACTGCCCGGATATTTTTCGAGTATCATTCTATAAAAACGGAGTGCGGTTTCCGTATCGCCCTTTTTTGTCCTGTAGATTTCAGCAATCTTAAACAGGGCATCGTCTGCGAGTGTATTCTTTTTATAGACCTGCTGGAGCGTTCTAAATGCGCTTATGCCGGCGTCGAGATCTTTATCAAGAAATGATCTTGTGTAAAGATTGTTATAAAGGTTGCCGATGTTATACAGCGCCTTGGGTGCATAACTGCTCTTTGGATATTTTTTGTATACTTGCTCAAATTCATTGATAACATTGAGCCAGGTATCTCTGTATTGCTGTTTTTGTTTGCTGGAGATGAGGATGTAGTAGTTTTTTACACCTGCGGCATACAACTGTTCCGCCTTGTTGTTTTTTGCCGAGCCATACGCGGATACATGTGCGGTTAAGGACAGGGCTAAAACGGTAAATCCTGTGAGTGCAGTTTTAATGGCGGTTTTACCCTTAAGAAGAAACAAATATTTTCTTTTTTCTCCACCCGTATTAAATGCTCGGTTCCATGGCATGATAAATGTTTATAGCCTGCCTTAGTACCAGAAGGGTCCATAAGGATAATATCCCCAGGGAGGGAACAGAGCGGGGCCATAATCAAACCCGAGGCCGATGGAATATGCCGGCAGATTACTCCGGTGAACGATTGGCCACAGTTTGATATAGGTTGTGTCTATAACAGGAAAAACGTACGGCATACTGCCTATGGTCCCCTTTTGGGGTGCTGCAACAACACCGACAACGGTAACAAATCTGCCCGGTCTGAATATGTGCGTTTCGAGGTACCCCCTGTATACGGCTATGAATCTTCCGGACGACCGGTCGCCTTTTTCCGGCTTGTAATTGCTTTCGAGCGGCAGTTCCATTATTTCAAGCGAAGTGGTCCCGCTACTTTCATTTACAGAGCTGATAACCTCGCCTCCTGTCATGACCGTTTTGCCCTTATAGCCAGACGGGTCCTTTATCAGCAGATTGAATGTTATGGCCGTATCAACATTTGAAATTATATTTTGAGGAATCTCCTTTGCACAACCGGCAACTGCAATCAATGAGATTACAAGTAACATAGAGCTTAATGTCTTTACCATACTTCCTCCTTGAGCAGGCCGTTCGCCGCAATCGCCTCCGTGTATACCGGCGCGAACACAGCAAAGCCTGGCGAACTCTATTATAAACCAATTACTCGCCAGGGAAGAATCCATGCTGTGTACAGCACAGCTCTGCACTGTTTTACACAGTATATATCATCTTTCATAAAATTTAAAGCTATTGTTGCTTCTCCACAGTCGTGCGACAGACGGCGACAATACCGGGCTTGCAGATTGAACAGATCAAACTACACAAAAAACAGAAATCCGGTAATTTGTTTTATTATAATTTCCTCCCGGTTCCTTTACATCCTGCCGCATTTTTATTAAATAGATTGCATGCAGATGCAAAACAACGTTATCAATAAATGGCTTCTTATAATCGTCATCTCTTTTTTTACGATTATGTTTCACTATATGTACGGTATGTCACACGCATCGGTGCTGGAAGCATTCCACAGAAGGCTGTGCTATATACCGATTGTTCTTGCAGGTCTGTGGTTTGGAATAGAAGGAGGCATCGTAACGGCAGCGGGCATCTCGCTGGCAGTGCTCCCGTTTATTTATATGCAGAGATCCATGGGACATGATTTTGTTTCAGGAGAGCTTGTCGAGGTCCTGTTTTACGGGGTTATCGGAGTTCTGACCGGTACGCTTTCCGATGCGCAAAGGCGTGAACGTAAAAAAAATGATGAACTGAAAGAACAGGTCAGGGTATCGGAACGTCTCTCCACCATAGGTGAACTGTTTGCCTATATGATGCACGAGATTAAAAACCCTTTGAGCTCAATCAAAGGTGCTGCGGACATCGTTGCGGATGAATCAGTAATTCCGGAACGAAAAATTGAGTTTGCCGGTCTGTTAAAAAGCGAGATAGGAAGGCTGAACCGCACGCTTGATTCGATGCTTTCTTTTACACGGACGAATCTTGCTTTGGAAGCATGCGACATGGGTGCAGAGATCGGCAGGATCATAAGCTTATTCAACGTACAAACCGAAAAAAGCCATGTAAGAATAAGTCTGTCCTTAAAAGAGCCTATTACCATCCGTGTTGATTGCGATAAAATGCGGCAGGTTTTTATTAACCTTATGCTTAATGCAATACAAGCCATGGGCAATGGCGGGAAGCTGGAAATAACCATCCGGAGAGCGGGCAATGACGGTGTCGAGATTTTGTTCGTAGATACAGGCCCCGGTATACCGCCCGATCTTATCAATAGCGTATTCAAGCCTTTCTTTACAACCAGGAAGGACGGATCAGGGCTTGGGCTTGCCATTGCAAAGCGAATTGTTGAGGAACATAAAGGAAAAATCCTTGTTCAGAGTACGCCTGGTAAAGGTACGATATTTACGGTGAGGCTGCCATGGGGACAGTAACCATCCTTATCGTCGATGATAATGAGGTTCAAAGAAAGGTCATAGAGTTTAACGTTTCCAGAGAAGGCTATACGGCCATTGGTGCAGGTACGGTCAGTGATGCCCTGGTGCTCGCGAAGCAGCATCAGCCCAAACTCGTCATAACCGATGTTATGTTGCCGGATGGCAATGGTATTGAGCTGCTGGAAAGACTCTTGAGTACAAATCCGGAGCTTCCTGTGATAGTAATAACGGCATACGGAACCGTTCGCATGGCGGTTGATGCGATAAAAAAGGGAGCTTTTGACTACCTGACAAAGCCTTTTGAAAAAGAAGAGCTTTCGCTTTCCATAAAACAGGCGTTACTCGGTAAAGGCGGAATGGAGCACCACGCCAGTCATGGTATCATCGGCTCTTCCTTGGCCATCAAAGAAATACTCGGCACAATAAAGCGTATTGCTGATTCGGATGTGCCGGTCCTCATCACGGGTGAGTCAGGCACCGGCAAGGAGGTCATCGCACGCGCTCTCCATTCCTCTGGCAACAAAAAAAATAAGGCATTTGTTGCCATCAATTGTGCGGCCATTCCTTCGGACCTGCTTGAAGCCGAGCTGTTTGGATACGCAAAAGGCGCATTTACCGGCGCTATCAAAGATAAAGAAGGCAGATTTTCGCTCGCAAACCAGGGCACCCTGTTTCTCGACGAAATAGGGAGCATGGATATCAGATTACAGCCAAAGCTGTTGCGTGCGATAGAAACCGGCACCATAGAAAGACTCGGTGATGTCGAGGTAAAAAAGATCGATGCAAGGATCGTATCAGCCACGAATGCCGACCTTGCGGACTTAATCAAAAAGGGAGCATTCCGGGAAGATCTCTATTACAGACTCAACGTCGTCCATATACACATTCCTCCACTGCGGGAACGCAGGGAGGATATATCCCTGCTCGCCGGACATTTCTTAAGCCAGTATGCTCCCGGAGGAAAGCTCGTGCTCAGCAATAAAGCAATAAACAGGATTGTCAATCATCCATGGTACGGAAATGTACGGGAGCTCCAGAATTTTATACGGCGGGCCGCGGTGATAAAGGACGGCGGGACGATCACGGAGCAGGACGTTGAATCGAACCTGTCTCCATCCGTTTCCCTGCACGAGCATACGTCTGCTATCGTTGATGAATCCATGGATGAGGCCGAAAAACGCATGATCGTATCTGCTCTGGATAAAGCAGGATACAATAGGTCCAAAGCGGCAAAGATTCTAAAAATACCGAGATACAAGCTTATCTATAGAATAAAAAAATATAAGATAGTTGCCCCAAAAGATGCATTCGAATGATAGCTCTGCTTGTGTTTGAAATTATTTTTATTTCTTCTTCTCCGCCGCATCTTTTTTAAGGACCAGGGTCCTCTCACCCAGCAGGCCGAACTTCAACCATTTAAATCCGAACTTCAAAAGTTCCTGGTCGTCTGCTTTCATGCGATCTGCCGTAGTCGGATCCACCTCGAAAAGATCGAGGAATTTACTTTCAAAGACAAACTTTCTGAACTTATCGATATTATAGCAGGTCATATAAAACATATCGATTACGGATTTGTCCGGTACCTTGTCTTTCCAGCTGCTTTCCACACCGGTGATCTCTCCGAACATCGAATTCATGTTGTCGTAGGTTATAAATCCCTGATCCTCCAGCCAATCTTCCAGGATCCATTCTTTCGGTTCCTTCTGGCCAAAACAGAAATCTTCGCCAACGATAAGTTTGAATTCGTCCTCCTCGGTGGTGTCTTTATCGAGCGGATACAAACGGCATGACCACGGCCTGTCCTCATAGATACTGCACCCTTCTTCGGTGAGGAACTGGCAAGCTTTATCTCCGTCTTCCCTCATTCTGAATAAGACGACCGGCAGGCTGGCCCCGTTACCGATCAGAGTCCTCGTGTATTTTTCAAGAAACTCTTCCGATGAAATGCCAAGCTTTTTTTTCATTCTCAGAATATCATACGGCGTCAAAAATATGTTTACGTTCCTGCAGCACTTTGTAAAACACGCCACTCCCTTGTGGCACGAAAACCTGAACTTACCGTACATCGATATATTCATAATCCTTCCTCACTATGCCTGCATAATATCTTTTATAAACGTTTCCACGTAATCTTCAAGGACACCTGCATTTTCCGGCATAACCATATCAAGCTGTTTTGTATAAATAGTCAATCTTCCCAGCATATCCATGATACTTTCGAATTTATTTTGTTCGCATTTTGCACATATGCCCCTGACGGTATCATCCGTCCGTTTTACATAAAACTGGTACTTTTTAAGGACCATGGTTATCAATTCTGCCCTTTTTATTCTCCTGTCAAAATCAGCGCCTCCGCCCTGGAATATAAACCGGATATAATTATCGTTGGGGTCCTGAGTGCAGAGACCTTCTATGGTCGATATATGGTATCCCATTCGTATGTTGAAATTCATATATTCATTGCTTATCAGTGCCAGATTTTTTTCATATAATCTTTCCTGAAGCTGCGGGTTTGCCAAGGTATTCATAAGCACAGAAACAAAACCTTCTTTACTCACGGACCGGATGGCTGCCGGTTCCTTCTTTATGCCGCGCCAGAACGCAAGGAACGGTATGGAGATAATCGATGCCTCCGTTATCTCTTTTTCTTTTTTTAAACCGCCTCCGAGGTCTATGATATAAACCTCGAACTTCGCCGCCGTTTTGAGCCGTATAGCAGAAACTTTATCAACGGACACATTCTGTGCGATAAGAAACATCTCATTCATGGATGCCTGGTGTGCAAACCGTATAATGTCATGCATGGTATGGATGGAATCCATGGTAAAATTGGTACCGTAAGGATCTATGAGGTTTAACGGCGTTACATACTCAAGGAATTTATTCATCATGAGAAGAGCCGGGGTGTCTTTAAAAATACCTTTTTTGGAATGCGGTTGTTTGAACAACTCGCCGGCATAGCCCTCGTATACGCGCCCATGGTCCGCATCTACGCTAACCAGGACACCGTTACCGATTGTAGCGGCGGCATGGCGTGCATTGACGATCGCGGGTATCTGAAACTCCCTGGCAAGCGTCGCCATGTGTCCCGTTGGACTTCCGATATCCGCTACGATGGCCTTCGCCCTGTTCATTATACTGACGAACCTGGGAGAAGAATTCTTTACCACTGCAACCCCGCCGTTGGGAAACCTTGAGATGTCTTCATCCGTATCGACAAAAAATACCGGCCCATACCCAATACCCGATGATGCTGTTTCTGCATTGCTAATGAGCAGTTTATGCCTTGTTGGATTTACGGGAACGTCCGGTACGCTGCGCTTCAATATGCCGAGCGGAGTTGTTTGCAATAGATAAAGTTTATCGTGGTCATCGTATGCCCATTCTATCATTTGCGGACGCCGGTAGTGCTGTTCTATCTTCAACGCACAATCCTTAAGTTCTTGTATCTGCTGCACGCTCATGGCCGGTTTTCCGGAAGTCCATTCATCCACCTTGATCTCCGCGATCCCTTTGTCTGTTTGTGACATGACAAGCATTTTGGTTTTATTAGCTATCTTGGATTCGATAACAGTTCCATCGGTCTTCGATACAATGAAGAGATCCGGTGCTATATCCCCATCTACGATATACTTACCGAGCCCCCAGATAGCATTTATGATAATGGCATTATTCCCGTGCGCAGCAAAAGGATCTGCCGTATAAATCACGCCGCTTGACTTCGCACGCACCATTGTCATACAACCGACACTCATTGCTATATCATCCTGCCGGAAACCCCTGTTCGTCAGATAAAACAACGCCCGTTGACTGAACCTGCTCGCAACGACTTCCTTGTAGGATTGCAGAATATCTTTTATGCCTACATTGAGTGCCGTTGTATATTGCCCTGCAAAACTGAACTCCGTACTTTCACCTGCGGCACTACTCCTCACGGAAAAAGAGGTGTCGCTCCCTTGTTTATCCATGAGCTCTTTGCAATGGGCTTCGATAGCCTGACCGAGCTTTGGGGGTAAAGAACTATCCATGATTATTTTCTGTACCTGTGAACTTATTTTTACCGTAGACTCAAAATCATTGATATCAAGCCCCGAAAGCAAATTTTCTATCCTCTGTTCGAGATTATTGTTTTCAAGAAAGGCTTTATACGCGTATGCGGTTATGGCAAAACCACCGGGTATGGTCAAGCCGAGCTTGTTTTTCATTTCGCCCAGTTGTGCATTTTTTCCCCCGACACTGTTGATTCTTTCCGCTGTTATATCTTCATAAGGCACTACAAGATCATCAAAAGGTATATCGTTTTTTTGAGAAAGGATCCGGTCAATGTTTTCTTTTAAATCATCGTATATTTTGTTCAAACCGGCGTATTTGTTGCCGGAAAGCCCGTTGAGGCGGTTCAGTATTTTTTTGATCACTTTTAACATTGCCTCGGCGTTTATGCGCAAATAGCCTATTTCAAATGCCTCGTCACCGGATGATTTTTCCTTTAATTCGGCCATGATTCGCAAAACGAGATCATTGTTGGACAACAATCTCAGGTAATCGGTATATTTTTGTTGTAACACAACAGTATCAAAAGATGCTTTTTCTCTTAAAAGATTGATCCTCACCTTTTCGTAACCCTCATCACTGTTTATAGTGTATACCACTTCCTTGCTGATTTGAAGACAAATTATTAATGAAGTACTGATGCGCCGAGTTTTATGCCGACGATTATTACGGCGACAAAAGCAATAAGGGAGAACAGCATCCTTACATTGGGTCCGCCCGCTTTCCTTGTAAACGATGCCCCTATCACGGAGCCTATGGTAGAGCTTATAAGAAGAGAGGTCACAAGCACCAAATCTATATTGCCCTCAAGCGAGTAGGTAAACGATCCGTATGCAGCGGTAAAGAGGATGCTGAAAAGGCTCGTTCCCACAGCGATTACCGTGGGACACCCTATGATATAGATAAGTGCCGGCATCATGATAAACCCGCCGCCTATGCCCATAAATCCGCTCAGCACACCTGTAACGAATGCAATGCCGGTAATAACCCACAGGGAAATTCCCGGAATACCGGAGGCATTGAATCTCAGCATGGGCTTCCATTTCAAAGCCCTTATTTTTTTTACACCTTGGGATGCCTCGGGCTCACCCGAGCCTTGAGCCCCGGACGCCACCCTTCTCGTCATCTTCATTGTCTTCAAAGACTCTCTGAAGATCGATAAACCGATCAAGCTGAGCATTACGATATAGGAAATGCTCAGGATAATCTCCAACAGATCCACATGATGTCCTCCGGTCGAAGGCAATAAATTCTGCAAGCCCTTGATGAGATTGAGAAGCTTTGCACCCGCCTCAACCCCGGCGGATGTTCCCAAGACCATGACAATTCCCAGTTTATAGTCAATATTACCGTACTTACTGTGTCTGATAGTCGAAGCCACCGTGATCCCTACGAGAAGAGAAAGACTCGAACCGACTGCTACAGGGTAAGGAACTCCGAATATGGCATTCAGCATGGGGGTTATAAGAAATCCTCCGCCGACACCAAAAAATCCAGCCATGCCGCCGACAACAAAACCAAAAAGCAGCATCCACACGAGATTGACATGTACATGGGCAATGGGCAGGTACATGCTGTACATGTTCAATGCCCTCCGCCGATATGTATTTTAAAGGCCTTTTCTAAAAACATTATGGTGTAGGTTACAACAGCACCTATTATTGCCGGCAGTAAAATGGAGCATGCACTATAAAGCCAATGTGCATGGAACCCTTTGTCAGGAGTGGTACTTTGAGATATGTGTGCTATCCAGTTAAAAATATCCATCGCTTGCGACCTTTTCTCTTCCTTGTAAAAAAGAGCCTGCGACGATGTACTATCCTACGCAACACTCTTTACTTCTGTTTTCTCAGTCACTGCATCCTCAGCAGGTTCGCGCATACCGGCATACTTTGCGTAAACGATTGCTACAAATCTATACATAAGGTGAGCAAACTTTGAATACGGTAAATATGCAATCAGGAAAAACACAAACACAAGATGGACAAAATATGTCCAATAGGCAACGGGGGCATTACCCGAAAGTCTTACAAGTTCCGCAAGAAGACCTGTTATGCCTATGATGAACAGTATACCGAGGAACAGCCAGTCATAATAATAGCTTTCACCTGATGTGTCTTTTTTGTTTAACCTGTTGTAAACCGCAATGGTACATCCGGTAATAAGTGCAACCGCACCGATATTTGCGAGTATTTTTACAGGATTTGTCAGTTTAAGCGGGAGTTCAAGGCCAAACACATACAGACCGAAAAATACAATGGTCGTAACTGCAAAAAGCGCCATAAACCCATAAAATATAGCAAGATGTCCGGAATATCTTAGATTGTTAGCGTCACACTTTTTAAACTTATTATGGGTGAGTATCTCTTCTGCAGCGAGGATGCCGCTCTGAAGAATACTTTTTTCCCCATAATGATTTCCGTGGGGATTGTTCGTGTCCATATTCTTCCAGAATTTCGTAATACTCATGGCCATGGCCCCTGCAACAATCGCACTCACCGATATAAAGATAGGATCAACATATAAATGGGGAATAAACTTTGCAAAAACTATTTCGCCGGCAGGAACAGAGATTAAATTCCCAACATGCGCAAGCACGAGCAAAAACAATATCACCGGAACTGCAAAGAGCAGCGGCAGATATTTTGGACTGCTCAGTGCCGTACCCATAAATTTCGGGAATGCATAGTTTTTAAAACTATAGTTCCTTATAGCACCCATTACTTCAGCCGGTTTTGCACCCCTTGGACAATGCACGGAGCAATCTCCGCATTGATAACATCTCCACACATCGGGATCGGAAATAAGCTTATCTTTTAATCCCCACTGTGCCCATATCATTTCTTTTCTGGGAAAGGGCTTATCATCCGATGACAGGTTGCATACAACAGAGCAGGTTGCACATTGAAAGCATTTCTTTAAAGAGCCCCCGCCAAGTTTTGTAATGTCGTTTACAAAATCAATATCGCTTTCTATCAAATTGTTCGCCATAGTTACCTCTCTAAAAACTCTTATATGGATTGGGACCGAGCTCGGTTACCTTTGCCATAAAGTCATTCATAATATCCGGCAGCCTGTTATAATCGGAAATCTCGAGTTGCATAACCCTCACCCTTTCAGGTTCAAGCACAAGTCTTTGAAGCACTTCTTTCAAATTTTCCATTCTTCTGTTGGCAATCTCGCTTCCCTTTATGAAGTGGCACTGATAATCTTCGCCATATTTGCACCCCATAAGCATTATGCCGTCGATGCCCCTTGATAGTGCATCTGCTATCCAAACAATATTAACGGAACCAAGACACCGAACCGGTATGATCCTTATATTCGGATTGAGTATCGTGCGGTTTATACCGGCTATGTCGAATGCAGGATATGCGTCGTTCTCGCATGCAAGCGCAAGGATTCTGAGCTTCTCTTCCTCTTCTCCCGGGACCTCTATGGATTTTAGCATTGAAGAAACGATATCTACCGAATAGTTCTCAAAGGAAACGATCCTTTCGGGACATGCCCCCATGCAAACACCGCACCTTCTGCATCTGTTTGGATTTGGTTTCGGTGAGCCCTTTTCATCCTCATCAATGGCCCCAAACGGACATTCCTCCGTGCATCGTTTACACTGCGTACATTTTTGCATAAAGAATATCGGATACGATAAATCTCCTGCCCGCGGATGAACAGCGGAACCTATCGATTCGAGCTCAAGGGCCTGGATTGCCTTCAATGCTGCTCCTGTTGCATCATCTTTGCATGTTTTACTCTCTGCCGGCTGCCGAACACAGCCTGCAGCATAGATGGCTGTCCTCTGGGTCTCATAAGGAAAACAGATAAAATTAGAATCAGGGAACCCATACTTCAGCATCGGTAATTCCTTTCCTTGCCTGTACTGGAGATTCAATATGCCCGAATCCGTGGCAGGTACCATGCCTGTTGCGAGTACGACCATATCAGCCTTTATTCGTATATCTTCGCCAATCAAGGTATTCTTAATATTAACCTCGAGTGATTTATCCGGGTTCTCTGTTATGCCCGCAATGTCTCCCTTGGTAAGGAACACCCCGTTATCGGCCTGTTTATCTTTATAAAAATTTTCATATTGCCCCGGGGTACGCATATCCTTATAAACGATGTAAACTTTGGCATCCGGATTGCTGTTCCTTACGTAAGAAGCCTGTTTCAATGAGGTCAGACAGCATACGGAAGAACAGTAGGGAAGATGATTTTTATCCCTTGACCCGGCACACTGCACAAACACAATGGATTTTACATCTTTGTTGTCCGATGGACGTTTAATCTTACCCTTTCCCTGAACCGTTATATCTTCCATCATAACATTGTTAACAACATTGGCATATTTTCCAAAACCAAGACCATCCACTTTGCCAGCATCATAGGGCTTCCAGCCGGTTGATACAATTATTGACCCGGCCCTTTCAATAATGGTTTTCCCGTCCTGTTTTATCGAAACATCAAACATGCCGGGTTGTCCGGACACATTCTCTATTTCGGCAGAGGTGAAAAGCTTAATATCGGGATGTTTCTTCACTTCATTGATCGTCTTTTCAATATCTACATCCTGCAATTCTTTATACGGGGGCCTTTGCGGAAGCTGTTTATACCATCTCCGCATCCAGCCGCCGAGAACGGAAGCCTTTTCCACAAGTATGACCTTATAGCCTGCTTTTGTAGCTTCAATAGCCGATGTCATACCGGTTATGCCCCCGCCGATAACGAGAACGGTCTTAGTGATATTTTCTATATACGGTTTTGGTGCATTTGCCTTCTTTGCCCTTATGATACCCATTCTTATGTAGTCTTCTGCCAGCATCTGCGTATCTTCCTCTTTCGGTACATGCGACCACGCAACGTGTTCCCTGAGGTTAACCCGTTCTACATACACGGTTGGATCGAAAGAGAATGTATCGAAATGAACCCTTGGAGAACAGGCAGCAACAACGACCGAGTTTACGCCCTGTTCCTTAATGTCCTTTTTGATAAGCTCTACACCTTCTGCACCGCACAGGTTTGCATGTTTTATACAAACCGGTATTTTTTGTTCTCCCTGAGCAACGGTGAGAAGTTTATCTACCTCAACCGATTCTCCGATATCACAACCCGAACATATATATACACCTAATTTTTTATCCACGCTTTATACCTCCCAATTGCCTTGCCCGGGCCTAAACAAATATTTGAATGGCCTTTAGTGCTGCACCGGTTGCATCCTGAATACAGCTTGCAACATCCGCAGGTTTCTTAGCGCAGCCCGCCGTATAGATTCCGGGTGACTGAAGATCGGGAACAATAAAACCGAATTCATCATAAACAATATCAGCCGGCATCTGCGACTTTATGCCATTCGGCACCATACCGGTTGCCAGCACAACCATGTCTACCGTTTTATAAATCTTCTGTCCCGAAAGGATATCTTCTGCTACCACGGTAAGCGATTTTGTATCAGCGTCTTCTGTAATTTTTGCAACCTTGCCCTTTATAAAGGATATTTTATTGTCGGCTTGAACCTTTGTATAAAAATCCTCAAATCTGCCCGTTGCTCTTATATCGATATAAAATATATAAATATCGGCATCCGGATATTGACTCCTGACATACGTTGCTTGTTTCATTGACGCAAGACAACAAATCGACGAACAATAGGCAAGATGGTTTTCATCCCTCGACCCTGCGCATTGCACAAAGGCTATGCTCTTTATCTCTTTTTTATCGGATGGTCTCAGGATTTTGCCTTTTGTCGGTCCGTTCGGTGCGGCAAGCCTTTCCATTTCTACGTTCCTCACAACGTTTTTATAAATTCCATACTTAAGATTATCTATCTTTGCAGCATCATATGACGACCATCCCGTTGCCAGCACAACAGAACCGACGTTGATGTTGAGTGTCTTCGGCTTCATGGATAATTCAATTGCATCGTACTTGCACGCAGCTAAACACTTTGCACACTGTTCTTTCAGACAAACCTTGTCATCGATTACGTACTTCATAGGGAAGGCCATCTCGTGCGCGAGGTAAACAGCCTTTGTTTTATCCATAGCGTAGTTGTAATCGCTTGATCGTTCGACAGGGCACACCTCGGCACATTTGTTGCATGCCGTACATTTATCATTCACATACCGCGGGTTTAAACGTATCGTTACGTCGAAATTCCCCGGTGTGCCTGAAATCTTTTCAACCTCTGCGAGTGTAAAATACCGAATCTTTGGATTTACCCTTATTCTCTTGTAGTTTATTTCAACACCGCATTGCGGAGGACAAAGCTTGGGAAAATACTGGTTCATCTGAACCACCCTGCCTCCAAGGGAAGGGGACTTTTCTATGAGATATACTTCATAGCCTACTTCTGCAGCTTCTATGGCTGTTGTCATCCCGCTGATCCCTCCGCCAATTACACACACACTTTTATTATCATTAGTCATAGATTTCATTACCTCTTATTACCAGCCTATATACCGAGCATGTTCTGTCAATACGCTGGCATGATAACGTAGTCTGCGCAGGGGCAGGATTACCCTGCCCCTGCTGCAAATTTTAATTGTTCTCTTACTGTATTATCTTTACTACCGGTTTCTTCGACATCTGCCAGTTCCCTGTCTGTGGATCCCATTTCGAGTTAACAAATACCTTCCAGTTTGCTTCATCGATCTTGGGGAAGTCCGATCTATACAGGTAACCAGGATACCGTGTCTCTTCTCTGAACATCACGTGCCTCAGATGGACTTCTGCTGTCCATAGTCTGTGGTAGTTCTCCCATGCCCTCATAAGCTCGTGCAGATTTTCTGCGCCAAGCTTCTCGGAGTCCTCTTTGAGCATGGCAAGTAATTCAAGCCCTCTTTCGAGCATGGGTTTATTGGTTGTATACCATGTTGATGTTCCACCAACATACTCGTCCATAATCTTGTTCAGTCTGAATAAGAACATTTTTGGCTTGATATAATTCGGATTGATGTTCGAGTCGCTCGATAGTGTTTTGTACTGTTCAAACGTTTTGAGCGGTTTATATGTTTTTTCTTTTAATGTATCTATCTTCTTCGGATCTATTGTTGGAGCCTCGGGGTGATCCTTTATGAATCTTATCGCTTCTTTACCGGCAATCCTGCCTTCTGTACATGACCCGGATGAGAATTTGTGGGCATTACCACCTACACCGTCACCTGCTGTAAACAGACCTTGTACGGTACTCATTCTGTTATAGCCCCATGTGTATTCTTTTGGTGCAATATCGGCAGGACCGCTCACCCATGCGCCTGCACACGACGCATGCGAACCGATAAAGTACGGCTCTGAAGGCATGATCTCGGAAGGTTTTTCCTCTGGTGAAATATTCATCGATGCCCATAGGCCTGCCTGGGTTATCGTCATATCAAGAAAATCTTCCCATGCCTCTGAGTCGAGCTCTTTCAATCTCTTCTTTTTGTCTTTGTCCGTACCCGGGGTGGTGTCCGTAATCTTCTTTATGGCCTCTTCTGTTCTCATGTAAACCGGCCCTCTTCCTTCTCTGAGCTCTGTGATCATCTGATGGTTACGGAGGGGAGTTGGAACCGGTTTTGCACTTGCATACGGCTCCCATTTCTTGATCTCTTCTGCTTGTGTTTGCAAGTAATCCTCACCAAACGCGTTTGTCGCCCTTGACTTGAAGAGCAGGAACCATGCACCTACCGGGCCATATCCGTCCTTGAACCGTGTAGGTATAAATCTGCTTTCCATCTGGGTCATCTCTGCGCCTACCTGCAGCATTGTTGCATAGCTTGAACCTGAATTCCATGGCGGGTACCATGCCCTGCCGAAGCCTTCACCGGTTGACCTTGGCCTGAATATATGGACAGCACCGCCTGCTGCAACCATAACTGCCTTGGCTTTGAATACGTAGAATTTGTTCTCTCTTACACTGAATCCAACCGCTCCTGCTATCTTATTGGGGTCCTTTTCGTCCGTAAGAAGATTGACGATAAACACCCTCTCATAAACGTTGTCCATTCCAAGTGCGCTCTTTGCTGCCTCTGCCACGATGACCTTGTATGACTCGCCGTTTATCATGATCTGCCATCTGCCTTCATGGACATAATTACCTTTTTCATCCTTCCATATAGGCAATCCCCATTTCTCAAACAGGTGAACAGTGGAATCAACGTGCCGTGCTATATCATACACAAGGTCTTCTCTTACGGTTCCCATCTGGTCGTTCCTTACATACTTGACAAAATCCTCGGGAGAGTTTGCGCCGTCCTTAATACCGATGTAGGTGTTGATGGCCGAAAGACCCATTGCAACTGCACCGCTTCTCTCCATCGCTGCCTTGTCGACCAGCGTTACTTTTAATCCGTTTTTCTTTGCCCAGTAGGACGCTTCAACGGCAGCACCGCATGCAGCCATGCCGCCGCCCACAATCAATAAATCCGTATTTACTTCTATCGTTTCAAAATTATCCATGTCTTCCTCCTTACTTCTTTGGCACTGAAAGTTGAGCTAATCCCAATGAATCCGGCTCAGTCACAAGTAATGGGCTCTTGAGATCATCCGAGCCCGGCTTGAAATCTGCATACGGCTTAACTTCCCCTTCTGCTGTTGTTCTGATCGGGAACTTAAACCTCTTGATAGTTCCGTTACGGAATTTTACCGTCCACATAATATCCTGCGAACCTCGCATGGGTGTTACACTGGCGCCCAGGGGCATAAAATCCGCATATCCTCTCACGTCAATTGCCTGCTGAGGACATATCTTTACGCATGAATAGCATTCCCAGCACATCTCCGGCTCTCTGTTGAAGGCCTTCATCTTCTCCCTGTCCAGCACCATAAGGTCGTTCGGGCATATATATTGACAAGCTGTTCTTTGAAGCGCCTTGCAACCATCACATTTTTCCGTTATTACATAACTTGGCATATAGTAACCTCCTTTTATTTTTTATCTTTATTTATTTTTTGCGTCCATACCTATGCCTTCGGAAGCTGCATGGGTCTTAATTTCGACCTTGTGTTCCAGATGAGCATAGTAATCCTTCAGGATCTCGAGAACCTCTGGCCGGCTGAAATCTTCGGAAACAGGTTTACCTTCCGATAAAGATTTACGCAGCGCAGTTCCGCTGAGCAGAAGCCTGTCCTCCTTGCCGTGGGGACATGTTCTCATAGAAGCCATACCGCGGCACTTTGAGCAGTAGAATGTCCAGTCAATATTAAATGGCTTTAGTTCAAGTGCATCTTTTGGTATCTCGTTAAATATCTTCTGTGCATCAAACGGACCGTAATAGCTGCCGACGCCTGCGTGGTCTCTTCCGACTATCAAATGGGTACATCCGAAGTTCTGTCTGAATACACCATGCAGCAAGGCTTCACGAGGTCCTGCGTATCTCATCTCCATTGGGTATCCACCCATGACGACGGTGTTCTTAACAAAATATTTGTCCACAAGGACGTTTATGCATTTGGTCCTTACATCCGCAGGAATATCGCCTTCTTTCAGTTTCCCAACGAGCTGATGAATAAATACGCCGTCGACAACCTCGATCGCTATTTTTGCAAGATATTCGTGCGATCGGTGCATCGGGTTTCTTAACTGCAATGCCGCTATGGTATGCCATCCCTTTTCTTCAAAGATTTTACGGCTTGCTGCAGGTCTCATATAGATATCCCCGAACTGCTTTGGATAATAACTTTCGCTCAATACCTTTACCGGCCCGGCAAGATTAATATCCGCCTGTAACATTACCTTTTGAACACCGGGATGTTCTGTATCGTTTGTTCTGAAAATCTCTTTACATTCGTAAGCCTTATCGATCGAGTACTTTTCCGTTATCTTCATGGTACCCATAATTTCCGAGGTTTCTTCATCTACAAGTGCAACCTCTATACCGTTTTTCATGCCATCTGCCACAGATTTTGCTGTTGAAAGGGTTATAGGAATAGGCCAGAACAGACCATTTTTCATCTTATATTCTGAACATATACCTTTCCAATCATCATATCCCATAAATCCATCGAGGGGAGTGAATGCCCCGATCCCAAGCATGATCAGATCGGATGTTTCCCTGCTCGTCATTTTAACCTTTGGTAAGCCTTGAGCCTTCTTGAGCTCTTCCTCCCGTGCTTTTCCTTCCAGCAGAAGGGGCTTTAAAACCTTAGAACCATGCGGCGAAATCAATTGTCCCATCTTGTTACCTCCTTTCCTTTATTAATTATGTATACAATATACAATATATTTATTTTGTGTCAAGTAAATTCTTGTTTTCTGTGTATGAAAACTCGAAAATGGATTCACCCCTTTATTTAACTCAGCCAGGTATATCCGAACATACCACATTCCATGTAGCTTATACGCTGAAAACCTTTGTTTTTCAACACAGTATATGCCTCATAGGCACGCGTTCCGTACTGGCAGGTACAAATAATCTCTTTGTCCCGGGGTAACTCATTGATACGGGCGCGCAGATTTTCCAATGGTATGCACATAACTCTTCCATCATCAATACTCTTGCCTTCCGTTATTTCTTCTTTTGTGCGTAAGTCCAGCACTATAAAGTCTTCCGTGATTTTAAGCCGGTGCCTTACTTCAGCAGGCGGCATGGTTTTGACCGAGCCTGACAGCTTATTGCGCATGATGTTTGCGGTATGGATAATACTGTCCATGGCACCTGCAAACGGAGGAGCATAACAGAGATCCATGGATGCAATATCGTCGATCCTAGCTTTAAAATATAATGCCGTAGCAGAAACATCGAGTCTTTTTGCAATATCTCCGGTCCCGGCAATCTGTGCTCCAAGAAGTCTTCTGTCTGGCACGGATGCTATCAATTTGATAACGATGTTCTTACTGCCGGCAAGGAAATGTGAGGTGTCCCTGGTTACAGAAAGGCATGTCTCTGTCCTATATCCGTATTTCTTTGCCTGTTTTTCCGTCAAGCCTGTTTTTCCTGTCTTTAATCCAAGACTCATTAAAATGCAGGAGCCAACAACCCCGGGAAAGGTATCTTTTACGCCTGTTATATTGTTCGCTATAACGCGGCCGTGTTTATTCGCTACGGACCCGAGAGGCATGTGGATCTTTTCCCCGGTAACAATGTCTGTACATTCGACACAGTCGCCACCTGCATAGATACCGGGTATGTTCGTTTGCATACATTCGTCGACTGCTATTGCGCCGGTTGCTCCGATCTGTACACCTGCTGATCGTGCAAGCTCTACATCGGGCGTTATGCCGACTGCAAAAATAACGATATCGGCATCAAGCTCCCTTTTATCGGTTATGACCTTTTTTACCATAGTATTCTCATCACCGGTAATTTCTACGACGGACTCGGACAAGTATAGATTAATCTTCTCGGAACGTATTGTATTGGCAGGATAGTGCGACATATCGCTATCGAGCACATCGGGAAGCACCTGTTCTGCCATCTCTATTATCGTTATAGAAAGTCCCTGGGCATTGAATGCATCCGCAAGCTCAAGCCCGACCCTGCCGGCTCCAACGATCACGGCATTCTCTATGCCTTCCGATTCTACAGCCTTTCTGATCGCCTCTGCCTGTTCAAGGCTTCTCAAAACAAAAACATTCTTTAACTGTATGCCCTTAACCGCGGGGACCTTTGCCTTTGCCCCTGATGCAAGGACAAGTTTTGAATAATCTATATTTTTGATTTCACCGGATGCGGTGATGATTTTTATAGTCTTGCCCGCCGGGTAGATAGATTGAACAGAAGTTTTTGTATAAACCGTAACATCCTTTGAATCCATGAAGTACTTTGCATCTCTTACCGTACCCCACAGCATGCTCATAAGTTCCGACGGCCGCTCGACCGCACCTGCTATATAGTAAGGCATACCGCATCCTGCATACGATACATAAGGACCTTTTTCTATCATGACAATTTCCGTATCCGCAGAATTTCTTCTTGCCCGTGCTGCCACCTTTGCCCCGCAAGCCCCGCCGCCGACAATGACGATCCTCTCTTTATTCATACTGCCTCACTTTCTGTACTGCGCCTGCAGATTATTGCATACAGTATACATCGTCAAGAAAGAACGAATAAATTGGATTGATAAGAAATTGCATTGAGGAACTACAAAGGACGTGGTGTGTAAAAGAATGCGTTCTTTATTTTCATTCCCGTATAAACGGGAATACCAAAAAGACAGAATTCCTGCTTTCGGAGGAATGACAGAAATCAAACGTGAGCTAAAAAAAGGGCGACCCGCCGGGCCGCCCATAATGCTCTGGTTTAGATAATTTAATACAGTGTTGCGCCCGGTATATTTGAACCGGTCAGATCGTAGAACGCCTTCTGGAGTAATTCAACATCGAACTCCGTATTGTGAATACCCATACTGCCTTCATTCGCAACAACATTATAATTGTACACAGCATCCAGTTCTTGTTGAGTAAAGGTGTCCGTAAAACTGAATCCTGCAGTACCATTCGAAGGTGATAAGACATTGGCGGTCCCTCTTGCTGTAGGTATATTAACCGTCCAAACCACAGGGTTACCGTTTATATCAACCGTATTTGCCGTGCAGGTGCCTGCAGATGTTGGAGTACTGGTTGTCGTAATAGCACATGCGATCACACTCAAGAGTCCCTGGACGCGGTCCTGCACTCCTTCCTGGCCCTCAATTGCTGTTGAACCGTCCCAGTCCGGGACAGAGGTTGCAAGTCTTGGCTCAACCCACGTATCAAAGCCGGTCACGATATTCCCATCACCTGTTCCTGTCGGTACCCCGACTATATGGCACTGGGCACACGACTCTGTATCATCAACAAGCCCGTCAGACATGGCAAAGCTATGGTTGCCCGTCGTAACTGTAAAGTACGATGGATTGTACATATGACACGTCACGCACAGGTCTTTACCGTTCGTAGATGACAGGGCGCCTGTCGTATGCGGTGAACTCTGCACCGTAGCAGCATACGCACCCGCACCTACCAGGGTAAATCCTTGTCCCGCTGCAAACACCTCGGCTGTTGTGTGATGTATATCAACTGCTGAAGCGGCTGCTGCTGCTGCTGACGTAGAGCCTGCCTGGCTCAAAGCCAAAGCGTTCTGAATAGCTGAATTGGGGTTTGACGTCTGGTCCGTATGACACATGGTACATATCGCACCCGCGCCAACGTTGGTGAGGGTAAAGCTGCCACCTGCAACAGCCTCCGACCCATAAAGTCTGAGTTGATTTGGATTTGCAGCACTGTGCGGGTCATGACACGCAACACAGTTTACCGGGTATGGATTTGTTACTATGGTAGGTGGCTGACCTTCAAAGTTTACTGCCACTATCTCTTGAGAAACGTGGCACTGAACACAGCCTAAATTCTTGGTCACAGATCCGCCTGCTGCTGTCAGGCTCTGTGCATGTACCGATGTCCTCCATTCATTTGGTATATCCTCGTCATCTGTATCATCGTGGCACTGGAAACACACGGACTGATCGTAGCTGAGTGTACCGGTATGAACGCTGCCCGGGCCATGACAATTTTCACACTGTATATTGCTCATGTTCTTCAGCGACTGCGGCATAGTGTTCCAATTGTTATAGTTTATTGCATAGCTGTCATTGTTTGCTACAAACGGGAATATCCATCCGGATGCCTCATAAGCACTCCACCACCCGTTACTTGAAACCGTTTGTTCCGGCGTATCCCCCAGTGTATGGCAGCCGGCACAATGAAGTGTATAGTTATCATCATCCTGATAGTCGCCGTTAATCATTTTGGTAAACATGGTTGCATGCTTTGTTCCGAGCCATGGGCCAACCGTCAAAGGTGCATTTGCCACGTTGCCGTTATGGCACTGCGCACACTCCTGCCATCCCACGTAGGTTCCCGCATTCACGGTGAGTTCCTGACCCGACACAGCCTCGAGGAACACATACTGTCCCGCAATATCCGGTGTAAAACTGGGTGTTTGAGATGCCGGGTTTGTAAGGGCAGTTACATCCGAGCCGCCGGGTGCGGAAACAACCTGCCAGTTCCAGGTCGATTGTGTGCCCCCGTTTGTACCGCCGTCAAGGTACTGGGTAATACCTATGGGAACATTTTTTAAACCGCTGGTCATGGACGCAGGGGCTATATAAACTGTCGTCGTCGAGGTATTCGTACCATCGGAAACGGTGAGCTGAAATGCAAAGTCATTGCTATTGGCATAATTACCGGCCCCAAGCCAGGCCGAGATACCAAGCATACCAAACCTGTCCGGTATCTGGACCGGCACATCGAGTGATGAGAAAAATTGCTGTAAGGTCGGCAGTTGAACTTGCAATGTCGCGTTACTTGTACCGTTAAGAAATGTCACGGGCGCGGCTATAAATTGCCCTGCATAGTTTGGAACCTGTGTCCATGAATAGGTTAACGACTTCCCGGACGCGCTTGTACTTGCACTGCCGTCTATAGTAACGACAGCGCCGTATCCCACATCCCATTGATCTTTACCCGCATTGGCGATGATCGGTACAGACGGCGGAGCAGAAAGCTGGAATGGTATGTTCATGGTCTTACCCGCGACGATAGAAATATACCCCGTAGTTTGTGATATGAAACCGCCCATTGACGCTGTGATCTGATAGATACCGACCGGTACATTTTGAATTGTAAAATTGCCGTTTGTATCCGTTGTAGCGGAAAACAAGGCAGGTGAGACTGTTACCAGTGCGCCGGGTAACGGCTTTTTCGTTGCGGTATCAACAACACTTCCGCTTATGGTACCCGAGCTCAACCCTGCGGAGCCTGTCGAACCTTTACAACCTGCCATTACAAGACTTACGAAAAGTCCTGCAATAAATAGACATATATATTGTTTAGAAACTATTTTCATAGCGTCTCCCTTCTTGTACTATTCTATTACTTTTGGGAATATCTTAAATAAAGAACTTATGCAATAAAAATTTTAACAGTGAGTGGCATAAAAACAATTTACGGACAGTCTGCCCAATGGTGTATATGCAATCGGTTGTTTTTGTTTTGCTTTAACGATGAATATCGGGTATAAAAACAGGGATGAAGAAGATTTACAATACGGTTATTTTAATTGTCGCCACCGGCATGTTTATCGGATACCTGCCCTTTGCACCGGGCACATTCGGCAGTATACTGGGTGGGGCACTCTCTTATTTTGTCTCAAAATATCTGGACCCCTATCAGTCACTCATGGTACTCGGCGCGCTGCTGGTCATCGGGACCCTCGCTGCGGGTAAGGCGGAAAAGATTCTGAACGAGCAAGACAGCGGGAAAATAGTCATTGACGAGATTGCCGGTATGTATATCACTTTGTTGTTTATACCGCCGGGCATTGTACCGCTAATCATCGGGTTCCTCTGTTTCAGGGCCCTTGACATAAGCAAACCCTACCCGATTTCATACCTTGATAAGAATGTCCACGGTGGTATCGGTATTATGCTTGATGACGTAGCCGCGGGGATAGCCGCAAATATTCTTGTCCGTATACTCATTTTTTTATTGGAGATACTGATAGGCCGGTCCCTATGATAAGGGCGTTTATCGCATTACCCGTAGAAGAAGCTGCACGTTCTGCTTTGCGAAAGGTCATCGATGAGCTGCGCCCCGTGGGCATGGGCGACAGGTATTCGGTGCGATGGGTTGAAAGAGACAATATTCATCTTACGCTCAAGTTCCTCAATTCTATCGACGGGCAGCAGATAAAGCGGGTAACCGGGGCGATGGACACACTCAAGGGAATGAAGGCATTTAGGATCGAGTTGCATACCATAGGTGCATTCCCTTCTCTTGCAAGACCAAGGGTTTTGTGGATAGGTATAGAACAACAAGAACAGGTAAAGGCATTATTTGACAAGTTAGAAGTTTCTATTCATGACCTCAACGGCGAAGACAGGCCGTTTACCGCACACATAACCATCGGACGGGTCAATGGTACCGTGGACAATCAAGGCCTTGAAAAAATAATTAAGGTGTGGGATGATATTTTAATAAGTAGTTCTTTTGTTGACAGGGTAGTCCTGTTTCAAAGTATACTTGGTTCCAAAGGCGCTGTTTACCGTTCTTTATATACTGTAGACCTGAACAAGGAGGCATTATGACAGTTATTGATACACAGAGTAAAAAGAAGGCCCTCGATATGGCCCTCGCAAACATCGAAAAACAGTTTGGCAAGGGCAGCATCATGAAGCTTGGCACGACAGGGGCCATCGTTGATACGCCCGTTATACCGACAGGCTCACTCGGCCTGGACATAGCACTTGGCGTCGGCGGCATTCCCAAGGGCAGGGTCGTTGAAATTTTTGGTCCCGAATCATCCGGTAAAACGACCCTGACACTTCACATCATTGCCGAGGCACAAAAGGCCGGCGGTGTTGCAGCCTTCATCGATGCGGAACATGCCCTTGATATCAACTATGCCCGAAAACTCGGTGTTAATATCGACGAACTGCTTGTTTCCCAGCCCGATTCCGGGGAACAGGCACTGGAGATAACGGACACCCTGGTGCGAAGCGGTGCCATCGACATTGTTGTCATAGATTCCGTTGCGGCACTCGTGCCGAAGTCGGAGCTTGAAGGAGATATGGGGGATGCGCAAATGGGCGCCCAGGCAAGGCTTATGTCTCAGGCGCTGCGTAAGCTTACGGCGAACATAAGCAAGACCCAGACAATCGTTATTTTTACCAATCAGATAAGGATGAAGATCGGCGTATTTTTCGGCAACCCTGAAACAACGACGGGAGGCAATGCCTTGAAGTTCTATGCATCCGTCAGGATAGATATCCGCCGCGTCAACAATATCAAGGAAGGCGACTCTATCATAGGGACAAGGACCAAGGTAAAGATAGTAAAGAATAAGGTAGCACCTCCGTTCCGGGAGAGCGAGTTTGACATATACTACGGGGAGGGCGTTTCAAAAACCGGCGAGATCATTGACATCGGGACGGAGATAAAGGCAATAGATAAGAGCGGGGCGTGGTATACGTTCAACAACGAGCGTATCGGCCAGGGCAGGGACAACACGAGATTGTTCCTGAAAGAACACCCCGAGATTAGCGAAAAAATAGAGGAAAAGATAAAACAGCATTTCAGTCTTATTAAAAACGACAAGGCACAAAAAAGGGAACAGGAGAAGGCTTAGATGGAGTTAAATGACATCCTTAAGGTTGCAACGAAGGCAAACGCATCCGATATACACTTAAAGGCAGGGCTGCCTCCCATATTCAGAATAAACGGCTCACTGGTGCCGTACAAAGAAGCCCCGCGGCTTACACCCGAGGACCTCGGAAGGATGACCTTTGGAATCATGACCCCTGTCCAGAGAGAGAAGTTTAAGACCACCTATGAGCTGGATATGGCGTATGGCGTACCCGGACTGGGAAGGTTCAGGGTAAATATATTTCAGCAGAGGGGAACCATAGGCGCTGTATTCAGGGTTATACCTTTCGGTGTGCCGTCCTTTGATCAGTTGAACCTTCCAAAGGTTATAGAGAAAATAGCGTTGGAACAAAGAGGGCTTGTGCTGGTCACCGGGACAACAGGCAGCGGAAAATCGACGACCCTTGCCTCGGTGATCGATCATATCAATGCGAACAGGACATCCCACATCATGACCATAGAGGATCCGATCGAGTATCTGCTGAGGGACAAAAAGAGTATCGTCAATCAGCGGGAACTCGGTGTCGACACCCAGAGCTTCGCGACAGCGCTGAGGAGTGCACTGAGGGAAGACCCGGACGTCATTCTCGTCGGAGAAATGAGGGATTTTGAAACGATCGAAACAGCCATAACCGCCGCTGAAACGGGACATCTCGTTCTCAGCACCCTGCACACACTCGATGCAAAGGAATCGATAAACAGGGTGGTGTCTATTTTCCCTCCTTATCAGCAGAAGGCGGTCCGCCTGCAGCTCGCATCGATTCTAAAAGCAGTTATCTCCCAGAGGCTTGTGCCAAAGGCTGATAATAAAGGAAGGGTACCTGCAATCGAGGTCATGATAGCGACGGCGAGAATACGGGAGCTTATCGCTGACGAGGAAAGGATCGCGGAGATCCACGACACCATAGCAAAGGGATTTACAACCTACGGCATGCAGACATTCGATCAATCCCTGCTTCAATTGTTCAGACAAAACCTCATAACGTATGAAGAGGCACTGCGGCAATCGACCAACCCGGACGATTTTGCCCTGAGGGTCAAAGGCATAACATCGACCTCCGATATGTCATGGGACGACTTCGATAAAAAATCCGCTGCCGGCAAAGACGAAGATTTCAAGATAGAGAAGTTTTGATCGGTGAATACGAAAGAAGTCAGAGACACCTTCCTTAGATATTTCGTTTCAAACGGGCATAGGCTTGTGCAGAGTTCTCCGCTTATTCCTCAGAACGATCCGACCCTGCTTTTTACCAATGCAGGCATGGTTCAGTTCAAAAAGATATTTACCGGCGAAGAAACAGCCGGCTACACCAGGGCATGCACATCGCAGAAGTGCGTACGGGCAGGAGGAAAACACAACGACCTTGAAAATGTAGGCTACACGGCACGGCACCATACCTTTTTTGAAATGCTCGGCAATTTTTCTTTCGGCGATTATTTTAAGAAAGATGCAATCCGGTTTGCATGGGAGCTTTTGACCGAACATTTCAAACTGCCCGCTGAACGGCTGTGGATAACCGTTTTTAATGATGACGATGATGCGTACCATCTATGGCAGAACGATATAAAAATACCCTCGAGTCATATCGTGCGGATGGGGGAAAAGGACAACTTCTGGTCCATGGGAGACACGGGTCCGTGCGGTCCTTGCTCCGAAATCATATTCGACCAGGGCGAGGCGGTTCCGTGTGATAACCCTGAAGACGGTATAGGCTCCGATTGCGACCGGTATCTTGAAATATGGAATCTTGTCTTCATGCAGTACAACAAGCAACAGGACTCATCCTTTGTCCCCCTTCCGAAACCGAGCATCGACACCGGCATGGGGCTCGAAAGGATAAGCGCCGTGCTGTCCGGGGTAACGAGCAACTACGATATAGATATTTTCAAAAGCATCATCGCCGGTTTGTCCGACACACTTCATACAACGTATGAGCGGGACAAACTCACCGGCACCGCGTTGCGGGTAATAGCCGACCATATCAGGGCAG
This sequence comes from bacterium, assembly GCA_021792615.1. Taxonomy (GTDB): domain Bacteria; phylum JAMCPX01; class JAMCPX01; order JAMCPX01; family JAMCPX01; genus JAJYLM01. Next base: position 37,417 of record JAJYUJ010000002.1, read on the forward strand.
CGGTCTTTTTAATCAACGACGGCGTATACCCTTCCAACGAGCAGCGCGGATACGTTCTGAGAAGAATCTTACGGCGTGCATTGCGCTATGCGTTTATGATAGGCATGCGGGAGCCGCTCCTGTATACCTCGGCAGGCCGCGTTGTCGAACTCTACAACGATACTTATACAGACCTTTCCGCACATGAGGCCATAATCAGGTCTACCATTCAAGAAGAAGAAACGAAATTTTTAACGACGCTTGAAAGGGGGCTGGCGTTTATCGACGAACACCTGCACGCGCTGCAATCATCCGGTGTCAAGACCATAGACGGAGAGTTCGCCTTTAAGCTCTATGATACGTACGGCTTCCCCATCGATATCCTGTCCGACATTGCAAAAGAAAACGGGTCGAGCGTTGATTATCCGGCGTTCAGCCGGCTTATGGACGGGCAAAAAAAGAAGGCACGGGAGGCAAGCAGGTTCGGCAAGGCCCTGGACATAAAAGACACCTCGCTGTACAACCAGATAGTGCAGGCCCTTGGTCCGACGGAGTTTGCCGGTTACCGGAGATTGACATTAAAAACACCCCTTGAGTACATCATAAAAAACGATCAGCTCGCCGATGAACTTAAAGAAGGAGAGGAAGGTATCCTCATTTTCAAGGAAACGCCGTTCTATGCAGAGTCGGGCGGCCAGGCAGGTGACAGCGGGATGATATCTGCCGGCTACAACAAATTCGCCGTGTCGGACACGGTCAAACCGCTTGAAGGGCTCGTAGCCCACAGAGGAAAGGTAGAACACGGGCGTTTCATAAAAGGACAAAATCTTGAGCTCGCGGTGAATAGGGAGAGCCGTCAGGCAACAGCTTTGCACCATACGGCAACACACCTTTTACAGGCGGCATTGAGGAAACTGATCGGTTCACACATTACACAGGCAGGCTCATTCGTCAGTCCGGCGAGGCTCAGGTTTGACTTCACGCACAATCGTCCGGTCAGTCCGGAAGAAATTCTCAGGATTGAAGAAACCGTAAATCAATGGATACGGGAGAACCACGAAGTCAATATAACCTTTTCGTCATTGGATGACGCTGTAAAGGAAGGCGCCATGGCACTGTTCGATGAAAAGTATAAAGACGTCGTCAGGGTCATCACCATCGATAAAATCAGCAAGGAGCTGTGCGGCGGCACCCACATAAAACGTACAGGCGACATCGGCTTGTTCGTTATAACAAAGGAATCGTCCGTGTCGGCAGGCGTGAGGAGGATAGAGGCAGTGACCGGCGACGTTGCCTATAAATTCGTACGGGAAAAGATGTCCCTGCTCAAAGATATTTCCGCAGAATTGGGAACAGCCGAGCCGGATATTATGACCGGCCTGAGCAAGCAGCGGCAAAAAATAAAAGAACTGGAAAAAACCGGAACGCACACGGCAAAACCCCTGTCCGAACTTTCAAACGATATACTTTCAAAGGCAGTACACCTTGATGGGATGAGAATCGTCAGTGCTGTTCTTGATCAGGGTACGCTCGACGATGTGCGGGCATTATCCGATACCATAAAGCAAAAACTGCAATCAGGCATAGGGGCCATAGGGATCACCATCAACAACAAGGCAAACATCATAGTTTTTGTTACGGCTAATCTTACGCAGCGCTATGACGCAGGGAAGATAGCGAAACGGATGGCAGTCATTGTCGGCGGCAGCGGTGGGGGTAGGAAGGATTTCGCACAGGCAGGCGGGCCGTCTGTGGATAAACTGGGGGATGCCGTCGGGCAGATCGTAACTTTGGTAAAAGAAGAAGCATAGTTTTATATAGAAATAATTTAGATTTGAATGGAGGAAAAAAATGGCAAAGGTTTGCAAAATATGCGGTAAAGGATCCCTGTACGGGAACAATGTCAGTCATGCCAACAACAAAACCAGAAGAAGGTGGGAACCAAACCTTCAGAGGATAAAAATTGTATTGGACGGCAGTGTCAAAAGTGTTTATGTGTGTTCAAGATGTATAAAATCCGGCAAGATCCAAAAAGCCGTATAACGAAAGGATGTGTCTATGAGAGAAAAGGATCGTGAACTCCGCAGAAAGCAGAGGAGAAAACAGAAGAGGCTCAAACTGAACAAAAAGGCAGCTATGCAAAAGAAGGCAGAGCAAAAAGAGGCTGAATCGTAACACCGGCTTTTCTGCACGGGAACAAAAGCTGCGTCCTTCCGTAAAGGACTATAACGAGCAAATAAAATGTTGTAAATTGTAAAAATATGTTTTACATAGAATAAAAAAACAGGAGGAGGGAAAATGTGTAAAAAACATTTATTTTTATTTCTTTCATTGATGTTTTTTATTGGTTTCACCGGCATGGCAGGTTGCGGCAGAACCAGCACCAGCAATTCGACACCGGCTTCGCCATACTGGGGAGCAAACGGCTATTCTCTGAGCCCGGCAGGCGTCCAGATCGGGAACAGTTCTTTTACCGCGCCTGATCGCAAAGCCATACCCCAACCGAGCGAGATGGCGGTAACGCCGGATGGGAAAACAGCCCTTGTTTTGAGCACAGGATGGGTCACGTATGCAGGCAAGAGCCACATGATAACGGCCATAGACACTGCGACAGACCAGATTGCCTCATACATTTCTCTGACGACACCACCGCTCGGATACGAGAGTTTTGACGGTATGGCAGTCAATAGTTCGAGCACGGACGTGTACATACCGGGTATAGAAGCACAGAGGGGCTACGTGCTTGATGTGGGGATAGGAACAGGCAGCAGTCTTAGCTTCAAACAGGCAATACCTCTCAAGCCTTACATAACATCCACCTTTGGTTCACCGACGCAGGTGTGGCCGACAGCAGCAGGCATTGCAGTATACGGCAACATCTTAATTACCGCAAATAATGTCGCTTATGACGCCATCGGCAATCAGTGGCCCGGTGAAACAGTCTCTATTATAGACCTTTCAACGAATACCCAGACTTTTACCTTAACAACGGGAGGATTTTACCCATGGGCGGTAGCCATAACCCCGAACGGCCAGGATGCTTATGTCGTCAACCGGCAATCCAATAACGGTGCGGGGACTGTTTCCGTCATTTCTTCCCTCGGGTCAACACCGACGGTTACAACGATAATACCGTTAAACCAGGTAGGCTCTGCAGCAATCATATCTTCTTTGAACGGGAGCAAGATGTACGTTGCAAATACACTGAGCGATACGGTCAGCGTTATTGATACATCAACCAACTCGGTAACCGGCACCATATCCCTTGCAATGTTCAGCACCGAGCCTTCCATGGGAGGCATGCCGAACAACCTTGCGCTCTCAGGAGACGGCAAGTACCTGTATGTATCCATGGGTTCTGACAATGCCATCGCTGTTATTGATACTGCATCAGATCAGGTTGTAGGAAGGATCCCTACTGCCGTGTACCCATCCGGCGTTGCATTTGACACGGCGAACAACCATATTTTTGTTGCGAACATGTACGGAGTGGGACACGGGCCCTATATACCCGCAAGCTATAGTCATGTCTATGACTTTGCAAATTATGCGTGGTTTTGCTATGGCTCCGTATCGGACATACCCCAGCCATCTACCGCACAGCTTGCGGCATATACAAACCAGGTGCTGAACAATGATTTCGTACCCACAAAGAACCCGCACCCGCCTGTTCCGGCAAATATCATGAGTGCATGGTCGAATATAAAGCACGTCATTTATATTCTGAGAGAAAACAAAACAACCGATATGGAATTCGGGGATCTTGGTACACAGGCAAATGTCGCTCCCGTTCCATGCCCGTTCCTTTCTGCCGGCAGCATTTATGCTTTCAGTTTATTACCTGCATCGTATGGCTGCAGCAACCCGAACGCCAACGGAGCCGGTATCGGGTTTACCACACCCAACACCCATGCACTGGCGAGTCAGTTCGCCCTCGATACGAACTTTTATCTCGATATCGTGCCCTCGATATGCGGACATCCCTCGTCGTTTCAGGGCATGATCAGCGATTATCTCCAGAGGATCTGGTCTATCAATACGGGGTACGGTGGTAAGAACAGGTCAGGAGATTCCGGCGAACCCATAGCATCGGTCCCGAGCGGGACGATCTTTGATGCACTGAAGAATGCGGGCATAACATTCTCTGTTTTCGGACAGGGCATGCCCTCGATCTACAATGGTCCCTTTAACAATAATAATCCGTTAAATTTATTGCCTGAAATTGATCAATCCTACAGCGGGAATGACATTAGCGATGTAACAAAGGCAGATTACTTTATTAAGAATTTCGTTCAAACCAACAACCTGCCAGACTTTGTATTTATGTCATTGGGAGACGACGGATACGAACCGACAGATACCCCCATAGCTGCTTACACGGAAAACGATGCTGCAACAGCAGCGGTTGTGCAAGCAATTTCAAACAGTAAATACTGGGGCTCTACCGCTATATTCATCGATGAGGACGACCCGCAGCCCGGCTTCGATCATATAGACCAGGAGCGCTCGTTTATCATTGTTGTCAGTCCGTACGCGAAGCACGGATATATTTCTACCGCCCACTATGGATTTGCGAGTGCGCTCAGGACCATAGAAATTATCCTGAGCCAATCTACCGGCAAAACCCTCTCACCGATGACGGAGTTTGATGCCACAGCCTTGCCGATGTATGATATGTTTCAGGCAACCCCGATCATGACACCGTTTACGGCAATGCCCGTGACATGGAATTCGGTTGGATGGTCGCGCAATTAGAATTCTGACTATTGAATCTTCAATTTAAAGAGGGCGGGTTTTCCCGCCCTCTTTTTTTACGCTGGTAAATGAATAATCCGGAAAATGCTACAAGGAAGTTTACTTATTCCCGCGATCCACAACCTCCTCATTCCCCCTCGACAGGGGTAAGTCCCCCCTTATCAGGTCGTCCGACAACGCGCTTTTTTGTCCCTCCCTTGACGGGAGGGATGTAAGGGAGGGTGATAAAATCATTAAATATCCGCAACTTTCACCCTCTCTCTGTCTCCCCCGTCAAGGGGAGAAGTAATTTTATATATTATTGGACAGCCTGATAAGGGGAAAAGGGTGGGCTAAAAACGAGCTTTTAGTCTGTATTTTCAAACGCATTTTTCGGGTTAAGGGGGTTATTTGATCCTTGTCCCGTTTGCTGCGTCCCTGTCAAGCGTGAGCAGGCCAAGATGCTCGGCATCGCCGGCAGCAAGCAGCATGCCCTGCGATTGTATGCCGAACAACTCCGCGGGCTGCAGGTTTGCAACAATAATGATTCGTTTGCCCAAAAGCTCTTCGGGTTTATACGATTTCCCGATACCGGCAACAATAGTTCTTCTCTCACCGATATCAACATCAAGCTTTATAAGCTTATTCGATCCCTCCACCCTTTGAGCAGCAAGTATGGTGCCGACCTTAAGCTCAACGGTTTTGAACTGGTCTAGAGTAATGAGCGGTGTAATCGACGGATTAACAGACTGTGCTGCCTGCTTTCCAGAAGCAATCTTTGGCTGAGGTGCAGAAGGCGGTTCTTGCCCTTTTATGCCGGCACCCTGAGTGCCTGGTCCTGCCTTTGCAGGATCTGTTTTTTTTTCAAATAAAGGTTGTGCCTGGGCAATATTGACAGAAGGCACAGCAACGCCCCATCGGGCTAATTGTTCAAGGCTTTTTCCTTTTGTGTCCTGGGCTATGGCATTCAATATCTTGCTTGCCGTATCCGGCATAAACGGCAACAGATAGACTGCTGCAATCCTTGTTGCCTCGATGGTATGATAAAGTCTTGTGTTCAGCCTTACCGCATTTCCCGATTTTGCATCCTGCCATGGCTTTGTCCTGTCCACATATTTATTTGCCTCGCCGATAAACTCCCATAAGACCGAGAGCGCAGTATGAAACTCCAAGTTGTTCATGGAAGTTTTATATGCATCATAGAGCTGTGCAGCTTTTTGCTGAAGTGCTGTATCGAACTGGTCGGGGACATCCGGCACGGGCAATACGCCGCCTGCAAACCGCACGACCATACCCGTTGCCCTTGAAAGCAGGTTACCCAGATCGTTTGCGAGATCGCTGTTGATACGCGTCTGCATTGCAGTGCCCGAAAAATTACCGTCAAGGCCGAAGGGGACCTCGCGCATCAAAAAGTACCGCGTTGCATCGGCGCCGTAGTCATTGACCAGGGACTCGGGAGAAACGACGTTACCGAGGGATTTGCTCATCTTCACATCTTCGATGGTCCACCATCCGTGTGCAAATATATGTTCGGGCAGAGCTATGCCTGCGGACATGAGGAATGCAGGCCAGTACACGGCATGAAACTTTATGATGTCCTTGCCCACGATGTGGATACTGGGCGGCCAGAAATCTCCAAACTTGCCTTCATCGCTTGAGAACCCGGCTACGGTCAGATAGTTTAAAAGAGCGTCCAGCCACACATAGATCACCAGCTTAGGGTTATCGGGGACTTTAATGCCCCATTCAAACCCCGCTCTTGTTATGCTCAGGTCCTTCAGCCCGTCTTTTACAAAGCTCAGGATCTCGTTCCTCCGGGAAACGGGAAGGATGAACCCGGGATTCGACTCGATATGCCGGAGCAAGGGCTGCTGGTACTTTGACAATCTGAAAAAGTACCCTTGCTCCTGCACCCTTTCCACGTCCCTGCCGCAAACAGGACACTTTCCGTTTACAAGCTCCTTCTCGGTCCAATACGACTCATCAGGAACACAGTACCACCCTTCGTACAATCCTTCGTAGATGTCCCCGTTCTGCTTCATCCTTTGCCAGATCTCGTATACAACTTTCGCATGACGCTCTTCGGTGGTCCGTATGAAATCATCGTTGCTTATGTCGAGCAGGCTCCAGGCGTTTTTAAATCTTTTTACAACGGTATCCGCAAGCGCAATGGGCGTTATGCCCTGCTGCTCTGCAGACCTCTGTATCTTTTTGCCATGTTCGTCGGTACCGGTCGCAAAAAGCACCTTCTCCCCGCACAGGCGTTTAAACCGTGCAAGAACATCCGCTGCAACCGTTGTATACGCGTGACCTATGTGAGGAACGTCATTTACGTAGTATATCGGTGTTGTTATATAAAATCCTTTGTTTTCCGTTTTTAAGATCGGATCTCCCGCCATGCATACTCCTCTCAACCGAACAATCCCTTGAGCTTTACCTCGGTATGTTTGAACTTGGCCTTTTCCCCGTTTTCCAGCAAGACGATCACGTTCATACCCAGCACATCATGACCCACGACCTCGCCGGTGCCGAGCGGGGTTGAAACCTTCTTGTTCAGTTTCGGCAAAATATTGAGCGCCTCCACATACAGATCGTATTCATACGTCAGACAGCACATGAATTTTCCACAGACGCCGGAAAGCTTATGGTATGTCTGTGGTAAGCCCTGCGGCTTTACGTGTTTGAGCGTAACGGAGTTAAAGGTTTTCAAAAATGTGCTGCAGCACAATTCCCTGCCGCATGGACCGACACCGCAGATAATTTTCGACCGGTCTCTGGCACCTATCTGGCGCATCTCTATATGCGTGTGGAAACGCTTTGCAAGATCCTTTATCAGATCACGGAAATCAACCCGTGTCTCCGAGACAAAATAAAACAGCGCCCCGCTGCCGTCAAAGAAAAACTTAACATCGACGACGGAAAGCGTCAACCCGAGTTCTGTTGCTTTATTCTGGCAGTACATCTTTGCCTCTTTTGCCCGCTGCAGCAGGATTTGTTCTTTCTCGGCATCGTCGAGCGTAAACGGCCGTACCACCTTTAACAGAGATTTTATATTTTCATCCGGCATTTCCATCTCGAACGGTTCCACTTTGACCCTTCCGGTCGATATCCCGTTCTTTGTCTCGATGATGACCTTTTGGTTCCGTTGTATTTTTAAATCCGACGAATCGTATACCTGAAGCTCGTGGGAAAACTCCGGCTGGATTTTTGTAACCCGTTTAGTTGTCATTATTGTCACCTGTTAGTTGGAATAGTACATGCTCCATAATCATTTGAGGGCTTATGTTCAGTTCATAGGCAGAACGCGCCTTTTCGAGGGATACGGCAGCATTTATTATGGCATGAGACCGGAATTGCCGGGAAAATGCGGTTATTTCCTGCTGGAACCCTTTATTCCGTATCAACCCGGGGTTGTTCTGAATAAGAACTGAATCGATGAAGAATGACAACATGATATCGACAATCTGTTCAAAATGTTCTTTATAGGTTTGTAATTTAAATTTTTCTGCAAGTTTTACCATAGAAGCCGGCTCTTTTAACTCTGCCAGTAATGCTATCATCTTTTTTACATCGTTTTCAATGTCATCCGGTGCCGTATATTTTATACCCCCGTCCGAGAGAAAACTCAAATAATTTAATTGTTCTTTATTAAGCGTAGTTATAGAGGCAAGTATTTCTTTTATGCTTTCTTCGGAAAGCCTGTTGAACCCGACCTTTATAAGCCTCGACTGAACGGTCGGCAGCAGACGCGCATAGGATGACGTTATGAATACGATCGTGACCCATGGCAGCGGCTCCTCAAGGGTTTTCAGCATGGCATTCTGTGCATGCACATTCAATTCCGACGCATCGTCCACGACGAGTATTTTTTGTTTGCCTTCAAAAAGCGGCATGTGAAGCCATTCTATGACACGCACCATGGTTTCCATCTGCGAAGACTCATCCGGTATCGGTACGGTGATCTGCATGACATCGGGATGAATGTTGTTTTCTATCTTCTTACAGCTTACGCATGCATCGTCGGACAACCATGCCCGTTGTTTTTCCCCGATGCAGTTTATGGCCTTTGCCATATTCAAGGCAGTAAGGTGCTTACCGATACCCGGCCTTCCAAAGAAGAGAAACGAACTGTTTATACTTTTATTCTCTATAAACTTTTCTATAATGGTTATGGCCCTTTGCTGGCCTTTTATATCGAGGAGTGACATGTTTTGTTGTTTAAATCTTTCATCTTGATTTTTTATTATTGAATCTTGAATTTCTTCCTTCTTGAGTTTGTAATCTTGAATCTTTAATCTTGAGTTTTGAATTTCTTCCTTCTTGGGTTTGTAATCTTGAATCTTTAATCTTGAGTTTTGAATTTCTTCCTTCTTGGGTTTGTAATCTTGAATCTTTAATCTTGAGTTTTGAATTTCTTCCTATGCCTGCCCATCCGAAAAAATCATCCCTAATCTGTTCGTGTATCTCACCAACACCCTTATTCGCATCTATAACCGCTATTCTTTCCGGCTCCTGATGCGCTATAGCCAGATATCCTTCCCTGACTCTCTCGAAAAACACCCTATCCATCATTTCAATGCGTGTTTCGTCGCTCCGCGCCGTCATCCTCCGCTTTGCCGTTTCATAGGAACAATCGAGCAAAAATGTCCGGTCCGGCCGAACCGGTAAAATAAATATATTCTCCAGCACCTTGATGGTATCCAGGTTCAGGCCCCTCCCGTAGCTCTGGTAAGCAACCGTTGCATCATGGAACCTGTCGCACAGTATTATTTTGCCCTTTTGCAGCCCGGGTTTGATCGATTCTTCGATGAGCTGTACCCTGCTCGAGAAAAACAACAAAAGCTCTGCATCGGGCGCTATATAAAGCCGCTTATCCGCGAGCAAAGACCGTATTTTTTCTCCTGCCTTCGTACTGCCGGGCTCGCGCATTTTGATCACACCGGCTTTTTTTAATAATAGCTCTTTATACAGCAATTGAAGCTGCGTCGTCTTGCCGGATCCGTCGATCCCCTCGAAGGTTATGAACAATCCCCTTTTTATCATTGACCTCTCACTCATTCTTTTTTAAAACTCATGCGGCTTTTAGCCGCAACGAAACTTCTCATTCCCGGACTTCTGCGTTACCCCTCTTATATAAGAGAGGTTAAGGGAGTTACTTTCCTCCATTTCTTATCCGCATTCTGTAGAGAACCTGCAAAGTAAGAATTGAATTCCCCTCTTTGACCTTCTCTCGGGAAAGGAGGGGAAGACAGCCCGTAAGTTTATCTCTTTTATTCATCCCGGACGGATTTCAGCTTCTCGATAGCCCCTTTGTAACTTTTCGATCCGAATATTGCGGTGCCTGCAACGATTATGTCCGCCCCTGCTTTTACCACAGACGCAGAGTTCTGGACATTGATACCGCCGTCGACTTCTATCATGAGCGCCGGGTTCAACTCGCGCTTCAGGCCGTCGAGCTCTTTGATCTTTTTAAGCGTCGAACTGATAAATTTCTGGCCGCCAAATCCGGGATTGACCGTCATGATAAGGACCAGATAAAGCTCTTCTATAATGTCTTTGAGCATAACCACCGGCGTTGCTGGATTCAGGGATATGCCTGCTTTTTTTCCCGCATCCTTTATCATTGCAGTTGCCTTGTGGAGATGATTGCAAGCCTCGAGGTGGATCGATACGATATCGGCACCGGCATCGATAAAGCTCTTTATGTGTTCCATAGGCTCGGTTATCATGAGGTGCACGTCGAGCGGCAGCCGGGTAACTTTTCTTATGGCACTGACCACCGGCTGGCCTATGGTAATATTCGGCACAAATCTGCCGTCCATCACATCTATGTGCAGCATGTCTGCCCCTGCCTTCTCTACTGCCTCTATTTCATCGGCAAGCTTTGAGAAATCGCATGCAAGTAATGAAGGTGCTATTTTTATCCGTTTCATATCGATTTCTTTCCCAATCTTTAATTCTTAATTTATATTCTTGAATTTCTTTATCTTGAATCTTTAATATTGAGTTTTGAATTTCTTCCTTCTCGAGTTTTTAATCTTGAATCTTTACTATTTAATTTTGAATTTCTTCATGATACCAGATGCAATCAACCTGTTTTACTTAAGCAGGGGACTCAAAATTTGAGCCCCCTGCCCTCTCAGAAGAAATCTACTTCAATATTTCATTGATAATCTGCACAAACGCCTCTTCCGGCTGTGCGCCCTGGACGATCCTGCCGTTTATGACAAAGGTCGGCGTTGCACTGACTCCGATGCTGTTTCCCTCTTTTACGTCCCTCTCAACCATCGGCTTCGTCTGCTGTTTGTCAACGCATGTTTCGAATTTGCTTACGTTCAGCTTGGTATCTTTGGCATATCCCTTGAGCTTGTCACCGACATTATCAGGCGTTATAGAACCCTGCTCCTGAAACAGGTGATCATAAAAATACCAGAACGAGGCATGGTTCTGTTCATACGCACAATCAGCGCCGATCGCAGCCTTCATTGCCCACGGATGCATAGGGAGAGGGTAGCTCTTGTATACGAGCTTTATCTTACCCGCGTATTTCAGCAAAAGATCCTCTACCGTACTGTAAGCCCTTCCGCAGAAAGGACACTCGAAATCCGTAAACTCGACCACCGTGACCTTTGCCCCTGCGGCACCCCTTACCGGTGAGCCGTTGAGCGTAATCTTGCTCCAGGTCTCTTTTAACGGGTCCTCATTAAGATTGAAGACCTTGCCGAGGATAAGATATTTGCCGTTCCTTGATATATAGATATCCTGGGTTTGCTTCCTTTCACCGATAGAAACATTAACGACGGACTTTTCCAGTCCCGGCACCTCTGATGCTGAAATATGTCCAACAGAGATTTTTACATTCGCGGGTATATTAAACGCCTTTCGCATGTATGCGGTAATTTTTTCTTTTAACACGGTCTCATTCGTCAACCCATAAGCAATACCGCTGCTCAATAAGAGCAATGATAGTGCAACTGCCACATTTTTCAATCTCATATCTTCTCCTTTTCGTTGATATTCATTGGTTTATACGTGAAAGATTTAAAAAGGTCAATCTGATCCTTTCGCAGTTTGCACCAAAAACAAAGGGCGGCTTTCGCCGCCCTCATACGTAAGATAATTTTATCCGGATATTAGAATTTGCAAAGCGGGGAGTTCGGTGTAGGTGTACCGTTTTCAGTTACTGCAGCACATCCGCACGTCTGGCCAGTAAAGGTGAACACATATACGTTGTTCGCTTGAATGGTAAGCCTACCACTGGAAGGATAACCAGGGCATACACTCGGGTCAAATACAATCGAGGAATAGGTCACGATGACCTTTCCTGAGTATGAACTCGTTCCGGTAGAAGCAGACACACCATAGGTACCGCCGCCGTCCAGAGTCATAGAGCTAACCGGAATACCTGTCGTTGTCATGGTTATTGAACCGACACCATAGGTACCGAACTTTGAGCTGCCGGAATCCATCTCGGACCCGTCACTGAAGGTATATATGAGTTGAGAAGGCGTACCGGTAAAGCTATCGTCAATGTCTATCCATCCTGAAACAGTATAGCTCCCATTTGGATTGGTGATTGTTGCATTGATATTCGTATGGCCCTTTTCCGTGTAGGTGATGCTTGTTGTACCTGCAATAACACCGGCACCCGTTATTGTTTCACTGCCGTTTAAACTAACAGCTTCATTTACTCCTGTTGTCGGGTCGTCGAGTGTAAACTTAAGATTATCCGTTTCTGTAAGATCCATATTCCCTAGGGAGGTGTCATACGTACCTATGACTGTGATCGTTCCGTCGATGGTCATGGTCGAGCCCGAGAAACTGCATATAGCATTATTCCAGGTAACGGTAAAATCAATGTTACCCGTGCTTGAATTGTCTGTATAGGTCGGCGATGTGCAGGAACCGGATGTTGCGGCTTGCTGAAACATGGACAGGGCATTCACTGTTGCTCCTTTCATGGACTGGGGCTTTACAATAACATTTTTACTCCCGATTCCCTTCAACAAAAAGGATAAGGTCGGAATAGTTGCGCTTGTTGATCCGTTTACGGTGGTCGATGTTATTGTTGATACATCGCTCGGCGGCGGATTGTCTGCACCTTTCAGTGCCTGGCTTGCAGCGCTGCCAACGTTTTGAACGGTCAGATTTGCAGGCGGTAAAGCATTTAAGCCTGATGACACCTGGTTTCCTGACGATCCGCTTGACGTGCTTCCGCATCCAATACCTGCACTGGCTAAACCTATAGCCAGGAGTACTACGGTTAAGATTTTAATTTTCTTCATAAAACTTCCTCCTTTTTCGTTATAATTCCCATACCCTTATAACTTTGTCAATGATCAAGATCACACCGTTCCCGCACCCTGTTTTTTCTTAAAAGCTTGCATTTTATGCATATCTTAATAATACTGAGAAGCAACTTTATGAAACAGTTACGGGAACTCATTGGAAAAGAAGTGGAGGTTGTAGCCAATGGCATAGTATACAAAGGCGTACTCAAGGATGCGTCCGAGTACGCAATAAGCATACTTTCAATGTCCGGCTGGCTTGAGATTAGTATGTCGTCTATCAACAGGATCAGTGAGGCCGGAACTCAGGTATTTGAACCAAAATATGTTGACCCGTCATTTTACAAGGACAAATAATAATAAAGAGCCGATGACCCCGCCCTGGCCCACTTCAATAAAAGGGGATAAAAACCAAGGGGGTATTCCTAAAAGGAGGACGAGCTAAAGATGAAGATAGTGCCCGGTGCAGGTGATTATAAAAAGGCCGATGCGGAATTAAAGGTATATGGATATTTCAAGGACGATCTTGAAGCACTTTTGAAAGCGCTGGAACCGGATAGTGCCCGGCATATTAAGCCGCAATTAAAGGACCTCAAAAACGGATTAAGGTTTTTGAATAAACAGGGCACGTGGTATTCATTTTTAAAACTTGATGAAAAACAGAAAACAACGGCAGAATCATTCAGGAAATTCGGTGCCGCTCTTGCAAAAGAGGCGGATGCAGTATCCGCAAAAAATGTCGTTGTACTCATGCCTGCGGCGGAAAAAGTAACACCGGATGATGCTGCCGCTGCTTTGACCGAGGGCATTGTCCTCGGTATGTATACTTATGATGAGCTAAAAACATCGGATAAGAACAACGGTCCCGGATTAAAATCCATAGCTGTCTATACGTGCGGGAAAACCAGAATATCACAGAAGGCCATCGATCGCGCACAACGCGTTTCAGAGGCAACCAATGAGGCACGCAGGCTTGCAGACGCTCCGAGCAATCTGATGACACCGGCTATATTCGCCAGGATAGTGACCGGTAAGGCAAAAAAAGAAGGCATCCGGGTAAAGGTGCTGGAAAGACCTGTTCTCGAAAAGGCTGGCTGGGGTGCATTCCTCGGGGTTGCCCGCGGGAGTTACGAACCGCCGAAGGTCGTTATTCTCGAATATCATGGCGGCAAAGGACAAAAAAAACACGTCATCGTAGGCAAGGGCATTACCTTTGACAGCGGCGGGATATCGATAAAACCAAGCAGCGGTATGGAGGAGATGAAGTTCGATATGGCAGGGGCTGCTGCGGTTGCCATGACCGTCATCCTTGCGGCAAGATTAAAAATACCGGTAAATCTTGCAGCCGTTATACCGCTTACGGAAAACATGCCGGGAGGCAAGGCGCAGAAGCCCGGCGATGTCGTGAAAACCCTCTCCGGCAAGACCGTCGAAATTATATCCACGGACGCAGAGGGCAGGTTGATACTTGCGGATGCCCTGTACTATGCGGTAAAAACATTCAAACCCGAATCCATCATCGACCTTGCAACACTCACCGGCGCATGCGTTGTTGCACTGGGAAGTGAGGCAAGCGGTATCATGGGGACCGGGGACGGACTTATCGACGAGATCATCGAGGCAGGAGAGCGGAGCGGAGACCGGCTCTGGAAGCTTCCCCTGTGGGATGATTATAAAGACCTGCTCAAAAGCGATGTCGCGGACATCAGGAATTCAGGCTCGCGCTGGGCAGGCGCTATACAGGGCGGCATATTCCTGAAGGAGTTTGTCGGAGATGCCCGCTGGGCACACGTCGATATCGCAGGCACCGCCTACCTTGAACGGCCAAAGGCCTATTTTAAAAAAGGAGCGACCGGTGCCGGTGTACGGTTTCTTATCAAATTTTTCGAGGAACAATAATTGACCTGCTATGGAAGGCCCGGGATTAATTCAGATATATACGGGTAACGGCAAGGGAAAGACCACCGCGTCTTTGGGCCTGGCATTAAGGGCAGCAGGTCATGGCTACAAGACCATAATAATCCAATTCATGAAGGGTAAGATAGATTACGGGGAGTTAAAGGCACAAAAATTGCTTGAACCCTATCTTAAGATCGTTCAGGCGGGTGGGCCGCATTTTATAAAAAGGGGCAGCCCCTCTGAACAGGATATAAAGATGGCACATGAAGGTCTTGAAGAAGCAAAAAGGGCCTTTACGGAAGGGTCCTATAACATCGTTATTCTTGATGAATTGAATGTAGCAATTGACTTCGGGCTTATTACCCTCACCCGGGCACTTGAACTGATAAAACAAAAACCGCCGGATGTTGAGTTGATCATCACCGGCAGGTATGCACGGCAGGAGATTATAGATATCGCGGACCTTGTGACCGAGATGAGAGAGATAAAGCATTATTACCAAAAGGGAGTGCAGGCACGGGATGGCATCGAAAAGTAAACCTATAGACAAGGAAAAATATTCAGGTAAAAGGCTCAAGCGGTATTCGACCATCTCCGATAAAGAGCTTGATTCTATCTATACACCGGAGGATACCGCCGGTTTTGATTATAACGATAAACTCGGCATGCCCGGCGAATACCCGTTTACGCGCGGCGTTTACGATACCATGTACCGGGGAAGGCTCTGGACCATGAGGCAGTTCTCCGGATTTGGCACTGCCGAAGAAACAAACAAAAGATTTAAGTATTTGCTGTCGCATGGACAAACAGGCCTGTCCGTCGCATTTCATATGCCAACCATCATGGGATACGATTCAGACCACCCGCGCTCTGCAGGAGAGGTGGGTAAATGCGGGGTTTCCATAGATACGCTTCAGGATATGGAGGTGCTTTTTGAAGGCATTCCTCTTGATAAGATCACGACATCCATGACGATCAACGCACCTGCCATCGTACTGCTTTCGATGTATATAGCTGTTGCCGAAAAACAGGGGGTCAGCCCGGATGTCATCAGCGGCACTATCCAGAACGACATTCTCAAAGAGTATATAGCCCAGAAATCATGGATATACCCTCCCGAGCCGTCCATGCGTATCATTACCGACATATTCGAGTACTGCACCCGGCATGTGCCTCGATGGAACACCATCAGTATCAGCGGCTACCATATACGGGAGGCCGGGTCAACCGCAGTCCAGGAACTTGCGTTCACGCTCGCGGACGGTATTGCCTATGTTCAGGCAGGCAGGGAACGCGGATTGGATGTGGATAGTTTTGCACCCCGGCTTTCTTTCTTTTTCGATGCACATAATGACTTCTTTGAAGAAATAGCGAAGTTCCGCGCAGCACGCAGGATGTGGGCAAAGATCATGAAAGAAAGGTTTCATGCAAAGAAAGAAGAATCCCTGCGATTGAGATTTCATACCCAGACAGCAGGGTGCAGCCTTGTTGCGCAGCAGCCCATGAATAATATTGTCCGCGTTACGCTCCAGGCGCTTGCCGCTGTGCTCGGGGGAACACAATCGCTGCACACCAATTCAATGGATGAAACACTTGCACTTCCCACGGAGCAGGCAGTGACCGTTGCACTCCGAACCCAGCAGATCATTGCCGGGGAGAGCGGTGTTGCAAATGTCATAGATCCGCTCGGCGGCTCGTACTTCGTGGAAAGACTCACCGATGAAATGGAGCAGGAGGCATGGGATTATATCAATAAGATCGACCGGATGGGCGGGATTATACCAGCGATAGAAAAGGGCTACCCTCAGATGGAAATAGCGGACGCGGCCTACCGGTACCAGAAACAGATAGATAATTCACAGAAGGTCGTTGTCGGCGTCAATATGTACAAGATGCAGGAGAAAGAAACAATTCCAACGCTGACGATCTCTCCGCAGGTTGAGCAAAACCAGATAGAAAAGACCCGGCGCATAAAATCAACGAGGGACACTGGCCGCGTCAGGACTTCGCTTGACCGGTTAATGCTTGCTGCAAAGGGCAGGGACAACCTTATGCCGTTTGTGCTCGAAGCTGTTAAGGCGTATGCTTCCATCGGAGAGATCATGGACGTTATGAGAGCGGTCTTCGGAGAGTACAGGGACCCGGCGCTTTTTTAAACGGCGATTACCGTTTCAGGTGTTGTAGGACTTGCTGTCGAAAAGGGATATCTTGTTTCTTCCGGTGTTTTTCGAAATGTATAAGGCTTCATCCGCTGATTTCAAAAAATCACTTATACTGTTGATGGCTGATTCGGGCAGGTACGCTATACCGATTGAGCAGGAAACACTCTTAATCTTTCCGCATATATCGGTAGCGGCATATTCCCGTATTTTGTTCAGATACCTCTGAGCAACCGCAACTGCCCCGGTTTTGTCCGTTTCCGGCAGCATGGTGATAAATTCATCGCCGCCGTACCGGGCACACACATCCATCCTCCTCAGCCCTGTCGTGAGTATCCTCGAAACAACCGTTAAAACCCTGTCACCCACGGGATGCCCGCATTTGTCATTGATGGATTTAAAATGATCCATATCGATCATCAGCAGGGACAGCGTCCTGTTGTACCGTTTCAATCTCTCGAATTCTTTTTCCAGTGCATTTACAAAAAATCTTCTGTTGTAAAGTCCGGTCAAAGGATCGATGTTGGAAAGCGTTTCAAGCACCTGAAGTTTCTTCTGTGCTGCCACAAGCTCGTCCTGAAGTATTTTTATTTTGAGATTGGATTTTACGCTCGCAATCAACTCGATAGGGGTAAATGGTTTTGTCACATAGTCCTGGGCGCCCTCTTCAAGGATATGAAACTTATTGTTCAGTTCTTTTTTATTTGCGACGACGAGAACGGGTATTGCATTGAGGTCCTGATGTGATTTCTTCAACTTAAGGAACTTGAACCCATCGGATTCCGGCATAAACAGATCGCATATTACAATGTCCGGTCGGCTGGAAACCATCTCTTTAAAACCGGCAAGACCGTCACTCGCTTCATAAAACATATCGAACAGCCCGGCATCGGTCAGCACGGATCTGATCTGTTTCCTTGTTGCAGCAGAATCATCAATAATAAGTATACTTCTCCGCATTACACACACTCATGGCAAAAACAAGCGCAGATGTCAAGGATTTCAGCGCCTGTTTTAAAGTTTTGAACGGCGCACTTGTTTATTTTTAAACACAACGCTGTCTGTAGAACAGCGCGGGGATTTTTTTTGTTCAATCGGAAGCACCGGTATCCCGAAACCGCATTACCTGTCCATGACCATGATCCTGAACGGTATTTGGAGAACAGGTGTTTGTTTATCTGTATGAGAAAGACCGTTGCATGGGCGCCATTCAGTCGCTGGTGTCTCTGTACTTATGATTGACCCTCTGCGTAAAAATTATCCGTCAAACAAAACCTGTCTGCAAGGGCGTGGCTGTTGGGTGTATATGTTTTCCCGTATATCGCAAGTGCAGGGCCACCGTTTCCCCTGCCGAGGTCACCGAAGCAGGCATCGTATGTTTTGTTTTCGCGGATGATGAACACGGCATGCTTGAGTTTGCTCCACTGAAAATTGGTGTTTTGCTCCCATGCGTACGGGCAGTTGTTTGCAGCCACCCGAATAGTTGTCGTGCTTATCCTGCGATCACAAATATATTGTCAAACGGAATCCAGAAATGATAGCAGTAAAACAGAAGGGTGCATGAAACAAGCGGTACGCTATAACAGAGTTTTAAAATAAAAAGTTTCCATTCTACAGGAACGAGAGATGACGGAAAACAATTGGACAGTCGGTATTGATATTGGTGCAACAAAAATCGAGGTAGCCGGTATCGATAGAAACGGCAACGTCCTCCACCATATCAGGCGTAAAACGAACACCGGCTCAAGCGCCGAAGCCATAGAGTCCGGGACAGCGGACGCGGTACGGGAACTCATGAGAACGATTGGTACAAGGCCCGTGGCTGCCGGTGTCGGCATGGCCGGACAGATCGATCCTTTGCAGGGTGTGGTTGTTTTTTCGCCCAACCTGGACTGGCATAATGTGCCGCTCCGGAAAGGACTTGCCGCAAAACTGGGGATGCCTGTTGCTGTCACGAATGATGTTCGCGCTGCAACATGGGGCGAATGGCTCTATGGGGCAGGCAGGGGATATGATGATATGGTGTGTGTTTTTGTCGGTACCGGTATCGGCGGAGGTGTTGTCAGCCATGGAGCCATGCTTACGGGATGCAGCAACACCGCGGGAGAGATAGGACATATAACGATCGATATCAACGGCCCGGTCTGCACGTGCCGCAACAAAGGATGCCTCGAGGCATTGGCAGGCGGGTGGGCAATAGCACGGGATGCACAGAACGCGGTTGCGGACAATCCGGTTGCTGGCACTGCGATGCTGGAGCTTGCAGACGGAGACCCCAAAAACATAACGGCAAAGGTCGTGGCAATGGCTGCACAGAAGGGAGACGCTCTTGCTCTGCAGCTCGTTGAACGCGTATCCGGAGCACTTGTTGCCGGCGCGGTCAGTCTTGTACATGCGTTTAACCCATGCCTTCTGGTTTTTGGCGGAGGCGTTATAGAAGGTCTGCCCGGGCTTGTCGGCAGCATAGATTACGGCATACGCAGCCGTGCACTCGGTGCCGCAATAATAAACCTTAAGGTTGTCCGCTCGCAACTTCACAGCCACGCAGGGGTTATAGGGGCCGCGGCATTTGCAAATCATTCATTCAGAGACAAAGGAGATACAGTATGAGGAAGAAAAAGCTTTCGACGGGATTTTCCAAGATTGACGAGTTGTGTATAAACACGATCCGTTTCCTCTCAATAGACGCAATAGAAAAGGCAAACAGCGGGCATCCCGGCATGGTGATGGGAGCGGCCCCCATGGCTTATACCCTCTGGACAGGCTTCCTGAAACACAACCCTGCAAATCCTGGCTGGTTCGACAGAGACAGATTCATTCTGTCTGCAGGGCACGGCTCAATGCTTTTATACAGTCTGCTTCACCTTACCGGTTATGGGGTTTCGCTCGATCAGATTAAACAGTTCAGGCAATGGGGCAGCATAACCCCCGGACACCCGGAACGCGGCATTGTGCCCGGTGTCGAGGTGACGACCGGTCCTCTTGGCCAGGGGTTTGCAAATGGGGTCGGAATGGCGATTGCGGAGGCATACCTTGCATCGCGCTACAACCGTCCAGGGTTTAAGATCATAGACCATTACACCTATGCAATCGTGAGCGACGGTGATTTGATGGAAGGGGTGACGTCTGAAGCAGCATCCCTTGCTGGTCATCTTGGACTGGGTAAATTGATATACCTTTATGACGACAACCGGATTTCTCTTGCCTCTTCGACGGATATCACCTTCACGGAAAACCGGAAAAAGCGCTTTGAGGCATACGGCTGGCACACGCAGACGGTAAAAGACGGGAATGATACCGGCGCCATGAAAGCAGCTATCCGTGCTGCAAAAAACGAAAAAGACCGGCCATCCATACTGCTCATAAGAACGCATATAGGATACGGCGCACCAAAAAAACAGGACACATTCGAAGCACACGGGGCACCCCTCGGTAAAGAAGAAACAGCAATGGCCAAGAAGCGTCTGAACTGGCCGGTAGAACCTGATTTCTACATACCGGAGCAGGCGCTCGGACATTTCAGAAAGGCACAAGCATCGGGTAAAAAAGCCGAAGCTGATTGGGAATCGAAATTCCGTGCATACGCAAAATCGTTTCCCGGACTTGCCGAAGAGCTTCTTCTCTTAAAAGACGGCGGATTGCCGGAAGGCTGGGACAAGAACATCCCTGTATACCCGGCGGACGCAAAAGGTATGGCCACGCGTGTGGTGTCCGGAAAGGTCCTGAACGCACTTGCACCGGCGCTACCCCATTTGATAGGCGGTTCGTGCGATCTGAACCCGTCTACCCATACGGCTTTGAAAGATATGGGTGATTTCGGTAATCCGAAAAATATTCATGAAGACCGGCAGGGTTCTGTCGGCACCTCATGGAGTTTTAACGGCAGGAACATCCACTTCGGAGTACGGGAACATGCCATGGGCGCAATGCTCAACGGTATGGCAGCGCACCGGGGTGTTCTGCCGTTCGGTTCCACGTTTTTGATCTTTTCGGACTACATGCGGCCTGCGATCCGTCTTGCAGCCTTGATGGGTCTCAAGGTTATTTATGTTTTTACCCATGACAGTATCAGTGTGGGAGAGGACGGGCCCACACACCAGCCCGTAGAGCAGCTCACCAGCCTGAGGGCTATTCCGGATCTGATCATCATACGGCCCGGTGATGCGAATGAAACGGCTGCGGCATGGCGCGTTGCAGTCGAAACAAAAGACCGTCCGGTCGCACTGATTCTCACGCGTCAGAATGTTCCCACGTTCGACCGCCTGAAAACCGCAGGCGCTGACGGACTGAAAAAAGGGGCATACATATTGTCGGATCCGGAAAACGGACGTCCGGACATACTCATCATAGCAAGCGGGTCGGAGGTCAGCCTGGCAATGGATGCGGGGCAGAAGCTGGAACGTGAACATGGTATCAAGGTCAGGATCGTATCAATGCCGAGCTGGGAGCTGTTCGAAGAACAATCACCCGGATATAAAGACTCCGTGCTGCCCCATGAAATCACCGCGAGACTCACGATCGAAGCAGGCTCCACCCATGGCTGGCTCAGATATGCCGGAGAGAAAGGAGGATCCATTGGAATCGACAAATTTGGTGCATCCGCCCCGGGAGGTATCGTCATGAGGGAATACGGCTTTACCGTGGACAATGTCTGTACGCAGGCTATCGGGATCCTAAGACGGACACAGCAGTCGTGACACCCTGGAAGAGACAGGTGGACTTTGGTTACAGGCAGGAAAGATCGTACAGAATGAACCCTTATGAATAAGGATGTTATCATTATCGCGATAGGCAGGGAATTGGTCAACGGCAGGACACTGGACACCAATTCAAGGTACCTTGCGAGGAATATCACGATACTCGGTCTCAGGGTCGCAAGTATTCATGTGATAGACGATATCCCCGCGGATATCGTTAAAACGATAAGAAGGGCACTCGCCGAAAAACCCTGGCTTGTCATTACGACCGGAGGACTCGGCCCCACGGTTGATGATATGACCCTTCAGTCAGTGGCAAAAGCTCTGAACAAGGGCCTTGTAAAAAACAAAAAAGCCATGGCAATGCTTGAAAAGCGTTACGATGAACTGTATCGTAAAGGGCTGCTGCATACAAAGGGATGGAATGAGGGCAGGATAAAGATGGGCATAATGCCCGCAGGGGCAAAACCCCTGAAAAATCCTGTCGGTACCGCTCCGGCGGCCTTTATAAAAAAGGATGGGACTGCCCTGTTCTGCCTGCCCGGTGTGCCCGCCGAAGCACAGGCTTTTTTTGACACCTCCATACTCGCGTGGATAAAACAGCATGCCGCAAACAGCTTCTGGTTCGAACAATCGCTCGTGACCAAAAGCTATGACGAAAGTGTTTTAAGGATACTGCTGGACAAGGTCTCCGCCGCATTCCCTGATGTGTATATCAAATCAAGTCCTGCGGGATTCTTAAAAGAGAAGTCTCTGGAGGTATTCTTCACATCTGTGGGTAAAGACAAGGCTTATGTCCGGGACAGGGTAAACGGTGCAATGGATAGGGTAAGGAAGCTTCTGCATCATTAACAAATAGCTTGTTTATTTAAAACAGTGTGATAAAAAATAAATAAAAAGGAGGTAATGGGTATGGCAATTCCTTTTCCAAGTGAAGAATGGATAGCGGAGTACAAGATAAAGATCAATTCAAACCCCAACTACAAAGAATCGGGGGCAAACTGGGAACACGGCACCATTGCTCTTATTTTGCAGCTTGACGACGAGAATGCCCTTCAAAAGGCACGGCAGGATCCTATTTTGAGCAAGCAGCTCAAAGCGGATGAAACCGCAGTCGGGGTATGGCTTGACCTTTACCATGGCGTTTGCAAAGAGGCAAAGCGGGTATCGGTGGATGAGGCAAATAAGGCCAAATTCGTGATCTCCGGCGGATATGCACGCTGGAAGGCCGTTCTCAAAAAGGAGCTTGACCCGGTAAAAGGTATGATGCAGGGGAAATTAAAGCTCAAAGGAGATCTCCCCACAATCGTACGGTTCGTAAAAGCAGCCCAGGACCTGGTAGATTCTGCAACCATGATAGACACCAAGTTTGTGGATGAGTGATAAACAGGTTTGATACCGGCAGTGATGTACAGGGGCTTGCCCGGAAAAGTTCAGGCGGGCCAGCCCCTGTTTTTAACATTCAGTAAAGGAGTTGTTTATGTATGACGCTGATCTGAATTTTATATTTCGTAACCCGACAAAGATCATCTTTGGCAAAGGCTCTGCAAGCGAGGTATTACAGGAGGTAGAAGCCCTGAAAGGAAAAAAGGTTTTGCTGATAACGGATAAATTCCTTGAAAAGAGCGAGATGGTCGAGAAGGTAAAAAAGGCATTGTCCTCGAAATTCGCGGGTATGTTCTCCGATATAGAACCGGACACAGGCACCCATATCGTGAATAAAGGCGCGGATTATGCTAAATCCATAGGTGCGGATTGCATCGTAACGGTCGGGGGCGGCAGTTCCATAGACACGGCTAAGGGCATCGCCATAGTCCTTGCTCTGGGAGGGAAGATAGAAGATCATTCAGGTATAAATTTTCTTAACGGACCCATTACGCCGCACATCGTTATCCCGACCACAGCAGGGACGGGCAGCGAGGTCACGTATGCTGCGGTAATAAAAGACCATTCGAAACACAGGAAACTTCTCTATGCGGACAACTATATAATCCCGAATGTCGGCATACTCGATCCCCTGATGACCCTCAGCATGCCTGCAAATGTCACCGCAGGTACAGGCATGGATGCAATGAGCCATTGTATTGAAGCAATGCATTCCCAGCAGGCAACACCGATCACAGACGGTCTTGCACTGCAGGGGATTCGGTTAATAGTCGAGTTTCTGCCTCAGGCGGTTGATAACGGTAAAGATATCAAGGCAAGGGGACAGATGCAGATAGCAGCGAACCTGGCGGGTGTAGCCTTCGGCAATGCACAGGTAGGGGTAGTCCATGCCCTTGCCCACAGTGTCGGCGGCAGATTCGGTGTCCCGCATGGCGTTGCAAACAGCATCCTGCTGCCGTATTGCATTGAGTACAATCTTGATGCTGTTGCAGACAAGTATAAGCTTGCAGCCCAGGCTATGGGTGTCGATATCAAAGGGCTGAGCGATGAAGCTGCGGCACATAAAGCCGCAGAGGCGATCTGGACACTGACAAAGCGTATAAAAATGCCCCAGAAATTAAGAGAGGTCGGCGTAAAAGAAGACGGCCTGAAACAGGTTGCCGAAGATGCTATATCAGACGGTTCCATTGTATATAATGCAAAGCCGATATTCGATCCCGAAGAAACGTTAAAGATACTGAAACAGGCATTTTGAAAATGGCCGGCATCACTATAGACCAATCAGCCCGGGACAATGGGTTGGCTGCAATGATACGGGACCTTATCACCCAGAATATAGTGAACCACCCGGAAAGGGCGAAGGATTTAAATGCATTAAAGGGCAATATCGGGATCTCGGCCGGGGATATCGAGGTAAGCCTTACCCTGCAATGTAAGGAAGGTAACGTGGTTATCTATGACGGGATACAGCAGCCGTGCAAACTCCTCATAGCGACAGACTCGGACAATATCCTCAAGTTGAGCACCTTGAAGATAAAGGCTGGACTACCGTATTATTTTGACAAGACGGGCAGAGAAATTGTCGGCATGCTCTTCAATGGCAAGCTCAGGATTCAAGGGTTGTTCGCACATCTTCTGCTTCTTACCCACGTAACGAAGTTGTTCTCGGTCTATTGAGGTCAAACCAGTGGAAGGGTTCAATCTCAAAACACAGGTAAGGGTTCGGTTTGTTGAAACCGATGCCCAGGGTATCGTCAACAACGGCACCTATATGACCTACCTTGAGGTTGCCAGGATAGAGTTTCTCAGGAAGGCCGGTATATCGGTAAAAGACAGATTGAAATACGGAATAGATTTTGTGCTCGTGGAGGCATGCATCCATTATAAGAGCGCTGCGACTGCGGATGATGTCTTAAATATCTATGTCAAATTAAAGGAGTTGAAGGACAGGGCATTTACCCTTGAATACGTCATAACACAGGACGAAGATAACGAGCGTATCGTTGCGACCGCACATACGGTAACTGTTGCGGTCAACCCTGCAGTCATGAAGGCGTGCATGATTCCACAGAATGTACGGGAAATGTTTTTGTCGGTATAAATTATGAACATAGGCGATATATCCATAAACACCAATTTTGCCATGAGCCAGTACCTCTCTTCAAAGGACGGCATTCCGGCACATATGATAATGGCGGCCCAGGACAAAATAAATGTAACCGCTGAGGATCTTCTTCAATCAATAACGAACAATAAGATAGGATTTTTGACTGTCCTTGATGATGCGGCAATGATAAAAGATATAAAGACCCTTGCCGGGAAATATCCCGCATCGAAATATACAGACATTGTGGTCCTGGGCATCGGAGGTTCCGCACTCGGCGCACGTGCCATAAAACAGGCCTTCACCGGCACCTCAAAATCAAAAGTAACCGTCCATATCCTCGACAATATAGATCCGGTACCGTTTTCCGCTCTGCTCCAGGAGATCCATCTGCAAAAAGCACTCGTTATTGCCATAAGCAAATCCGGCGAGACGGTTGAGACCATGGCACAGCTGTTTATCCTTATTAAGGATTTCAAAAAATTGATTGGCGCAAAGGCAATGGACAAACACTTTGTGTTTATAACCACACCCGGCAGCGGCGCGCTGTACCAATTGTCCCAGAAGTACGGTATTCCTGTTCTTTCCATCCCTCAGAACCTTGGAGGCAGATACTCCGTATTGTCTCCGGTAGGATTATTCCCGGCTTCGTTTATGGATATAACCGTATCCGACTTCGTGGATGGCGGAAGGAAGATCCGCGATGTATTTATGAAAAGCAAGGGCGTGAACATAGGGGAAATAGCCGCCGTATATTACCTTATGCACAGGCAATTGAATAAAAACATCATGGTTTTTATGCCGTATTCTTCGCTTCTTACGGATTTTACCGAATGGATTGCCCAACTATGGGCAGAAAGTCTCGGGAAAAAGCATTCGAGGGACGGCAAGGAGATTTATACCGGCAGTACCCCGGTCAGGGCACTCGGCGTCACAGACCAGCACTCACAACTCCAGCTTTATAAAGAGGGACCCGCCGACAAGCTCATAACATTTATCGAGATAGCCAGGACAACTGCCAAAGAAAAGAAGATTGTGCCCATGCCTCCGGTGGATGTTGAATTTGGACACCTTTTCGGCAAAACGCTCGATATGCTGCTTCATGCGGAAATGAATGCCACGAGGATGTCGCTGATAAATTCTGCGCGCCCATCGGTAACGATATCCATACCGGAACTTACCCCTAAAATCCTTGGTGAACTTTTTGTGTTCTTTGAATTGCTTGTCGTGTTCGTTGGGTACCTCTATCAGATAAACCCCTTTGACCAGCCGGGCGTGGAAGAAGGAAAAAGAATTCTCAAACAGCTTTTACACTAATTTTTACAGGACCCGAAAGGCTAACCCATTAAATGCCGGAAAAAATAATAGAACATTGGGCACATAAAGCGGGCAGGCATTGCGCCTCTACGGCGCTTTCCGACCTTATGAACTTCTACGGCTACGACATGACGGAGCCCGAGTGTTTCGGCGCCGGCGAAGGCATTGGATTCTGGTATATCGAAGGGCTGATCCCGCCGAGAATGATGCACTACAGGTCTGCGGATATAGAAAAGAAATTCTTCGAAAACATCGGCGTTGACTTCGCATGGTTCGAACTGGACAGGGAAGAAGAAATAAAAGAGGCCCTCATAAAGAGCATAGACGATGCTATACCCGTATTGCTCAGGACCGATATCTTTTATCTCGACTATTATAAAAGCAAAACGCATTTCCCGGGGCACTCCATAATTTTATGGGGGTACAACCTTGAGGACGATACCGCCTACATCTCGGACACGGAACGGAAAGGCCTCACAAAATGCGGGTTCGGGTCCTTGATTGAAGGGATAATCCATGGAAACTTTCCCGAGGGGGAACATGCACATTTTATCCCCATAGCAAAACCTGTTTTTCAGCTGCATAAAAAGAAACTGTTTGCTAAGGCTGCGGCTTCCAATGCCGGTGTCATGCTGTCTCCCGGGGGTTTTGAAGGCTACGGGGTAAAGGGCATTCAGCTTGCCTCAAAAAAGGTTTTGGAATGGAAAGACCTTCCGGACTGGAAATGGCTTTCACGCTTCGCCTATCAGGTGATAGAGAAACGGGGGACAGGCGGCGGTGGATTCAGAAAAATGTATGCGGATTTCCTTGAAGGCTTTGCGGGCAAAAAAGCTGTAGCCATGATGAAGCAGATTGCAACCCGCTGGACCGATATATCCATTGTCTTCAAGGAGATAAGCGAATCCGATGTCCCTGATTTCAGTATTGTTTCGGATATGCTCTGGATACAGGCAATCAAGGAAGAAGAGTTTTATAAAAGCATCATTGACTGATCCCGCACCGTATAAGGATAGGGATAAGCAAATTCCTTTCTTAGATTTTTCAGGTTAATCAGAAAAATGCGCACAAGGAAGTTTCCTTATTTTTCAATCGCATTTTTCGGGTTAAGCAACAGCAAGGAGCTTATCGACCGTTTTTATGAGGAAGTCGCTTTTTACCGGTTTTTCAAGATAGGCCTCCGGTGCCCGAATTGCGACCCCCTTTAAAAATTTCTTGTAGCTGATATCGCTGTTTGTGTTTGTATCAATGCCCGTTATAATGACGATGGGAATGTCATTCCAGTTTTGCGATCCACGGATTTTTCTGAAAAGCTTTATGCCCGTTTCCCCGGGCAGTATAAGGTCGAGAGTTATGAGATCGGGTTTTTGTTTTACCAATGCCCTTATCGCCTGCGCACTGGTACCGGCAATGACAGCGCTATAGCCGGATTCCTCAACCAGATATTTCAGGAAACCGGCGAAATCAAAGTCGTCTTCAATTATTAAGATACTTTTTCTTTGTGTTTTCATCCGTACAGCCTTATCGCATTTTAAAAATTAACCGCCTGTTTTTTCCCTGCCATGGGCATTGATTCCGGTTCAGACTCCTCATGGGCATGTAATATTGCCATACGATTAACAATGAACCGGTAGGAAAGAACAAGCATGGTGATAACACCGAGGGTCAGCATAATCTCGGTCCACCTTGGATAGTATTTTTGTGAAGCCGGCAGGTACCAGTTAAATGCTACGATGGAAACATCCAGTCTGTTCAATACCACCCCGAGGACTGTCAACAACCCGGCAAACCGGGTCAACTTTGCATTTTGCTGCCTGACTGCATAGAGGAATATCATGGCAGGAACAAGAACAAAACCCAGGA
The DNA here is from genome assembly GCA_021792615.1 of bacterium. Lineage (GTDB taxonomy): Bacteria > JAMCPX01 > JAMCPX01 > JAMCPX01 > JAMCPX01 > JAJYLM01. The sequence goes on from JAJYUJ010000002.1 coordinate 65,840, forward strand.
CTTCCACAAGATATAAGTACCCGTACGATGTGTTCAAATAGACCCAATTCTCCGTGCGCACGAGGTCAAACACCTTCAAGAGAAAATATATGAAGAGTGCTGAGGATGCTGCTTTTCCAAGCCCGAGGGTAAGTTGATCGAATTCAGCATGATCAAAATCTTTTATCTGGTTTGCAAAAAACCTGTGTGACAGAGCGCTTTCGACGATAACCATGGAGATACCCGCAAAGATGGCCGAGAGCAGGAAGAAAATCGGGAGCAAAGGCGAGTACCATAGCGGATAGAGTTTCGCCCGTGCAGCAAGGTACAATGCACCCAGTGCCGATTGGTGCCCGGCAGCTATGATGACACCGAAGATGGTAGCCCAGACAGTCAATTTACTGAAAAAGTCCTTCCATTTTTTTAGATTGAGCCATTCAAAAAGCACCGGACTGAATTCAACAATGGATATGTTGATGTAGAGGAAGAAATGCCATCCTATCAAGAATAGGATCGAGGTGAACCCCCAGGACCATACGAGGAGATAGGGAATACGGTAATACCGGCCGAGATCGAACATCAAGGCAATTACCGCAAAAATGTATCCGAGAAGACTCGAGAGTATAGCAGGGCGGACAAACGGGTGATACTTTTTCATCCCAAACAGATGGACTGCCGTGCCAAGGGTAAGCCCGGGAGCTGCCAGAGCAATACCCACGAGGATATCGAACCCTATCCATAGCCCCCACGGGTAATTATCCGAAAGGTTTGTCGACGGCCCGAGCCCATAGATTATCCTATAGACCATAATTGGAACCGACACACAGAGGATGAGAGCGGCTATAAGGTTCGGCAGGGTAAGGTTGATCTTCAGGTATTCCTTCGGCGTCATCCCCAGCAGTATTTTATTTTTAAGCCATAAACTTGTATTTTCCATACGTAATCCTTCCTTTTGTTATAATCTACGTTTTTTTCCCGGTGTCCGAAGGTCCTCCTGCGTGTTTGTCGTTTCTGTGTTCGCGAAGTTTCGATACTGCGTAATATGCTCCGAAAACAAGGGGCCAGGCGCTCACCATTTCGAATATCTTTACTCCTAACAGATACCCTTTCGTAAGATCGGGAACGGGTGTTGTACCGACATCCGTCCGAAGGCCTATTTGATCGAAGTCTACCGGTGAAAGATAAAGCCAGCTTGTTCCTCCTGCCTCCTGCTCCCCGTAAATATGGTTTATGTATCTGCCGGGGTTGCTGTCGATCCTCCGGCGGGCTGTTTTGATCAATTCGCTCCTGCTGCCGAATATGAGAGCGCCGGCAGGACAGTTCTCCACACACGCAGGCATCCGTCCATCCACGACCCTGTCGTAGCACATGGTACATTTGGTAATCTGCGGGTGAAAAGCTGAAAAGTATTCATACGCGGGAATGCCAAAGGGGCATGAGACCATACAATACCTGCATCCTATACACACATTGGGATTATAGATCACGGGTCCTTCGGGCGTTTTTCTGAAGGCGTCTACAAAACAGGCGTTGAGGCATGCCGGATCAACGCAGTGCATGCATTGTTTCTTTACATAGACAGGATCACGATCTTTTTTCTCAAACCGGTTGACGACGGTGAAGTTGCCGGCATGGGTCCTTCTCACGTCATTGAAAACAGAGTTTTTTTCATTCACCGATGCTTCAAACTTTTCTACAGGCTGATTTGGGTTTTTATTCCAGTTGTTGCAAGCCCATTCGCACCTGCGGCACCCGATACAAAAAGTCGTGTCGACCAATATACCGTACGGTTCACCGTTCGGCTGTGATTGCTTTTTTCTCTTTTCCCATATCTTCCAGTCTCTTTCATTGGCCGTGTTGTCCGTAAAGAATTTTGAAAAATCTTTTTTATCTGCTGCGTGTGCAATACTGCTGCCGCCGAGCAAGGTAACACCGGCAATCGCTGCAGTGCGTTTTAAGAACTCTCTTCTATCGATACCCATATTCTGCCTCCATCATTGCAAAGGTCGTTAATACTTTCTTCTCGGGGTACTCACAAAGTAATAGAACACTATGAATACAAACAGAGTCAGAATAGCTATGAGGTATTCATAACCTATCGGTGTAAACAATTGTTTTAAGATATACATTTTTGTCTCCTTATTTCGCCTGATCGGTTTTCACAAACGCATGACAGTCCGCACAAGCCTTCGGTTTTTTGAGTTCCATTTTCGTGTGACACTGGATACACATTTCATGGTAAGCGGCAAGAAGACGCGGACGGTTTAAAGTCAACGGTTCGAAATACTTGCTATGACATTCGACGCAGGACGGCGGTTCATCTTTTATAATCTGTGCATCACGGTATCCATGGTGGTGGCATGCTTCACACAGTGTTTGAATGTTCTCATGAAAATATGTTGCAAGTTTGCTGCTGTTGGAAACCCCGGCTAATTTTATCAGTATCTTTTCATGAGGATATTTCACAGGTTTGAATTGGTTTGCAAGCTCCTTTATGGTAATTTCTTTCTTCACAATGTCCGGGTTAAGGCCGGCAGTAGTTAACGTGGCAGGCATTGCAACCTTGCTGAGGCCATTATGACAACGGGAACACATCCGATCAGAGGGTTCTTTTGCGACTACGGATGGACGGTGGCATCCGGAGCAATCCTTTGCTGTTTCTTCTGCCTTATGGCATCCGATACAACTCTTATTGGAGAAGAGGTCATGATAGGCATCGAACACGTTGATTCCTTCGCCGTTAACACCGCCCTGCAGAGTATGGCATCGAGAGCAGTTGTATAAGGTTTCATGGTGGCAGGCCCTGCAACTGTCGATCTGCTGCGCATGGAATGCGTGATCGAAGGGAACAGTCTTCATCTTTGCGTCCTTCACTGTTATCGAACACGTAGCCGGCTGGCCTGCCTGCGGACGCGGAACTTTTGCAAGTTCCGCCGGTGCCACGGACTTTCTTTCGTGACATTTATAACAGAGCGTAGGGCCGGCTTTACCAGCGCCCTCTGCTTTGGCTATAATCAGATGGCAGTTCAGACACCGTATATGAGCGATCCTTTCCATGGTGAGTGCTTTTCTGGTCGTTACGCTCATGTCGGCCGCAAGAAGAGGGCTTCGCTGTGCACCAATAGTGTGGCAATCTTCGCACGCCCACGACCTGTCTGTCTCCCTGCCGCTTTTATAAACAACCGCGTAGATCATCTTCTTTTGCTCCGGGGAATACTGGTGATGACACAGCGCGCAATTTTTCTCCCGGGCCTTTTGTTCTATGAGTTTCTTTTGGCTTTCCTTGAGATTATCCGGTTCGAATTTCACCACAACCGTGGATTCGAGATTAAGGGCTTGAAGTTCTTCGATCTGTTTCATCTGCAGTTTCTTTGTATGGGTCTCGTGGAGTTTAAAATCGAAGTTCACTCCGGGATACGTATATTTTGCTGCATCTGTGCCTTTTACATGACAGTTTCCGCACACCACGGGTCCTGCCTTTTTCCCTTGCTCCAACCTCTTTTCATGACAACCTATGCACGCCGTATGGTATGCATGCATCAGGGCTTTGGGGGATGTTTGACTTATATCTTTAATACCCTGAGGAAAGATGAAATCTACGAGGTTATGATTTTTGCCATAAAAAGGATGGCAGGCATCGCAACCCTTGCCTTCTTTTCCCAAAACCTGCGTATGCTTGTCGTGGTCAAATATTACTGCGGGGTATTCCAATGTTTCAAATACCTTTGTATTTGCAATAACAATCTTATCGTCATACGTTGTCTTCACCAGTTTTTCTGCGGGAACACGCTGGACCCCGGAATGAACGACGCCGGACATTCCTGCAATAATCGTAATCAGTAATCCCGGAATTGCTATGATACTGAACCTTTTTTTCATCGCGCTTCCTCCGACCTACTTCTTGGCCTTCATGCTCTCTGGCACCTCTATTGCATCAACAAGTATATCGCTGATAAATTTCGTATGCATGCCAAGCTTGTAATATCCAATTATGTCCTCTATGCCGCTGTGGCAGTTATGGCATGGCGTAATAACGACACGTGCGCCCGTTGCCTTCATTTGTTCCGCCTTGACACGGTTTCCCTCCATGCGTTTGAGCTTCCAGGGGGGACCGCAGTTGATGACACCTCCGCCTGCTGCACAGCAATAATTGTGCTCTTTGTTTGGCGACATATCCCTGAAATCTTCACAGATCGCATTCACAACATACCGCGCCATGTCACCAAGTCCCCTCCCCCGCATTACATTGCACGGGTCATGCAGGGTTACGGGCTCTTTGAATTTCTTAACGATCTTTATCCTTCCTTCTTTGATAAGCTCATAATAAAACTGGATCGCATGTATGACCGGCACCGGAGGCATCTTCCAGCCGAACCACCGGTTCCCGACATCGTAGACGGATCTGAATGCATGGCCACATTCGCCCATGACGATCCTTTTGACCTTCAGCCGCATGGCAGCTTCAAAATGCGCCCTCTTTACCCTTCCCATTATCTCCTGATCCCCGGAAAACATGGCCATATCGCTGTTGTCCCAGCCGTCGAAAGAAGGGAACGTCCAGTCAATACCGGCAACGTTCATGATCTTGGCAGCATTTCCGATAAGCATGGCGAGGAACTTCGGCTCCGGACCGATGACAGAATACATGATATCGGCGCCTTCCTTATCCAAAGGAATCGTAAGATTTTTTATCTCTCTTCTGTAATCGTCCTCCTGCCAGAATAAGGTATCGATCCATTCGTCCTGCTTGAGCCACATCTGGTTCATGGTAGCAGCGTGACTGTGTGCGGTATCCTGCAGGTATTGGGGTGTTACACCGAGCAGATGGCATATACGCCGTACGGAACTTATTATGTAGGCAATATCGATTCCAAAGGGACAGTACATACTGCATCTGCGGCACAGGTTGCACTCGGTGTATGCTATTTCTGCAATTTTTTTGACGGAATCGGGACTTACACGGCCTTTGTTCTTCAGTATCTCCCACATGGTCTGCTTGACCTTACCGACCGGAGAGAAATGCGGATCACCGTCATGCGACAGATAAAAATGGCACGCCTCCGAGCATAGTCCGCAGTGGATACAGGTCGAGACATAAGCATCCAAACGTGCACCGCCCATAGCAGCCAGTGCATTGTTTATCGTTATTTCTATTTTTTCCGGGGTCAGTTTTTTTGCACCTTCTTCTAAGCCAAGATCGATTATTTTTTTCACTTCTTTCTTTTCAGCCGCTACTGCCATTCCATACCTCCATCGTGAACTTGATTCGTCGTACCGCGCATGTTTTACCAGTCCCTGGCATGACGCACCATGCCAAACTCCGAACCTGTGTAAGCCCTTGTGAATACGGAGAACAACATGTGTGCCAGCCTGGTAAAGGGGATCGCAATCAACATAAGTTCTCCGCACAGGATATGAAGCACTATTAATGCTTTATACGGGAGAAACAGTTGGTGGTACGCTAAAAATCCTGTGAAAAACGGTAAAAATACAATTGCGAGGATAAAAAAGTCTGAAGGATAGGTAACGAACCTGACCTCTCTTGCAACAAACCTTCTCAGGAGAAAGAACACACAGGAAAGCATTACGATGAGCGTCATAAGGTCGGCAAGCCCCTCCGGCAGGGTCCACAATCTTATGTGCCATGATTGAAACAACAGGATGTTATGTGCCAACAAGAATACCGGCGTTATGATGAGACAAAAGTGAAAAAGAAAGGTTACGGTCGTCATGACAGGGTGTCTTCTCCAATTAACCGTGCCAAAAGGTGTGGCCCAATGGGCAATGGATCTCAGACCGTATTTAAAACTCATGTACGGCAGAACGACTGCTTCCTTTTTCAGACCGGAGATTATTTTGTATATCCTGTATGTGCTGCCTGATATGAATACCAGAAAAGCGAGCCATACCATCGGACCTCTCACAAACTCATAGAAACCTTCGCTCATAAGGAATTTCATAGCTTTGTATTCTCCATTTTTAAATTTCGTCTAAAGGAACAACATACCGGTAATACTTGCCACCCCCTATGCAACGGACGAGAATCTTATCTCCACGGGGGCTGAATACCGGGGACCAGAGTGCGTCAAACATTTTTTTACCTGCCTTGCCGTTTACAGCGACACAGTATTTCCCGTTGATTTCCGCCTTTGCCGCTACCGTACTTCCGTCCGGGCTAAAAACCGGGTCCCATATCATATCGAAATCCTGATTCCACGGGATACCGTCAACAACGATTGTCCACCGGTCGTTTCCTTCGATGCTGTGAAGTGACGAGCCCATATTCATAGGATCCTTCGATTCCTTTGCTATTGCCGCCACCCGTTTACCGTCCGGAGAAAATACGGGGTCTAAAACCGTATCGCTGAATGTTTGCTTCCATGCACTGCCGTCAACAGCTATCGTCCACCTGCCGAATTCAGATGCCACTACAGCCGCTATCTTTTGACCGTCAGAACTGAATTTCGGGGGCCATACCTGAATAAAGGGTCCCCAAATCGGCTTTCCATCGAGGGCGAGTGTCCAGCCCTTGGCGATCTTAACCGGAGCGATAACATTGTTTTTTGCCGTAAAACAGGGCTCGCACACACACTTATAGGTTTGCGGCCACATGTTCCCGTCTACGACGACTGCGTAGTCATACAGGTTTATTCTTGTTTCTGCAGCAACGTGCCTGCCGTCGGGACTGAAGGCGAGGCCCCAGACATTGACAAAGTTTTTATCCCACGGGACCCCGTTCACAGCGACGGTCCAGACACCCTTCTGAAAATTAAATATGTCGGCCTCTGCAAGCCTTTTTACGGCAACCGATGCTGCTGCCTTTGTCCCATCGGAGCTGATGAAAAGGTTTCTTACATCGGCAAAGCCCTGTACCCATGGTTTATCCCCCAGACAAACACCGTATTGATCATCTTTCTTTATGTTGATACCAATGGATCTGCCATTTGGTGCTATCTGTAAATTCCACGCATAGTCGAACTTTTCATTCCAGGGGATCCCGTCGAGAGCAACGGTCCAGGCATTATCTTTGAGTACAAGACATGCTGCCTTACCTTCATTGGTGAATTTAAACGACCATATTTTTTCGTACGTTTCTTCCCATGGATTTCCATTTATGCAGACGGTAAAAGTCTCATCATCGTTCTGAACCACAGCTCCTATTTTTTCCCCGTCTTCGCTTACGTTGAAGGGACGCACCTCGGCATATCTGCTTTTCCATTCGTCGGTATTGGCGATCATCTTTTCTTTCGTATCCCAATCCATTCTGGACTCCGCATCCTTTCCGCGGTCCAGCGGAGTTGCCGTATGTAATGGGGACGGGATACCCTGTTTTGAGATCGGTTGGACTTTTTCTTCTGATTTTTGCGTTGCTTCCATTTAATGCCTCCTGTAAGGTATAGAGATCGAGAAGACGGTGCCTTTCGGTGAAGATTCAAATGTAATCATGCCGCCGTGGCCGGCTATGATCTTTTCCGTTGTAAGCAATCCGAGTCCTGTTCCCCTGTCATTCTTCGTCGTAAAATAACCTTTAAAAATTTTATCTTTGTTTTTCCGGGAGATCCCGCATCCATTATCTTTTACAGAAACGAGACACCCGATTCCCCTATAATCACTGCTTTTAATCGTAATGCCATGATAAGACTTTCTTCGCTTATCCATTCTGCAAGCGTCTATTGCATTATCTGCAAGATTTAAAACAGCATGATAAAGACCATTGCTGTTTCCGTGTATCGTCTTTATATCTTTACCGAACACTCTGCTGAATTTTATATGCTCCCTGGCCAGTTTTTCTTTTATCGCAACGGCAACGTCCTCTAAAATCCGGTTCATTTCGACAGGCTCCGGTATTGAAGGCACGTCTTTTGCATAGTCGAGTAAACGGAGAACCGTATCTGACAGTTTTGTTATGTTCCCCTGGATCATGGACCAGCCCTTGCTAATTTTTTCCTGTTCTCCACGCATAAGCCCGTTGTTGACTAAATATGTTCCTGCATCCATCAGGGAAACGACGTTTTTTATACTATGAGCGATACCGGATAGTGTCTGACCGAGGACCGCGAGTTTCTCGGCATGTTTGAGCCTGGTTATGTCGGTAGCTATCTCTATAACGTGCGAAACATGGCTATGATCACCAAATACCGGGAATGATTGAACGAGAATATGGCGGGTTTCTCCATTCAGAAGGATTGGCTCTTCGCGCATGTGTGGTTTGCCGTCATGAAAAGACCTCTCGAGGCAGCAATCATTACATTTTGCATTTCTATGTTTATAGAGTTCATAACAATGCCTGCCTGCTGTTGTGCCGAAATCCTCGATCACCCTTTCATTGGCCTGTATTATATAAAAAGCCCTGTCCTGCATTGTTATGTAACACGGGACAGTATTATAAATGGATTTATAAATGTTAAACTGATTTATGAATGATACCATGCTTTCCCGGTAAGCCTTTGCAGAAGCAACTACTTTTCCAGAATCAAGCGTCGTTCTATCGATAGTTTTCAATGAAGAGGTTCTCATATCGCCTTTGCCCTTAAGCTTGAAGTACTTCTTTTTTTAGACGCCAGAATTTTGCGGATAACAGAAATAAGCCTTAACGATTCAACCGGTTTTTCAAAATAACCATCAGGTGGCATTAATGCCTTGGAATATAAAGCCTTTTTAAAATCTATCCCTGGATGGGTGTTATTGGTATAACTGGTTATTATTATTACGGGAATTGAACAATATTTACTGTTTTTTCGTATTTCCGTAAAAAATTTTATGCCGGTTTTATTCGGCATTATAAGATCAAGGGTTATAAGGTCAGGCACGATGGATTTCATCAGTTGAAAACCAGCCATACCGTCGGATGCAAGCACAGTACAGAATCCAGCCTCTTCCAAAATGATTTTCAGGTAGTAAGAGAATTCAGGATCATCCTCTACAATCAGAATTCTTGGGATTATTCCGCCATGCTCATAGTTATCTGATACTTTTTTTTCCATAAATCTCTTCGCTGGTCTGACCAATAATACAGAGCCATAAATATTCTATATAACTGGTCTGACCAGTGATAAAATTATATGGTTCCTGATTCGGTGTCAAGTTATTTTGTGTACAATGTACAATATACCAATGAGGGCATTATCAAAAATGCATAGGGCTGGTACCATCCCTATCCCGGTTTTCGTAAAATACTACCTTCGACAAGCCCCCCCTGCTGAGGTGACATCATTTCTGTGCGGTGAACTGATTCTCCATGAGAGGGGGTGAGGGGGAAAATTGTAACAGGTATTGCTTTTTTATAAAAATTCTTATAGAGTGAAAGCTACTGGAGGATACAGATGAAAATTAAGAATGTATTATCCCTTATTGCTTTTTTGATTTTTGGTTTAACGGTTTCGAACGGGTGTACTCCTGTCAAACAAACAACTACAGACGCGCCTTCCCTGCACTTTGATCAAGTAAGTTATAATTTTGGAAAAATCCCTAAGGGAAAAAAAGTTTCACATAATTTTACGTTTACCAATACCGGTAATGAGAAGCTTGTCATAACCAAGGTACAACCAACCTGCGGGTGTACGGTGGCGGTTACCTCATCAAAGGAATTGTTGCCGGGAGCAAAGGGCGTAATCAAGATTACATTCGATTCTCAGGGCTACCTTGGACCTATTACCAAGACCATTACGGTTATGGATAACGACCCTGCAAAACCATCGGTATTGCTGTCTATCAGCGGCGACGTAGTCACAGACGTTATGCTCTCTAAACCAGCCCTGTTTTTCGGCTCTATTAAGAAGGGGCAGGGAGCACAGCAATCTGTAGATATTTTCATCTCCAATCCTTCTGTGCACATAATGTCCGTCGTCTCGACAAATCCTTATATAAAAGTATCAACCGTCAGCCAGTTTATGTCCCAGGAAACTATCAATGTGTCCGTTCTTCCGGATGCCGGGTATGGTCCGCTCAACGCCGATATTCTTATTCTTTCTTCGAGCAAAGAACAACCTGCGCTCCACATACCGGTTATAGGTAACATTGTCGGCGATATTCTTCTGAACCCCGATGTGGTAGATTTTGGCGTTGTTAAGGCACACGCCGAACAAAGTATACTGCCTGTTTACCTTTATACTCAGCCGCCGCGCGAATTCTCTTTAACAAAGGTAACGGTAAAACCCGATATTGTCCATGTAAAGGTCATGAAACAAAACCAGGGAAGCTATAAGTTAGAATTGCTGTTAAAACCGGTAAAAAGTATGGGTGGTATTCATGGCACCATAACCGTCCTGACAACAATGAAAAAAATGCCTGTTGTCGTTATTCCGTTTCAAGGAACTATCGAGCCCTAACCCATGACAAAAAAAACAGTTGACTTGTTGAAATGTATATTGTATACATAAAACATTATGGGACTAAGACAAATTGATCTTCAAAAGAAACAAACGCTAAGGGAACAAATAGCGGATGCCATACGGGACGCTATCATAAAGGGTATTCTCCAGCCCGAAGAACGTGTGGCAGAAGCAGAAATGGCCAACAAGTTCAACATCAGCAGGACGCCTATCAGAGAGGCAATACGGCAGCTTGAGACAGAAGGGTTCATAAAGGTACAGGCTCACCGGGGTGCTTATGTCGCTCCGATCACAGAAAAGGACATACGGGATTTTTACGAGATCAAAAGCATCCTTGAAGGATATGCCGCAAAGCTTGCGTGCAGCAGGATGAACGAAGACGACATAAAAAAAATGGAAGAACTCAACAACAAGCTCGAAGATGCGCATAAAAAAGGTGAATGGCGGCTCGCGTTCAAGCTGCACAATGATTTCCACGATAAATTCCTGCGCAACTGCGGCAACGAGAAACTGTATCAATTGCTCCAGTCGCTGACCCAGCAATTCCAGAGATTCAGAATAGCCCTGACGATGAGCGGCAAGATTGAAGGTTCTATAAGCCAGCACCGGGAGATAGTAAATGCATTCCGCAAACGCAATGCAGACCTTGTAGAAAAGCTCGTCAAAGAGAACGCAACCTATGGGAGTGAAACACTTGTCTCAGAAATTCTGAGACATGGACAGGTGTAGCATGGGCGTTTTGTCCACAGAGGTTTTAGTTCTCAATAAATCATACCTTCCGGTACATGTAACGACGGTAAAAAGAGCGTTTACCCTTCTCTACGAAGGCATTGCCAAGGTTGTGGATAAACAGTTTACCATTTATGACTTCAAAAACTGGGCGGAATTAAAAGCAGAATACGATGACGATGTTATCGGTATTGTGCAACGAGTGATCAAGGTACCGAGGGTGATCGTGCTTGTTGCTTATGACCGCATACCGAAGAAGCACGTACGGTTCTCAAGGCTCAACATATTTTCCCGGGACAAAAACACCTGTCAGTATTGCGGAGAATCATTTTCAAGGACGGAGCTTAATATCGACCACATCATACCGCGCTCGGTCGGGGGTTTAAGCACATGGGACAACGTTGTCTGCAGTTGTTTTGAATGCAATAAAAAGAAAGGCGGGCGTACGCCTGAACAGGCAGGTATGAAATTAATCAGAAAGCCACGAAAACCCGAATGGACACCCTATGCGGCATTTAATTTCAAACATATCCTTTACGAAGAATGGGCGCCATTTTTGAATATCGTGGATGCGTCATACTGGAATGTCGAGCTCGAAAAGTAACTATTATATATGGTAAAAATAGGGCTCGCCCTCGGCGGGGGCGGAGCACGGGGTCTTGCACATATCGGGGTGATAAAACAACTCCATAAATCCGGCATTAAATTCCATTGTATAGCCGGAACAAGTGCCGGTGCCATTGTAGGGGCTATTTATGCGAGTTCCCAAGACCCGGACATCATAGAGGAAAAACTCCTGATCATGCTCAGAAGCAAAGAGTTCAGGAGCATAAAACTGGATTACATACGGGGGAAAAAGGCCGAGAAGGACAGCGTTTTTGAGTCTGTGCGAAGACATTTTTTTACCGGTATGTTTTTTGCCTCTTCCATAACACGGCTTTCTTTTGTAAAAGATCCTACCTACAGAAGCCTTATCAATATGCTCATAGACGACGTTCTCATAGAGACCTTGCCCATCAAATTTTCCGCAATAGCCGTGGATATTTTAAACGGTATGGTTTTGAAGATCGAGAAAGGGGCATTGCGGGAAGCAATCATGGCAAGTTCTGCCATACCCGGCGTACTCCCTGCCGTACAAAAGGACAACATGCTCCTTGTAGACGGCAGCTTTATCGATACCGTGCCTGTCCGGCACGTACGCCAGCTTGGGGCCGATATTGTTATAGCCGTCGATGTCTCCTCTCCCCTCGATATTATAAAAACACCGTCAAGGGGGATAGACCTTATATGGCGCTCAAACGCCATTTTGCGTCATATCGCAAAGGAAGAACAATTACGGGATGCCGACCTCGTCATTCGGCCTTCGCTTAACGGACTTGAATGGACGGATTTCGGCAGGTATTCTGACATGATAAAGCAGGGCTTTTATGCAGCAGAGTTGCAAATTAATAAATTGAGTGGTTTAATCGATGTAAAAGAACAAAGGGGGCTTTATGCCGCTAATAGGTAACGAGGTTGAAGCGAAAAGGCTTGCGAGAGCAATTGCCTCTGACCTTGCCCTGTACAATCAGGAAAAAGTAAAACAGGGCATAGAAAATGATAATTTTTATGAAGTCATGAAGGATGAAATAGGAGAAGGGAAAGAACTTTTCTTGAGCAGGTTGTCACCGGAATTCAAGCAAAACAAATCGGTAGTGCAACTCTATGAAAGAGCAATCGCGGATGTTATCATAAAGCTGGCAGGCCAAAGGATAAAATCCAAAATCTGGTAATATGGATCAGGCACACAATCAACTTTTCCTTTTTGCAGAGGATAGGGGGAAAAGGCTTGATGTTTTTTTGACAAACAGCCTTCGGGCGGTCTCGAGGGAAAGGGCAAAGGCACTCATATCCGCTGGCAAGATCTCCATAAACGGCGTTATCGTTCAAAAACCGGATCACAAATTAAAAGGCGGAGAGAGCATACAGATAGGAACGCTGGATGATGAAACACCGGTTTTATCGCCGCCCCCTGAATTCATTCCCTTGCCTGTGCTTTACGAAGATGACCATATCATGATCGTGAATAAACCCGCGGGCGTATCGACACACCCTACCCCCGTCGCTCTTCACAATTCCGTTCTTAACGGGCTGCTCTTCATGAATAAGGCACTCTCCGATATGGGCGACCCTATGCGCCGGGGCATTGTCCACCGGCTCGACAAACAGACGTGCGGATTACTGATTATAGCCAAGAACAACGAGTCCCATTTAAACCTTTTAAAAATGTTTAAACAAAGGACTATCCACAAAACCTACATTGCCGTCACGTATAATGTCATGAAGGAACAAACCGGCATTATAGATACCTTCATAGGCCGGCATCCTGTCGACAGAAAAAAAATGACGACCAAAACAATGAGGGGAAGGAGGGCTGTCACCTCTTTCCGTGTTCTGAAAATGTTCGACGACGCTACGGTTGTAGAACTGTCGCCCCGGACCGGGAGAACACACCAGCTGAGAACACAGTTAAGCGACAAAGGGTATCCTATCATAAACGACATGCTCTATTCGAAGAAAAAACCCGTGTTCCGCAGCCTGCAATTACAGAAAATGGTGTTACTGCTTGACGGCATTGCACTGTTTGCTTATGCACTAAGCTTTCTGCATCCGATCTTTGGCACGCAAATGTCTTTCTCCGCACCTTTCCCGCTATGGCTGAAGGAGGTATTGAAAGAAGATGAGCTATCTTAAGGACGGCTACCTTGAACAGTTTTCCTCAATAGAGCATGGTTTTGGAACGGCAAGTTCCCTGTGGCCGGAAGATATAATCCTCATGTCTCAGAAACATACGAACCATGTGATAATAATCGAAGACGGTAATGGGGCATACATCCCGGTTGCCGATGCCCTGTTAACAAGCATACCGGCAAAGCGTCTGGGCGTTAAGACAGCGGACTGCCTTCCAATCCTGCTGTATAATCCCCGGGTAAAGGTAGCGGGTGCGATCCATGCGGGCTGGCGGGGACTAGCAAACGAAATCATTCTGAACACTATCGATAAACTGCGGACATTTTACGACGCCTCATTGGAAAGCACATTTTTTTCCATAGGACCGGGTATTTGTAAAAACTGCTATGAAGTCGGCAGCGAGGTTATTGACCGACTCAATTCCGTGATCGAGGTCAACGGTGCATTCAGACAAACGGCGCAACATGCGGGTTTGCTCGACACACGGGCAATAGCAGAAAGGCAGATTCTCAGTGCGGGTGTGCCGCAGTCCAACATATCCCATGTTAATTTCTGTACGAGGTGCTCTCCGGGTTTCCATTCACACAGGGCAGGCAGCAAGGAACGGCAGGTGTCTTTTATCAGGATACGGTAACCCGGACTATGCATTTGGTTGGAACAACAGGGGAATGTATATCATTCATGACGGTATTTACATTGTCTATGAAAGACACTATATTAAAGAGATGGAAAATGCCTTGAAAAAGGGAAGATACAATGTACTGGCACTTCTCTGCATAGGAATAGGCGGATTGCTGATCCTTGAAAATTATGGATACATAAGAGGAGTGTATAACCTCTGGCCTGTATTCCCCCTGATTTTCGGTATAGGGTTTTACCTGCTCTACAGGGACAGGGGCAAAAAGGATTTGCTTTTGCTTGCAATTGGTATATATTTGATACAGTTTAGTGTACTCGCATTCTATGAGAATTATACTTCATGGTCGAATATGATTTATCTGTGGCCGTTCTTTGTAGGCTTTCTTGGAGTATCGTTTCTATCCATATATGTGAGCACGGGACAAGGAATTATATTTTTTCATCTTGCGGTACTGCTTATCGGCTTGTGCGTAGTATTTTTCCTGATATTCTCCGTTGATTACCGGCTATGGCCGATTTCGTTGATATTGTTCGGAACAAGTATATTGTTAATAAAGGAGTTTAACAAATCATGAAAAAAGTTTTGTTCGTGGAACCAAAGGCAGTTGAGGCAAATGTATTTGCACAATTTATGAACCTGCCCCTCATGGGGCCGCTTTATCTGGGTTCCCTTATAAAGAAAGCTGGGTTCGATGTTAAAATAGTAAACGAAAATTTACTGGGAAGAAAATTGACCATGAATGAGCTCGAAGGCGATTTCCTTCTCCTGACTTCGCTGACATCCACCTCCGAGAGGGCGTATGAACTGGCAAGACAATTCAAACAAAAAAATCCCAATTCCACGGTGATCATGGGAGGCATCCATGCTACGTTCCTTAAAGAGGAGGCGGGCAAGTACGTCGACTATGTCGTGACTGGCGAGGGTGAGGATGTGATTGTAGATCTTCTCAAAAACGGCTCTGACCAGCGCATTATAAACGGTAAGTTATTGGACACGCTCGATAACCTTCCGCTCCCGGATTTCAACCTGCTCGTAAACAGCAACAAAATGAGCATTACGCCTATTATGACGTCAAGGGGCTGCCCGTACGACTGCAATTTCTGTTCCGTGACGAAGATGTTCGGCCAGGGATACAGGACCCTGCCGGTTGACAGGGTGATGGAAGAGCTGCGACAGGTAAAAACCGATTTTGTTTTCTTCTATGACGACAACCTCACCGCAAATGTCAACCGCACGCATGAGTTGATGGAGCGCATAGCGAAGGAAAAATTTAAATTCAACTGGTCTGCACAGGTACGAACGGACATTACGCGATATCCCGATCTTGTAAAAGACATGAAGAAAGCGGGGTGCGACACGGTGTATATCGGTTTCGAATCCGTCAGCAATGCGACCCTGAACAGCCTCAGCAAACATCAAACTATCGACGACATACAACGCGCCATAGATGTTTTTCACGGCAACAGCATCCGCATCCACGGCATGTTTATATTCGGCGGAGACGAGGATGATAAGTCCATATTCAAAGAGACGGTAAAATTCTCGGTAAAGAACAAGATCGACACTGTCCAGTATATGATCCTGACGCCTTTGCCGGGCACAGAAACCTATCAGAGGATCGAATCCGAGGGAAGACTCCTGCATAAGATGTGGCATTACTATGACGGCCTGCACGCCGTGTTCCAGCCTAAAAACATGTCGCCGTTCGAATTGCAACAGGGAATGCTGGATTCCTTTGAAGAGTTTTATTCGTACACGAGATTGCTCAACGAGGCGCTTAATCTTGTCTATGACAGGACCCTGGGAAAGGCGGTTGGCTTGATCAACTATAAATCTTATCCGGCTTCCACCCTGGCTATAAAATTCGTCGCCAACCATATTGTAAAGAGATGGTCAAAGCTTAACAAGGATTACATGGCATACCTTTATCAAATAAGGTCCAGTATGAAAAAATCCGCGCAAGCCTTACATCTCAATATGTTTTAGGAAATGTACTTTAAAGACCTCAGGGCATATATCTCCGCCCTTGAAGACAGAGCGGAGATAAAAACAATTAGCAAAGAGGTCTCCCCTGAGCTGGAGGCTGCAGAGATCGCAGACAGGATGATTAAGTCGGGCGGACCCGCACTGTTGTTCAAAAACGTCAAAGGCAGCCAATTCCCGCTTTTGATGAATATGTTCGGCACGGAATCGAGAACGGCTTTTTCGCTCGGTGTCAATGCGCTGAACGACCTCCAGAACAAAATGAAAGTACTGCTTGATCAAAAACCTCCTGAAACGCTCTGGGAAAAGCTCAAGATGATCCCGAGGTTGAAACAGCTTTCGGACATGCTTCCGAAAATAAACAAGGATGGTCCATGCCATGAGGTTGTCATAAAAGACAATCCCGATCTGAACATGCTGCCCATCGTAAAAACGTGGCCAATGGACGGCGGTAAATTCATAACCCTGCCGCTCGTGTTTACGAAAGACCCGGTTACCGGAGAGCGCAATACAGGCATGTACAGGATGCAGGTGTATGATGGCAGAACAACCGGCATGCACTGGCATATTCACAAGCATGGAGCCGCACATTTCAGGAAATACCGGCAGCTCGGGAAAAGAATGGACGTTGCCGTTGCACTCGGCGTCGACCCGCAGACGATCTACGCTGCAACAGCACCCTTGCCCGACGGCGTCGATGAAATGATCTTCGCGGGGTTCCTGAGAGAGCAGCCTGTTGAACTTGTACAATGCATCAACTCGGACATAGAAGTGCCTGCTTATGCGGAGTTCGTGCTCGAAGGATATGTCGATCCCGAAGAGATGCGGACCGAGGGTCCTTTCGGAGACCACACGGGGTACTATTCAATGGAGGACCTCTATCCCGTTTTCCATATCACCGCGATAACGCACCGTAAGGATGCCATATATCCGGCAACGATCGTCGGGAAACCGCCCATGGAAGACTGCTTCATCGGCAAGGCAACGGAAAGACTTTTCCTGCCGCTGATCCAGAAGATCCTTCCCGAAATTGTCGATATCAACCTCCCCATAGAAGGTGTGTTCCACAACATGGCATTCGTGAGCATCGACAAGTCCATACCGGGGCACGCGCGCAAGGTGATCAACGCACTCTGGGGACTGGGACAATTCATGCTGACCAAAATGATCGTCGTTTTTGATAAGGACGTTGACGTTCAGAACATAAAAGACGTTATCTGGAGGCTTGGAAACAATGTCGATCCGCAGCGTGATGTCATAATCCAGCAGGGCCCGGTCGATGTGCTGAACCATGCGGCGCCTGAAACAGGTTTCGGTTCGAAGATGGGGATCGACGCCACGAAAAAAACCGCTGAAGAAGGACACAGGCGCATCTGGCCTCCGGTCATAGAAATGCCCGATGAGATAAAGGCACTGGTTACAAAAAGCTGGAAGGAATACGGGTTCGATTGAAAAGATACACCTATCAACAGCTCTCCAGCATCGACAAATCATACCTATGGCATCCATTTACCCAGATGAAGTCATGGGAAAAAGAAGAGATCCTGATCATAGAAAAGGGCAGCGGGAATTATCTCATCGACGTAAACGGTAAACGATACCTCGACGGCGTGGCTTCCCTGTGGGCGAATGTCCACGGGCATAGAAACAAAAAAATAGACGGTGCTGTCGATAATCAGCTGAAAAAGATTGCACATTCTACGTTTCTCGGGCTGAGCCACCCGGGTGCGATTATTCTCTCCAGGATGTTAATTGACATTGCACCTGATGGATTGAAGAGGGTTTTCTATTCGGACAGCGGGGCAACGGCAGTGGAGATTGCAATCAAGATCGCGCTCCAGTACTGGTTCAATACCGGAAAACCGCAGCGGCATATATTCGTTTCACTGAACAATGCTTATCACGGCGACACCATAGGCTCTGTGAGCGTGGGCGGCATAGGTCTGTTCCATTCCACGTACAAGCCCCTTTTATTCAAGACAATAAAGGCACCCTCTCCATATTGCTACCGGTGTGAACTCGGACTCGTCTACCCCTCGTGTAAGCTTGCCTGCGTACAAAAAATTGATGAAATACTTGCCCGCAATGAGGGCAGGGTTGCGGCCCTGGTACTCGAACCCATGATCCAGGCAGCAGGGGGCTTTATAACATCACCGCACGGCTATTTGAAGGCGGCAGCCATGATTGCAAAAAAACATAATGTTTTATTGATTCTCGACGAAGTAGCCACGGGGTTTGGCAGGACCGGGAAGATGTTTGCATGCGAGCACGAGGATGTAAAACCGGATATTATGGCTGTTGCCAAGGGTATAAGCGCCGGATACCTGCCGCTTGCGGCTACGTTTACGACGCAAAATATCTACAACGCGTTCCTCGGCGAGTATGCCGAGAAAAAAACGTTCTATCACGGTCATACGTACACCGCTAATCCGTTAGCGGTCGCTGCGGCCATAGCGAACCTTGAGATTTTCAAAAAAGATAAAATTATACGGCAGCTGCAGCCGAAGATCCGGCTCCTGACCCGGGGGCTGAAAAAGATAGCAGCCCTTGAGCATGTTGGTCAGATACGGCAGCTCGGCATGATGACCGGCATAGAACTCGTCCTCGACAAAAAAACAAAACAACCCTACCCGTTCGAACATAGGACCGGGGCACGGGTGTGCGCCGAAATCAGAAAACACGGGATTATCCTGAGGCCGCTCGATGATGTCGTTGTCCTTATGCCCCCGCTCTCCATTACAGAGCAGGAGATTTTACGCCTGCTTGCTGAGGTTGAAAAGGCAATACGCACGGTGACGGAGAAGCCAACGGTAAAGACCTGATTCGGCTTCATCAACGTGCGCTTCCTCTCAATCTTCAATGTCAAGGCTGCCCTTAAACCTCCTCCCATTGTCAAGAACGTTGCCCTGCCCAATATCACCCGAAGGGCTGAACGGGTGTTCGCCGCAATCCCCGCTATTTATGACTGGAGCAAGGCGAACTATAAGATTAACAAATCCCATACCGACGAAGAAGCAGGCAATTATGCATCGTATTGTTGGAAGGTTCCGAGCCGATGGATGAGCAATGAAAAGACAAAAGGGAAAGGGAACGATAAATGTGGGAACAAATATCTTGCGTGGTCATTTTCGGAGGCAGCGGAATGTGCGAGGCGATATAATCCGGAATCAAGGGCGTATTACAGCCGCAAGATGCAAAAGACGAATTTCATGGTAGCGCATGAAGCCTTTGCGATCAAGATTGCCAAAGCAGCGTACTACATCATGAAAGACAGCGTGGAATTTAAGCCTGAGAAATGTTTTTGTTAACACAAAAGGTTGATAGCTGGATATGAACTCGGTCGAGGAGATGGCAGTAAAGTCTGTATTTACAGACTTATTCATTACTGACATACAATTACAAAGAAACTACGGCATTGGTAGAGATATTGATAACACAAAAGTACGGAACAGCCGGGAGTAACTCCGTTTCTCACGATAGGAATAAATTTTTCTCTTGACAGGGGCACTTTAAATGGGTGACCCAATACTTCTTTGAACAGTTCGAATGTGCTGATGTCATTATCCACACGTACCTGTCGTAATATTATTTCATTGACGCGCAGCATTGTTTTAGTATATATATCATACAATACGATAGAATAGTTTATCTTTTTAATTCACACAAAGGAAGGTTTCCTATGTCGCAAAATAATATGGAAACGTCACGCCCGGACAGATGGGAGCACTTATTGCTCATGATTGCAGCTTTTTTTTCTCTTCTCTCTCTTTCAGGATGCATCCGGCAATCAACGTACAATGAACACTCCAGTAAGCTTTTGGGAACATATGAGCTTGACTATCATGCCGGCACACAAACATTGAGAATTAAATCTATCGATGTGACACCACCGAAGGCGAATCAGACTATATCAGGCACGGCAGGATTATTTCAGTCTGGCAGCACCCTATTTAACGGTAATCTCGTTACAGCACCGCTGTATATAGTAAATAATGATACCTCCCCCTGGACAGGCGTCGAGATGCAGGCATATGGTATCATATCCGGCAACCCTACAGCAGCTTTTTCAGACCTCGGTACGGGCTGGTACGCTGATCATCCCCCTTCCGGAGCATGGGGTTGGATTTTTACATCGAGGTCAGCCGGCTCTCCGTTTACGATACCGTCCGGAGGGCAGTCGGCAAACAAGATCATAGGATTCAACGCATCGTCAAATTTCGTTGCATGGGTTTATATCTATGCAGATGCGCCGGTGATAACCGGTATTGCCATCGGAACGGACGGATCTACAATCACTGTATCCGGCTACAATTTTTCTACTACGCAGAGATATATACTCTGCAACGGTACGGCCATCCCAGTCCTGTCCTGGTCCGACAGATCTATAATCGCAACCATGCCGTCCGGCACTGTAACCGCTGATATTGTCGTTGATACCGTTGACCCGAATACGCCGTATTCGAATACGTTCGTCATATCGAACCGCCTGTCGCTGCCGCCGGCAGTCGCATTGTTTCTTGACTCGTCAGGTTCTATGACATCCCTGCCGTGTGCAATGTTTGATGGAGATGATGCGTGCGGTGTTACTGCGATAAATCCGACAAGTACATTTTTCGTGAACACCCTTGGTTACGCTCCGAACACAGATTACGGATACTCCGGGACAAATCCTGTATGTTTTGACTCGAATATCTCACCGGGAGGTGAAGGATGTTTTTATGGCGGGACCCAATCGGGCACTACGACGGAAGGTCCTCTTGGAAATAATATGACGCCCAGCGGTGCGCATGTTTATGCGAATGGCTATTTTGCAACAACTCTCCCGGGTTATTGCGCAACCGTTACTACGACAGGGACCGGTAGCATCAGCGGCATACTACCAAGCTATTGGTACGATTGCGGGACGATTCAATATTTCTGTTATCACAGATATGCGGGCATTGCATCGAGAAATCAATGCATAAGCCAGCTTCAAAGTTTAGGTTACTGGTTCGGTGGAACGGATTCTTATGGCGCATATTCATTTTATTCGGGAAACTTTTTGAACTTCTATCCGCCGAAGTTCGTTCTTCTGAAAAAAGGTATTCGTGAAACGATTGAATATAATTCTGATCTGTACGCAACCGGACACGGTGTGCGTCTCGGAATCTTTTCATTCAGCTCTGATTCAACGGGTGCTGAAACAGATGTCAATATATATCCGCCTTGTTCTCAATTTACTACCGTTCCAAGTATCAGTATGTATTTGGCAGCACTTTATAAGCTGACCTTTGACCACGCTACCCCGCTTGCCGGGGCGATTGTTCAGGTTGCCGGGTATTTTGCAAACATCTCCACCAATTCGGCATGGTGGGATAATCTTGCCTGTAATAATAATACATATTGTTCCGGTCTGGCAGGCAGCAACCCCGAAGGGGCATGTTCTCCACTTGATTCATGGTGCGGGTGTTATTCGGTCAACCTGTCCAACGAACAAAACGACATTATCGTGATTACCGACAGTAATGAGAATTCCGGTCCTTCAGGGATACCAGGTTGGCCTATAGCGACGTATGATCTAAATACCAGCGGCGAATCAACAGCGTGCCCATTGGCTCCGGGTGGATCATGCAACATAGATGAGGTTACAGGCTTTATTTATAATAATAGCGTAAGGCCTCCATCTCAGACCGCCTATTCAGTGAACATAAACAGCTATATGATAAGTCTTGCCGGATTATCAAATACCAGCACTACGCTCGACACAATAGCATTGCAAAGGGCGGCAGCGAATGGAGGCGGCTTGTTTATAAATTCATCGAACTGGCAGGCTTTGGAAACAGCATGTGAAACCGTATTGACAGCCATCAATCATCATTGAAACCCAATGGTTGCTTGAAGAGACCTTCCCCCGGGTTTGTTTTTCGGGGAACACGGAGCCTGCCTCCCAAAGTTAGGACTCATTCTCCTCAGTGAAACGCATAGACATAGCCATCGGTAGAACCGATATAGACCGTGCCGTCTGCACCGATCGCCGGGGATGCTTCCTCAGAATTGGCGGCACCCACGTAATACTGCCATTGGACTGAGCCATCCGAGGAAGAACTGGGGTCGTGGCTACACAGGCTGACCAAGGCATTCGGTTGATATGATAGGGAGTAAAGGTGCCTGATTTTGACTTGTGACAAAAGAATTGCTGGTTTCTTTCAAACCGTTCCATGAGATTCGATCTTCCTGGGGAAGTTGGGTGTCCATGAATTCCATATATCAAACCCCGTTGGAAAGGACAAGCATCGTTAATGAAAGTATAAGGGGGGTTGCCATAAAATGTAGCAAAAAGTGCGCCCCAGCGGTTCGCCCCTACATTCAATCCAACACCTATACATCCCTGCGCCCATCTTGGTAGAGGGCGTTAAAACATCAGACCTCGCCTTTATCTTCTACGGATGTAGGATTAAAGGACAGATTCTTCGGTACCTTCAGAACGACAGGAGGCAAAACATATTGCCCTCGGAAAACCCCCTTTCTCCCCCTTGATAGGGGGAAGATAAGATAGACCTCATGGCCCAAGCTCCTCAGCCAGAGGAAAATCCGTCCTTTGGCGGAAAATAGATGAGGGGACAACCGGGCTTCCGCTTTGCGTGCCTTAAGCTGTCCCCTCGGAGGGTTATTCCGTTTATAAAGACCTTTGTACGATCTCTGCTATATCGAGCACTTTGACGTTATCTTCAACGCCCTTGTCTTTTACTCCATCGTCAATCATGGTCATACAGAACGGGCATGCGGTTGCGATAACATCGGGGTTCAGGGACAATGCCTCTGCAGTCCTCACCCTGTTGATACGGTCGCCTTCTTTTTCCTCAAGCCACATCCTCGCACCTCCTGCGCCGCAGCAGAAGCTGTTTTTGTGACTGCGTTTCATTTCAACCATCTTTACCTGCGGTACGGCTGCAACGACATCACGCGGCTCTGCGTAGATATTATTGTGCCTGCCGAGGTAGCATGAGTCATGGTAGGTAACGGTCTTTTCCATGGCCTTTACCGGATTCAATCTGCCCTCTTTGATAAGCTGGCTGATGAACTGTGAGTGATGGATAACCTCATAATTTCCGCCAAACTCGGGGTAATCGTGCTTGAGCGTGTAATACCCATGCGGACATGCGGTTACAATCTTTTTCACCTTGTACTTGTTGAGCGTTTCTACGTTCTGCTTTGCGAGGGCCTGGAACGCATACTCGTTGCCCGCCCTTCTTACCCAATCTCCGCAGCACGTCTCTTCTGTGCCGAGCACCGAGAACTTTACCTTGGCCGCCTGCATAAGTTTGACGAATGCAATGGCAATCTTTTTGTTCCTGTCGTCGTAAGCCCCGGCACACCCTACCCAGAACAGGATATCGGCATCCGGCTGCTCAGCCATGGTCTTCACGCCGAGGCCCTCTGCCCATTCAAGCCGGGCATCGGAACCGAGCCCCCACGGGTTGCCGTTCGTATCGTTGTTTCTGAATGTTGCGGACAACTCCTGCGGCATCTTGCTCTCGGTCATAACAAGATACCTTCTCATATCTATAATATCCCTGATATGTTCATTTGCTACAGGGCAGATCGCCTGGCATGCGCCGCACGTTGTACATGCCCAGAGCTCCTGCGGAGAAATGGACGTGGCTGTAGCATGTTCTTTGGGATGTTCTTTTTTAAAGGCCATGCGCTGTTCACCCGCTGCGTCGTCCGCGATAAGGGTGGCCCTTTGGTCGTCCGGCAGTTTTTCGCCGGCTTTTAACTTCAGGATCTTCGGACCGTTTGCTTTCATATTTTCCTTGATGTTCAGAATAACCTCTCTCGGTGAAAGGATCTTACCCGTATTTGCTGCGGGACAGTCATCCGTACACCGGCCGCATTCCGTACATGCAGGTCCGTCAAGCAGTTGTTTCCACGTTAATTCCTCAAACTTCGAAACACCGAAGGTCTCAACGCCCTCTGCCTCGAAGTTTATGGGCTGAAGCTGCATGGTTTTTTCCGAAAGATTGAGGAAAAAATTGTTCGGTATTGCACCGAGTATATGCAGGTGCTTTGAGTTCGGAATAAAATCAAGGAAGAATAAAAGCATGAGTACATGCAGCCACCAAATTACCTCGTATGTTACGGGAGATAAGGGGTTCGTAACATGGAAAATCTTTATGTACGTACCGGCAAAGAGCATCCAGTTTACTGCACCCGACACAGGCTCATCGGGGTTTACGCCGTTGCTTATATTCATGGCAAACAGGGTGAGCATAAGCCCTGTTATAAGACCGAGTATCAAGTAAGAACCAAAGTGATAGTTCAGCTTTTGGGGATGTTCTATAAACCTCCTTGCAAGGGACATGAGGATCGCAATGAGGACTGCCGCTGCCATAAAGTCCTGGGAAAAGATGAATAAATTATAGAGGGGATAACCTAAAAACTTAAAGGTAAATCCATGCACCAGTCCTCCGGCAAGTATCTCTATCTCTCCGAGCAGCAGGATCATGAATCCCCAGAAGATCATAAAGTGCATGATACCGGCATACAGGATATCACCCTTGGGGCGCTTGAAATTTGCGAGCTGGAAGATGGCATTGCGTATCATCATCCATGTCCGCTTACCGATTCGATCGAACCGGTTTTCCGGTTTACCGAGCAGGACAAACTTTGCTAAGGTGATTACTTTGTAGAAAAAATAGCTTAATGAAACAATTAAAACTATGGCTACAAAAATTGATTTCATGTTACCTCCTTATTTGCGGGACAACGTACCCCGTTACAGGCACTGCCCTTAACGGGGTAACTGCATTGCCCCTGCTCCGAATGCGTGTAATGTTCTTTACTTAACTTTCTTGATTTCTTCAACCAATTCAGGCACTGCCTTTGCAAAATCGGCAACAAGCCCGTAGTCCGCTATCTGAAAGATCGGGGCATCCGGGTCCTTGTTTATGGCAACGATTGTTTTGGAATCTTTCATGCCTGCAAGGTGCTGGATCGCACCGGATATACCGATCGCTATGTAAAGGTTCGGTGCAACTATCTTGCCCGTTTGTCCGACCTGAAGATCGTTCGGCACCCATCCTGCATCCACAGCAGCCCTTGAAGCACCTATCGCAGCACCAAAGAGGTCTGCAAGCTGTTCTATGATTTTAAATCCTTCGGGCCCTTTCAGTCCTCTTCCTCCGGATATAACCACACTTGCATCCGCCAATTGCGGCCTGGTTGATTTATGCTCTATGACCTCGAGGGATTTTGCCTTGAGTGCACCCTGGTCTATTTTCACACTGACCGGCGTGATCGGCGATGCCGCAGACACAGCCTCGGCATGTGCAAACGCCGTTCCTCTTACCGTCGCAACGATGGTGTCACCGCTTACCTCGACATCCGCAACCATACTTCCTGCCCACATTGCCCTTGTAAACCCGGCAATTTTCCCACCGTCGGTTTTGATCGAAAGGATATCGGAAACCATCCCTGCCTTGAGTTTGACGGCAAGTCTTGGAAAAAGGTCCTTGGAGAAGGCGGACGTCGTTGCAAGGACGAGCCCTGCTGACTGGGATTTGACAGCCTCGAATGCCGCAATTGCATACGCCTCTGCCGTGTATCCGGCAAGTGATGCGTCCTCAACGGTTATAACGCCGTCAGCGCCAAAACGTGATGCCGCTTCTTTTGCCTTATCGATTCCCGATCCAATAAGCAGAAGGAAAGATTTCCCTGACGTCGCTTTTGCCGCATCAATACCTGCCTTAATCGCAGAAAGACTCTGCTTTACCAGATCACCGTTTTTATGTTCGCACAGTATTATTACATTACCCATTTCAGCCTCCTCTATATGACCTTTGCTTCGTTCTTTAGTTTGGTTACAAGATCCTGCACGGATTCCACTTTCACCCCGCCCTTTCGCTTGGGCGGCTCTGTCAGTTTTTTAACGGTAACGCGGGGTTTTACCGCAGCACCGAGGGCGTCGACAGTAACTTCTTTTACGGGTTTTTGCTTTGCCTTCATGATATTGGGCAAAGACGCATACCGGGGGGTATTCAGTCTCAGGTCTGCCGTGATAACACAAGGCAGCTCGACCTCTTTCACCTCAAGTCCGCCGTCAATCTCCCGTGTTACCTTTGCCTTTTTCTTGTCGTCCGAAATCTCCACTTTTGAAGCAAACGCCGCCTGTGGATACCCGAGGAGCTCGGCAAGCATAAAGCCGGCTGCGCCCATATCATCGTCAACGGCCTGCTTTCCAAGAATAATGATGTCGGGCTTTTCCTGCTCAACGACTTTTTGCAGGATATTCGCGACATCGTAAGAATCATAGCTGCCGGTATAGTTGACAAATATGCCTCTGTCCGCCCCCATGGCAAGTGCGGCGCGCATCTGTTCGGTAACCACCTTTTCTCCGATGGAAACGACGACAACTTCGCCGGTTTGCTTTTCTTTTATCCTCAATGCCTCTTCCACAGCGATCTCGTCAAATGGATTAACAACAAACTTCACACCCTCTGTCTGTATCCATGACCCATCGGG
Organism: bacterium; assembly: GCA_021792615.1. Classification (GTDB taxonomy): domain Bacteria; phylum JAMCPX01; class JAMCPX01; order JAMCPX01; family JAMCPX01; genus JAJYLM01. The sequence goes on from JAJYUJ010000002.1 coordinate 92,732, forward strand.
TTTTATCTTGAGTTTTGCCTCTGGATCACTCACCCTTTTAACAGTTACAAGAATTTTCACGGTTACCTCCTCAATGGTTATTTTTTTATAGCTATACCGTTTATCAAAACTTCCGCGGCATCTTTGCAAAGCTTTTCGATCGAATACTTAGAGTCGCCCGCAAGAACCCATATCAGCGTCAGCTCATCAAGCGCACCGAATACCATCCTCTTGATAATACCGGGCATAAGGTGTTTCGCCACGAGCCCTTTTGCCTGGGCATCCCGTATAATACCGGATATAATGTTGAGATATTCTTTGAACTTTATGTTTTTGTATTCCTTAATGAACTTATTACTCTGTCTTAACTCAACTGATATGACCTCTGCAAGGAATTTATCCTTTTTAATGAGTTCGAAATGAATTTTTATGAAAGCGCGCAGTTGTTCGATGGGATCGGTGATGGAAGAAAGCCTTTCGTTTACCATTTGTATAATCTGATTCATGCTTTCTTCGAAGAGCGACACGAGGAGGATGTCCTTGTTCTTAAAATAAAGATAGATGGTGCCGTCGGCGACGTTTGCCTCCTTTGCAATATCCGATATGCGGGTATTGTAAAATCCCTTCCTGGCAAAGGTTTTAATAGCCGCCCTCAGTATTTGCTCATGCTTGTCATTTTTCTCGTGATTAACGGTATTTTTCATAGGCAATTACAATATTGAATGAATAGTCATTCATTTTTAACCGTTTGTCAAGGTGATTTTGACGCAGTGTTTTGTTCCGCGAATGCGGCAGGAAAAGTATGGCGGCGTTATTGCGAATCCGTATCCGGTGGATTAACCCGGAAAATGCAGCCAATTCCTCTTTCTTTTTACCACCCTTGACGGACAGCCTGTTATAATGACTTCAGGTAAATCGCTATGTTCCTTAATTGTTCTTTCGTCAACAAAGGGTGATCCGGCATAACGTTATACACTTCCTTTCCGAGAAGAACTTCATGACCGCCGGATTTGAAATGCTTTCCCGGAGTGGCAATCTGCGTTTCGAGCCAGCTAATGCTATGCTCCCTTACCCCTTTGTCGCTTAAATCTACGGACATGGTGCCGCCTACTCCCCGAATGGAATGGCAGGAGAGGCAGTCCTGCGATTTCACCAGTTCCATCCCCGTAGACGTTGGTGAACTTGAAGCGGTGGGTATGGTTTCTCCGCTCACGGCACCGGCAGAGTAAGGGGGAAGTTCGGGAGGGCTGATGATAAACGCGGGACCGTGGAGCGATTCTAAAAATGCAACCAATTCTTTTTCTTCTTTTAACGTTAAATGAAGCGGCTTCAGCATCTTTGATTTGTTTGCTACGTTTTTGCCGCCTCCTTTATTGAAGAATTCAACGACATTTAATAATCCCCGTATGGCCCCGTTATGCATGTAGTATGGCCCAACCGCATCTATCAAGCTGGGCGTTCCGAATTTGTCCATATCGGACTCCTTATGGGTAACGAAATATCTTCCGAGGTCTCTGTGTATCGTACTGGGATCTTTTATGCCGGCTTTGTAAGCAAAGTAGTGTCTGGCAGCGGCATTGAGCTTTTGTTCTTCTCCGGTTAACGGCAGTTCCGGTACGCCTAATGCATGAAAACCGTTGTCGGTGAAAACCGGCCCGTAATGACACCGGATGCATCCCGCTTTTCCGGTAAACAATTTAAAACCGGCGAGGGCTTGTTTTGACAGTGCGTTTTTGTCCCCGTTCACATAGCTATAAAAAGGAGTTTGGGTGACGACTATAGTTCTTTCGAAGGAGGCCAGTGCCTGAGCAATCATTTCTGGTGTGATCACATCGGAATGGAACACCTGTTTGAACATTTCCCTGTAAACGGGTATTTCATATAACCTTGCCGCTAAATAATTCAGGTGCATGTTCATTTCAAACGGCGCCCCGATAGGACCCAGCGCCTGTTCTTCAAGGGAGCCCGCCCTGCCGTCCCAGAATAAATATTTTAGGTATGCCGCGTCAATTACAGAATCAACCGCCCTCCAGTGCATGGTCGAGGGGAAAGACAGGGATAGCCTTGTCGGAGAGACGAATCCTGCCGCAGGGATATGGCATGTGGAACATGCTATTGCACCATTGCCCGAAAGCCTCGGGTCGAAAAACAGCATTTTCCCGAGTTTTATTTTTTCCGGTGTCTGTGGATTGTTTTTAGGAACCGGCACCGGATACGGTTTAAAGCTTTCCAGGCTAACCGCAAAAGAACTTGCCGGTTTAAGGAGCAATAATAAAACCAGAAGACCCGCGGCGACAAAAACAATGACGCCTATGCTTTTTCTGTTCCGTAAATAAGTTTTGTTCAGCATAACAACGCAACCTCCTTCTTATTAATCTTTTACTCCGTCCGGAAGCCGGCCGTTCCCGGCGGACCCCCTTGCCCTCATTTTACTTTCCTCGAAAAAAGGGATTCTGCAAAACAATAGAAGTTTTTAAGGGATTTTAGGGATTTATACGATTTACTCTCATTGTCTGCATTTTATTTTGTTTAAATTTTGCTGTCAATGTAAACAGGCGAATTTGATTATAACCATGTCCTTTCTATAAGAGGTTTACGGAGCGCATGGTTATTGCTCATTACATAAACTACCTTTTGTCCCAAACGCTCTTTTAGGGTTTAGCATGCTCCGTGGGACAAAATATCTGGCTTTTTTTACGGAATAATACTATAGAGACCTGTATGACAGAACAGGAACTGTGGAAAGATCTTGTGAAAGATCCTTCAAACGAGGAACAGCACCAGCGCTATGCAAACGAATGCGTGGAGTACGATCTTGAAAAACAGGCACTCCTGCGTTATCAGGGGCTCAAGGCCGCCTATCCCGCACTATCGGAAAAGTTTATAAAACAATTAACGACAGCACTTGAGTTCAAACTCATGCCCGCTTCCGAGGCAGCAAACGGAGGCGCTGCGGACAACGGCATGTTAAGACGGTTGAACGGTTTTGTGCATTCTTTGCTGCTGACCGGCGTTCTTTCTCTGGGATACGGATACATGAAAAAATCGATGCTCGAGATAGTGATAGGCGTTATCATGATCGCCGCGTATCTCAGTTACATGGTAAGAAAGTCGTTCCGTATAGACGGGAGATAATACATCCGATGAATAACGGGCATATCGTTGACATGGTATGTTTGTTCTGTTAATTTAATTCGCAGAGTGCGGGCGTAATTCAGTGGTAGAATGCAAGCTTCCCAAGCTTGACGTCGCCGGTTCGACCCCGGTCGCCCGCTTTCTTTTCTCAATCGTGCATTTTGCTCTTAACCTTGCCCGTGCGACTTTCGTCCCATTGAATAATCCGGTATGCCGCTTTATTTTCTCATCAGAGCCACTATGCGAACATAAGGAGGAAAAGACATGAAAGCGATCCGTGTGCATCAGTACGGAGGTCCGGAAGTTTTGGGTTACGAAGACAGCACAATACCAGAACCGGGGCAGGGGGAGGCCCGCGTAAAGATCGAGACAAGCGGCATCAATTTTGTTGATATTTACCAGCGCCAAGGGCTGTATCCCGTTGCACTGCCGTTCACTCCGGGTCAGGAGGCAGCAGGCGTTGTAGATGCGGTTGGTCCCGGTGTTACCGGAGTGCGGACAGGCGACCGTGTTGCATATACCGCTGCGCCGGGATCCTATGCCGAATATGCTATCGTTCCTGCATGGAGGCTTGTACCGGTTCCGGACGGCATCGGTACTCAGCAGGCAGCAGCTGTAATGCTGCAGGGCATGACGGCTCACTACCTCGCATGCAGCACGTATCCGCTCAAGGCGGGCGACACAGCGCTGGTGCATGCGGCTGCCGGAGGTGTCGGGCTGATCCTCGTTCAGATTGCAAAGCGCCGCGGTGCGCATGTCATCGGCACGGTCTCGACCGAAGAAAAGGCGCGTCTTGCCAGACAGGCCGGTGCTGATGAGGTGATCCTGTATACCAGGACCGACTGGGAAGCAGAGGTGAAACACCTGACCGGCGGGAAGGGAGTTAACGTGGTCTATGACGGGGTGGGAGTTATGACCTTTGAAAAGAGCCTGAACTGCCTGAGGCCGCGCGGGTTTATGGTGCTGTTCGGTCAGTCATCCGGTCCTGTCCCGCCGGTCGATCTGCAGATCTTCAATACCAAGGGAGGGCTTTTTCTTACGCGCCCTTCATTGATGCAGTACACCGCAGACAGAGCAGAGCTTATGGAACGCGCAAACGATCTGTTCAACTGGATGCTGCACGGGGGGTTGACCGTACGGATCGATTCGGTATTCCCGCTGGCAAAGGCCGCAGACGCGCACCGCAAACTTGCAAGCCGGGCTACCATGGGCAAGGTGCTCCTTGCAGTCAGATAAGACGTAGAGATATCAGGCAGATCGCGGGATTGAGTAAATAAGTAAACCTCTTTATTGCATGTTCCGGTTCACAAGTTTTCCACGCCTGACCGGTTCACAAGCGACTTGAACAGCCCGATAAAATCATCTGTGACCTTGTCCCACAGGTAGGAAGCCCTGATGCGGTCACGTGCCTTTTGCCGCAGCGATTCGTGCAGCTCCTTGTTCGCAAGCAGCGTCGTCAGTATATCAACGAGGGAGTCCGCGCCCTTTTTCCCGTCGTATGCAATACCCGCATCTCCGACGACCTCAAGGCTCGACGGTATGTTATTGATGATAACCGCGTTCCCGGCTGCAAGCGCCTCGATCAGCACGGGGTGCGTGCCCCCGACCTCCGAAGCAAGCACATAGATATAGGCGTTGCGCATAAGACATTTGTAATCATCGCCAAAAACATAGCCGGTAAAAACAATCCTCGGATCGCCCGCTGCACTTTCTTTCAGCTCTGCCTTGTACGCGCCGGCATACGGCGCATCGCCGACGATCACGAGCCTTTTCTCCGTAGCTATTTTTTTGTACGCTTTGATAAGCTGATGTGCGTTATTTTCCGGTACAAGCCTTCCGACATAAAGGATAAAACCATCCGGCTCGACGCCGTATTTGCCGAGCACTTCCCGGTCACCCGGGGTGCGTTGATCAAGGTCTGTTCCATATGGGATGAATATGCTTTCTTTATTGTATTGCTCTTTGTAATACCGCTTGACTGCCAGAGAATCCGCATTAACAACATCGGGGAAGACGGTAGCCATTCTTTCGCTTGCCCGCAAAAACCACCGTGCAAACCATCCCCATTTTTTTCTTTCCCAGTCGGCCCCGTCGACATTCAGCACCACCTTTGTCCCGGCAAGCCTGAGGAGGAACGAAGGCAGGCTGTTACCGACACCGCATATATAAACGATATCGTATCCTTTGAATATACCATGGAGAACGGAAAGGAAGGTATGCGTTATGGTATCGAGGTGTTTTGTCGGTATGGTCGGCAGACGTACAAGCTTCACGCCCCTGTACAAGGGTTCTCTGTACTTCACATGCGTTGTACGGTTGTAAACCGTAACGTCGTGTCCTTTGCTTGCAAGCCGAATCGATAAGCCCTCGACAAATGTTTCAAAACCGCTGTAGCTTGCGGGGATGCCCCGTATGCCCATAAATGCTATCTTCATGCCTTCTTATTAATCACAAACTGCATATTCTTTACAAGATAATATGGCGTTTTGCTTCTGTTGACTAACAATAAAGAGGATATAACCTTAAAATAGGAAAGAAGGGAACGGCCGAAAAACGAAAACGGCAGAAGGCACAGTGGTTGAGGGTTAAAACGGCTTTGATTTATCGAAACTATTTCTATGACGGTGAATACAATGATAAAAAAAGCTGCGGCAACAATTTTATTTTCATCTTTATTGGCAATAACATCCTGCATCAATCTTACGGTGTCTCAAACCAAGGAATACGATACGATGATGAACAAAGCGAAATCATCTCTCAACATGTTCAGCGGGAATTATGCGGATATTATTTCAAAACACCTCGGCGAATTCGGGTTATCGGATACAGCCAAAGGCAGAGCGATGCCGGACTATCTCGATATTTTAAAAAAATACCGTTTTGAGGTAAACCCGCACGGTAACTACTATGACTTCAAGATTATAGACAACAGGGAATGGCGTCTGTTCGATTATACCTGCACACTCGAGCTCGGCAGCACGGTATTCATGACGCCGGGCAGGTTCAATCTGAACGAAGTAGGTTTATTCGATAAATGCGTTCGTCATTAACCGTGCCTTTTATTCCTGCTTGAATGTCAGATGGGTTTGTTCGCCGGATGTTGCTGCGGCAGGCTCCTCTCCCTTTTTACCACGGCTTACGCCAATCTTTACAGCCTTGCCCGGCATAATCTCTCCCGATACGATTGCCTTTGCAAGCGGCGTCTCTATCTCCCTGCTGATTGACCTTTTCAGCGGCCGTGCACCATAGACGGGATCATAGCCGGATTCCGCAAGGTACTTTTTGGCTGCATCGGTCAGTTCGATGGTAATGTTCCTGTCTTTCAACCGGTCGACAAGCCTGCGCACCTGTATGTCCACGATCTTAATCAGCTCTTCCTGGGTCAGCGCATGGAACACGACGACCTCATCAACCCTGTTCAGGAATTCAGGCCGGAAATTGTTTTTCAATTCATCGAGTACCCGCTGTTTCATGCGGTCGTAGGACTGCCCGCGCTCATTGAGATACTCGAGGATATACGTACTTCCGATGTTCGATGTCATGACGATAATCGTGTTCTTGAAATCAACGGTCCTGCCCTGTCCGTCGGTAAGCCTGCCGTCGTCCAGAATCTGGAGCAGGGTATTGAACACATCGTTATGCGCTTTTTCTATCTCGTCGAACAGGATAACGCTGAACGGTTTGCGCCGCACAGCCTCGGTAAGCTGGCCGCCCTCCTCATATCCCACATAGCCCGGTGGAGCACCGATGAGCCTTGCAACGGTATGTTTCTCCATATACTCGGACATATCGAGCCGTATCATGTTGCTCTCGTTATCGAACAGGGCTTCTGCAATGGCACGCGCAAGCTCGGTTTTGCCCACGCCCGTCGGACCAAGGAATATAAAACTGCCGATCGGCCTGTTGGGATCTTTTATACCCGAACGCGCACGGATGATCGCATCGGTAACCACGGTCACCGCCTCGTTCTGTCCGACTACACGCTTGTGAAGGATTTCGTCAAGATGAATAAGCTTCTGGGACTCGCCCTCCATCAGCTTTGAAACGGGTATGCCGGTCCAGCGGCTTACGACCTGTGCGATGTCTTCATCGTCAACCTCTTCTTTCAGCAGTCTGTTGCCGCCTTCTTCCATCTTTTTGCCGAGCTTCGCATACTCTTTTTCAAGACCGGGTAATTTACCGTACTTCAATTCGGCGACCTTATTGAGGTCGTACGCACGTTCGGTTTTTTCTATATCGATCTTTATCTTCTCAATTTCTTCCCGGATCTTTCTTACTTCACTTATGGAGGATTTTTCGGTCTGCCACCGTGCTTTCAGCACATCCCCCTTTGATTTGAGCTCGGACAACTCCCTTTCAAGCTTTGCAAGCCTTTCTTTCGATGCGGGGTCAACCTCTTTCTTTAATGCCTGCCGTTCGATCTCAAGCTGCAATATTTTTCTCGTTATCTCATCCAGTTCAACGGGCATGCTGTCAATTTCTGTCCTTAATTTAGCTGCTGCCTCATCGACAAGGTCTATCGCTTTATCGGGCAGGAACCTGTCGGATATATACCTGTTGCTCAGGACCGCTGCAGCTACCAGTGCAGAATCCTTGATCCTGACACCGTGGTGCAATTCATAACGTTCTTTAAGCCCCCTGAGGATCGAAACCGTATCTTCCACGGTCGGTTGATCGACCATGACCGGCTGGAACCTCCGCTCGAGTGCAGCGTCCTTTTCAATGTGTTTTTTGTACTCGTTGAGCGTCGTTGCACCGATGCAGTGAAGCTCTCCCCGGGCAAGCATGGGTTTCAGGAGATTGCTCGCATCCATTGCTCCCTCTGCAGCACCCGCCCCTACGACCGTGTGCAGTTCGTCAATGAACAAGAGTACTTCGCCCCTGGATTCCAGGATCTCTTTCAGTACCGCCTTCAATCGTTCCTCAAACTCGCCCCTGTATTTCGCACCCGCAACCAGTGCACCCATGTCAAGGGCCACAAGCTTTTTATTTTTCAGGCTCTCCGGTACATCGCCCTTGATGATCCTCTGTGCCAGGCCTTCAACGATTGCCGTTTTTCCTACACCGGGCTCACCGATAAGAACAGGGTTGTTTTTTGTCCTGCGGGAAAGGATCTGGACTGTCCTGCGGATCTCTTCGTCCCTCCCGATCACAGGGTCCAGCTTGTCCTGTGCAGCGGCTTTTGTAAGGTCCCTTCCGTATTTTTCCAGCGCTTCGTACGTGGATTCGGGTGTCTGCGATGTTACCCGCTGTCCGCCCCGAATGGCTGCAAGGGCTTTCATGACCCCGTCTTTTTTTATCCCGTGATCAAGCAATATCCTGCCGAGCGCCCCGGAGCTTCCTTCGCCAAGCATGGCCAGTAAAATGTGCTCCACGCTGATGAACTCGTCCTTCATATTCTGCGCTTCCTGAGAAGCCCGATCCAGGGTACTGTTCAGCCGCGAAGTAATGTAGAGTTGATCGACGGCACCGGCCGGGCCCGAGACCTTCGGAAGTCCGGCAAGGTGCCGTTCCACAGCTTCGCGGATGCCTGCTGGATCCACATTCGATTCAGCCGCAGCAATCTTTTCCAGCAGATGGGGAATAAGCCCGTCTTCCTGATTGAGCAGGGCGAGCATGAGATGTTCGTTGTCAACCTGCTGGTGCTTATACCGTGCGGCTATACTCTGCGCATCCATAAGCGCCTGCTGCGCCTTTTGTGTAAATCTATTTATATCCATAATACCTCCTTGTATGAGCAGGAAGGAGAGCAGTCATTGCCATCCTTCCGATTAAAAACTCTATAAATAATAATCATGATTTTACGAAATTTGAAGAGCTTACGCTCTCTTCCCCTGCTGTCCTTCCGGGAATGTCGCCGAGCAATCCCCAGTTGCAAAGGATAAGATAGTAAAAAAGCTGTGCGTGGCACGATCACATGCCCAAAAGCAATTAATATTGACAATCTTAGTTTGTTGTGATGTCATAAAATCAATTAGAAAAGCGAAGCTGACTCCATTTACCTCCGAAAGCAGATTGTTTTATGCTTAAAGTCCAATAAGGGCTATGAATATAAATACTTAAATAATAATGAAGGAGGGCTTCTATGCGGAACATTATTCTTAAACGAATATTTCTGCTATTTTTCTTTGAATGTTTGTTTTTGTTTCATGCGTCTTTGTCATTTGCACAGAGTCCAATTGTTGGCGATATACGTTCAGGAATTGTGCAGGCCCCCATAGGTCCATTTAAAAGCCTTGCGGATGCAAAAAAGTATGTAGAGAATCATGGTATTCTGTTAGTCGAAAATTCATCACAATTATATGAGAACACTCCTCTTGTCAGCCCGGGTATTGTAGCTTTACAACCTAACACTACAGCGCCTGCTGCTCCAGATCCTCCCGCATGCTGCTCCGGCTTGCAGTTAAATAATTCTCATACACAAATGGCTTTAGGTGTTCCTTATTCAGCAGATGGGTTAGATACTGTAAAAGAAGTAGGTTATGTTGAATATTTAGGAACTCCAGGACAACCAGGATATGAGGGGGCTCATCCATATAATGCAGTATGGACACCCAATTATACAATAGGACAGCAAAATACCTTTGGAGTCTTTGATTACTGGTACGAGTCATCAATTAAAGCAATCAATTCGAACCATATAGTAGCCTTTTATGCCACGATAGATTCCCAATCTGGTTATTATCCGCCCTTGTTTTTTACGGTCATAACTGAATCGCCAGGTATCTATACGGCCGAATGGTGGTGGGTATGGTATGTATATTTTAACGGTGGTTATGTTAATGGTGATAATGGTCCTACTGAAATCACATATTACATGCTTGCTAATGGATGCAGTACCAATGACGTGGATATTGACAGGGATGGATGGGCGGTATGCGACGGGGATTGCAATGATTATGATCCTTCAATACATCCGGGGGCATCGAGTGTTGGAGAGATATGTACAGGGATAGACTATAATTGCGATGGAATTATCGGTGAGAATACCTCTCTGAATGTGCCCTTCCTTGATCAAGGAGATCCTCAGTGGGCAAGTAATACCTATAATTCTCTGAGTTGTTCTGATCCTAAGAAGTGTGATATTGGTGCACAGGGGTGTGCACTCTCATCATTTAATATGGTCTGGAATTATTATTTCCCGTATTATTCACAAATGCCGGATACACTTAATCGTATATTAAATGGAGCACCTGGAGGATATGATAGTCGAGGAAGAATTAATTGGGGTGTTGGATGTGATTATGCCAGTGGTCAGCAACAGAATATGTGCACTGAACAAACAGTTCCATATGACCCATCAGTAATAGATAGCGAGTTATGTGCAGGCCATCCTGTTATAGTGGAAGTCCCGGGTCATCCGTCTCACTTTGTTGTAATAACAGGTAAAGATAGTCAAGGAAACTATGTTATGAATAATCCAGGGAATAGGTCGGAGGGGAATTTTTCAGGAACCTACCCCAATGGAGGCACAAGCATGAGAATTATTACACCTATTCAGTGAAGGGAGGCACTATGAAAAAGATGATAATATTGCTTACAATACTGTATCCTACAATTGTTTATTCTCAAAACTATGTTACATTGAATATAGATGTGGGAAGTTCTGTTAAAGGAACATATACTTCCGTATATCCATTACTAATGGCACCCGATGGCAAAGAATGTGGATATGATCTTAATAGACCTTATACATATTTCGAAAATAAGGCTGTGGGGGGTACTTTAAATCCTAATATGTCCGAAATCCCAAGTTGCAGTGGTGGTGAGGATACTATAGGTGATAATGAAGATCCAACAGATCAATATGTGATAGATAGTGCGTATATAGAGGCGCATTATCTTACAACAGGCACGTATATACTTACACTGTTTGCAAGCCCGGTATCGCAATCTACTGGTTACTTGATTGAAGGAACCATATTAAAAAATGGCATGGATATTGTATTGCCAAACATACAAGGCTATATTGGCCCCGGTGGTGTTGACACCTATACTTTTACCTATTATCCCACCATGACAACGCCCCCAGTGCTCATAAAACAGGTAAGCTCCTACACTGTCCTTAGTACTATTCAAGGTGCTTTTGGAGCAGGATGCATAAAAACAAGCGCTGTAGAGAATGACCTTACAAATATAATCAACCAGGCACAAACAGATCAGGATGCTAATGATACACCTGGTGCAATAGCTATTATGGAAAGCTATATAAGCACGGTAAATGTCGGAAAATCTCAGGGTACTATAGGTAGTCCATGCAGCGCTATACTGGTTTCAGATGCACAATCTCTTGAGCAGTCTCTCCAACAAGGTTACGTTCCTCCTCCCCCCCCGCCAAAGTTGACACTGATGCCGGCAAAGACAACATTACCGCTTGGTGCGTATTATACCATGACTGCAACACTTACCCAGGGAGATACACCTTTGTCAGGCTCCTTCATTACTGTTGGTGTAATTTCAGGCCCCAATCAGGGGCTTGTATTGCAAGGAGATCGGACCGATTCGAGCGGGCAGACAACACTGCGTTATACAAGCAAGATAACAGGTACTGATTATCTTGTGGCATACGCAATGGCTGGGAGATTGAGCAGGTATAAGCCAGCAGGGAAGGGAGTAAAACTTGCGCTGAACATGTTGGCACAGCCGGACATTCCTCTTGCGCTGGTGGGGCAGCCAGGGAGTCAAATTATTGCATCTGTGCCTGTTCAGGTAACGTGGTCTGGCGGTCCTGACCTTGCAGTGGATTATTTTTATCCCCAGTTTATCAGGGCAAAGGCAGGTGACACAATTACCCTTGAGGATATAACGGGGAATTATGGAAATGTCCCAGCAGGCCCCTCTATCACCAGATACTATATTACTCAAGGTCTGGAGATAAGTCCTGCAACGGACCAATCCCTTGGACAAAGGCCTATACCAACACTCGCTCCTCAGCAAACGAGTAAAGGGGGGCTCGAGGTAACATTGCCCACCAACCTCACAGATACTACTTATCATTTGTATGCGTGTGCTAATGCAGATAACCGGATAATTGAGACTAATTATGCGAACAACTGTCAAAGGAACAGACTGGTTGGATATTTCGTACCCGCACCCGGATCTGTAGCTATGCAGAGTATTGCAACGTATTGCCGCAATGCAAAGGCAAAGGTAATAATAACAGGGCGTAAGAATAAGAGGGTAGCCACAGTAACCATTATTGGCGTCAATGCGCCGACCGTAATTATATATGTCACCAGGCTCAGACATGGAAAACCCACCAAAATAGAAGGGTCTTATGTTTCTGGCGTAGGAACGTCGACAGTGCAGATCAAGCTTAAGAATAGAGATCAATGCAGAGAGGAGAAAGACTGTGACTACATTATAGGATATTTCAGGAATGATTCTCAGGGTGGAATATGTGGTGGCACTGTTACGGTTAACCTCTGCATAAAAAAGCACGAAAGGGAACATGAAGACAAAGACAGAGACCGTAAAGAGAAACATCAACATCCGGAAGATCGGGAACATCACGAATCATCGGATCATGAGAGCGATTAAATAGCCGAGTCTGCAATAAAGCTATAACAGAAAAATGGACAGGCCGAGAAGAAAGCAAAACAGTTACAGAAATACTGCATCGCGTAAAGAATAAAGGGTCAAATCTTTC
>JAJYUJ010000038.1 GCA_021792615.1 bacterium
GAGATATAAGCGTGACGATCCACGCTAAAAGACGGGCTTTCTGCCCATAGGGGAAACGGTCTGTCACGCTTAATTACCTTACCTTTTTGTACTGAATAATACCATATTTTGAACATACAAGGGGAAGGAAGGATGAGGTCTCATGAAGAAACCCATAGACCTCCCACGACCCATGCCCCGGATGGGTACCCCGTTCAGGGGAGGTTTATGACGCACCCCTTAGCCCATTTTTATAGAGGGGGAAACAATAGACGGTCAGCACGTTGGATCCACCCCGGTTGTATGAACCTGAAAACAATGTTATGTTGCATCTTAACGCTGTTGATGAACCAATGGCTAACAAAAGGGGGTAATGGAGTATGAGCTTTACCAGAACGGATGTTGAGTTTATCAGTCATGGCGAAAGATGCGGAGCATGGCTTTACCGGCCCGATAACGTGGAAAGACCTCCTCTGGTTATTATGGCCCACGGCTTTGGTGCGCTGAGGACATTCCGCATGGAGCCTTATGCCGAGAAATTCGTCAATCAGGGTATGTCGGTTTTGATGTTCGATTACCGTGGTTTTGGCGACAGCGAGGGCTACCCCCGCAATCTGATATCCCCCAAAAAGCATATCCAGGACTGGCGTTCCGCCATAGCCTACGCCCGGAGAATCAGGTGGATCGATCAGAGCAAGATCGGCTTGTGGGGAACATCGTACAGCGGCGGCCATGTGCTCTGTGTAGCAGCCAAAGAACCCGATATCGCCGCTATCGTCATACAGGTCCCCTTTGTCAACGGACTTTCATCAAGCTTGAATATGGGGAAGGCCCTTGGCTGGGGTTTTATAGGCATGGCCACTGCGGCAATCCTCCGGGATCTGTGGCACATGATTACTTTCAGGTCGCCCTACTACATACCCGGCTTCGGTAAACCCGGCGAAGCAGCAATACTCTCGACCCCGGATTGCTATGACGGTATTATGTCTTTTGTCCCACCGGCCAATGTGGATTGGGATATGACCACTCCTGCCAGGGCCATGCTCTCTCTGATTTTGTATTATCCAAGTACAAGGGCACGCAAGGTTACATGCCCTGCCCTGGTCATTGCCGGTGAGCGGGATTCTTTGATCCCGTTTGAATTCGTCAAAAAAACAGCCGCCAGGATGCCGGATGCCAAATTGATCGGCCTTCCGTGCGGTCATTTCGAACCATACGTGGGCGACACCTTTGAGGTGGTTTCAGATCACGAGACCCGTTTTTTCAGAGAACATCTTTCAGCCCCGGCATGAATTATAGGGAGCGAAAATGCCCCCGTTTTTTGACTATTGGTGTCTTACATGGTTAGCACGCGATTCAAAAATCGACTGGTACTATCCATACTGCCGGATTATTGTTACCCAAGGTGCATATGCATGCTCCGGGGGCATCAAGCAGTGATGTGTTCAGCAGTTAATATCGTCTTCTTCCCGGGAACTCTCTTCGGGTGACTGCAGAATGAGGGGCAAGGATATGATAATTGAACGACGCCAAAAACAACACATGGTCGGCATCCCACCAGCTCGGACGGACGACATTGAGCCTCATCTCCCCGCCGATTCCCATTTCCGGTGTGAAAAGATATTCAATCCCTACGCCGGACGCAAACCCGAGATCGGCCTCGCTGGCGCCAGGGGCACTCCAGAAATTCAGGCTGAATCCCGCATCTCCATACGCCCTCAAATTCGGAGCTACGGTATAGAAATACCGGCCGAGGAAAAACAGGGGGATATTACTGACTGACCCTCCGTTACCCGACCAGCTGAAGTAACCGATCTCCCCTACACCTTCGAGGCCGTCGTCCCCCCTCGCAGGTATATGATCGAGGAATTGATATGCAAACGACCCAAAGATTGCACCGATGCCCACTCCAACACCAGGTGCTGGAGATGTCGCAAAACCCAACTTTCCACCAATCGTCATATCCCCCGTTGCCGCCCTGGAGGTTCCGGGTAACAGGAACGGTATAAGGGTACATGCTAAAACTAAAGCATACTTTTTCACGGCACTCCGCAAATTAGATGTGCTGCGGGATGGTTCCGGTCCTTGGCTGCCCGTCTCCCGACATACCGGGGGAACTCCGGATGGGTCAAACGGTGATTTCACTTTACCAAACGGAATAACTGTTTCCATTTTTCACCTCTCAAGAGTTTTAAAGTACTCAGCAATTGTTAAAAAAACTTAAAGTCCTGCTTGCCGTTGTGACTGGCAGACCCCGTATTTTCCTTACCGCTTTTCTTTCATCGCCTTCTTCATTCTCCGGGTACTCGCTTTCGTCTTCAGGAGAATATAGGGCACATAGTACAGGAGCCTCAAGAGACGCCTGGGCGTCAGGATGCCCAGCTTGAACGCCTTTCCCGTGATCTGCATGACCTGCCCGGGGGTGTAGAAATCACGGTCGATCCTCTTGAGGATCGTCGTCAGCTCCTTCCTGCCATACTTCTCGGAATATATCCCGTTGTCCTTGCCGATGTAATATCCCTTGTTCGCTTTAACGATGTCTTCCAATGCGGAAAATTTCTCCCACCTGAGCCTGCTCAGAGAAATGAAGTCGATGCCTATTTCACGTGCATACGAAGAGATCTCCAGCATTTCCTCTTCAACCTCGCCGATAATCCCGATAATAAAATACCCGTTAATGAGCATACCCGAATCTGCAAGGACATGGAACACCTCTTTCACCCTGGCCGTTTTAAAGCCTTTCTGAAGTGCATCCAGCGACTTGTCCTGGGCAGACTCCAGTCCCACCATCAGGATCTTAAACCCAGCCTTCTTCATCTTCTCGACCAAAGCAGGTTTTCGCGCGATGTCGATCCGTACGTTGCACAGGAACATCTTTTTTATCCCTTTCTCAATGATGAGGTCGCAGATCTTCTCGACCCTCTTCATGTCCGCGGTAAAGTTGTCGTCTACAAACGCCACAAAATCGGCATCTATAGACTCTATTTCTTCGACTGTGGATTCGGGGCTCCTCGCCTCCCATTTCCGCAGCTGTCCCAGCGGGTTAAGCTTGAAGCTGCAAAATTTACAGCTGTAAGGGCATCCCCGCGAACTCATAATGGCATCGAATCCAAATCCCAGGTCAATCCCTTTAATTGTAGCACGGTAGTTTGTCGTCCTGAGACTCCTGTTCGGTCTTCTAACTTCTTGAAGAGAAAACAACTGTCTGGATTCATTATGAATGACTTTGCCCTTGTCCAGATACGATATGCCCTTCACCTCTTCCATGGGTCTGCCGCTAAAGAGGTCCCTCAGCGTCAATTCACCCTCCCCCCTTACAATTACGGATATGTTCGGACACCGGGTAAACAGGTCCTCGACGAAATCCGTGGCCTGCCGGCCTCCCACGATGACCCTTACCTGGGGAGGAATCTGCCGTATCACGGCACACACTTCATCGTAGGTGTAATTCCAGTTCACACTTACCAGAGCAGTATCGATAGAAGGCGTAAAATAACCCATAGGGTCTTTCACGTACCTGAAATCAACGATACGAATACTTTCGACCATATCGCTGACAGCGGTTGCGACATACTCGAGACCGATGGGCGGGAAAAACTCGTAAACAGGTACTTCCTTTACGTAAGGGTACAGGCAGAGCACATTATTCGGCTTTATCCCCTCACGCATTTTTAAATCAACAGTTCCGGTTATCATATTTTTTGACTATTATCCCCTCAATTATTTGTAGCAGATAAAATCCAATTAATTTTTTACCATATTCGGAGGAAATTGCAACTACTTATTTTTCATTAACCCGAAAAATGCAATAAGGAAGTTTACTTATTCGCTCAATCCCGCGATCCTCCTGATATCTATACGTTTCCTTATAGAAACGAGCTTTTAGTCCTCTGTATGTTCACCCCGTTAGAAACTCAGCAGATGATAATTTGTACGACGATAGATTGAAAATTTATTATAAAAAAATCTGTATTATTCCGACATTTCTAACGGGGTTTATATGCTATTACCCGGTATGGTTTCCTCATCGGACTTTCGAAGAATACCTTTGTTTGACGCGCGACCCTTCCCTGCCGGGTGGGTACCCCGTCGCTCATTACATAAACTTCCTCATTTTCAAACGCATTTTTTGGGTTAAGGAGAACATGCCCAAGAAAATGAAACAAAACAGCGCTCTATTCGTACCGCAGAGTTTCCGCGGGAGGTAGTTTTGAGGCCTTATAGGAAGGATAGATGGTAGCGAGAAAACTGACAATGATCGCTGCTATGGCAACAATGATAAAGATCTCCGGACGCATGGTAACCGGCAGTGTGTCTATATAGTAAACATCCTTCGGCAGGCTGATAAAATGGTACTGTTTCAGCAACAGGCAGAGAATATAACCGAACAACAGTCCAAGTCCTGTCCCGATGACCCCTATGAACAGTCCCTGATAGACGAATATCTTCATAATACTTCTGTCTGTCGCACCGAGTGCCTTCAGTATGGCTATGTCCTTGGTCTTTTCGACAACAACCATAATGAGACTGCTCACTATACCGAGAGCGCCGACCATGATTATCAGAATAAGAATGATAAACATGACGGTCTTTTCAAGCTTCAATGCGGTGAACAGGTTACGGTTCGTGGCCTCCCAGCTCCGTGCGTAGTAGGGAAATCCGAGTTCCTTTTGGATCAGATGTGCAACCTGGCGTGCCTTGAATATGTCTTTTATCTTGATCTCCAGACCCGTAACATCGCTGTCCATGTTCAGGAACTGCTGTGCATTGGACAGAGACAGGTATGCGAGGCCTGAATCATACTCATACATCCCGGTCGAGAAAATTCCTACCACCTTGAACTTTTTCATCCTCGGGATCATCCCGAGAGGCGTCATAACACCGAGCGGCGATATGATATTCACCGTATCTCCGTAGACAACACCCAGGCTGCGTGCAAGTTCCTTTCCGATGATAATGCCGCCTATCCGCGCATTGCTCTCGGGGTCCTTGTACGTACCTGCAAGCTGTGAGATACCTCCCTGCAGCATGGTCTTTGAAAGGTCCGTTACCTGAGTAACCGTCGTCGGATCAACGCCCCTAAGCACCACACCCGTAACATTATCATGTGACGAAAGCATTGCCTGACTATAAATAAACGGTGTTACACCTACGATCTGATGTGCAAGGCTTAGTTTGTCATCGTATGCTATCTCCTGCGTCAATCCGGAAAACAAAGACCGTGTTTTTGACCATGTCTTTTGAATAAGGTTTTGTTTTTCCGAAGGTACGGAATTGTCGGCAATAACTTTAGAATTATTATCTATTATTTTTGTTTCTTGCTTGTTTATATCGGTTTTTATGGTATGCCGGAGAAATTGCTCTATCTTATTGTAATGATTAATCCCGCCTGAGAATTTCAAAACAACGATATGCGCATTGGTTCCAAGTATCTTGCCCCGCAGATCATCCTCAAAGCCAGTCATGACCGACAGCACAATGATCAACGCCATGACCCCGACCATGATTCCGATAATGGAAAGCAATGTTATGATGGATATGAATTTTTGTCTTTTTTTCGATTGTATGTATCTGAGGCTCACGCCGAATTCATAGCCCATGTTCACTCCTGTTTCTTAAGCAGCGGGAACAATATCACTTCCCGTATGGAAGGTGAGCCGGTGAAAAGCATGACAAGCCTGTCGATGCCTATGCCCTCGCCTGCTGTCGGAGGGAGCCCTGTTTCGAGGGCATTGATATAGTCCTCGTCCATTTCTTTCAACCCTTCCTCCGCAGTCCGGATCTGCTTTTGAAACCTTTGTTCCTGATCTATGGGGTCATTGAGTTCCGAGAACGCATTGGCAATCTCAATACCTGCAATATAAAGCTCGAAGCGATCGACCTTGTCCGGCTGTTTGTCGCTGCGGCGTGCGAGCGGAGAAACATCCACGGGAAAATCGGTTATGAAGGTCGGCTGGATCAGTTTTTCTTCAACCACCCTGTCAAAAAGCTCGATCTGCAGGTCGGCTAAACCTGCATTCCTGTCGGTCTTCAGCTTATGCGCATCAGCGTACTGAAGGAGCTGTTCTTTATTGCCGATGTCCTCTGTTTTTATCCCGGTGTGCACGGACAGCGCTTCAGAGAACCCCAGCCGTTTGAAAGGTGGCACAAGCGATATGGATTCGCCGTTGAATGTTATCGTCCGGTCAGTGCCGGACTGTTTTATGAGGAAAGAAAACAGATCCTGGGTCAGCTTGATCAGGTCTTCGTAATCAGCGTAGGCATAGTAGAATTCGAGCATGGTGAATTCCGGATTATGTTTCGTAGACACACCTTCGTTGCGGAAATTGCGGTTTATTTCAAATACGCGATCCATTCCGCCGACGACAAGTCTCTTCAGATAAAGCTCGGGTGCGATCCTCAGATAGAGAGGCATATTGAGAGCATTATGGTATGTCTTGAACGGCTTGGCGGCAGCTCCGCCGGCAATCGGATGCATCATAGGAGTTTCGACCTCGATAAATTCAAGAGATTTGAAAAATGTGCGTATCGCATCGATGATCGCAGCCCTCTTTATAAAGACCTGCTTGACGGGCTCGTTGACGATCAAATCGACATACCTCCGCCGGTACCGTATCTCGACGTCTTTTAAACCATGCCACTTTTCGGGCAGATCGTTCAACGTCTTGTTCAGTATCCTGAATCTGGATGCACGGAGCGTCAGCTCGCCTGTTTTTGTTTTGAACGGCGTCCCTTCAACCCAGACAATATCTCCCGAGTCAAGCAATTGGAAGGCAGCGAATTCCTTTTCGTCTATCTTGCCCTTCTGAAGGTACGCCTGCATCCTGCCCCCCCGGTCCTGGATAACGATGAATGCCGATTTCCCGAAACTCCGTACAATCATGACCCTGCCGGCTATGGATACCATATCCGTTAAGCCTTCGAGCGACTCATGCGTACGGTCTCCGTAGAGCGACAATACCTGTGCCGACGTATGCGATGGCTTTACATCATTGGGATACAGGGGGAATCCAAGCTCTTTGAGCTGCTTCAGCTTATTGTATCTTGTTTGAAATATTTCATTATTTTCTTTCATGCTTCCATCCTTCCACACGGATTTACTTTTTTTCCTCTGGTTTAAACTTCTTTAAAAGGTATGCCTCAATAAAATCATCCAGCTTGCCGTCGAGCACACCAAACGGATCGTTCGACTGATAATCGGTCCTGTGGTCTTTTACCATTTTATACGGATGCAGCACATACGAACGAATCTGGCTGCCCCATGATATGTCTTTCTTTGTGGACTCGACTTTATCTTTCTCCTCCTGCCGTTTACTCAGCTCGAGTTCATAGAGCCTGCTCTTTAAAAGCCTCATTGCGATTTCCTTGTTTTTGAACTGGGACCGCTCGTTCTGGCACTGAGCAACTATCCCGGTCGGGATATGGGTAATGCGCACTGCCGTTTCGAGCTTGTTGACATTCTGCCCGCCGTGACCGCCGGCCCGGTACGTATCGATACGCAGGTCTTTTTCTTCCACCTGAATGTTTATATCATCCTTTATCTCCGGGTAAACGAACACGGAAGCAAAGGATGTATGCCTTCTTTTGTTGGAATCGAACGGCGAGATCCTCACAAGCCTGTGAACCCCCGCTTCGGCTTTTATATAGCCATAGGCATAATTCCCGTCTATCTGCAGGGTGGCGTTCTTTATGCCTGCCTCTTCTCCCTCCAGGTAATCAAGCACGGACACCTTAAACCCTTTTGATTCTCCCCACATTGTATACATCCGCATGAGCATCTGCGCCCAGTCCTGAGCCTCGGTTCCGCCCGCGCCTGAGTTTATGACGAGTATGGCATTGTTCGGGTCCTGCTCTCCCTTGAATACCTCTCTTAATTCGAGCGACTTGATATCTTTGAGCAGGGCTGTCATCTCTTTCGAGAGCTGTTCGCCGTATTCCTGCGAGGAATCGTCTTTGAGCAGTTCCAGCATGTCTTTTACGTCTCCGGTTTCCTTCTCAAGGTAATCCATCATGCGTACCAGATCTTCAAGCCTGCTTTTTTCTTTCAGCAGAGAGGAAGCGGTCATCCTGTCTTTCCAGAAATCCGGCGTGGATACGATGCCGTTCAGCTCGTTGATTCGCGAGCGCAGTGATTCGACATCAAAGATGCCCCCGAATGAGGGACAGCTTCGTTTCGGCCTTATCGAGCTCTATTCTCAATGATTCATAGTTCAGCATACTATTTTCACTCCGTTAGAAATGGTGTAACTTCGGTCAGGATTTATCTCCGCTTCAGCTGGGCGGTAAAGCCCGTTTAAATCTCTGTACAGACGGCGGATTTTCCTGCCGGAATAGATGTAATCAGAAGTGCTGGATGAAATCAAGGGATTAACCCGAAAACGCGGCAACGGTTTTTATTTTCCCGCAGCATGGATGATCACGGATTGTATCCCCATCCTGACCAGCATGACTCCGATGGATGCCAGCAGAATGCTCGCCACTTTGCCGATTGCCATGGTCCCGCCCTGGCCTATAACCCGTACAACGACCGATGCTTTTTTCAATACAAAATAAACGATGACCATGTTCAGCGTTAACGAGACAAGGGTTGGGCCTATGCCGTAAAGATCCAGGATCAGTATCGAGGTCGTCAGCACTGCAGGACCTGTTATCAGCGGTATGCCTATGGGTACGATACCCATGGAGCTTGACGGCGTACGGGTAGGCTTATTCGGATATATGATGTCATTTATAGACAGTATGAGGAGCAGGATGCCGCCCGCTATCTGGAAATCCGCTATGGTTATACCAAGGACGCTGAAAACGAGTTTGCCGATAGCGATAAACGATACGCTCACAAAAAAAGCAGTCAGCGTCGATTGTTTTACGACCGACGTGTTTTGCTCCGAAGTATAATCGGACGTCAGGGATATAAAAATGGGCAGCAATCCAAAAATATCTATTGCGACGAATATCGGTATGAATGCGAGCAGGTAATTTTTCAGCATAGACTGTTTATAACGTCATACAGCATACAAGTAAAGAAAATTCGCCTGAGAAGAAACAAAAAATCAAAATACCTTCAGCGTATCGTAGAACGTGTTGCGCTGAACAGGAGTAAATCCCGCATCCTTTATCAGTGCGACTATTTCGTCCCGCTGCGCAACAAGCCGGTGTCCGGCAAGCCTCATCACATTCTCTTCAAAAAGAAGACTCCCGAGATCGTTTGCGCCGAAGTACAGGGACAACTGGCCTATATCTTTGCCCTGCGATGACCACGATGCCTGAATATTGGGGAAATTATCGAGATACAATCGTGCAATCGCAACGATCCTTAAATACTTTTCTGCACTGTACCTTGTTTGTATCTTTCTGCCGAGCGTGGTGTTCTCCGACTTAAAATCCCATGCAATAAATGCCGTGAACCCTTTTGTTCTGTCCTGAAGACTGCGCAGCCTGTCGAGATGTTCTATGATTTCTTCCGGCGTTTCGACATGACCGTACATCATGGTTGCCGTCGTCGGTATACCCATGGAGTGTGCGGCCTCCATGACCGAAAGCCACTCGTCGACATGCGGCTTTGCAGGGCTGATGACCTT
Organism: bacterium; assembly: GCA_021792615.1. Classification (GTDB taxonomy): domain Bacteria; phylum JAMCPX01; class JAMCPX01; order JAMCPX01; family JAMCPX01; genus JAJYLM01. The sequence continues at coordinate 9,558 of JAJYUJ010000038.1, forward strand.
TCGTACCCTCTCCACGAGAATCTCCGCACCTCCGCCGGGAATGGACATCAAACCTGCCGATTTTAATGCTGATATGATGTCACGTATGTTCAAACCGGAAATCTCTGCCATCCGAATGACCTCGGGCGGTGAAAATGCATGAATATGCATCCCGGGATAGTTCTGTTTTATATACGATATGAGCCCGACATAATAATCGAGCTGAAGATCCGGATGCATGCCTCCCTGCAGCAGCACGGTCGTAACTCCGTTCACGGATGCTGTGTCCAGTTTGTCCTTGAGTTCTTCGTTCGTCATTACGTACGCGTCCGCATGGTTCCTGGACCTGTAGAAAGCACAGAAAAGACATCCGACATCACAGATGTTTGTATAGTTTATGTTTGTATCCATGACAAAACTGACGACGGGCTCGGGATGGAGCTTCATCCTGAACTCATGGGCGCTTTTCCCCAGTGCGAGGAGGTCCCCGGATTTGAACAGTTTCACTGCTTCCGTTTTACCGAGTCTCTTCATCGTTCACTTCCCCGGAGAAATGGCGGGATGTGCACAAGCAGTGCAGCGGTTATGCGATGTCCCGGATCCTGCCGATGACATCGAGCAGCCTCCTGCTGAATTCCTCTTTATCGGCGCTGTTTCCCTTGTTCAGGTATGCGGACGGCTTCGTAAGATTCATCACCTTTTTGAAATTTTCATCGCACTTAACAACGGAAAAAAACAAGATAGGTATTTTACGGGACAACTTGAGGCCGGTTTCGAGTGCCCTCACTGTCCTCGCCGCATCAATGCCGTTTATAACCGGCATATTGACGTCGAGTATAATCAAATCTACGGTGGCATTCGCTTTCATGAGATCGCTCAACTGTGAAAGAAATATCCTGCCGTTTTCACTGTCTATGATATCCTTTGAAATACCCTTGCTTCCCACCAATTCCGAGACTTGCTTTCTCATGATAGCAGAATCGTCGGCTATAAGGATTCTGTCCATGACTTTCTTTTTGAATTCTTTCTTGGAAAGATCGAGACCGCATTCGGTACAGTGTATACGTTCCTCTCCGCCGGTTATCATGATAAAGGGATCAACCATTTCACCGCAACTCGGGCAAAATACTTTAGGAATTTTATCTGCCATGGAATTATTGCTGGAAAAGGTCCTTAACCTTGTCAAATAAACCTTTTGACCCCGTCCTGATGTAGGCTTTCGTAATCTCGTCGAACTCTTTCAATATCTCTTTTTGTCTGTCTGATATGTGTTTGGGCACTTCTATATGTACTCTCACAATCTGGTCTCCTTTCCGTGAGTCGTAAGGGTTGCCGATCCCCTTATGTTTGAGAACGAATGTTTCGCCGGAATTCGTTCCGACCGGTATCTTTAATTCTTCATCGCCGTACAATGTCGGGACTTTTATCGTATCACCGAGTACAGCCTGTGCATACGAAATAAACATATCCAGGATGATGTTCTGTTCTTCTCTCTTGAAGAGTGCATGCTCTTTTACTTTGGTAACGACGTGAAGATCCCCAGCAGGTCCACCGTTGTATCCTTCGCTTCCTTTGCCCTGGATCCTCAGGACACTGTCTGTATCAACGCCGGACGGAACGTGAAGTTTTATCTTTTCGTCTTTTAATACCCTGCCCGTACCATTGCACTCTTTGCACTTATCGATTATCTCATAACCGCTGCCATTGCAGACATGACAGGTTTTGGAAACCGTGAGGAACCCCTGCCGGTAATTCATCTGACCCGATCCATGACAAGCCCTGCATACCGATGGTTTTGTTCCCGGTCTGGCCCCGGTTCCGGAACACTGGGTACAAGCAACCGTACGCTTTATGGTGAATTCCTTGTCAGCACCCATAACGGCCTCTTCAAACGTAAGGTCGAGTTCAGCTTCAATATCCTTCCCTCTGAATTTCCTGCTTCTGGAAGACCTCCTGCCGCCGAAGAAATCGCTGAAAACGTCGCCTATGAGGTCCTCGAATACCGTTGACCCGAAAATATCTTCGTGTCCCATCCCTCCCATCCGCTCGAAATTGTGTCCATACGTGTCATACTGGGATCGTTTTTCCTGGTTGCTCAATACGCTGTACGCTTCATTTATTTCCTTGAATTTTTCCTCCGAGCCTTTATCGCCGTTCGTTCTATCGGGGTGGTGCTGTAAAGCGAGCCTCCGGTATGCCTTCTTGATATCAGCATCGGTTGCGTCCCTCGGCACTCCGAGAATCTCATAATAATCTCTTTTATTCATTCGGTCTTCTTCTCCTCATTTTCAGCTTTTTGATACAGCAGCTCGGCGATCTTGTGAGAGAACGAACTGAGCGTGCTTACCGCACCTTCAAGGATTCCGGTATCATCGGTTTCTCTTTTTTTCTTGAGGTCATCCATAGCTGTTAAAATATTGTTATAGTCTTCGGTGGATAGCAAATCCTTATACTCGTTGAGAGAACGGGTTGTCGCGTAGAGCAAGCCGTCTGCCTTGTTTCGCAGGTCCACAAGTTCCTTTCTTTTCTTATCGTCTATCTCATGCTGCTGTGCATCTCCGATGATCTTATTGATCTGCTCTTCAGACAGCCCGCTTCCTGCGGTAATTTTCACCTTCTGCTCTTTTCCAGTGCCAAGGTCCTTGGCTTTGACGTGGAGTATGCCGTTGGCGTCTATATCAAAGGTCACTTCTATCTGCGGCAACCCCCTCGGAGCAGGCGGTATACCGATTAATTGGAACTTGGCAAGACTCTGATCGTCCTTTGCAAGCTCCCGCTCGCCCTGTAAAATGTGAATATTGACAAAATCCTGATCGTCTTCCGTCGTCGAGAACACCATCGTTTTCTTTGTCGGAACCGTGGTATTCCTCGGTATAACCTTCGTAAAAATACCGCCCTGTGTCTCTACACCGAGGGAGAGCGGTGTCACATCAAGTAATATGACATCCTTGACCGTACCCTTCAGCACTGCACCCTGGATTGCCGCACCCATGGCCACAACCTCATCAGGATTAACCTCTTTTACCGGAGGCTTGCCGAAGATCTCCTCGGCCTTTTTTACCACAGCAGGCATCCTCGTCATACCGCCGACGAGAATGATATTGTCGACGTTCTCCTTTTTTAGGTTGGCATCTTTCAGCGCGAGCTCACAAGGTTCCCCGAGTTTATCGACGAGATTTTGTACAATAGATTCAAAATGGGTCCTCGTTATGGACTTTGTAAGGTGTTTAGGTCCCGAGGCATCGGATGCAATAAACGGAAGATTTATTTCAGTCTCTTTCAACGTCGAGAGTTCCATCTTCGCTTTTTCCGCAGCATCCTTTACCCTCTGCATTGCCATTTTGTCCCCCGCGATACCGATGCCCGTCTGCTGCTTGAAATCCTCAACGAGCCAGCTGGACAAAACCCGGTCGAAATCCTCGCCTCCAAGGAATGTATTGCCGTTTGTTGCCAAAACCTCGAACACGCCTTCATTCAATTCGAGTATCGATATATCAAACGTACCGCCGCCGAGATCGAAGACCGCTATTTTCATGGTCTGGTCTTTGTTCAGACCGTACGTGAGCGAAGCTGCCGTCGGCTCATTAATAATTCTTAAAACATTTAAACCCGCTATTCTTCCCGCATCCTTCGTTGCCTGCCGCTGACTATCATTGAAATAAGCAGGAACGGTTATAACGGCATCCTCTATCTTTTCTCCGAGGAAGTCCTCTGCATACTCCTTCATCCTGGAAAGGATATACGAGGATACTTCCGACGGACTCATTTTTTTACCGCCGATCTCAACCCATGCGTCATCATTATCCGCCTGAATAATCTTATATGATACTATCCTTTTCGTTTGCTCGACTTCCTGAGCATTATATTTTCTGCCGATGAGTCTTTTGACGGCAAAAATAGTATTTTCGGCATTCGTCACTGCCTGCCTTTTTGCAAGGTTGCCGATAAGGAGCGTTCCCTTATCATTGATTGCTACCATAGACGGAGTTGTTCTTCCGCCTTCTGCGTTCGGAATAACCACAGGCGTATCACCCTCCATATATGCAACGCAGGAATATGAAGTGCCAAGATCAATACCTATTGTCCTTCCCATGCAATCCCCCTAAAAAGAAGTCTTATACATTCCGTTCTTTCTCCAGTTCCGTTTGTTCATTGACCTTGAGCGGTGCTGCCTTTTTACCGACGATAACCTTTGCAGGTCTTATCAAGCGATCATTGTAAAGATAACCTTTCTCGACTTCCTTCACAATGACATTATCCTCATAATCCTTACCTTCTTCCACCCCGAGTCCTTCATGGAAATTAGGATCGAATAGTTGACCAACGGTATTCATCGTATTTACTCCAAAGCCCTCTATCACCTTTTTCAAGAGTTTCAAGGTCAGTTCTACACCTTCGTAGAGACTGTCCTTCTGAGCATGCTTCTTAGAATATTCTATGGCACGCTCAAGGTTATCTATAACGGGCAGTATTTCGCGTATAAAAGTTTCATATCCGAATTTCAACTGATCGAGCTTCTCTTTATGAACCCTCTTTTTATAATTTTCCATATCTGCTTCAGCCCTTAACCACTTATCTTTATAGCTGGCTGATTCTTTGATCAGACTCTGTACTTGATTCTTTAAATCGTTCAGTTCGGCTGATGCCGGTTCTTCCTGTCCCGTGACGGCAATAGCTCCCTCCTCCCCCTGTAAACCTTCCTGCCCTTCCTTGCCTGCTTCTCCTTCGCTTGCAGACCTTTCAGGCACTGTCTTTTGCTCAGCATCTGAAACGACATTTCCCGGAACTTTCCTTTCTCCGTCAGCGTCCTGAATTACTTGTTCTTTGTCCTTTTGTTCATCGTTATTATTTGTCATTTTTTTATCCTTGCTTCTTTTTTTCTTTTTATAGGGCATTTTAACTCCATATTAAATAACATTTTCTTATCAATCTGTTCATGTAATGTCAAGACAACACAGCTTTCATTGTTATTCTTCTCTACCGCGTTAGGATACCATGACCAATTTCATCACCGTCATATCATGTTAGCATGTCTACTCTATAAATTAATAGTATGATCTCTATAGTCAATAGTGACAAAATAACACAAAAAACAATACATTACTGTTATTTTGACAAGAATCAAAGGTTTTGTTATTTGGAATAAATGTTACTGCAATCTTTACTGAAATATGTACACCGTATGTATTCATGGGCAAAAAATGCCTCCCCTATGAATATATTCATGCGGCTCAACTTAACGCAGAAGATGCTTATCGGTTATGCTATTCTGATTATAACCTCCATATTCCTTTTCATTTATGCCGAGGTCAGTTTCCGGCAGTTCAGAAAACTCAATAATAGTATCGTGACAATAGATATAACCATACAGAAGGCAACAAACAGGATGCATGATGCTCTTATGGACCAAAATAATTATGAAAAAAGGTACCTCATTCTGAGGAGCAATGACATGATGGATCTCTTCTGGGAGCGGGGAAAAGAATTCCATGAATGGCTGAATGTCCTGAAAGATTTAAGGAAGAGCAAAGGATTGATGATAGAAGAGGTTCAGGAACTCCAGGAAGTGAGCACGATAGACAGGCTCTATAAAGAATATGAAGAAACAGTTGCACGGGAGACAGATCTGGTAAAAACAGGCAACATGAAGAAGGCGTACACGATTTCGAATGTCGAGTTAAAAAGACTGGTTGACAAAATCGCATCCTCGCTCGGAAAAATGTCTGCAAATGCCAAAAATTATGAGGAACTGAAAATGGGCCTCATCAGCGTCATTGGACCGAGTGTCCTCTTACGTACTATTGTTCTCTGGATTATCAGTATAACGGCAGGTGTACTCGTTGGTTCATTGGTGACATACCACATCACATCATCCATCCATAAGCTCATCGTTGTTACCGAGCATATAGCAGAAGGAGATTTCGACTATGAACCGAAAATAAAGACCTCCGATGAGATAGGAAGTCTTTCAAAGGCGTTTATTTCCATGGGCAAAAGGCTGAAAGTGCTTGAAAGCATGTATCTTGATGCAAGTCCCTTAACACATCTCGCAGGCGGGATCGCCATTGAAAACATTCTGAAAAAACATCTTGATTCCGGGGAGAAATTCGCATTTTTTTTGCTGGACATCGATAATTTCAAGGCATTTAACGATCAATACGGTTATGCACGCGGAAATCTGGTCTTAAAAGAGACGGCAAAGATAATAGAGCAAGCGGTCAAAGAGAAAGGGGGACAAGGAGATTTCGTTGGACATATTGGCGGCGATGATTTTGTGGTAATCTCGATACCCGAAAGAATACATGAGATCGGCAATGAAATTATTAAACGATTTGATGCACGCATGCCCGATTATTACGATAAAAAAGACCGCGAGAACGGTTATATTATCGGCAAAAACAGGCAGGGGGTTGAAATAAAGTTTCCGATTATTACATTCTCGATAGCCGTAGTAACGAATGAGCGGCGAAGGCTGACCGATCCTATGGAAGTTTCAGAAATTGCGGCAGAGCTGAAAGATTATGCCAAAACGTTTCAGAAAAGTAATTATGTGATAGATAAAAGGGTGAAGGTATGAAAAGAAAATTCAGCGTTATTGCGGTTCTCCTGTTCGTAGTGCTGCTTCAGGCATGTGCTACTGCCATGACGCCCCACGAGGCGGAGCTTTACAATGCGGATCATCTTTTTAAAGCCGGGGAATATGATCATGCTATCGCCGCTTATAAAACGCTCCTGCAAAAAAATCCCGGTTCCGATATAGCTGCTGATGCACAATTTGCAATAGCTTATACCCATGTTTACTATGACAACCCGAATATCAATTATACCCTGGCAATGGGAGAATTCAAAAGGTTTTTGACCTTATATCCGAATGACAGCAGACATGAAGAAGCCCAAAACTGGTATAAGGTATTAAAGACACTGTACGATACCAAGGGCGAAAATAATGCATTGTACAAGAAAATACAACTGTTAAAACAGCTCGATATACAACGGGAACGCTCGAAACATTAATCCAAATATGCGTAAAATAGTAAAATATCTTATTGTTGCAGTTGTTTTGGTGTACGTCGTAATCCAGGCATGGTTCATCTGGCCTGAATACGGCCATAAATTATTATACAAGTTTACGATATCTCCTCAAAAAGTCCTCAGCCGCGATATTGTACTGCACAGGGATAAGCTTTATGCCGGCATAAATAAACAGGGAAACATAAACTATCTATCCAATGGTGCATGGATAAACACAATATCAGGTATAGCAGCACCATATATAGCATTAAAAAACCCCATGGCTGAAATGAAGCCTCATTTTGAACAAATACTGTACACTAAGTATCAGACATTTAAGTACGGGAATGACATAACTGCGGTAAGTTTCTCGGGATATTCGCGTAAGCATCCTTTCATTCATATAGACACCGTATACCGGGTGTTTGGTGCCGGCACCATCATGATACATTCTCAGATAACGTCTTCCAAAAATGGCCTGCGTGCATGGGTTGGCGACAGGATTAAGACAAACACCCGTTCAATATTGTTTTATGTGCCTGGCGTCGGTAATATTACGACAGGTCCGCGGGATGCAATTTCTCCGCAAAAGCCTTATGTGGCAATGCTCGGCAGGGCAAATCAGGTTATAGGATTTTATTACACCGGCAATTTTGATCCGTCATATTTCTTTTATCAATGGAATTGGATAGCAAGTATGATGGAGGTTAAACTGACGGATGAGCCGTTAAACGTTACAAGAGTACTGTCAACAAGATCCGTGACAGGCATGGATTATCAAAAGGTTGCGGACAGTCAGTATAAAAATTTCCTTGCGGTACAAAGCGGATTACAAATAACTGCATCATCGTATACGGTGATCTCGGATTATAATAAGTCTGTACTGTATACCGTCTATGTTAAAAATGTATCCGGAAAGCTAAAACACGTTACCGGATTGGTTTTGTTTGCGCCGAAGGATATAATGACAAGTAAGCCCTACACATCGATATCTGATTCACTCTATCCTGGCAGTACTTCCACGTTTGCCTTCAAAATAAAGGCTATCAGGGGCGGCGATTTCTATATCTATCCTGCTATCCTCGTCAACGGCAATTATATAGAAGGTCCATGGACACACGTTTTTTGCAACGGACCAGGCTGGTATAGTGCGGACATGCACAATCACTCTGTTTACAGCTTTAATCCCGAGGACTATCCCGTACGGGACATGACAGAGGCAGCCCATGCCAAGGGACTGGATATACTCAGCCTGACAGACTACAATACATTTTCACAGGCAGGCGCATGCAGGGCACAGTCGAGCGCCGATTTTCTGTGTATCCCCGGAGAAGAGATAGCAAATCCATTATGGGGGCATGCCAATGCACAGTTTATTCATAAAAAGGTATATGAGTTTTTGTCACCCCAGCATTGGATAGATGACGTCCATGCACAGGGCGGCATGTTCTTTGTAAATCATCCCTATCTTGAAATGCGGCAATGGAGGGATTGGAACTTTAAAGGGTATAACGGCATCGAGATCCTGAATGGAAACAAGATACCCATGGACCCGGTCAATGTTAAAGCATTCGATAAGTGGGATGAGCTGAACAGAACAGGATTGCATCTCTACGGTATAGCCGATTCTGACGCTCACACGCCGTATGCAGTAGGCAGATATAGAAATTATGTTTATGCAACATCATTTACTCTATCCGCAATAGAAAACGGTTTCAAAAAGGGTATGTTTTATGTGACAAATGGACCCATGCTATCGTTTACTATTAATGATAAACCCATGGGCTCTGTAATAACAGTGCACAGAGGCGATAACCTGCATATCCGAGCTGCTTATGAACCCTATGCCCAGTCACCTGAAAATGCGCCCGACATTCAGAAAATACTATTGTTTAAAGACGGCTATATTTTCGCATCATCCGACAATTCTTCTCTGGATTATGACTATCGAGCTGATAAATCAGGCTTTTATAGAGTAGAAATCTTTACAAACGACGGTGGATTTGCAGCATCAAACCCTGTATGGGTGAATGTGAAATAACACAGAATATAAAAGAGACAAGTTTGCCTGATTCAAGGGAAAAATGGTGCGGGTAAACTAAATCACAGAGCATCTGCTTTCTTCATTATGGTGATAATGTTATTCAGTATATCAACTTTCTGTGCAATAAGCTCAAAGGCCTTTTTACCCAGTTCTTCTACCTTTTCGGTATGCTCGAGCAGATCCTTGATTGCCTCACATAATTCATGTTCATCATGGACCATAATCCCGCCATTGCCGTTGAGTAAAGAGACGAAATCTTTTATCGTATCAATATACTGTCCATAGATTACCGGTTTTTTATGTATCGTAACTTCCAGCAGATTATGCCCGCCTACCGGAACCATGCTGCCGCCGACAAATATTGCATCCCCTATGCTGTAAATATCCGCAAGTTCGCCTATCGTATCAAGGAGCAGAATATCGGTACTATCCGCGGTTGCCTCCCCGTCCATGGATGATCTTTTCATATAATCGAGGCCGGATTTCTTGATTAAAACTTCTATCTCGCCTACTCTGCTGAGGTGCCTGGGTGCAAGTATCAGCAGCGGCCTGCCGGCGGTTTGCTTCAGCGATAAAAAACAATTAAGAACGATCTGCTCTTCTCCCTGGTGCGTACTACCGGCAATAATAATATGCCTGCCGGGAAACATCTTCTTAAGATTCAGTACAGAAGCCGGCCTTCCTGCAGCTCCGATTGCATATTTAATATTACCGGTAATTTGTATTGTCTTCGGTTCTGCCCCAAGCTTAGAAAACCTGTTTCCATCATCTGCAGTCTGTACACAGATAAGCTTGAAACGCTTCAATAAAAACTGCATTACAGGACGTATATACAGGTAGGCATTGAAGGCCTTTTGCGTGAGCCTGGCATTGACACTCACGATATTCACACCGTATACAGCGGCAGCGAGGATCATATTTGGCCAGAGTTCAGTTTCTATGATGATAAGCGTTTTGGGGTTGAGCCTGCGGACCGCATACAATGTCGATAAGATATTATCAACGGGGGCATAAGAAATACTCAGGCCTTGTATTGTAAGTGAGGATGCGTATCGTCTGCCTGCGGGTGTCACGGTCGTAAGAAGGACTTCGTGCCCCAATGATGCGATATGTTTTATAAGGGGTATGGACGCCTTGACCTCTCCCACAGAAGCGGCATGAACCCATATCGCAGCTTTCCTGCGCGGTAATTTCCCCATCCGTTCAGAAACGTATTTCAGGTATGAAGGTTTAACCAACAGGAGAAACGGTATCGAGATAAGAATGCCTGCTATAATCAGAATATTATAGATAATAAAAAATAGTATAGTCATGCGTCGGCTGAAAGCTTCTTATTCAATAAGGAAATTGTCAAGCTACTCTGTTTGATAGTGGAGAATTATCAGACGTTTTTTACCGTATCCTTACACTTGCCGCAATATCCCCAGAAATCGATATGAAAACCCGTTATCTGAGGGAAATCAACAGATGCTACCTTATCCAGGGGAAGGTCCAAAGACTGCTGAATATCGAAAATGGTCCCGCATTTCAGGCAAAGAGCATGGTGATGCCGGGACATATCGGGATCGTAGTGTGCACGTTCGAAATCAAGCGTTAGTTTCTTGATTTCTCCTATATGGGTTAAGAGCTCCAGGGTATTATAAACGGTTGTAAACGATACAGTCGGCTGTTTGATCTTTAACTTTTTGTAAATATCCATTGCCGTAGGATGAGATGTGTTGTGCTGAAGTATCTGCACTATGGCCATACGCTGTGTCGTTAATTTCATACCAGAAGCCTTCAATGCTTTTTTTACACCATCCATATCATTCATGCTACACCTCTTTTTTTTACGCCATTAGTAAGCCCAGCCCTGTATAACGGGGAAGACACAATAAATTTGAAAGTCCTTTTAAAATAGGTACGCAGTAAAGTCATGCTCATTCTAACAGGATTCGATTTGTAATTAATATTAAATTGTTTGTTTAATAAAATCAAGTATCTTCTTAAAAGATGTTTACAGAGAATAAAATATGATGTATATAAAGGAATAATAATGTTACACATAAAGGTAAATACATTGCGGTAGTCTATGGACACCTCCCGATATATAACAGACAAAAGAAGATTACGTCATCTCGTTACGCGCTTGAAGTATGAAAAGAAAAGGATCGTTTTTACAAACGGGTGTTTTGATATCATGCATACGGGACACACTTCGTATCTCGAATCTGCAAAGTCCATGGGGGACACACTTATAGTCGGCCTCAACAGTGATGCCTCGGTCAGGGTGATAAAGGGTAGCAAAAGGCCGATAAACGATGAAATTGCCCGTGCATCAATCCTGCTATCCCTGAGGGCCGTAGATTATGTTTGTCTTTTCAACGAGTCCACTCCCCTGGAGATCATAAAAATAGTGAAGCCGGATGTACTGGTAAAAGGCGGGGACTGGGATACAAAGGATATCGTTGGTGGAGATTTTGTCGAATCATACCACGGCAGTGTTGTGAGTATTCCTATAGTCAACCGTATATCGACCACAAAAATCATCGAAAAGATCCTCAAAGCGTACTCCTAAAAAACATCCCCGGACAATTTGTTTGCATAAATCTTTTTATGTTGTATAATTTCCTCTAGAAGGTAAAATCCTTTTATGTATAAAAAAATACTTGTTGCATCCGACGGTTCAATATATGCAAGAAAAGCGATTGAAGTAAGCGCGGACGTTGCAAAACGTTACAAAGCAGAGCTCACCCTTATAACCGTTATTCAACATCCCATGAATGCATTCGGCATGTTCGGCATCGAAGAACTCGGATCAGAAGCCTACGAGACACTAAAAAAGAAGGGAAACAATATTTTACGTGAAGCGAAAGAACAAGTAAAGGAATACGAACTCAATGCTAATTATGTGCTCGAATACGGCAATCCCGGAGATACCATCGTACGCTTTGCAAAGAAGAATAGTTTTGACCTTATCGTTATCGGCAGTCATGGTTACGGTGAGGTCATGGCACACATGCTCGGAAGTGTCAGCGATAGGGTTAACCACCATGCACACTGCAGTGTCATGATTGTTCGATAGATGCCGCAGTTTATCATTGACTCATCGGACATCGAACAGGAAAAGATTGTTTTCAGCGGCAGTGCATTCAAACACGTCAAAAGCCTCCGGATATCATATCATGAGACGGTCACCTTACTCGATGAGCACGCCAATCAATATACGGCGAGGCTCGCGGAACTCGGAAAGCACCAGGCGGTATTTCAAATCATTCAGCGCATTCCCGTACAGAAAAAACGATCCGGTATTCTGCTCGCACAGGCTTTCATAAAAAACGATAAAATGAACATGGTCTTGCAAAAGGCTACGGAACTCGGTGTCGACGGTATTATACCCTTTAGCTCGCGCTATACGGTTGTCAAGATAAAAGACGATAATTTCATCAAGAGATCCAAGAAAATCATACTGGAGGCCGTCGGTCAGTCCATGCGTCAGCATATCCCGGAATTATACAATCCTACGACCTACCAAGAACTCATAACATCCATGCCCATGGTCCATAAGATCTTATTCCACTACGGCCCCGGCATCCCTCCCCTGCACGACTTTACGGGCTTATTGAAGCAGCCGGAACGAATCATGCTCATCATAGGGCCCGAGGGCGGATTCTCCGGGGATGAACTGCAGTATGCAAACGACCACAAGGTCGTTATCGCCGGGCTCGGCAATAATGTACTGCGCGCTGAGACCGCCGCAATCGCCGCGATAAGCATCGCCTCGTTTATTCGATAGGGGACTGTCCTATGCAACTTTTTTCTCTTGTATATTTCGGTTAGATTTGAAAAAATCTCTGGCAGTTTGCAGATTCATCCAGAATCCGGTGTTGTGCCTTATACCATGCTGAGCAATAGAGCCGCCTCTGTTGTCATGTCTCTTTTGCCGTTTCTCGTTCTTCCGGGTGTCATTCCCGCGAAAGCGGGAATCCATCCTCTCCTTTCTTAACCTTGCAGAACGGGAAACAAATAACTGGATTCCTGCTCAAGAATACCTCCGAAGAATCTCACGGGCAGGAA
>JAJYUJ010000039.1 GCA_021792615.1 bacterium
CCCCGTTAGAAACTCAGCAGATGATAATTTGTACGACGATAGATTGAAAATTTATTATAAAAACATCTGTATTATTCCGACATTTCTAACGGGGTTTATATGCCATTACCCGGTATGGTTTCCTCATCGGATTTTCGAAGAATACCTTTATCTGACGCGGGATTATCGCTCATTGCATAAACCTCCTTATTTTACAATCTCATTTTTCAGGTTAATACAGCAGGGTAGTGCAGGTAAGGGGCGTAACGCTGCTGTAATTATTCTCGATGCACATGCAGAAGGGCTTTTGACTATTGGTTGATTGAGAACAATAGGTTTCAAGCGCAGGGGGAGATAACGGATCTCCAGCAAGTACGGCGCCGAGGTCTGGCAACGGAATATTCGTGCCGAGCCGTGCATTTATGGCCTGCACAAACAGACTTGCTATCATGGCATAGCCGGTATTGGTCGGGTGAGCATCATCAAGGCTGGAAAACCCGCCAAGGTGTTTCATCTTCACGGTGACGTTCCCTATGGTATATTCCGGAAACCCCTGCGCATCGATGGTCATGTATTGCCCTGCAACCGGAACTTTCCCGCTCATCATACCCGAAAGCGGGACAACGTGAACGTTGGGATATTGTGCGGCCACGGTCTCAAACTTGCTGTTGAATTGGTCGACCTTTTGGTCCATAGACACCAGTGTTTCACATGCGTTGTATGCACAGGTACTGCCGGTGGAAGTAAAGGTGCCGTTACTGAATGTTGCGGCACAGCTATCGGCATCAGCGGCCTCGTCCAATGCAAAGATCCCGCCGGTAATGCCGCTGAACGTCATACCGCATTTCATAAGCTCGCCGAGCGCCGGTTCCTGGGATGACGGAAGAAGCAGAACGGCATGCGGGACGTCCGCAAGAAACACCTGTGCACCTGTCGATGCAAGGGCCGCTACGTCCTGCGTAATAAAGGTAACAAAGGTATTGTACGATGTCGCCACCTCATTCGTAATAAGGTCGTTGATATAAAGGTCCATACTCATGATAAGGGTTGGATGTAAATCTTTTACCATCTGTACTTCGGGTTTTATATCCTTTTTTTCAAACAGGTTGTTGTCATACGGCGCGAAGAGGAGGTTGCTCAGTGCTATTACAGGGATCGCCATACTTGTGGTCGATGCGGGACCGAGCACCTCGTCTTCGACCGTGGCACCCGGTATGGCAATGTTATACGGCACGACATCCGGGTCTTCAAATAAGGCGGGGAAAGATTTTGCCCCGGCCAGGTAATTGACGAGTGCCGTCGCAGTACCGGTAAACCGGCCGTCCGTTCCCAGCGCATCAAACCCGGGTGCAGGCGGTATGCCGGGCATCCCGAACAAGGGTATGGGGAAGTATGCGCCAGCCTGGCGGGCAATCCATGCTGCAGGGCCGTTGAGCTGTGCAGCCTCATTGTAACTGTCGGACTGGAACCCTGCTGTGCCACTTGCACCGTATCCGACAAATACTTTGAACGCACTGATCAACGGAGGATTGTATCTATAGGCATTGGGCAGATATGCGCAGGCACTCATGCCGGTCGCAATGACCAGCGGGTAGGTGCCTGCCGTGGGTGTTCCTGCTGTCGTGAAACTGATGGACAATTCATTCCCCGGTTGTGCAGTTACCGTAACACCCCGTGCCTTGTTTCCAAGAAAAACCAGTGCAGGGGTAAACGATACGCCGGCCGATTTGATGACCGCTGTAACCTGTTGATCTCCGAATTGCGTACCCTGGTTAGGGGATATGCTGACCAGTTGTATGCCGGACACGGAGCTCTTGCAAAAGCCTGCATACGGGTTCTGTGAAGCACTCCTGCCGGCACACCCGGATATCGCCGCTGCCGCGGCAAACAAACTAAAGAACGTAAGTGATGTCTTTTGCACTACGCTATGCTCAACGCATGCAAAATGTTATTTTTCTTTCTCTATTTGCTCTATCAGATAATTCTGGACACCGATTTGTTTGAGCTGGTCGAGTTGGGCCTCAAGCAGATCGATGTGATCCTCTTCGTCTTTGAGGATTGCTTTGAGGAGTTCGCTCGTACCGTTGTCCCCGGCTGCGACAGCGAGGCGGATACTCTCATTGTAACCGCGAATGGCGGTTTCCTCGGCGCTCCGGTCATTTTCATGCATTGCGGGTACTTGTGCCCCGATGTAGAGTTTGTTCAATTTACTGACAATGGGAACCCCTTCGAGAAACAAGATCCTGTCGATGAGCTTTTCTGCATGCTTCATCTCGTCGATAGCCCTCTTCTCGATCATATCGTGGAGCCGTGAGTATTTCCAGTTCTCGCACATCTGTGCGTGCACCATGTACTGATTGATAGCAGTCAATTCCTCGGACAAACGAGCGTTCAAGTGTTCAATAACTTTTTTATTCCCTTTCATATACCCTAACCTCCTTTTTATTCATTATGACGCAGGCTATCATCAATGCCGTCAATTATCAACATTATCGTAACCGCACAGCTTGTCCGTATCCATCAACGACGGATCGACCGGTACATTTATGCGTGCCTGTCTATAATGTATGGTAAGTCTGTTTTTCCCCCATGTGCAGGTCACACGCATCGGAAGCCTCACCCCGTCAATCATGGTAAAATGCCTATAGGTGCAGGCTACTGCATCTCCATGATCGCTTCCTACTTTTGTAGCTTTGAGAACCAGATCGTCATCTACCTCTGAAGACCAGCTCCGTTTATCGATTGTTCCTTGCAGCATACTGCCTCTGCTTGTAGAAACTATTTTTTCGGGTTGGGCGATAAGCCGTGCTGTTATAAGATCCTCAAATATACCGGGACTTACATCGATATGCGTGTATTGCTGCAGAAGGCTTGACGAAGATATTCCGCATGCACCGGTGCCGGTATCCAATACTGCAACCGTGCCGTTATAAACGATAATAAGCACCGGCTGATAGAATAGGTTCAGTGTTTCAAGGCGTATTGCCGTACCGCTCATGATGATCCCCTCCGGGAATTCCGATCCCCTGTCATTAAGCCGTACGCTGACCGATGCAAGCGCTTTCATGCTGGCCAGGGGTCGGGAGTTTTTGTTCATTGCATCCAGCAACGAGGATACACTGCGGTACGGTGTTGGTTTTACCGTGTATGCGCATCCCGGGAAAAGAATTATGAGGATGAGCAGAGTATTTTTGATGCTAATCTTACTTCGCTCCAAGTTTCAGCAGCTTTCCCTGCAATTTCTTTTTCAGCTTTTTATCGGTGAGCTGTTTACTCCCTATAGCCATCTTATAGGTCTTAATCGCGGATACCTTGTTTCCTGCCTTCAGATAAGCGTCGCCGAGATGTTCAAGGATCTGGGGATCCTCTTTTGAGAGTTTCACTGCCTTTTTTAAGGTGACAATGGCCTTGTTCAAAAGTCCCTTTTTATAATAGACCCATCCGAGACTGTCGGTTATATACCCGTCATCCGGTTTTATTTTTAAAGCCTCTTTGATCATCGTTTCAGCGGCGTCCAGCTTTATGCCTTTGTCCGCATAGGTATACCCGAGATAGTTCAGTGCATCTGCATTCTTCGGATTTATTTTCAAGAGTTGCTGCATGACACTAATTGCATTTTTTGTATCACCCGATTGATCGTAGATAACTCCAAGATGATATAAGACGGACTGACTGTCCGTGAATTTATTCAACGCTTTGTTCAGGATATCGATAGCCTGCTTGTACTCCTTGTCCTGTGCAAAAAACGAGGCAAAGAGATTGTAATGTTCCACGGTCGGATATTTCTGTACAATGGGGAACAGTACCTTTTCGGCTTCCTTGTTGTTGTTTTCCTGACTGTGGATAATGGCGATCTCTTCCACGCAATCCTGATACATCTCGTCATCGGCGGGTACCTTCTGCAGAACGTCTATCGCCTTGTCGTACTTTTTATTCTCCGCAAGCAGCAAACCGTAATAATAATAGGCCCTGTAAAACGAAGGGTTCGATTCGATGATGGATTGAAACGTCGCCTCTGCAGGGGTATACTGTTTCATCTCCACGTAAACCATTCCTATTTTGAGCTGCAGTACCAGGGAAGGCACATACACTTCCGCCTTCTTGTAGCTCTTCAGGGCATCTGTAAATCTTTTCGCCGTTAAGTAGATGTCTCCGATCTTTTCGTACAAACCGTATTCATCAGGGTTTCCCGCGAGGATGCGCCGGTATACCCCCACTGCCCTGTCATAATCTTTCATGAAGGTGTATACATCCGCCTCCTCATACAGCGCGGTATAAAAATCAGGGGCCGCCTGAAACGCCTTATTGTAATACTCGATGGCCTGTTTATACTTTTTCTCATCCACGGCGATCTTTGCAAGGTAGTAATACGGGTAGGGAGAGGATGGGATATGGACAATCATATCGTTGAGTGTGCTTTTCGCACCCGCCACGTCGTTTGCATGATACTGGGTAAGAGCCAGCGTTATATACGCTTCCTCGGAATCCGGGGAAAGGCTTACTATCTGTTTCAGGATGTCCACCGCCTGTTTGTTCTTGCCGGTACTCGAGAGTATGTCTGCTTTTGTGTAGAGTGCCTGAACGTACGTCTTATTCAGGGAGAGGGATTTTTCGGTATACTCGAGGGCTTTGCTGAAAGATTGTTTTTGCGCATAGATCCGTGCGATCAGAAGATACAGGTAGGGAGACGATGGATCGTAGTGAACCGACTTTTGAAGCTCTTCCAGTGCTCCGTCGACGTTGTTGTCATGGAGTTTTAAATCCGAGAGCATGAAATGCGTTTCTGCACATTGTTCCGGGCTGGAGCACCGGCTCTCTGCTTGCATGTTTTTCCCCGCATTCATGGTTAACGTATTCACCGGCGCGTGAGCACACCCTGCAATCGTTACTGCACCTAAAAGGAGTATAAGTTGTTTTCTCATAGAAGAAGGATAATGCCTTAATCGTAAGAATTCAACAGGTTTTTACAGAGCTAAATCAAAGCATTATGCCGCCGCCGTCGACAACGATGGTCTGGCCCGTTATATAGGAAGACGCGTCCGACGCAAGGAAGAGCGCCGTTCCGACGATATCATCCGGCTCGCCGAGTCTTTTGATCGAAATACCTCGCATTATTTCTTCCGTAAGCTCGGGGCTACTGTACAGTGCCTCTGCGAATTTCGTTTTGATAACGCCGGGTGCAATGGCATTGACCCGTATGTTCATGCCGGTCCACTCTTGTGCAAGGACCCTGGTCATCATAATGACACCGGCCTTGCTCACGCTGTAAGCGCCGAGTCCCATACCGGGTTTGATCCCTGCAACGGACGCCATGTTGATGATCACGCCGCCGCCTTTGTCCGACATAACCGAAGAAACTTCCTTACTGAGGAAGAAAAAGCCGCGGAGGTTTATTTCGAATATCTTGTCCCATATCCTTTCATCGACATTCAGGATTGGACCGAATGCAGGGTTCGTCCCCGCATTGTTTACCAGGATGTCTATACGCCCGTAGTGCTCCACCGACTTCTGCACGAGCATCTTCAGGTCGTCTATCTTGCCGGCATGTGCGGCTACGACATATGCATCGCCGCCGGAGGCCTTGATCTTTTCGGCGACTTTTTCAAGATCGGCCTGCTTTCTGCTGCACAATACAATCTTTGCACCGGCCGATGCAAACGCCTGTGCAATCCCTTCGCCGATCCCCCGGCTTGCACCAGTTATGACCGCCACCTTACCGTCAAGCCTGAATCTATCCAATGCCTTTGTCATAGTCATCTCCTTCGATAATTATTGAATGCTCACAAATGCCCGCATGCCGGGATAGACCGCCCTTTTCCCGAGCTCGTATTCGATCTCGAGCAGCCGGTTGTATTTTGCAACACGCTCTCCCCGGGCGGGTGCACCTGTTTTTATGAAACCGGTATTCGCAGCCACCGCAAGGTCCGCTATGGTGGTATCGTCCGTTTCCCCGGATCGGTGGGATATTACCGCTGTCCAGCCATTTGATCGTACCATCCTTATTGCCTCCATGGTCTCGGTAAGCGTGCCGATCTGGTTCAGCTTGATCAGAACCGAGTTCGCGGCATCCATTTCCAATGCTTTTTGTATGTACTTCGTATTGGTGACCGTAAGGTCGTCTGCAACGAGCTGTACTTTTGAGCCGAGCCTTTCTTTCAAAAGTACCCAGCCGTTCCAATCGTTCTCGGCAAGCCCGTCTTCGATACTGATAAGAGGGTAAGCCTTTACAAGACTCTCATAAAGAGAGATCATCTGCTCTGAACTGAGCTTTCTTCCTTCATCCTTGAGATTGTATTTGCCGTTGCTATAGAATTCGCTGGAAGCAGGGTCTATGGCAAGGTAAATGTCCTTACCCGGCTTGTAGCCTGCTTTTTCGATCGCCTTAAAAAGGAGCTGCAATGGCTCTTCGTTGTTTTTAAGGTCCGGTGCAAAACCGCCTTCATCACCGACAGAGGTTGCGAGCGATTTCTCTTTGAGGATTGATTTCAGCGTATGATAAACCTCCGCGGATGCCCTCAATGCTTCTTTCAATGACGGCAATCCGGCAGGCACTATCATGTATTCCTGAAAATCAACATTGGTGTCCGCATGCTTGCCGCCGTTCAGCACATTCAACAGGGGAACGGGGACCACCGGCGTATCGATACCCCCTATGTATTTGTAAAGGGGCATATTCAGCGCCTTTGCACTGGCGTGTGCAGCAGCAAGAGATACGGCAAGTATTGCGTTTGCACCGAACTTTGACTTTGTCCCGGTCCCATCGAGTTCTATCAGCTTTTTATCTATGGCCCTCTGGTCGAAAGGCTCCATCCCTTTTATGGCCGGCTTTATTATGTCCTTGATATTGCCGATGACCTTCAAAACGCCCTTACCCTGATAGCGTTTTTTGTCTCCGTCACGCAGTTCGAGTGCCTCCCGTTCTCCGGTTGACGCACCCGACGGCACCTTTGCGGTTGCAAATACACCGTTATCGAGCTTCAACGTTACCTCCACGGTCGGATTACCGCGGGAATCCAGTATCTCCAGCGCCAGTACATCTTCTATTTTTGCCATGGAAACCTCCATAAAAATTAATTTTTCAATACATTTTTCTTGCATGAAGCCGAAAGGACTTTCTTCCGGCAATGCTTATTTCGTGTTGACGTATGTCGTACTTGCGGCAAGCCCGAATATGCTCTTCAGATCCTGATCATCGAACTTCAAACCTACCCCCATAAACCACGTCCTGGCATCCCTGTTCGCAATGTCCGTCATACCCCCCGAAAGGAGGAAGTACCTTAATATGGATATACTCAGCATGGCTTTCAATTCGGGGTACGGTTTCTCGTTGAAATTAAACATCTCGACACTCAACTGTGCGTCGTCATTGGGTGCGTTTATATCAACACCGATACCACCGCTCGATTCTATGACGCCTCCGCGAAACGTGAAGTAGGATATTCGTTTTGCAATCTCTGCATTTATCTTAAGCTGATTCGATATATTATTGCTCACGGTCTGTGTTTGCTGGATTGTACCGGTATTGACGTTTTTTACCGTCGTATAGGTTGTTGAAGTGGAAGAGTAGCCTCCGGGATCGTCAACGATGCCCAGCAGGTAATACTTGTCCCATGTCGGCTGGAGCCTCAGATCAAGGTAGCTTTTCACATTGTGATAAGCGAATTGATACTCGCCGCGGTAACTGATAATGGTCCTGAACCTCGATGTGCCGCCGACCATGGAACTCAATCCGCTTATGGCCTTGGTCACCTGCTGTTCTGTTTTTTTGTCCGAGAGCAGCTTTCCTATGGCCCCTTTGCCCTCTTTCAGATTACCCGTTATCACCTCAAGATTTGCGAGTGTCTTATCAAGCTTTTCGCTTGCCTGGTTTATATTTTTCATTGTCCTGTTTACGGATTGTTTGTTCTCGGCGATAATAGCATGGAGTTCCCCGGAGATCTGTGCCAGATTCGCCAGGATATCGGGCCCCTGTTCTTTTAAGGCCTGTGCAAACGTATTGACCGAATCAAACGTCTGGTTGAGGTTTTTATTGGTACTGGTTATAAGACGGTCCATGTGGGTAATTGTCCTGTTGAGATTATCGAACATACCCCTGATATTGTTTTCGCCTTTCGAGCCCCCGAATACATCGTTGAGACTCTGGGTTACCGATTTTACATCACTGGCAATGCCGTTCAGTTTGTTCATGAGTTCTTCGAGATCAGGAGGAGACTCGGTAAAAATAATCTGTTCCCCGGGTTTAAGGGCCGCGGCTTGCTGCTTTCCCGGTACAATCTCGATGTATTTCTCTCCGAGTAGTCCCTTTGTCCGTATAACTGCTTTTGCATTGTCTTCGATCTTCACACCGGGCATTATCCGTAATGTGACAAGCGCCTTGTCATCCTCCAGCTTAATATCCTCGACATAGCCTACCTTTATACCGGCAATAAAAACACCGGTCTTCGTGTTCAGTCCCTGTGCATTATCAAACTCTGCGGTCAGTGTGTATCCCTGGAGCCTGCCGAATATGGTACCGCTGCTTATTTTGAACGTAATCCAGAAGAGGAGCAGAAGGACGATGACTACGAATATACCAACCCTGGCATTTGTCGAAATACCTTTATTCATACTATGCCTCTACCTGCAACGGGCCTTCTGCCCTTCTCTCCAGAAATTGCCTGACAATCGGATCCTGTGTGTTTCTGAAATCATCAGGACTACCATATAAAACAACTTTGCCTTTGTAAAGCATTGCTATCCATCGGGCTATCTTGAAGGTACCCGGTATATCATGGCTTATAACGATGCTGGTCACGCCGAGGCGTTTTTGTGTGTTCAAAATAAGGTTGTCTATCGTATCGCTCATGACCGGATCAAGACCTGTCGTGGGTTCATCAAAGATAAGCACCTGGGGATCAAGGGCTATTGCCCGCGCAAGGCCGACGCGTTTTTTCATGCCGCCGCTCAATTCCGCAGGGTAAAGCTGTTCAACACCTTTCAGTCCTACTATGGCCAGCTTTTCCCGGACAACGTCCATAATCTTTGACGGGGAAAGTCCGGTATGTTCTCTCAGGGGGAAAGCGACATTCTCGCCGACGGTCATTGAATCGAATAATGCCGAGTTCTGAAACAACACGCCGAAGTTCTTGATAATACCGCCAAATTCTTTGCGCTTTAATTTTGTAATGTCCGCGCCGTTTACGATAATCTGCCCGGCATCAGGCCGCAACAGTCCTATGATGTGCTTGATAAGCACGCTTTTTCCGCAACCGGTCTGACCGACGATGACCGTGGTTTTGCCGTCCTCTATCGTAAGGTCTATGCCGTTCAGCACACTATTCGTACCGAATGATTTTTTTAGCCCTTTAATATCTATCTGCATAATCAAAACAAGAGCGCGGTCAAAAAATAGTCCGCTATCAGTATGGATACCGAGGAAATGACTACAGCCTGTGTTGCCGCCTTGCCGACACCCTCAGCTCCCTTTTCCGCAAAATATCCCTTATAGCATCCAACAACTGCTATAATGGCTCCAAACACTGCCGCCTTCAAAAGGCCTATGTATACATCTTTGAGGTCCACCATATAAATGGTATCGTTTATAAAGCGGTTACCATTGAGACCGAGAAAGAACACAGCCATAAAATAACTTCCGATGATACCGATAAAATCAAACAATATCGTCAGCATTGGAAGCATGATGATCGATGATAAAACGCGCGGCGTTATCAGATACTGGACCGGGTTTATACTCATGGTATAAAGGGCATCTATCTGTTCTGTTACCTTCATCGTTCCAAGTTCCGCTGCCATCGCAGAGCCGACCCTGCCGGTTACCATAAGCCCGGTGAGGACAGGACCAAGCTCCCGCGCCAGTGACAGTGCTACGGACGGTCCTATGAGGTTTTCCGCACCGAACAACCTGAATGCATACGATGTCTGGAGTGCAAACACCATGCCGGTAAACGCGCCGGTAAGCAATACTATAAAACTTGATTCGACACCGATAAACTCCATCTGCTTTAAAAAAAGCCTCATTCTGAAAGGTGGCACAAACAACAGTCCGGCGGACTGGAGGAAGGTCGAGAATATACCGCCCAATTCTTCAAGGAGCGTGGTAAATCTTGCGCCTATATACTCAAATATGGCTATCGGCCTGAATGTCATATTATTCGTAGATCCTTTTGAGACTTGAACCCATACTGCACAATAACTCATAACTTATTGTCGAAGCAAGCGATGCGATTTGATCCGCACCTATATACATGGAGCCGTCTTTCCCTATAATAAGCACCTTATCACCAACGCGGGCATGTATGCCCTTCATATCTATCATGGTATGGTTCATCGTCACCCTTCCGACAACGTATACCTTTTTACCCTTTATGCCAACAAATCCTGTATTGGAAAGCATGCGCGAATATCCATCGGCATAGCCAACCGGCAGAACCCCCACTACCGTATCCTTTTTCAGCCTGTACGTTCTCCCATAACTGATGGCGTACCCCTTTTTCAGAGCCTTAACAGAGATGAGTTTTGAGAAAACATGCATCACCGGCGTCAAGCCTTTCCTGCCATAGCCATAGAGGCTTATCCCTGCTCTCACCATGTCAAAACAGGATTCGGGGTAATTGAAGAATGTATCCGTATTTGCCGCATGGGAGATCAACCGCCGGGACAGCCTTGATTCAAGGAACCCCTGTACCTTTTGAAACCGCTTTATCTGGACCTTCGTAAAATATGCAGAATCATGCGCATCGGATATATGTGTGGCGACACCGGTAATATTGAGATTTTTTGTTTTTTCGAGAACACGGTTCAGGGCGGCCATATCATCATACAAAAATCCCAGTCTTCCCATACCGGTATCAATCTTCAGATGTATGTTCCTCCGTACGTTTCTTTTTCTTGATTCCCTGTCAAGCAGCTCAACCTGGCCTGCACTATACACGAGCGGGACAAGGTTATGGTCAATCAACATATCTTCTTCCCCCGGCTGGAAACCCGAGAGAACATAGATTGGAGACGATATACCTGCCTGCCTCAGAACCACCCCTTCCTGAATAAATGCTACGCCAAACCCATCAACACCTGCCCTTTCCAATGCTGTTGAAACAGCGACGATACCGTGTCCGTAGGCATCCGACTTTACGACGGCCATAACGGCGGTGCCTTTCCGGATGCTTTTTTTTATCGAGGTTAGATTACGGACCAAGCCCTTCAGATCAATGCGCGCGTAGGTGTACGGGTTGTTCATCGTGAAGTCAACCACTCTTCCGGGTTGAGGGGCTTTTCGCCGTGCCGTATTTCGAAGTAAAGGGTTTTTTCCCTGCCGAGTCCGGCGTCTCCTACCTTGCCTATCGATTGACCTGCTTTGACCTCATCGCCAATTTTTGCATCGGTATCTCCCACATGAGCGTATATGGTAAAATACCGGTCCCCGTGATCGAGAATGATGGTATTCCCATAGCCCTTCAGCCATTCAGACCACACAACCACACCCGGGTAAACTGCTTTTATAGGCACATCCGACTGCACGACAAATAAAACACCTTTTGCATTGATAATGCTGTCTGTCGATTTACCGAAAATTCTTTCTAATCTCCCCCGTACCGGGAAAGGCAGTTTTCCTTCCATCGATGCAAACCCTGTTTTTAGACCCGATGTACCCTCCAGAGATTTCAGCGTATGCTGCAACTTTTCCTCCGACACCTGCAACTCGATCAATACCTTTCTCGTTGCCTGCGTGCTGCGCCTGATGTTTGCAAGCATCAGGGTCTTCTGCATTCTTGTACGCATAAGGTCTGCCCTTTGCTTATTGAGATTATCCGTTACCGTATCAAGCCGGGATTTTTGCTCTGCGTATTTTTTTTTCTCTACGACAAGAGACTCCGCTTCTGCCCGGTATTCCTTCTCCTCCTTCTCATCATGCCGGATTATATACCCCATTAAGGTATACCGCTTCTCCATATCAACGGGAGAATCCGAGGCGAGCATGAGTTGAAGATACCCTGTTTGCTGCAATTTAAAACTTGCGACCAGTCGCTTGCCGATAATATTTTTTTTGGCCGATATGCTTGCGTTGATGGAGGCGATCTTGTTTTGCGTTGTGTTGATTTCTTTTGTAAGGTTTGTTTTTTCCATATTCAGTGCGCCTATCCTGGATTCAATCCCGGCGTTCTGCTTGTCTATGGAATCAATTTCGTTCAGTATTGCCCAGGCCTTCTGTTTGGAGATTTTTATCTCTTCTCTTTTTTCTTTTATAGATCTTTTTATTTCGTTTAACCGGTTTTTTACCGGGTGCCTTTCTGATTTGCAGTACCCGGAGATTGGGACAAGAACCAAGAGTATTACGGTCAAAAGGATTTTTCCCATACGATTATAGAGCAATGCGGAATGGCTCGATCAAAAAAACAATCCTGTGGATTCCCACTCTCGTGAGAATTATGGAAACCCCCATAAACTATATAGCGTTTTCGCCGGTTTCTCCGGTTCTGATTCTGACGGCCTCATCCACAGGGGTAACGAAGATCTTTCCGTCGCCAATTTTGCCTGTTTTGGCGCTTTGCTTGATTGCATCGACGACCTTGCTGACAAGCTCTTCCGGGATGACAACCTCTAATTTTATTTTTGGCAGGAAATCTACGACGTATTCAGCCCCGCGGTATAGGTCCGTATGCCCCTTCTGTCTGCCGAAGCCCTTTACCTCGCTCACCGTCAGACCCTGTATACCTATTTCCCCGAGTGCTTCCTTTACCTCGTCAAGCTTAAACGGTTTTATTATAGCCTCAATCTTTTTAAGCATAGTTTACCTCTTTAAAATGTATATCATCCCTCTTGAAAAAAGATCAAGCAGATTTGTTATCCCTTGTCCGGCAAGTCGTCCGAAGGCACAGGTATAAATCCCTTTCCTATCAAATAGAGCTCTGAAGAAGAGCTCCTCGAAGCCGGAGGCTTGGTCGTATAAATCTCCTTAAAATATAAACCGGCCTGTTTCAAAAAAGATTTCAGCTCCGGACTGTAAAATAGTTTTATAAGGAAATTACCGTTGTTTTTCAGAAGCTCCGGCAGATAGGAAACGACGAGTTGAGCCAACTCGAGGTTCCTGGTATTGTCCGTCGATGCGTTGCCCGTAATATTGATGGAGACGTCGGATACAACGGCGTCAAATTTGCCGTTGATCGCGGCAATGACCTGCTGCCGTATGAGAGGTTCCTGAATATCACCCTTTATAGTTACAGCTTTGGTGTTACAGGTCTTGCCGGTCCTCTTCGCCGAATTCGTCATGGGAGGGATATCCAGGAGATCAATCCCGACTACCGTGCCGTCTTCCCCGATAACTTCCATAATCACCTGCATCCAGCCCCCGGGTGCGGCACCGATATCGAGGACCCTGCTGCCGTGCCGTATAAGATGATACGAATTGTTCAGTTGAATGAGTTTGAAGGATGCCCTGGACCGGTATCCCTGCTGCTTTGCGAGCCTGTAATAACCGTCTTTTCTTATATACATACGAATACACTAAAGAAATGAAAAATTCAAAATTAACTATTCAATATTGAGTCTTTAATTCTTAATTTTGAATATTGAATCTTGGGTTTCTTATAGACCGCCGGGGTTACTGGAAATTACCGACAAGGTATCTCATGGGATTTACCGGAATACCGTTTATCCTTACCTCATAGTGTACGTGCGGGCCTGTTGAAAACCCCGTGTCGCCTACCAAACCTATCACCTGCCCGCGTTTTACTATCTCTCCGGCCTTGACCTTTATCTTGCTCATGTGCCCGTACAGGGTGGTGATACCATATCCATGATCTATGATCACCGTGTTGCCGTACCCGGTTTCCCATCCTGCATAGCTGACAATGCCGTTGCTTGGAGCTTTTATGGGATTGCCTAACTGCGTTGCAATGTCAATGCCCTCATGCATCTCTTTTCCGCCGGTAATCGGGTTGATACGCCAGCCGAAACCCGAGCTTATAAAACCTCTCACAGGCCATATCGAAGGGGTTGCAAGCAAGAGGTCCTTTTTATCGAGGATATTCTCATAAACCTCCTGTAAACTCTTCTCTTCCATACCCGTCTTTGAAAGCAGATCGTTTATATCCATCTCCATTTTTTTGACCAGCATGTCTTTGCTGACTCCGGTCAGGGGAACGGGGTAGCCGCCTGTATCAATGGTAGGACCTCCAATACTGTAGGTGTTCTCTTTTTGAGAGGCTGCGTTTTCGATATTGGCAAGTATACGTATCTTCATATCGAACTGCTGAATGGATTCAAGCCGTGTTTGTAAGGTATGGATCTTGTTCGCAAAATCCATAATCTGGTTATTCTGCTCCACAACAAGCTTGCGTGTGCTAAACAGCTCATGCCCCTGATATTGCTGATGTAAAAACTCATAGACAAGAAAGGTAAATACAAGAGCAAAGCTCGCGAGCACCAGAATACCGGCCTTTATCATATTCGAGCTTACGGATGCCCTTTTTGTCTTTTCTGTACCCTCGGGTACAATGATAAATGTAAATTTTTTATGTTTATTCATACGACTGCCCTCATCAGGCGTACTTTTATATAAAGCACAAAACCATTCTTTCTGTCAACAGAAATTAGCCCTTGCCCGTGCTGCCTGTTTTGTCTGGAGCCTTACCCCGTCAAAAAGCACCATGTATGATAAACCGCCGGACTTGCCCCATAGGTGCATAGTCCCGAGGAGGACTTTCACCGGGGTTTATTTCTTCAATGCGTTTTTCAGCTTTTCCCAGTCTTTATTAAAGGTTTCAATACCCCTGTCCGTAAGCGGGTGCTTCATAAGCCGTTCAAGCACATTGAACGGTACTGTTGCTATGTGGGCTCCAATCATCGCAGATTGCACAAAGTGCACGGGGTGTCGTATGCTTGCAACAATGATCTCCGTTGGAAACAGGTAATTGTCAAAAATGGTCACGATCTCCTGTATAAGCTCCATGCCGTTGCCGGATATGTCGTCTATCCTGCCGACGAACGGGCTTACATAGCTTGCCCCGGCCTTTGCCGCAAGCAGTGCCTGGGACGACGAGAATACCAGAGTTACATTCGTTTTTATACCCTGTTCCGAAAGCCTTTTTACCGCTATCAATCCCTGCTCGCACATGGGGATCTTTATCACGACGTTTTTCCCCATTTTTGAAAGAGGTTGTGCCTCTTTTACCATGCCGTTTGCATCAGGTGAAACAACCTCTGCGTTTACCGGACCATGGACAAGCCTGATAATCTCCTTAAGCTGTGCGACAGGCTCCTTGCCTTCCTTTGACAAAAGGCTTGGATTGGTCGTAACACCATCTATCAATCCCAGCTCAACCGCTCTCTTTATCTCCGCTGTATTTGCCGTATCGAGAAAAATCTTCATATTCCTTCTCCTTTAGAAAAACGTATATCCAACACTGCCTTCCACGGACTGGACATCGAACACATGCACCTCAAAATTAAAGAACACGTACGGTGTGATAAACTGGTCGAGTCCGAATATACCGCCAAGGTTATACTTTGAGCTATAATTAAAATTGGGATTTGTAAAGGAAAGGTCAACATTCGAGGCTTGCAGACCGCCATACGTAACGGTATTTAAATTTTTAAATGCCGCATAAACCGCACCGCTGTATTCGAAATTATTTACACTGCGCACGCCATTGCCGCTCTGGGTGTTGTGGACGTCCGCATTGATGTTGATGGTGAACCTGCTTCTATGGGGATCCGGCAGTGATAACCTGAACCCTCCGCCAAAAGAGCCGCCGAGATAGCCCTTAAAATCCGGATCGGAAAGCCATATATCGCTAAACCCTCCGTCTGCATATATACTCAGCTGACTGACGATATTGTACCGTGCAACTATGGAAAATCCCTTGGAGGACATATCCGCATCCCCGCTGTCCGAAGAGGTAACCCTGCGCATCGTATAATCAATGCCAAACCCAAGGGAAACATCGCCTGTTTTCTGTCCGACGGACATGGCGCCAATGGGGGTTGCGTATGCCCGATGCGGCAGACAGAGGATGGCAACAAGAGCGAAAGCCAAAACTATACCCCTCGCATTGAATTCCCGGCCCAAGCCCGGCCCGGGTGCCCCGCCCTTCTTAAACTTCTGCGTTATCCCTCTTACATAAGAGGGAATAAGGGAGTTACTTTTTTCTTTTATTTCAAAGAATACACCCTGTATATCTTTTCGATGCTTTCCTAACCTATGCCATGTTCCTTTCCCTGTTTGAATGTTGCGCATAAATTTCATAACGCTCCCTGTCCCCCTCTTATCCTGAGTAAGAGATTTAGTATTTGTAGCTGAAGGGCACATATCACTGCCCGTACTGGTTCATGATCGTCGGGGTTATGTCGTTGGCAGCTGCTATGGCTGAAAACACATCGACTGCGGGCTGTACCGGTGTTCTGGTGAAGTTCGTCGTTGTCGTCGGAATCAGACCGCATTTCGGCGTGGTACAGCTTGTAAAATTATCCACGTAGAACAGTCCGAAGTTCTGGGCATAGCCCGATGTCCATTCATAATCATAGTCCATGGTCCAGTACATATAGCCGAGCATGTCGGCGCCCTGGTTGATGGCGTTTTTTACGGCCTGGATATTCTGCACGATGTACTTCGCTTTCCCGACGGGGTCAGCATCGCCGTAGCCGTTTTCCGTTATCAGCATAGGCAGGTGGTAGCGCTGCGCATACTCAACCAGTATACCGGTCAAGCCCTGCGTTTCCGGGGGGTTCTGCGCAGGACAGCCAATCGAGCTTAAGGGAATAAACGCACCTATGGTTGAATCGCAGGGCAGGGCATTGATAGGCTTTAAAAACCCTGCGGGAGCAGGAACAACATAATCGTTGTTGTAGTAGTTAACCCCTATATAATCGAGCGTGTGCGCCCATTCAGGATAGTACGTCGTGTTTGTTGTACCGGTAAGCCCGTTGTCGAATATACCTGTTGTTGCTGCATCGAGATACGTGAGATTGTATGCGTGGTCAAAGGCCTTTGCAGCTGCCGCTGATGCGGCATTACCGGGTATTGCACTGGAAAAGATAGAATTTGCTGCGATACTCACCATTGCATTCGGCTCGATTGCATGTATGGCATGATAAGCCAGCGCATGTCCCATGATCATGTTCTTTACCACGGTAACAACGCTTGCACCGTTGGGCATGGTTGGGGCAGTAAGATCTGAGAGATTATTGAATCCCGGAGGAAAAACACCCATTATATACCCGCTCAGGGTGTCTGGTAATGGTTCGTTTTCGGTAATCCAGTATTTTACCGTTGTTGAGAATTGCTGTGCCATGAAAGCCGCATAGCTTGAAAACGCATAAGCAGTAAGGGTATTGGTCCAACCCGCAAGACTTGTCGTACTCTGCGTATAGTTATTGGCCTTGATATTTGCCGGGTCATCCACCCATTGGGGTACTGTCCAATGGACAAGTGTAACAACCGGCGTCAATCCGTGAGCTTCTAATGAGGCTATAACGTCCTTATAGTGCTGAACCTCTGACGTTACAACATCTCCTGCTGTCAATGGCATGCCTATCACCGCCGGTGGATTCGGTTCAATCCTTGACCACTCGAAGGTAAGCCTGAATGCGTTCAGGTGCATTGCCTGAGCATTGGTAAAATCCTGTGCATAAAGGTTATAGAAATTATCCGCAAGCCCGACCGGGGGGGTGTTGCCCATCTGCTCCCAGATATACCAGTCGTTATTGGTAATGCCGCCCTCGCTCTGTTCCGCTGCCGTCGAAACACCCCATAAAAATCCTTTTGGAAAACTCTTTGTTCCGCTGCTGCTGCTCGAACAAGACATTATTGACGTTACGCCCAGGAATAGAGCGATCGCAGAGATTGCTATACCCTTTTTCATACTTCCTCCTTTTCCTATCGTGTCATTCCGGTCCCCTCTCGGAGTATGGTGATAAACTCCGGCAGGGATCCCGCAGGGGCGGCCCATGTATTGCCCCTCTCATGCTTTTCTGGATTCCCGTTTGCACGGGAATGATAAATTGTTATTTCCATTTATTGTTTCTTCCCGGATTCTTCTTTTACCCTCTTTCTTACGGCTTCTATAACACCCGGCAGGGTCTGCTTTGTACCTATGTTTATTATCCAGTCCGGTATCTCGCCGCCGGGATCGGAAAACACCGTATAGGTCACCAGTGTCCTGTTATTATCGAGCGGCACCAACTCCCACGAACCGTCATTGGTTTTCAGATTACCCAAAACAAGCGACCAATGCTGATACCACCTGCCCGAGGTAACAAAATCATCGAGCTTTATGATATACCATCTGTTTGTTGCAGGCCAGGGAACATTCAGCAGACTGAAAAAATAGCCCGTTGTGCCGGTCATTTTGTCCGCCCGGTGCTTTTTCAGGAATTGAATCAGCTCTTTCGGATCCCCGGTATTGTAGTCAAATTTCAATGCCTTTGCCTTGGCAATTGCATCCGGATTGACGAGTATACTCTCAAGCATCCGCGGCATAAAATGCACAAAATCATTGTTTTCGTGTATCACATTCCATACCTGCTGGGGAGGGGCATCGACAATGCCGATCGCCACACCTTCTTTTACATCGGTACCTTTGACCGATTCAAGCTGCTTAACAATGCCGCCGTCTTTGATGATCGACCATTGATCCGGGGTTATTGCCGAGGCATGGACTGGAGCAGATAGTGCGACTATACCGACAATCATTATGCTTTTTATCATTCTTAATGTCATATACGTCATCCTTCCCGTTGTTTTTTGGAGGGTGTTTTTTGCACACACCCCTGCACTTCAATGTTTTTTAAACGTAAACTTTACAGGCTCCACCCGCTGATTGTTGTAGTAAACCACATGAGTGACCGGATGGTCAATAATATTCAGCCACGGCTTCTCTTGCCCTGGTTTGTATCCTACGGGAACATAGATGTAGGATGTAAACGTATACGTTCCCTTCCTGGCTTTCATGAGATTGCCGAAGTCATAGCCGGTACTGCCAATTTGTCCGGGCTCATTCTCCGGGGGATCCGGCTTTGATTCGTCATCGACAAAATAAAGGCCTTTGGTAAACGGAACATCCTTACCCATGACAACCCTGTTCATCCATGCCCCCTGGGGTCCTGAAACAACAGCCCAATCGTACGGCGATCTGTTCAGGTCTTCCTGCGCCTTGCTCATCATGCCGGTGATCTTCAGGCCCCCGGGGTTGTTGGAATTGTAAAACTCCATACCGAGTGCGTTATGATTGAAATCCGTCGTTGTAACGAGCCGCGCCTTTTTCACGATATAGAGCCGGCGGAGGTCTATGGGTATATCGACAACCGTGGGGAATTGAAAGAAATCATAATAGTATGCGCTGTCGGACAAAACAGACGGAGACTGAATGCCGAGCATGATGTCCATGGAGTTCGCCACCCGTCGTATAACCCGTACAGGCCCCTGGATGTATCCGACAAGCCTCGATTTAAAGTCATCTTCGTCCTTGTGTATGTTAAAGAGAACGGTATTGATATCAAGCCTCATTTTGAACCCGTCGAATATATTGATGCCTTCACCGCCTGCTGATTTCGGCACGGCAAAATAATCGTAGGACAGCGGCGCTTTTTTTGAGAACGCCATGACATACAATTGTGCGGTTACCCGGTCGTCCCTGGGATCGTATTGTACATACCGCACAGGGGAAAGAGGGGGCGGGTTGTCCTTATAAGACATGAGATATACATAAGCATGTGTGTTGTTGAGGGGGTCCGTAAGCTCTATTTCCATGACGTCTGCTCCGGGCACGTTAAGCTGATCCGTGTTTGCCTTTTTTCCTGCGTCCTTTGCCATAAATACCAATTCATCCTGTGGGGAAAGCGATGTCCTCTTGAGGGGCACGGGATTGCCGTGTTTGTCGTAATTAAAAATCCAGTCACCGTATTCGTCCCGCTCGTCGATCTGAAACGGTATCGGTTGGAAAGGTGTGGACTGCAAGGACTCCCGCGCAAGCCCATGCTTTCCTTTTTCCCGGACCACCTTATACAACCTGAAATTCTGTATATTCCGACCGAGAAACGGGGCGATCGTTGTCCCCTGCAAAACAACAGGGTCAAACTGCCGGTTAAACCTATGTCCATCAGCATACGCCCGAACACCGGCAAACACCATACTGCAAGCAACCAGCCAGAGAAGTGTTTTTTTCATATATACCCCTTGGATAAGAATCATTGTCCTTCACCATACACCAAAACTCGCGATTGAAAAACAGAAAAAAATCGGGTGCGGATGCAGCATCCGGGTTTTTCCGCTTGACGGATATTTTCTGTAAAGCTACTATCTGTATGGACAATGAACGGAACAATGGAATTGAGCAGTGCAGCCTCCGGCCCGCGGTGGCCGTAGAAGAAAAGGATCTTGGACCGAAACAATAGAAAAGACATTTTCAAGAATAGCTTAAAAGGGGGGTTATGAAAGTAACTATCAAAATACTTTCAACTTTTTCATCGATTGTAATTATGTTTTCGGCGGGTTGCGGGATCATCCATACCGGAACGCAGCCCGCGGCAATTGCGATAGACGGCGCCAAAAATGTTTGGGTTGTCAATAAGGGCAGCGCGGATATTACGGAACTCAACTCAAACGGCAGCCGGATGGGAACCTATCCTGTCGGGACATATCCTTACGGCATAGCTATAGACAGAGCCGGGAATGTCTGGGTTGTCAATAACGGCGACAGCATCGTTTCGGAACTCGACTCCAGCGGCAAAATCATAAAAGCCTATACGGCCGGAACGGAGCCGAAAGGCATAGCGATCGACAGCTCCGGGAATATCTGGGTTTCTAATTATTTCGATTCTACGGTAAGCAGGCTCTCATCTGGCGGAATAACCATGGAAACCTATACCGTCGGGACAATGCCCTGGAACATAGCAATAGACAGAGCCGGGAATGTCTGGGTTGTCAATAATGACGGTGCCAGCGTTACGAAGCTCAGCAAAAACGGCGTACGGATGGGTACCTATACCGTCGGGTCAAATCCTATAGGCATAGCAATAGACCGATCCGGGAATGTCTGGGTTGCCAATAATGGGGCAAACACCGTTACAAAACTCAACTCTGGGGGAACGCTCCTGGGGACCTTTAGCGCAGGAACATCTCCCAACGGTGTTGCAATAGATAATGCAGGCAATGTCTGGGTGACGAATCAATACAGCAACCGTGTTACCGAGTTAAACTCCACCGGCAAAATTATAAAGACCTATGCTGCAGGGACAGAGCCCTGTGCAATAGCAATAGACAGCGCGGGTAATGTATGGGTCGCAAACTACGGCGACGATACGGTAACGAAACTTGCCGGTGCTGCAAAAGGCCCCCAGTACTTTCCCTACTCCGGCCCGCAGTGGCCGTAGAGAAAGGCATTTAGGACAGCGGCCGCAGGGACTGGGACTAAAGAAATTGCGGGGACTTCACTGGGAAATCAGGGCCGGCATTCATATAAGACTTCTGTTTTAGCTGGAGAAAAACCTGTTGACATCCATTCTTGCGGGCAATCACGATACCATCAGAAATTTTGTGCGCTAAAATGCAATCTGATGTACTTTGCGCGATAGCCATAGTGGCACAGAGAATCTCTTTTACGAAAAGAAGGGGTTCAAATACATCGTACAAAGGCTGTATTGATTGATTTGGGATCGCATGGTATAGATAAGGAAACATACCTGACAAAGGAGGAACCAAAATGAAAAAGTTACTCTTAGGGCTCATACTTTTGATACCGGTAATTTCCGTTCCTGTTCCGGCAATGGCAGGGGTGGATGTCAGTATCGGAATCTCTCTGCCGCCGCCGGTCGTATTCGGGGCGCCGCCGGATGTAGTGGTACTGCCGGATACGAACGATGTGTACGTTGTGCCGAATGTAGGAGTAGATTTATTCTTCTGGAACGGATGGTGGTGGCGTCCGTGGGAAGGCGGCTGGTATCGATCACGATATTATAACCGCGGCTGGATTTATTTTAACCGTGTACCGCGTTTCTACTATGACGTAGACCCGCGCTGGAGAGAATACTACAGGGATCGAGATTGGCAGGGACACCCGTGGAACTATGAACGTATTCCCGACCGGGAACTGCAACGGAAGTGGAGAGGCTGGCACAACGACAGGTATTGGGAACGGCAAAGGACATGGGGTGTGCGGGACTATCATCCCAGAGCTATACAGCAAAGGCGGGATATAAGATACCAAAGGCAGCAGGAGTACCAGAGAAGACCTGAGGTTATAAGACACCAGCAGTGGATACGGGAACACCCTGGACAGTACCATGGACAAAGGTATCAGCACCATCCGCAAGGACGCCCCTATGGCCCCCAGGGACAGAGATTCCAGCGCCCTGAGGAAAGACAATCCCATGGCCAGCAAAGACGCGAAGAAAAATTCAGGGGAAGGTCAGAAGGACGATAGCTTCATAAAAACATCGAATAGATGAATCGACACAAGGGGGCACGCTTCAACGTGCCCCCTTTATTTGATAGATAGGACAATGGGATCCCGATCAAAAATGATACAG
>JAJYUJ010000071.1 GCA_021792615.1 bacterium
CTGATGCTGCTGTATCAATCGCACGGACGCACTGCCGAAGCTGCTGCCCTGTACAAGCACTGTGAGGTGATATTATCCCGTACACTGGGCATAGAGCCCTCGGACAAGACCAGAGAAATATATCAGAATATTATAAAATCAAAAAGGTAAGACTCTCTCTCCCTTAGAAGCAGAATAGAGGGAAGGAACCATTCTAATCCTGACATCTTCGATTTTCTTCTTTTTCTTGCCCTATTAGAGAACGGGTACCCGCCCATTATCCCTTACAACTTATTCTTATCAATATATTTGATACCAGCGATATTTTTGAAATCTGCATCCTGCGTCCATAGAATGGCATTATTTGCTTTTGCAGTTGCCAATATAACGCTGTCTGCTAAGGGAAGTTTATATTCTAACCCAACTTTAGCCGCATTTAATGCAATGGCTATATCAAGTTCAACGGTCCTGCCCTGTATCATAATAGCTATTGCCTGAAGTGCAGCATCTTCACCTTTTTGTTTAACTACACTTTTAAACACCTCTAAAATACAGATAGAAGGAACAAGAAGATTTTTAATATCTTCAATGGGTTTTGCAAAATAACTGGCATTAGGGGCATCTGCAAAATATTCGAGCCATCCGCATGAATCTACTAAATTCATATTCTATCTTTTTCTCTTATTATAGTGGTATCAATACCTTGTAGAAAACCGCGCATTTTTTTTATGTCTTTTACCGGTATATACTCTATACGATTTTCATATTGTAGAACATGGACTTTTGTGCCGGCTTTGATTCCCAATGATTTCCTTATCCTCAGAGGTACAACCACTTGATATTTTGGAGAAACTTTTACTATTTCCATACACTCCTCTCCCTCTATTTTCCATCGATACATTATATGTAATACGATAGTATCATCGATAACGTATGTCAAGATGTCTATCTTTTTTGGGCTTAATAATGCGGTCTGAGAATACAGGTTGTGGTTCACCCCGTTAGAAGCATAGTATAGGAAAGAAATTCTTTCGACAGATCAAAACGGCTCATCACTATGTGTTTCTAACGGGGTAAACTTCTCGCCATTCGGTAAAAGAGTTGTTGTGGTGATAGTTGCGTTTAAAAGAATGATCCTCTTTGAAGAATCAAATGCTTGCGCCGGTTCAAAATCGCATGTAGTTCCGACACCATTGGCCAATAATTTCTGATTCATGTTAACACCGTAATACGGTATCATCGACCCAAAACCCGCCAGAACCATTGTCAATAAATATAAAACACCAACCTTTTCATGTATCCTCCTCCCGTGACAGGCGGGGCGTACGCCCCGCCTTATCTTCTATCCTGTCATTCCGTACTCGATACGGAATCCAGTTTGTTTAATTCTATAACTTTCCACGGCCATTGTGGCCCTGTGTACGGAAAGTATTGAGGACCTGTTGCTAAACCGACAATCTTGGAAATAGTGCTAAAAGGGTAGTTTGTTGCCCAGACATTGCCAGATGCATCAATGGTCATGGGTTTAGATCCTTTCTCCGGCGATTTGCTCCTGCATATATCCACTTTTCCAGATGCCTTGGCTCAATGCTTTGGATTGAGTCGAGCGATGCAATGAGTGCGCGTGCCGCTCTGACGATTTGTGCTGTTCGGTTATCATTATAAGTTACGAGGAAGAAAAGAGTGTAAAAAGAGAAGGAACTCGCCGGGATAAAGAATGCGATTCCCCTCTTTATACCGATAACAACATGGAAGAAAGGGTTAAGATAAAACAAACAATTCAATATATTGAGTCCCTCCATGGTATGCCCCCCATTTGGGTTTTTTCATTTCAATAGCGCATTTATACTTACAAATGACTTACAGATTCTGTAAAAATATCCGCAAATTGTAATAATTTTAACTACAATCCATAATAAAATGTCCTTCATTATATTGACGAAACACGGTTCAAAGGTTAGAAAATAACCAGTGGGGTAATAATAAGTGAAGGACCATGTTTTAACAAAGCTTCAGAATCCTAAAACAGACAATGTAGTTATTAGGGAACGGCTGTTTCGAATACTGGTGCAGGCTCGCAAGAAGAAAAGTATCTGGATTACCGGCTTGCCCGGCTCTGGCAAAACAACCCTGGTTGCAAGCTATATATCGGCATACAAGATTCCCCATGCCTGGTATCATATTGATAGCTC
The DNA here is from genome assembly GCA_021792615.1 of bacterium. Taxonomy (GTDB): domain Bacteria; phylum JAMCPX01; class JAMCPX01; order JAMCPX01; family JAMCPX01; genus JAJYLM01. The sequence continues at coordinate 2,172 of JAJYUJ010000071.1, forward strand.
GGATATGGATCTTGCCACGTTCTTTTATTATCTGAAGCTGCTTGTAAAAAGAATCAATGGTAAGAAAAGTACGAGGTTGCCTGCCTTAACGCCGGAGTATCTTCCGAACATTTCAATCTTCGCACAGAGGTACTTTGAAAATCTCTACTCAATGCTGCCGAAGGGTTTTGTGCTTGTTTTTGACAATTATCATGAGGTCAATGCAAATCCGTTGTTTCATACCATCATGCATGAGGCTTTGATGAAGGTTCCGGAGTACGGGAATGTCATATTGATAAGCCGGACTGAACCTCCTGATACATTCTCACGCATGCGGGCAAACAGTATGATGGAGATTATAGGCAACGAACAGATAAGGTTTACACCTGAAGAAACCGGCGAGCTTATCCGGCTGCGCTCCGGTGAAAGCCATACTCTTGAGACGGTTAACAAACTTCACGATTGGACAGACGGCTGGGCAGCCGGGATCATCCTTATGCTCGAACAGGATAAAGCAAGTCTAGATGCCAATTCTCAGAACAGCTTCAAAGACTATCAAGCTATATTCGACTATTTTTCCGCTGAGATCTTTGACCGGTTAGAGCCTGCCATGCAGGATTTTCTTCTGAAGACAAGCTTTTTCCCCTCCATGACTGCAGATATGGCAAACAGGATGACGGGCAGTGCTATCTCGGATCGCATATTGAACGGGCTGGTGAAGTCCCAGTATTTTACCATCAGGCATCAGGACAATACCTATACGTATCACGATCTGTTCAGGGAATTTCTCCTTTTAAAGATGCGTGGTATATTTTATCAGGAGAACAAAATCAAGATTCAACGAAATGCTGCCAAGATCCTGGCAGATGCCGGATATAGTGAAGATGCAATCGAATTGTTCTTACGATCCAAGGATTGGGCAGAGGCTGTAAAATTGATCATGGAGCATGCATCTTCTCTTGTTTTACAAGGTAGAAACCGCACGCTGGAAGCATGGCTGAGAGAGCTGCCTGCGGATGTAGCAAAAAAGAACCCATGGATTATTTACTGGTTTGGTATGTGCAAACTGCCGTTTGAACCTTCCAAAACCCATGTTCTTTTTGAAAAAGCATTTAAGCTTTTTGAGAAAAATAATGACAGAACCGGTGTGTTTATGGCGTGGACTGGTGCGGTTTATTCTGTTACGTATCAGTTTGGGAATTATAAGCTTTACGATCGCTGGATAAACAGTATGGAAGGGCTTATGCATAAATACAAAACTTTTCCCTCGCAAGAAATAGCTGCTGCTGCTACGTATGCCATGTTAGGAGCTATGGTATTCCGGCAGCCCTTTAATCCAAAAATCAAGAGTTGGATTCAACAGGGCTTTTCTATCCTGTCAAAAAGTAAAGATCTCAACTTCAATATACAATTGAGCCTTATTATAAGTCTTTATTATATATTTATAGGTGATTTTGCAAAAGCCGGTTCAATCATTGCACCTTATAGAAAACTAACCTATTCGAACAAGATATCTCCGCTGACCTTTATTACATTTAAAGATTTGGAGGTGCTCTATTGCTGGAAAACCGTTGAACGCGATCCGTCTTTTACTCCGTTGTATCAGGGCATGGGATTAGCTCAAGCAACAGGTGTTCATGTGCTGGATCATACGCTTTTAAGTTATGGTGTAGGATGGGTGCTTGCATCGGGCGATCTGTCTCTTGCCAGGAAGCTTCTGCATGAGGCTTCAAAAACAATTGGACAAGCGGGTCCATTTGATGCGGCTTTATATTATTACTTTTTGGCATCAGAATCCCTGCTGCAAAAAAACTTTGCTACTGCACTCATGAACCAAAAAAAAGCGTTACAATTAGCCTTAGAATCCGGAGCCATAAACCAAATAGGGATGAATTATCTGCAAATGTCTCACATCTTACATGCACTGTCAGAAGACAAAAAGGCATTATACTACCTGCGCAAAGCATATACATCAGGGAAATGGAGCAATCATCTAAACTCTATGTATTTTATAGCTATGGCACACTTTAAATTCGATAAAGGTAATGAAAAAGATGGCTTACATTTTCTTAAAAAAGCAATACAATTAAGCCGGGACAAAGAGTACATCAACTTTCCAGGCTTTACCCCGTCTGAAATGGCTAAATTATGTCTTAAAGCGCTGGATGCCGGTATAACACCGGAATACGTTAAAAGACTTATTAAGCAGCGTAATCTCTTTCCCGACACACCTCCGTATGCATGCGAGAACTGGCCATGGGCATTTAAGATTTATACGCTCGGCAGTTTTAAGATCCTGCATGAGGACGCACCGGTCGAACTGTCCAAAAAAGCTCAGCTTAAACCTGTTGAGCTGCTGCAGTTTCTTATCGTCAATCACGATAAAGCAGTCGAACTGGATCATATAAGCGGCATGCTATGGCCTGATGCCCAGGGCGATTATGCACACCAGACGCTGGATA
>JAJYUJ010000003.1 GCA_021792615.1 bacterium
GATTAAATATGTTTTGTTGTGTTATAACTTTTGAATAAACCGGTCTGCATCTTTTTTGTTTATAACCCGGAGAAGTATAACTTTTTTTCCCTCGATCATGTAAAACACCCTGAATTTATCCACCCTTAGCCTGTAAAAATTCCTCTGTGTTCCTTTTAGCTTTTTTATCAGTTTGCCGCGCGGGAATGGATTTTCCTCAAGCACTTTAAGGGCGTTGAGAATATGCCTGCTTATATGATCGTCAAGGCTGTTAAAGTCTTTTACTGCCTCAGGGGCAAGTATAATCTTAAACTCATCCACGTTTTTTTGTTCTTCCGGAAAGATACTTCTTTAACGTGATGCCGCCTTTTTGGTTGTATTCATGTGCAGCCTTTTCAAGTGAGGACAGGAGAACAGGGCTCTGCTCAAGCCGATAATCCTCAAAGTCCTCTTCGGATATGGCGGTTATTACCGCCCTCGGCTTGCTCCTTGACATAATAACTACGGTCTCCTTCTCGGCCTTCCTAAGGATTTCAGAGGTATTATTCTTAAGCTCCCTTACATTTGCAAACTTCATGGCATTCTCCTTATAGCTACATTCGTAGCCACTATTACATACTTATAGTATGCTGTCAAATTCCAAATTATTCAATGCACCATTTAACAATTCATTACTGTTTTGGCATACAAAAAACGCGATATGATCAAAATCCCTTTGTCCAATGTCAAGGCTGCCACCTACTCCCTCTCAATTTCGAGGAGCAGCTTCTTAGCGCTGCGACGAAGCAATCCGTTAGTTTACCCCGTTAGAAAGCTACACCATTTATGGTGGGGTCAAAAAGATAATTGTTAAATGCCTTAAAGAAAGGGAGTGGTTTAAAGCCACATCCTTTCTAACGGGGTTTGATTTCTTTTCTTTGTCATTTTGTACTTGATACGGAATCCAGATTCTTTTAAAAATAAAAGTGTCTTATCTCACGATTGACCATTTCCCCAACAAGTTTCAGATCTTATAGAGCGGTTTGAAAAAAACCAGCAGTTATTTATCAAAATGAAAGATATAACCCCGTTTCTCTTCCTGACATTTTCACTTGGCTATCACAATTCATAAACAGATGTATTGACAATGTAACTACCGATGTCATATATAGTATTATGCAATTTGAGTGGGATGAGAATAAGAGCAAAAGTAACATTAAAAAACATAAGATATCTTTTGCAGAAGCCAGGACAGTGTTTGATGATCCGCTGCATATTTCTATTCTCGATAAGCGGTTCGACTATTTCGATGAAAGATGGATCACTTTTGGAGCAACACAAAGTGGCAAAATTATCGCTGTCGATCATCTCTACTTTCTCGCCGATGACGGGGATGAACACATAAGAATAATAACAGCAAGGAAGGCTACAAAAAGGGAGTGTGAGCAATATGAAGAAATTAACCATTAAAGAGAAAGAAGATTTCGTGCTCAAGAAAGAGTACGATCTTTCAAAGGGCATAAGGGGCAGGTTTTATATACCGAAGAAAGTTTCCACAACTATAAGGATCGACGATGATATGATATTGCTTTTCAAGAAGCTCGCAACGGAGACAAAAATCGGATACCAGACCCTTATCAATACGGCACTCAGAGAATACTCCAGGAAAATACGGAAAAAAGCTGTAAAAGCCGGCTGAACCTCTGTTATATTTTAAGGGTCCCGTTCAATTTGCTGACGAGAAGACATGTGGCCTGTCCTTGAATTGGGCATTGTAGAGAACCGGGGTTGCACCTATTGCCGTCCTGGATCCATTGTGCGGTTAATGGATGACGATTAATGAACGATGATTATATGAAAAGTAGCGACCCTGAAGTTGACCATACTCATGTCAATATAAAACTACTTGCGGTGCAAACCGCCGGTATCTTTATCGTCTTTTCATTGGCTTTATTTCTTCCGGCTGGCACCATCGCATGGCTTGCAGGATGGGTCTTTGTCGTGCTGTTCTTTGGCTTTTATCTTGCTGTCTCTTTATGGCTATTCCGGCACAACCCTGGATTGCTGCAAGAACGTACGCACCTGTGGACTTCCGACCAGCAAGGCTGGGACAAGGTGTTTTTCCCCCTGCTTCAGGTATTTATCTTTGTATGGTTGATTTTCATATCGGTTGATGCAGTTCGCTTTCGCTGGTCACCGCTGCCAGTCTGGCTGCAATTGGCAGGGGCGATTGCGCTGGTGTGCTCGTTCTACCTCTTTTTCCTGACGTTTCGGGAGAACACTTTTCTGTCACCCGTAGTACATATTCAGGAAGAACGGGGACAAAAGGTGATCTCAACGGGTCCATATCATTACGTGCGGCATCCTATGTATTCCGCCATGGGTATCTTTTTTCTTGGGACACCCCTCTTGCTGGGATCGGGGTATGGAGTCCTCATTGGGCTGATTCTTGTGGTCGCAATTGCATGGCGGGCGGTGATGGAAGAGCGTATGCTGCGGGAGGAACTGTCCGGCTATGCAGCTTATATAACCCAGGTAAAATATCGTCTCATCCCACATGTCTGGTAAAGAAAAATATAACTAAAATGCAAGAAAGGCCCGGATCTAACTGTTGATAGCAGCGTGATAAGGGCAATTCCCGAATCGTCCCTGCAGTATTGGGAGTGCTATACGATCCCGGCCTTCAGTATGTCATGGAGGTGGATTATGCCGATGGGCTTATCTTTATCTCCATTGCTGGTCACGAACAGGGAGGTTATCGAGTATGTTTCCATAATGTTCAGAGCCTTTACTGCGAGAGCATTTTTCTCTATGCGTTTCGGGCTTTGTGTCATTATCTCCGAGGCTGTTTTTTCCAGCAGATCCGGATATTTCGCCAGTGCCCTTCTGAGATCACCGTCTGTTACGATGCCTGCAAGCCTGTCTTTTGAATCATAAACGCCCGTCAGTCCCATTCGTTTCGATGTAATCTCGACCAGCACATCTTTCATCTTTGTGTTTGTATAAACGGAAGGTATCTCTTCGCCGGTATGCATAAGATTTTCCACCTTGGTGAGGAGCTTCTTACCGAGTGCCCCTCCCGGATGGAACATGGCAAAATCATCTTTTGTAAAACCCATTTTCAGGAGCAGGACAACTGCAAGAGCATCTCCTATGGCAAGCTCTGCCGTTGTGCTTGCAGTCGGTGCAAGTCCAAAGGGGCATGCCTCTTTTTCTACCGGTACATGGATGATGACGTCTGCGCCCTGTGCAAGCGTTGATGTCTTATTCCCGACAATGGCTATAAGTTTTATCCCGAGTCTTTTGACGAAAGGGATGATCTTCAGTACCTCTTCCGATTCGCCGCTGTTGGATAGCGCTATCAGAATGTCGTCCTTATCCAGTATGCCGAGGTCCCCGTGCGCTCCCTCGGACGGATGCAGATAGTACGTGGGTGTACCGGTGCTTGTCATCGTCGATGCGATCTTTTGTCCAACGAGTCCCGATTTCCCGATGCCGGTTATGACCACTTTGCCCTTTGTGGCAAGGATCGCTTCTACCGCGATCAAGAATTGTCCGTCGATATGGTTTATAAGCCTGCTGACCGTATCGGCTTCTATCTTCAGTACCTTTTTTGCCTCTTTGAGAACATCAATCTTTTTTGACGATTTCATCAATCACCTTTATGGTCTTCAATAATTTATTTAACCTGTCCAACCGCAGCGAGTTCGCGCCGTCGCTCAGGGCTTTTTGAGGATGCGGGTGCACCTCGAGAAAGAGACCGTCGATACCGACTGCAGCTGCTGCTTTTGCAAGCACTTCGATATATTCTTTCTGTCCGCCGGAAACCCCTCCTGCTGCGGACGGCAATTGCACGCTGTGTGTAGCATCGAATACGACGGGATAACCAAAATCCCTCATGATGGGTATGACGCGGAAATCATTCACCAGCATATTATACCCGAAGGTGTATCCGCGTTCGGTGAGGATTATCTTATGGTTCCCGGTTGATTCAATCTTCTGGATTGCGTGCCTGATGTCCCAGGGTGCCATGAATTGCCCTTTTTTTATATTTACGATCCTGCCTGTTTCTCCTGCAGAAACCAGCAGGTCGGTCTGTCTGCTCAAAAAGGCCGGTATCTGGATTATATCCAGGACCTGCGCTGCAGCCTCTATTTGCTCCGTACTGTGAACGTCAGAAAGTATCGGAAGGTTGTAGGTTGTTTTTACCTTTGATAATATTTCAAGTCCTTTTTTCAGGCCCGGGCCCCTGAATGAGTTAATGGACGTTCTGTTCGCCTTGTCATACGAAGCCTTGAAAATAAGCTCAATGCCCAGCTCTGATGTGATGGATTTGAGCTGTCCGGCAATACGCAGCGTCATGGTTTCGCTCTCTATGACGCACGGGCCGGCAATGAGAACAACCCTGTTGTTCCCGCCAATCCTGAGTCCGTTTATGTTGAGCGTTTTGACAGTTACCGGCATGGTGCATTCATCTCTTTGCGGGTCTTCTTGCTGAAGCCTTGATGAATTGAACAAAAAGTGGATGAGGGGTAATAGGCCTTGACTTGAACTCCGGGTGGAACTGGCAGCCAAGAAACCACGGATGGTTCTTCAACTCTATGATTTCGACCAGCTTCTTTTCCGGGTATTCACCGCTTATAACCAGGCCCTTCGCTATGCAATCCTCCCTGTAATCGTTGTTGAATTCGTATCTATGCCTGTGCCTTTCGTATATGATTTCTTTACCATAAGCCCTTGCCGCATGTGTACCGGGCTTGATCTTGCATTCGTAGGCGCCCAGTCTCATGGAGCCGCCGAGCTGCTTGCTGCTTTTTTGTTCCGGCATCAGGTCTATCACCGGATTTTTTGTTCTTGGATCAAACTCGCTGCTGTTTGCGTCTTTAATGCCCAGGACGTGGCGCGCAAATTCAATAACCGCGATCTGCATGCCCAGACATATCCCGAAGTAGGGTATCTTCTTTTCGCGAGCATACTTTGCGGCGAGTACCTTGCCTTCTATTCCCCTGTTACCGAAACCTCCGGGGACGAGGATGCCGTCGACATCATTTAAAAACTTTGCAGGGCCTTCCTTCTCTATCTCTTCCGAGTCTATGTACCGGTGGTTGATCTTTACGCTGTTGGCAATGCCTCCATGTGTCAGTGCCTCATGAAGGCTTTTATACGAGTCTCTCAAATGAACGTATTTACCCACAATACCGATGGTCACCTCATCCTTTATACCAGCGGTCTTCTTCGACAGGGACTCCCATCTTGAAAGGTCCGGAGCGCCCGTCCAGATGTGGAGCTTCTCGATGATTTTTTCATCGAGCCCCTCGTTGTGGAATTCGACCGGGACATCGTAGATGGATTCCACGTCTATGGCGGCGATCACGGCGTCTTGATCGACATCGCTGAAGAGTGAAATCTTCGCCTTCAGGTCTTTATCGATATGCCGGTCTGTCCTGCAGAGGAGGATATCGGGTTGAATCCCTATCGCCCTGAGTTCTTTTACGGAGTGCTGCGTCGGCTTGGTTTTGAGTTCACCGGAACCCTTGATATAGGGTACCAGGGTAAGATGTACATACAAAACATTCTCGGGACCGACATCCTTTTTGAGCTGCCGTATCGCCTCAAGGAACGGGAGGCTCTCGATATCACCTACGGTACCGCCGATCTCGATGATGGCGATATCCTTGCCCTTGGCATTTTCCCTTATCCTGCGTTTAATCTCATCCGTTATATGGGGAATGACCTGCACCGTACCGCCGAGGTACTCGCCCTTCCTCTCTTTATTGATGACCGTGTCGTAGACCTGTCCTGCCGTTACATTGTTGGAATGCGTTATGCTGATGTTGGTAAACCGTTCATAATGGCCGAGATCGAGGTCTGTCTCTGCTCCGTCTTCGGTGACAAACACCTCTCCATGCTGATACGGGTTCATTGTTCCCGGATCGACATTGATATAGGGATCAAGTTTTTGCAGGGTTACATTCAGTCCCCGTGCCTGCAACAGGGCTGCAATGGAAGACGATGCGATTCCCTTGCCGAGAGAAGATACGACTCCCCCCGTAACGAATATAAATTTTGATTTCATAATACCTTCCTTTCTTTCTTTAAAAAAGCCTTTGCCCTTTTCAAATCCGAAGCCGTATCAATGCCGGCCGGCGGATTACCGGTAACAGCAACCATAATTTTGTATCCGTTCTCGAGCAGCCTTAATTGTTCGAGCATTTCCATCTTCTCGAGCAGCGACTGCTTCATGCGTACAAACTCCAGCAATGCCTCGCGCCTGAATATGTAGATACCGATATGTCTGTAATGTCCCCCGGGCCTTTTGACAAGCTTTCCTTTATCGTCCCGGGTGAAGGGAATGGGAAAACGCGAAAAATAAAGTGCATACCCCTGTTTATCAACGACGACCTTTACATTGTTCGGATTATCGAGTTCGTCAATGGATTTTATCCTTGCCGCAAGCGTTACAACGGGTATATCCTTGTTTGACTGTGCCAATTCCAATGCTCTGTCAAAGAGGGAAGGTTTCAGAAAAGGCTCATCACCCTGCAGGTTCATGATAAGTCCGCTGTCTATGTCCTTTGCAACGTATGCTATCCTGTCTGACCCGCTCTTTATATTTCTAGGTGTCATTCTGCATTCGCCGCCGAAGCTTTTTACTGCCTCCTCTATACGCCGGTCATCGGTTGCAACGATTACCCGGTCCGCGTGCTTTGACGCCGATGCATTCTCATAAACATGTTGAATGATAGTTTTGCCACCCAATTTTAGAAGGGGCTTTCCCGGCAGCCGCTTTGAACCGTAACGTGCGGGTATTATTATAGCAACCTTATCCATGTATCCATATTAAATGTGTGTTTAAAACAAGTCAAGAATTGGGAAACCTTCCTGTAAAAGGCATTGCCTCCGATCCAATAAAACACACTGAAATTGTTGCAATGAGCATTTAAAATATGGTTAAGTGTTTCGTATATTGCATTTTATAAATTGATAAACAGAAGGGACATGAATGAGCACAATTGATACCGTAACTATCTCATGTATTATGCCCGCATACAACGAAGAAAAAAATATTCAAAGGGTGTTGGATGTTGTATCGACCTATAGCAGGTTCAGCCAGGTCATCGTCATAGATGACGGCTCGGACGACCGCACGACACAAATAGCAAAATCGTATCAGCAGGCTTGTCCTGTATTGAAGGTCATCACACTCCCGAAGAAGAACGGGAAGGCGGGCGTGATAAAGAGGGGTGTATTTGAAGCAAAGGGCGATCTTATCGTTATGCTTGATTCAGACCTGATCGGGTTGACCCATAGAAACATCGATGCATTGATTGAGCCGGTCGTCAGTAAAGAAGTAGATCAAACGGTCCTGGACAGGGCGGGGGACAGGACACCAATATGGGGCTGGACAAACTGCGCAAAATACTTCGGCGGCGAACGTGCCTTCTGGAAAAAGGATTTCCTCGGGATCGATATACCGGACAACGCAGGATATTTGCTCGAGATAACGAGCAACCTCCATTATATACAACAGGGCAAAACCATCAGGACGATCTTTTGCAGTAACCTCTATACGGTCCACCAATTCAATAAAATGGACATGATCTCCGGCCTCAGGAATTATGTCCAGATGTCCGTGGATATCATCAGACATGCAACCGTTCCGGGTTTTGTGAAACAGTTCTTTTTCATAGAGAACCAAAATACGCACGGGCTGTTTCTTTTTTATCGGGATCACCCTTCCTTAAGGCCTTTATCCGGATTGACCATCATGCTGTTCCATCTGGGAGACGGCATTTCCTGGTTCGTGTTGCTCAATATGCTCAAGCTCATAAAGCTGCCGGTCAGGCTTGTGCGTCATTTTACAAAATAAAGGAAAGGGTGTTCATCAAATGATGCAGCAGGCTTCTACGGTCATGCCTGCAGGTGAATGATCTTTATAATAAAATCCCTTACTGCAAGCTCCGGGGTGAACCGGAGTTTACTCGTACCGCAGGGCCTCGATGGGGTTGAGCTTGGATGCCTTTGTTGCCGGGTACAGGCCGAAGAACACTCCCACTGCAAACGAGAAGAAGAACGCAATGACGATAGGGAATATATTTATGGTGATGGGGATTTTTATAAACGATCCAGCGGTAATGCTGAGGACAGAGCCGAGTATGATGCCTATGATCCCTCCTATGGTGCTGAGGGTGACAGCCTCGAGCAGGAACTGGAGCAGGATGTCCCTCCTTTTTGCACCGACCGCCATCCGTATGCCGATCTCCCGCGTCCGTTCCGTTACGGAAACGAGCATGATATTCATGATACCGATACCTCCGACAAGTAGTGCTATAGATGCAATACTCCCGAGGAAGATGGTCAGAATATTGGTTATATTCATAATCGCGGATAGCATATCCGTAACATTTCTGATTGTAAAATCATCATCAGCTTTTGATTTTATATTATGCCTCTGCCGGAGGATCGATTCTATCTCCTGCTGTGCTGTATTGACTGCGGAACTTGAGATTGCTTTGACGAATATGAGATTGAGATAATCTATGCCAAGCAATTTTTTTTGGATGGTTGTGTAAGGTGCAAGTATCATGTCATCCTGATCCTGGCCTATTCCAACAGTTCCCTTGGGTGTCATAACTGCAACTACGCGAAAAGGTATGTTTGATATCTTTATAATCTTGCCAATGGGATCAATACCTCCGAACAACTGTTCTTTCACAACCTGGCCTATGGCGCAGACATTTGTTGCGGCCTCCACGTCTTCTTTATCGAAGAAATTTCCCTCCGCAATAGGCCAATCCCTTATCATGGGGAAGTTTGTACCAACGCCCATGATTGTTGTTGACCAGTTTTGATTCTGATAGATCGTCTGGCCTACCCATCGGACAGCCGGCGATACATAGAGGACGTCGCGTGCCTCGTTAGCTATTGCTGTTGCGTCTGACGGCATAAGGGTAATAACCGATCCAATGCCGCCGTGTACCCCGCCCATGGAGGTGCTTCCGGGAAAAACTATGAGGAGGTTGGAACCGAGTGATGAGATCTGATTTTCTATCTTTTTACTCACGCCCTGCCCTATGGAAACAAGAGCTACGACGGCCGCTATCCCGATGATAACGCCAAGGCCCGTGAGCACGGAGCGCATCTTGTTTTTATAGAGGGCCCTGGACGATACTTTAAATGCTTCCGGTAAATTCATAGGGTGTCCTTTTTAGTGTTCACCGTGTCCGATATGACAAGACCGTCTTTAAACGTTATAATCCTCTGTGCATACTCGGCTATATCATGCTCGTGAGTAACCAGTATTATTGTTACGCCCATTTCTTCATTCAGCCTTTTAAGAATATTCATGATCTCGTAGCTTGTTTTGCTGTCAAGGTTGCCTGTGGGCTCATCCGCAAGAATTATACTCGGAGAGTTGACAAGCGCCCTGGCTATTGCAATACGCTGCTGCTGTCCGCCGGAAAGCTGCTGGGGAAAGTGTGTTTCGAACCCTTTCAATCCCATCATTTCGAGGAGTTCCAAAGCTTTTTTTTGCCGCTCATGCCGGGCAACCCCTGCATATACCAGCGGGAGCTCGACATTTTCCATAGCACTTGTTCTGGCAAGCAGGTTGAAATTCTGGAATATAAAGCCTATTCTTTCGTTGCGTATTTCTGCGAGTCTGTCCGGTGTGAGCAAGGACACATCCGTGCCTTCCAGGATGTACTTTCCTTCCGTGGGTTTATCCAGACAGCCAAGGATATTCATAAAGGTTGTTTTCCCGGAGCCGGATGCACCGGTTATGGAAACAAATGAGCCTTTTGGTATCTCAAGATTTACCTCTTTCAGTGCAGGTACAGCAACCGCGTCAAGAAAGTAAGTCTTTTTCAAACCCACAGCCTTTACAACAATTCCATTATTGCCCTGTTTGATATCCTGTGACAACCCCGTCTCCTTCTTTCAAATCGCCCCGAATGAGCTCTGTATAGTTGTTATCCCTTATGCCGGTTTGTATAGGGATGGGTATAAACCGATTGTTTCTGTATACCCATACCTTTGTGATACGATACCATTCTCTTTTTTCATCGGAGCTGCTTACTTTTACCCAATCGGGCAGTTTGTTGTGCAGACTGTATATCCGCAGTATGGTATCGGAATTTTTTGGTGCGAATCTCAGGGCTGCATTGGGGATCATCAGGATGTTATCCTTTTTACCGACATCTATAGTGACATACGACGTCATGCCGGGCTTCAGCATAAGGTCCTTATTGTCGACATATATGATAACGTCGTAGTTAACGACATTCTGAATTGTCATCGGTGCGTTCCTTACAATGGATACCGTCCCTGTAAAAACCGTATTGGGGTATGAATCGACAGTAAATTCCGCTTTCTGACCGACCTTTACCTTGCCGATATCCGTCTCAACAACATTGGTATCACTTTCCATTTTTTCGAGGTTCTCTGCAATATCGAAAAGGTCAGGCGTCTGGAATGCCGCGGCAACGGTTTGACCGTTGTTTACATCCCTTGTTATGACAACACCGTTGAGCGGGGAGAGTATCCTGGTGTGTTCAAGGTTGAAGTTCGCTATTTTGTAATTTGCCTGTGCCTGGAGAAGTGCTGCCTGTGATGCTGAAAAATTTGCAGCAGCAACATCGTAGGTGGCCTTCAGTGTTTCCAGGTTTTGTTTCGATACGAGCTCAGGAGGGAGCGAAAGGTTTCTTTCATAATTCGATTTGTCGAGTTCCATGGTGGCCTTTGCCTGTGCGATCCCGGCTTTTGCACTGAGGAGGTTGGCGTTTGCCTGTGCTAATGCCGCCTTAAACGGTGTAGGATCTATCAATGCAAGCAATTGCCCTTTTTTTACAACGCTGTTAAAATCGGCATAGAGTTTGATAATTTGTCCTGACACCTGAGCTCCAACCTGTGCCCACACCACGGGGTTTATCTGACCGGTCGCACTCACGGTCGCGGTGATATCTCCTCTTTTTATCTTTTCAAAGCTCAAGAGGGGCTTTTTATCCCTTTTGACGACGACAACGATTGCTATGATTACTATTATCAGTGTTGCGCCTGCTATGACCCAATACTTATTCTTCATGATACTTTTCGCCTCCATCCATACTATGGTTCCTGCATCGGTTAGATTGACTGAATGCCAGTTCCGTTATTTCCGTGCAAACGGGAATCCAGAAAAACAAGACATGGAAACTGGATTCCTGCTTTCGCAGGAATGACAAGTCGATTGTTGCATTCTTATTATATATCAAATTATCAAATTATTTGTAGACATCATTTACCCTGATATCCTGTAACGTATTCGAGGTTTGCCGTTGCTATGTTGTAGGATGCAAGTGCCGTTGCATAGGATGATTCGGCATTTTGATATGTGCTGACTGCGGTCAGGTAATCAAGGTAGTCGTTGATACCTGCGACATATCCCTTTGCTGTCAGCTCCATATTCGCCTCAGCTTGTTTTAAGGTATCCTTTGCAACGGATATACTTTTTTCTGCCTGTGCGACGTTATCGAGAGCCGACTGTACCGATAATTCAACGGCAAGCTTTTGCTGGTCAATCGTAAATTGAATGTTCAACATTTGAGCCTTTGCGACCTGCATTGCGGATGAGTTTTCAAACCCGGAAAATATATTAAAGTCGAGTTCGAGACCTATTGCCCAGTTCCAGGTAAGAGGAAAGTCCTGTCCGGCCCAGTTATAGGACGCATTGCCGGACAGCGTTGGAAAGTATGAACTGATGGATTGTTTGTAAGAATACCGCGCTGAATCGAGCTGCTTTTTCAGGGACAGATAGTCTGGCCTGTTATCGAGCGCCTTTTGTATGTACATACCAGCATCCGCCGATACGGGAGCAGCCTCGAGCTGCCCCGTGAACGAAATGCCGGATGTAAGCGGCAGGCCCATGAGCGAAAGAAGATTGAGTATATAGACCTGTTTTGCGTTCTCTGCCGTAATAAGGCTTAACTTGATATTTCCCAGGCTCGTCCTTGCACTGAGCACATCGATCTTCGTTTTCAGGCCTGCTTTGTAGTAAGATTCCGCTTGTTGCAGCTGCGCCTCCATTTGCTTGAGCAGGTAGTTGTCGGATTCGATGATCATATTGTATTCAAGCAGATTAAAAAAATTCTGCTTCACATTATAGATAAGCGTATTGCGCGTATTGATGAGATTGTATTTCGCCGCATTGACAAGTTCTGCCGATGACCGCATGCCGAAGTAATTCTTTCCAAAGCTCAGGAGCTGTTGTGTCAGGGTTACCGATGCCGTGTAGTACGGATAATTGGTATTATCCGGCTCTCTGTAGTACAGAGAGGCATAAGGGCTTTTTGATGTTATGGCAAAGTTCGAAGTTGCCCTCTGGGCATCTGCAACGGCGTTTATCTGCGGAAGAAGTGTAGATCGTGCCATACCGTAGCTGCCCTGGCTTGACAGTATGCTCATCTGAGAGGCCTTTAACTGCGGGTTGTTTTCAAGGGTGGTGCTGATACAGTCTTGCAGTGTCATAACCCGCTGCTGATCTGCACCGGCAGATGGAACTGCAGGGATCATCAATAATAAAAACAGGGAAAAGATAAACGTTATTTTATAAGTCATATGAGACCTTTGTGATCTCCGTGGCTTATGGCTCTTATAAGATCTTCAATGGTGCGGTCCACGCCTGCCGTCCTCTCTTCTCGTAATGATATTTTCTATGAACCCGAAGAACTTTTTCTGCTGGTCCTTATTCAGTATGGTTTTTACGTCGATGATGTGGGCTACGATTGTCTTCTGGATACCCTCCTGCATATCGCCGATTTCTTCAATGGTCCGATCTATCTTCTTGGTGTCGGGATTATCGGACTTCATCAGATTCAGAAGGAGCAAACGCTTCTTGAATATCTGTTGTCTCATGGTATCTATCTGTGAATGAAACGATTGCTGATTTTTTATCATCAGGTTTGCCTGTCCCGGATTCAAGGATAATTCCTTCATGAGGAACGCCCGCCGTCCCGGACCGAAGGGGAAAGGTCTGTTGCAGGTGTTCCGGTAATAGGAATACCCTACAGTCCCGAGGATGGCTATATTCAGTATTACGGACAACAGCAGGAGGAACTTCAGTGTGCTATTTTTCATTGGTCCCCTCCATCATTGTCATATACGCACCGCCCACGGAATCCGGCTGGACCGATGCAAAGGTATCGAGGGAAAGGGAGGATGCAATAGTCGTCTGCTGCCGGTTGAACGCCGTTCCGAGGAAGCTGCCCGCGCGTGTACCGATAATGATTATCACAAGGACAACCGCAGCTTCTATGAGCCTGCCGAGTACAGGGAACAATGACCATCTTTCTTCCCTTTTTTCTTCTAATCCGGTCATAACCCTGGTTGCAAACCCGTACGGTGCACGAACAGGTTCAAGGGAACCAAAGGCTGCATGTACAGCCAGCGTTTGCTCAAGCCCTGCGCGGCATTGTGTACAGGCTCCTATGTGGGCCTCGAACATCTCTGTTTCAGACTCCGTCAACATTTTGTCTATATATGGTGAGAAAAGCTTTCTTGCCTTTGAGCACCTCATATCTGCCTCCTTATTCTATAAACGATCCTTGTTTACTTTTGTTCCGTAAGTATGGGAACTTTATATCCGGCTCTCTTATTGATTGAACCCTTTCATGAGTGACTTGAGTTCTTCCCGTGCCCTGGAGATCCTCGATTTGACCGTGCCAATGGACAGGTCGAGGGCATCTGCGATCTCTTCGTACGAGAGCCCTTCTATCTCTTTCATGACGATTACAGCCTTCAGCTTTTGAGATAATTTTCCAAGGGCTTCTTTGACAGCAACGGCAGTTTGCTTTGATCCATAGAGGCTTTCCGGTGAGGGATCGCCGGACGGCTCATTTTCAATGATATCTTCTTCGTGCTGCTGATGCCGGAACAAAGATTCGAAAGAGATCTTGCGTTTATAATCTATACAGGTGTTGACCGTTATGCGGTACAGCCATGTATAGATCGATGCATTCGGTTTGAACGTCTTGAGGTTCTGATACGCCTTAAGAAAGACGTCCTGTGCCACGTCCCGGGCATTGGCCGGGTCCCCGATCATATACGTACAAAGGCTGTAAATACTGTCCTGATATGCAAGCACAATCTCCTTGAACGCAGATGAATCGCCATTTTTAAAACGCCGGAGTATATCGGTATCATCAAGTTTTTTCATATATTCGTCGTTTAGAAAAATTGAATATCGTGAATATAGTATCTGTTATGCTGTAATGCAAGAAGTCAGCAGGGCAGGGGGTGTTCCTTTTATTTTATGTTTTTTGCATTATCTTATGAGAAAAGGAAGAAAAATGAAGTTAAAGCTTTCAAAGCCCGATGCGCTCATCGTCGTCGATGTTCAGAAGGATTTCTGTCCCGGCGGGGCACTTGCGGTGCCGTCGGGTGACAAGGTAGTACCGGCAGTAAACGGTTATATAGATAAGTTTACGGCAAAATCCCTTCCGGTTTTTGCAACCCGGGACTGGCATCCAAGGAACCATATCTCGTTCAAGGCATACGGCGGTATATGGCCTGTGCATTGCGTCAAAGAAACCGATGGCGCAGAGTTTCATCCGGATCTGAGGCTTCCTGCATCAGCGGTCATCATATCAAAGGCCACGAGGTCCGGGAAAGAGGCATATTCCGGGTTTCAGGGGACAAGACTGAAATCCATGCTTCGGCGCTTAAGCGTTCAACGGGTGTTTATCGGCGGGCTTGCCACTGACTATTGCGTAAAGAACACCGTACTCGATGCGCTCGTATCAGGGTTTACCGTGTTCTTTCTTATGGATGCCTCACGGGGCGTCGACGTAAACCCTCAGGACAGTGAAAAGGCGGTTGAACAGATGCTCGATGCGGGTGCTTCCGGCATCACGATCGAGGAGATTGTATAAACCTGCAGGATGCGTGTATACTGATATCCGTGAAACCGATACACCATGAAACCGGCGCAATAAAAAAGGAATGGGGCGGCAAGCTGTCTGTTTTGCTTGTCTACCCGGACACCTACAGAGCCGGAATGAGCAACCTTGCGGTGCATACCGTGTACCGGTTGCTGAACAGCATGGACAATGTTGTTTGTGAACGGTGTTTCTGGAGAAAAGGGCAGAAGGCCCCGGTATCCATAGAAAGCAACCGGCAGCCAAGTGATTTTGCGGTTATTGCCTTCTCAATCTCTTTTGAAACGGATTATATCAATGTCGTCGACTTTCTCAGGGCATCGAGCATCGAGCTTTATGCATCCCTTCGTACGCATGGGCCAATTATCATGGCCGGAGGTATTGCCGTAACCCTGAATCCGGAGCCTATTGCAGCATTCATGGATGCGTGCGTTATCGGGGAAGCGGAAGGTCTTGTGCAGGATAGTATGAATTGCATCTCTCAAAACCTTACCGCAAGAAAGGAACGAACTTTTATCCTGAAGGAGCTGGATAATCTGGATGGAGTGTATGTGCCTTTTCTTTTCGATGTTACCTATGGACAGGACGGAAGGATCGCAAAGATGGAGCATCAAACCAAAAAAGGTAAAAAGATCAGACGTCACCTGTCCTTCTTACCGGACAGAGTTCCGTCAACGGCCGTGTATACGGACGATACGACATTTTCGGACATGCACCTTCAGGAAGTCTCGAGGGGATGCGGCTACCGGTGCAGGTTCTGTATCTCAGGGTACGCATATTTGCCGCCCAGGCACAGGGAGCTTGACGGCTTGAAAAATAATCTGCGCTCTCTTCCCCCGGGGATTAAGAAAGTCGGTGTTGTCAGCCCTATGGTAACGGAATACCCTCATCTGAATGAACTGCTGGACCATATTCATTCCCTCGGACTGAAGGCTTCCCTGTCGTCCATGCGCGCCGATCGTCTTGCAGCACTCGATTTCAATAAGATAGAAATGTCTACGGATCAGTTTTCTGCTGCAATCGCACCGGAGGCGGGTACCGGCAGATTGAGAAGGATACTGAATAAACAGGTGAGTGACGAACAGATACTGCAAGCCGCACGGTTCCTTGGCGAACACAAGGTGAGCACCTTAAAGCTGTACTTTTTGATAGGTATACCGGGTGAAACGGATGATGACATAAAGGCAATTGCATCCCTTGCCTTGCTGGTCAAGGGAGCATTGAAAAGAGGGAAGGGCAAGGTAAGCATCAGCGTTAATCCCCTCATACCAAAGCCTTTTACCCCGTTTCAATGGCTCGGGCTTATACAGCAAGACGAGGTCAGGGACAAAATAAACCTTATCAAGGCAGCATTGAAATCCAGCGGTATAAAGATCGAATGGGAGAAGCATTATCTACTTCAGGCAATCCTTTCCAGAGGGGACAGGCGCCTTTCCGGGTTCCTCGTCTATCTTGCTGACACGGATAAATCGCTAAACCATGCCCTCCGGGAGAGCGGTGTTTCCCGTGAGTACTATGCACCGGAAGCGCGGGGACAGGATGAAGTATTGCCGTGGGACTTTATGGATTACGGGTTTAAAAAGAACTTTTTGCTCAATGAATTCCGATTGGGGATGAGGGGGCTTGTCACCCCTGTCTGCAATCCGGATCGGTGCGATATATGCGGGGTATGCGGTCCACCCCGATAGGAAGGCCTCCGGAGAATGATTAATCCTTTGGTTGAACCGGTACTTTGAACCGTGCTCTTTCCTTGTCAGGCAACCGCTCATTGCACAAACACCACAGTTTTTTAAATGTAATTATTGGTAAAAAATATGCAGTTGCATTTTGATTTGATTATGATAATTTAGACTTTACGTTTTATGCGAACTATAAAAACAAAAAACAGAAAGGCCATGAAGCGAAAAAAGGATACTCCGGATAAAAAGAATTTGTCGTCCGGCCATCCGCGTTCCGGTAAAGCTGTTTTACGGAAGGGCAAGTATAATCCGGACGATAATTTCAGAGCACTTGCCGAGGCATCTCCCGTAGGCGTGTACATTATCCAGGACATGGCCGTAAAATATGTCAATAAGAAAAGCGCAGAAATATTGGGTTACGCCAGAAACGAGATGGAGGAGAAACTACTGCTTAAAGATTTTATACCATCTGAAGATCTCCCGCGTGCTGAAGAAACCATAAGAAAACGCATGACCGGCGAGCTTCACTCGACGTATTATGCAGGAAAGTTTATCAGGAAAGACAAAAAACTTATCGATGTGGAGGTCTATGGCGCGCGGATTCTGTACCAGGGGAAGCCTGCCGTTATAGGAAACCTGATAGATGTCACAGAACGTAAAAAGTCCGAGCAGCAGCTTATGGAATCAGAGGAAAAGTTCAGGACACTGGCAGAGGCATCCGTCGTCGGTGTTTATATTTATCAGGACGGGATCTACACCTATATAAATCCCAGGGCAGCAGAGATCATGGGATATACCGTTGAAGAGTCACTCGGTAAACTCGGTCCAAAAGATATCGTCGTTCCGGAAGATATGCCGTTTCTGGAAATCGAGATCCAAAAGCGTCTTTCCGGTGAAGTTTTGTCCAGGCATTATGAGGTGAGGGCGATAAGAAAGGACAAAAAACGCATTTACTGCGATGTGTATGATGCGAGGATCACCTATCAGGGCAAGCCGGCGATCATGGGGAGTTTCGTCGATGTCACAGCGCGGAAGGAGGCAGAAGAAGACCTGAAGGAATCAGAACAAAAATTCAAGATGCTTACCGAGACATCCCTTGTTGGAGTTTACGTGTTACAGGACAATGTTTTCAGGTATGTTAACCCGGTGGCAGCAAAGATGTTCGGCTATTCTGTAGGCGAAGTGATCGATAAGATCGGTCCTTCGCAGGTGGTTATGCCGGAAGACCTGCCAGTTGTTCAGGAGAACATACGAAAGCGGATATCCGGAGAGATCGAAACGAAACATTACGAATTCAGAGGGATAACAAGAGACAAACGGAACGTTGATATCGAAATATACGGCTCAAGGATCCTGTATCATGGACGTCCCGCGATCGTCGGAAGTATTATCGACATAACCGAGCGAAACCGTGCAATCAGAGAAAAGGAAAAAATTCAGGCACAGGTCTTCCAATTACAAAAAATGGAGGCAATCGGCATTATGACGAGCGGTGTTGCCCATGATCTGAACAATATACTCACCGTGGTACAGGGGCACGCGGAACTCGGCATCATGAGGCTTAATGAAGAACAAACTGTACGGCATGATCTGGAAGAGATCCTCGATGCTACCATAAAAGGTACAAGCCTTACCCATCAACTTCTCCTGTTTGGGCGTAAGAGCCCTTTGGAACTTGTTCCGGTCAACATCAACGCTATCATGAACAATTTACAGAAAATGCTGAAACGGCTTATCGGTAAAAATATGGTGATGTCGCTCGAACTCGCCGAGGACATCTGGATGATTAAGGCTGATGCGGGGAATATACAGCAGGTTATCATGAATCTGGTAATCAATGCGAGTGATGCTATCATCGGCGAAGGTACCGTAACAGTCAGGACGGAAAATAGTGTTGTCGATGAGAAAAACAGCATTGATATGCCGGAGTCGCATCCGGGCAACTATGTATGTCTTACGGTAACCGATACCGGAACAGGCATTGACCAGCAAATCATTCATCGTATCTTCGAGCCTTTTTTTACGACAAAGGACAAGGAGAAGGGGACGGGCCTCGGTTTGTCCGTGGTTTATGGTATTGCAAAACAACATAATGGATGGGTAAATGTTTACAGTACCTATGGGAGAGGGACTACATTCAAGGTGTATTTCCCTGCTGTTTTAAATATTCAGGCCGGAGAAGTTCAGGAACCGGTATCCCTGAAAGACCTGTACGGTAACGGCGAACGGATACTGCTTGTCGAAGATGAAGAGTCCATGCTGAACTTCGTCAAGATCGTTTTGAGCGAGAACGGCTATACGGTATTTTCCGCATCCAGTGCGCAAGAGGCCGTGAACATATTCAAGCAGGAGAATTATAATTTTCATCTTATATTCAGCGATGTCGTTCTGCCGGACTCAAGCGGTGTCCGGCTTGCGGAAGAACTGCTCTTCTATAAACCGGAACTTCTTTGCCTGCTCACAAGCGGCTACACGGACGAGAAGTCCCAATGGGCTTTGATTCAGGAAAAAGGATACCCTTTTCTTCAAAAGCCCTATACGCTGTATGATTTATTCAAGTCCATCAAAGATGTCTTAAGCACCCGGTTGGACTTGAAGTAACAGCGATTCCTTAAACGATTCAGGCATGGGTACAGTCGAACAAATCATAAAAGATACCATACGGCTCAGCGGTCCTCTGCCATTCGAACGGTTTATGGATATGGCACTCTATTATCCGTCTCTCGGTTATTATACATCGGGCAGGCAAAGGCTTGGAGCAGAAGGGGACTATTATACTGCCCCGTATGCATCGTCGGTGATGAGCATGTTGATTGCACGCCAAATCGCACAGTTCTTCGAACTCCTCGGAAAACCATCTCCATTTTTTGTTGCAGAGATTGGCGGAGGAACCGGTAAAATGGCGGATGACATCGTAGAGTCTTTGCTGAGATGGCACAGGGCTTGTTATGATGCTTTACGGTACTTATTGATAGAAAAGCATCCTGTGTCAGGTGTCGGACACACAGAGAAGATAGAAGTCCATGAAACGCTGTCCGGCATAAAGCCATTTACCGGATGCATTGTATCGAACGAGCTTTTTGATGCCCTGCCGGTACATATGGTCGCCATGAAAGACAGGCTGTATGAAGTCTATGTGGATCTTGAAGACGATCGTTTTGAAGAGGTCCTTATGCCGGCTTCAGGGGATCTCGTCAGCCATTTTGATTTTATCGGCGTTCAACCGGTGGAAGGTATGTGGACAGAGGTTAATCTCCGGGCAAGGGACATGCTCAATGCCATGGCGGATGTTCTCCTGAACGGATATATTCTGACGGTTGATTACGGTTACACTGCATCTGAATATTATGCCCCACAGAAAAAAAACGGCACCCTGGTTTGTTACCACAACCATAAAATAGATGATAATCCATATGAACTTATTGGAGAAAAGGACATAACAAGCCATGTTGACTTTACAAGCCTTGCACGGTGGGGCAGGGAACTCTCGCTTGATACAGCCGGTTATGTCAGACAGAGGGACTTTGTGCTGTCCATGGGATATGATGAGCTGCTTGCAAAGATCAAAGGCATCGTAAATGACCCGGTCGACTATTACCGCCTTACCTCTGCATCGAAGTTTCTGGTCATGCCCGGTGCAATGGGTGATATATTCAAGGTATTGCTGCAATACAAAGGTAGTGCCGTACTCCCCCTTCCAAGGGGATTTACCTGTAAGAACAACATCATTTAGGGCATTGGCCGTCCTTGCTTACCATTCCATTTTCTTCATTTGCTTCATGAGTTCTATCTTGTTGAGCTCGAGTTTATAGAAGCCGTGCCATAACTCGTAGTCAGGACCCTGCATGAATGCACCGAACCTCGCACACCTGCCCTCATGGTGCCAGTATTCAAAGAATTTAAACTGGATGGGTGTCGAAAACGGCGTGCTGGGCCACCTGCCTTCTGCAATAAGCTTTCGTTTCATGTCGAAAACCGGTTTGTAAAACCTGTTCTCATACACGTTTAATGTGGCGTCTGCCTGCTTAAAATAGTTTTGTGTCCATACGGTCGAATGGCAATGGTAACAGACCTCCTGCATATTTTCCTGTTTTGCATGCCAGTCAGGGTAATGGTAGCTCAATGGTGCCTGGAGCGCCCATGACAGATTCGCACTGAGATTGTGCGTTGTTTTCATGCCGGGCAGTCCTGCATCCATGTGGCAGGTAACGCAGACAGGGGCAGCGCCTGTTTTTAAAATGTCCCATTTCCCGGGCTGCGCATTCCAGTCCCAGTGTGTTCCCCGTGTGGCGTATATATTCCCGTGTTTTGATTCCATGTAAATCTCATACTGAGGATGGTCTGGACCAATATGGCAATTTGCGCAAGCCTCGGGCTTTCTCGCTTCTTCCAGGGAAAACCTGTGCTGCGTATGACACGTCGTGCAACTGCCGAAACTTCCGTCCGGGTTTATCCTGCCGATGCCCTGATTGGGCCATGTATCGGACGTCGGCTGACCGTCTTTGCCGATCTTGACGACTGTTCCGTGACACGCCTGACAACCACGGATGGTTATAGTGTTCCCCATGGTAGCAAAAAGCGTGTTCTCACTGGTAACTTCGAGGCCCGGCACGCCCGCTATGAATTGTCTCGCGACCGCATGTCTGCTTTCCTCGAATTGTTTTGTCTCTTGAGGATGGCAGGCAGAGCAGTCTTTCGGAGATACCACGACATGGATTAAAAATCCGTTATGTTCGAATGCGCCGGGGGCATTCTTGTCCGGACTCTCATGGCACTCAAAGCATCCGACATTCTCTTTTGCATGTTGGCTCTGCAGCCAGTCGGAAACGATACCCGGTGTCAGCTTATTATGGCATTGAATGCATGCCTTTGTTTCAGGGCTTAAAACCTTGAAGGTCCTTTCTTTTGCAAGGGGGGCCATGCTTACGGTTACAGGATTGACGGTCACAACAGGGGCTGGTTTTTCAATTTTGGTCCGGGATGGCTCCTGTTTGCGGTCACGTTTCATGAGGTCTTTTAGGGTCTGATTTACGATCTGATCGGCTTTTGCAGCATGTACCCATAAAAAACAGAGCGTCAAAATAAAAATAATTTTATTCAAAGGTATATCCTCCATCTCTATTGTATACTGTGTACACGTATGTTACTCTTTTATCCGCAGACAAGTCAAGGGAACGCTGGTTCAATAATCTGAAATCCGTATCCATACCACGGTCATGCCGGACTTGTTTCATCCGTACTTCGCTTTTGCTTGTCTTGCCGTCATTTTTGTCGCATAGTACCATGTATGTTCAGAAGATTACTGTTACATTTTTCAAGAGCTACAGTGATCATTTTTTTATTGGGTATGCAGGCAGCCCATGCGGCTTCTGTGTCGGGAGTGATTACGGACGGTTATACCAATGCGCCTCTGCAGGGTGCAGAGGTTTATGTAAAGACCGGCAGCTCTGTTGTAAAGAAGGCTGTTTCCGATAAGAATGGCGCGTATACAATCGATGGCATACCTGCTGGCACCTATACCTTCGGAGCTCTGGATACGGATTATGAACCCGTCGAAAAGAACATATCCTTACAAGCGGAAGAAAACCTGAAACTCAGTGCACAGCTTGTACCGGTTTCTGTTATCGAAGGTAAGGAGTTTGTTGTTACATCGAGCAAGATCCACCAGAAGCACATGAACAGGGTCCAACTGAGCAAACCATCCACCGAATATATTGTCGGCGGACAGGAGGCAAAGCGGATTGCGGCAGGTCTTGAGAACCCGATACAGGCCATTGTAACGCTTCCCGGCGTTTCGGATGCCGGTGAACTTTCATCGGATATGTATGTACTTGGGGGGGGGGCCGGCGAGAACACCTATTATCTCGATGGAATACCGCTGTTCGATCCAACGCATCTTGGCGGCACAACGAGTGTCTACAACGAAAATATGGTGAATGTCATGCACTTTTATCCCGGCGGCTACCCTTCGTCTTATGGTAATGCATTGAGGGGTATCCTCGATGTTGATTACCGGGATGGAAACAAGGAGAAATATACCGGTAAGATAGGGCTGAGTCTTATAGACGGATCATTGCTGCTGGAGGGGCCTATAGCAAAAGGAAAGGCCTCCTTCATCGTTACCGCGAGAAGGACATATTATGACTGGCTTTTGAAAGCATTGAATCTTGCCAACAACTCGGTTATTCCGAGCTTCTATGACGTTCAGGCAAAGCTTTCCTATATACCCGACGACAAACTGAAGATTTATGCCGATTATCTTCTTGCAGGCGACAATGTATCTGGCTATTTGAAAGAGTCGAACCAATATAACCAGCCCGGATTTGGAAACGTTTACTATCTGCACCTTCAGAACATACTCGGCATCGGGCTTGAGTACAAGCCGGACAAATTCATCAGGTATAAACAGGTTATCTATGGAGTTACGGACAGAAACGACGGGTCCTTGATCGGATCAAGCTCGAATATCGTGACGACGTTGATTGAGCAGGCAGGAACGAGAGGGACGCTGGACATCTATCCGTCATCATGGGATGATCTGTTTATCGGATACGAGCTGGAATATGCACCTATATCAGCATCTGCATCCCTCATGAGTGCACTCATTGTCGGTTCTTCACAAAATCAGACGACGAATTACAATTCGAGAAACCAGGGTCAGGCAAACCTTGCATTCAATGATATATATCGGCTCTACAGCGGATTTCTCGGCAATAGGTTTACGATAGCTCAAAAGTTTTATATAACGCCGTCTGTACGCTATGATTATTTTCAATTGAACGGTCAGACGACGTACAGTCCGAGGATCGAGCTGGGGTACCAGATCGATAAGCAACAGACGATAAAGTTTGTAACAGGTCAATACCACCAGCTTCCGCTTGCACAAATTGCATTGACGACCAACCAGTCGCTGCTCCCGGAACGGTCCACGCATTTTATCCTCACGTACGAGATTAACAACGACAATTATTTCGCCAGGGCAGATGCCTTTTACATTCTCGACAACAGTCTCGTTTATACATACATAAACCCGGCTGATATAACCTTTCCAACCCCGTGCGAGCCCCTGGTGAAGATAAGCTCCGCGAATTCCGGCCGGAGGATGACCTACGGCGGAGACATCATGATCCAGCGCTATGTGACCGGCGAATGGGACGGTTGGATAAGCTACACCTACCTGTTTACCAAGCAGCAGGACCAGTCCGGTGGTCCGTGGTATTTCCCGCAGCAGGATCAACGGAATACCCTGAATATTGTTGCTGATTACAGGCCGTTTGTGAACTGGGAACTCTCCTTCCGGTTGAGTATGCATTCGGGTAATCCCTATACGCCGGTGACCGGTACCACGGTAATACCGAATCCCTTGTCTCAATGTCCCAATCAGCCGAAGACCGTTACGCTGCCGCTTCAGGGGTATCCCGATTCAGAACGGTTCCCGTTTTACAACCGCCTTGATTTTAAAGTGCAGAGAAGCTTTGTGTATAGTGCTTCGACGCTCAAGGTATACCTTGATGTTATCAATATCCTTGATTATCCGAATGTTGCTGGTTATTTCTATAATTCTGATTATACGCAGCGTAAAACCATTAACTCATTACCCATAATACCGTATATCGGCGCAGAGTATGATTTCTGATGATGCAGTTGCGGCCTCAGAGCATTATAGATAAAAGGTTTAAATATTTTTTAGGGGGTTCCCTTTTAGCGCATGTAATCTTCCTTTTTTTCGTGATCTTTTACCGGATATTTATACCAAACGTACAGATATCGACCATAACGCTTAATCTTGGGATGCCGGGAGGAAACGGTTTGCCTGTCCGGAAGGTGAAAACGGTAAAAGCACCCCGTGTTATTCCCAGGCAAGAAAAGATGACCATCCCGGAAAAAAATGCCCGTCTGAAACAGGCTGCAGAGCAGGTAACACAGCAGACAGCGGCGGCGGCAGGGCAGACCGGCACAACGGAAACCGGCTCCGGGGGGACCGGTACAGGAACAGGATTGGGCGGCGGGCAGGGCGTTGTTTCGTCCAATCAACTCGATAGTCAGCCTACGCTTGTTACATTCAGGGATCCTGTTTATCCTGTCGATGCAAGAAAACAGGGCAGGGAAGGCGTTGTTGTGTTAAAGGCACTCATTGCACCTGACGGAAAAATCAAAAAAATAAAAATAGTAAAATCTATTCCTGTCTTTGATAAATCTGCTGTAGATGCAGTCGAACATTGGCGTTTTTCAGCACTCACCTCACACGGCAGGCCTGTTTACGTGTGGATGATTATACCGATCCGGTTCCAGCTCAAGTAACCATGCAATCGGGAGGGATTTATCCCTTGACAAAGCGGCATCAATATTTTTAAAATCATATTATTACGCAACCAATTCATAGTACGAAATCGACAAATAAAGCATAAGGTAAGTATAAGCTAGGAAAGTACAGAGGAGTAAATGAAGGCGGTACCATGAAAGATGGCATTGGCAGGCATTCACTTGATAAGCTCGTTGAATATATTTTCGGTAAAGAACTTGTTGATATCAAAGGTCTGAGGCGTTTTTGGATAAAATGGACGAGAATATTCACAATTACGACAAAGGAATTTTTTAAAAACAAAATAAGCCTTAGAGCAGCATCATTGACGTATGTGACCCTCGTCTCTATTGTCCCTGTTTTTGCCTTTGCATTCTCGATAGGCAAAGGACTCGGTTTCAGCGATAAACTTAAAGTTTTTCTGATAAGTAAGGTTGCGGCAAGCACAGCTTTGAATGCCGGCGACGAGGCGAACGGAGTTTCATTTGCCCTTGAAAAGGTTTTTAACTACATCGACAAAACGAATTTTGAAACCCTGGGGGCAATCGGTGTCATCACGCTTGTATATCTCGTTATTCAATTGCTCGGCAGCGTTGAAACGACGTTTAACGATATCTGGGGCGTTACCGTTCAGAGGAGCTTGAGGCGTAAATTCACCGATTATATCAGTGTCGTTGTCATATTCCCTTTTTTTGTACTGAGCGCCGCTACGTTTACTGCGGCACTTGCGAGCCATAAATTCACTGCTTTGCTGTACGCCAGGGGCAGTATAGGGTTTTTGATTAAAACTGCCATCAGTTATTCCTCTTATATTTTTCTGTGGATAGCATTTTTTGCACTGTATATGTTCATGCCGAATACCAAGGTTAAGTTTTCGTCAGCCCTTGTCGGCGGGATTATAGGAGGTACGTCATGGGAAATTATTCAATGGGTATATTTCCATTTTCAGATCGGAATTTCGAAATACAATGTTATTTATTCGACAATGGCTGCGCTGCCCGTTTTTCTCGTCTGGCTTTACCTTTCGTGGGAGATATTGCTGTTCGGCGCCGTACTCTCGTTCGCCCATCAGACGGTTGGAACTTACAGGTTCCGTGACATCGGCAAAAAGCTCCAGAAGAAAGCAGCAGAGCTCCTTGCCTTATCGGTCGTTTTTAAGATAGCGAATAACTTTGCAGAAGGTAAGAAGCCCGTAGGTATCAAGCATCTGTCCGATGCGCTCGGTGTAAAGCCGGATGTGATCAAACCCGTTATCGATAATCTTAAAGAACAAGAAATCCTCTATGATGCAGCGGGTCAGGACCGTGCATTTCTCCTTGCAGTTTCACCCGATAAACTTTCGACATTTCATGTCATGGATGCTGTTTCCGGAAATGGCGGAACCGGCACTTCCCTGAGCCTCATTGAACCCGAGGTGTACAAATTCTATGCAGAAATGAACGATGATGTACGAAAGAAATACCAGGCACATACCATAGCTGACCTTTTACCGCATGGTGGGAAATAACATTCCGAAGTGTCTTGTAATGGTCGGGGCGGGCGGATTTGGACCGCCGACCTTTCGGTCCCGAACCGAACGCTCTACCAGGCTGAGCCACGCCCCGTATATAATCATGAACTACTCCGCAGCAATCCGCATGTTCAACAATTCCTTTTTCTTTGTCTTTTGACAGAAGAGATCAAAGGGACGGTAAGAACAAGCTTTAAAATATCTTTTTATCAAATAACTCACCATTTTATGAAGGTCAATAGAATAATGCATTCCATGAATGTACTCGCGTGATAAAGGCAGGTTTTCGGGACTACCCCCCCGTGGCTCTTGCCTTTTATATACGGTAACTTATCCCTGCTATCCACACGGTCTGAGGCGTTGTGTAGACGGACCCCGATGTCCGGTTGAGCTTTCTTGATAAGGACAGTTCTGCTGCCAGTGCTATCCGCAGTCCGTTAACCGGTGTGTAAAAGATTATGCCGGGAGTAAGATACAATGGGTTCTGATCGAACGATACGTTTGCGAATGACGGGTCGTTTACAGCATAAGAGCTGTAACTGTTTGCGAATTGAGAGGTAAACTCCAGCATAGGTTCTATGTAATAGTGCGGAAGCGGAAACAAAAGCGAGCATGCCAGTAAGGTACGGTTGTCTCCCCGTATGCCCATAGCATATTTGCCGGCCGGCGGAATAAAAATGTTGTCATTCGATGAAATAAGATTTTGCGTATTGTCCCACAAATATCCGAGACGCAGGTTGGCTATCAGGGGAAACGACAGAGATGAATGGAGCATATCATACGACGCCAGAAGGCTCAGTGTGTAGCTTGTCGCATTACCGTTGTATCCTGCATACCCGGCGCTTCCCGCTTTACTATAAGTTAAAATTTCACCGATCCCCCCCACACTGAGCTGCGGTAAGATGTTATAGCCCGTTTTAATGCCGATACGCAGGTCTCCCGAATAATTCAGGGTTTGCGAAGAGCTTATCCTGCTTGAAGAATAGAGGGAACCTATAGATACATCCAGATAGCGGACAGGAGCGTATGAGAATACTCCGTAGAGTGTATCATTCTTCAATGTGTCCCCTGTTCCAAGCATCGCCTGCTGATAGGTGTAGGCATTATAGAGGGCGACACCCGCGACACCAGGCTTTATAAAGGCAGAAGGTACTTGCAAAGAACCGTGCTGTCCTGTCATGGAAACACCCGTGCAGGCAGGGCTTTTCGTTTCTATTGCCGTGTAAGGAGGAGGTGTGATTGTTTTTGTCTGATTTGAGTCTGCCTTTGCATAACCTGCAAGCGTCAGTATACCGAGAATCATTATGAAACATTTTCTCATGTAGCCTCCATTATTCATCAGGCAGGCATTCCTGCAAGTATGCCGCCTCACCCTTTTTTCATTTCAGAGGGATGCTTTTTCATTCTGTGGCTGTGCTTTGTTTTTATGAAATCCGCTGCCCATGGGTCATTCTTATAAGATTCCATCCAATCTATCTTACCGAAATATTTTGAACAATAAAAACAGGGAAAGTAGTCGAGCCCGGTTATTTGTTCGTTTTTGATGAGATCTATCTTGTTAAGGTTGAACGTATGGATCGCATCTGCCCACATTTTATGGGCATCGAATAAACTGACGGTATTGAGATCCGCGATTACGTCGAGTTCTTCCTCGTGTGCTCCCGTATACCCGGATATCTGGCAGCAGAATGAAAGCCTGCCTTTATAGTCTATGTTCGGAGAATACATGGTCAGTGCCCTGCATTGGAAGAACAACAGGGGTTCGTAGTGACCGAGAGAAAAGTTTATTTCTATCTTCATGATGTTTTTCAGTTTTTCGACCCTCTTCTCCGCTTCCTTATACTCCCCGGGCGACAGTACAAGGTCCTGCTCGAACGCAAGCGTCGTTGGCTCGAGATGTGCATAAAACAGCCTTTTTAGTCCGAGTTCCGATGCGAGAACCGCCATCTGCTCTATTTCGTTAAAATTCTTTTTATTGACGGTGATCTGGACACTGATATCTATTCCCTTGATTTTCAGGATGCTGATTGCCTGCAGGATTTTTTTGAACGAACCCTTACCCCGTAAATAATCGTGGGTCTTCTCGTTTGAGCCGTCAAGGGAGATCGAGACACCGGAAAGTTTACCGATGCGGCCGGGAAAACGCGGGTCATTCAGCATTTTCCAAACGGACAAGAAATTCCATGCATTTGTCACGAAATGATACGTATAACCATGCTGCACTACCGTATCGATGATTTGGGCGAAGTGCGGGTGGAGTGTTGGTTCGCCACCGGTAAATGCAATATGTTTCAGATTATACGCCTTTGCCTGTTTCAGTATGCTGTCGAACAGTTCGATGGATATAAAGCTTCTCATGTCCGTTTTGTCCCGCAAACAGTGCAGGCAGCTTAGGTTGCATTTATTCGTCAGCTCGAAACTCATCTCATAAAACGACATCGTCTTCCCCCCTTTTGTGTAAGTCTATTCATTACTTATCCTTTTAAAAATAATCAATGGATCTTTTAAAAGGTCCCTCCCGCAGAGGCAAAGGTATGCCTTTGTCTGGCGGGTGAGTGCATTCAGCGTACCGATGTGTTTGTCTGCCGTGCCCTTGTGAAAGAACATCATCAACGATTGCGGTATCAGAAGGGACATGGCCCGGGTGCTTTCAAGGGGCACTATCTCCGTATCCTGCCGCTTCGCGAGTTGTAAAAAGAAAATGGTTCGGGGGATCACACTGCGGACTGTCTTGAACCTGCTGTACGGGATCATGGCCTTTCGAAAGGGCGGTGCCGGAGGTTTTGTGCCTTTCAATTCATGCGCATACTGCAGGAGTGTTTTCCCGGTAACGTGCACGTCTTTCCTGAAACCGACGGCACGTATCGCTTTTCCTTCATGCTTCAGGAAGACGGCATCATCGGAGCACAGCGTATAACCCTTGAACACGAGTCCGAGGGATAGTGTCGTTTTGCCGGACATACCCATCCCGCACAACAGGATTGAATCGTTGCCCTTTTTGACGGCGCTTGCATGGAGATAATAAAGCCCGCGGTGCCGGAGAAGTTCTATCAAAGCTATCGTGATAAAAATAGATACAAATTCCGTTCCCCTCTTCAGTACCGGTATATCCACATAGGCATCGGCCCTGTCATGCGATGAGTCGACGAGGACTGCCGTGCGTTTGTCGGACAGCAATAAAATGCCGTTTTTCAATCTGTACCCGTTAATCCTGCCGTAGGAAAACAACACAGGATCGTTTTTACCGGGCACAACCGGGGTTTTTCTGCATGTGGTGGCACTGATTGTTATCCGGTGCTTTGTTCCGGCACTGCTCTGTACGTTGTAGCCCGAAAAAAATGTCTTTAACGCGGCAAAGACGGCGGGGGCGTCTGCCCTCACGGACACGGCAACGTCCGATATCTTAAAGGTAAATTGTCTCATCTTGATGCGAACATGCCCTTTTTAGCCTGCTCAAGGTTCTTCGGATTACCGATATCGATCCAGAATCCGTTATGCAGGTGACCCGCAATAAGCCTTTTGTTGCCGAGCATCCCGGGATACATGTGCATGGTCGTCGACGGCTGGTGTATGTTTTCTGGAATATAGTTTATGGTATCGGGCTTCAGGAATTGAATGCCGGTGAATATGTAGGGGGCGGTATCCGGAGTGGGCTTGAAAAGGCCTTGGACATATCCGTTTCTGTCCATGTAGACATTCGCTAAACCCGCTTGTTCATGGTTTGCCTGATAAAGTACCATAACCGCATCCGCTCCCTTCTCTTTTAATAAAGGGGGCAGGACCGCTAAATCAAGATCGAACAAAATATCCCCATTGATGAGATAAAACGGTTCGGTGAGGAATTTCCTTGCCAGTAACAGAGCTCCTCCCGTACCCTTGATTTCCGGTTCCGGCGAATATTGGATTGAAAGCCCGAACTGCGAACCGTTCCCGAGCCTTTGACGTATCATATCGCCAAGATGGTGGATGTTTATCACGATATCTTTTATACCCGCCTTTTTCAGGGCATCAAGCGTGTGCACGATTACCGGTTTTCCATTTATTTCGATAAGCGGTTTGGGGATTGTCCCGGTGAGGGGGCGTAACCTCGTTCCAAAACCCGCCGCAAGTATCATAGCCTTCATACAGCTATCGTACCACAAGTGTTTTACTTTGCAATCGACCTTGCTACACCTCATGATTAACCCGAAAAATGCATTTGAAAAATAAGAAAGTTTATGTGATGAGCGATAATCCCGCGTCAAATAAAGGTATTCTTCGAAAATCCGATGAGGAAACCAAACCTGGTAATAGCATATAAACATACAGAGGACTGAAATCTCGTTTCTATAAAGAAACGTATAGATATCAGGTGGATCGCGGGATTGAGCGAATAAGTAAACTTCCTTATTGCATTTTTCGGGTTAAAACTGCTGTAATGAAAGACACCCGCTCCCGGAAACCCGGGATGTGCAAGTGGTTTACTTTGTTATTTTAGTGATATTTCAATGAACAGACAAGCGTTTCCATGTTTGCCAGGGGAGGAATTTAGTATTATATTAAAAAATAAAGCTTTAGAAACGGAGAAAAAACAATGGACCAGATGAACCAAATGAACCGAATGCAGATGATAAAAAACAGAATAGATTCTTTTCCCAGGGGGAGCTTATCGGCTTCAAACCATTATTGGTGCGTGACCTGTAAGAAATATTTTGTTCTGGATAAACCGGAGTGTCCGTATATGGCGGGGATGTGCATCAATACCCCGATTGCGGTAGAAAATCTTGCTCCGGAGAGTACGGAAGCTCTTGAAAAATTCGGCTTATTTTATCCGAAAATACCGCAAAGGATTTTGAGCAGCGCCATCCACGACCATTTTCCCGAAACAGGGGAGCGATTGGCCGTGACCTATCTTGATTTTCTCAAGGAGTGGCGGTTTGATATTTCCGAACAACAACCCTTGCAAACCGTCAAAAGCTTCATCATCCTTTTAACCGGCTGTGAGACCGCGCAGAGAATAAATGAAAAATCCATAACATTCGTTCTGATGGATGCCGGGAAGATCTGGGAAAAAGATAAGATAAAGAAAATACTTGAGGGGAGTCTTGCGTATTTGAAAAACGTTTTAAAAATTGAACACGAGCTGCACCTCGACTTTATCGATATTTTCGGGGAACGGGAGGTTGGCAAATATTACTGCGCAAAATGCGGAATGTTCTTCGAGTTCGGTATTAAACGGGATACCGTAACCTGTCCGCTTATGTCCCAGAAATGTATGTTCGATCCGCAGCACATAGAAAAGGCATCGTACAGCACGGATAAATTCGTCAAACAGTTCGAAATAACGCCGGACATTTACAAACGCTTTATGCAAGGTATCGATAAAAAGAATATTTCTTCCGATGCTCTGAGCGCAATAGCGAAGGAATGGAAGATCGCAGACAGGCAAGACGAAATAATGTCTAAATTCTTTTGATCAATGCCGTTCAGACAGAACGGGGCTTTGTAAGAGGCAAAATGGCCAGAGACGGAATTGAACCGCCGACACGCGGATTTTCAGTCCGCTGCTCTACCGACTGAGCTATCTGGCCATGAGTGGTTTATTATGGAGAAATTATTGGGATAGTCAAGTATTTAATCCAAAAATTGTGCACAAAAGATTTGCATGTGCTTTTTTTGAAAGAACCGTCTTCCGGCCGGACATCAGGGATCGTTAGCCGAAGAATATGGATTTTCTCTGCTTGAGCACTTCCATCAACATTTCCTGGATACGTGTTCTTACATTTTCGGATAATTTGTTTATCAGGATATCATCCTCGATGTCTTCCTCGCTATACTTCGTCATGTCGATCGGTTCACCGAATTTTATATACCACTTAGTCGGGAGGGGGATTGCCCCGATGGGTCCGAGCCATGGGAAAAACGGCGTTATGGGAAGGTAGGGTGCACCTATGAGCTTTCCCAGCCAGTCAGCCCTGCCTATGATAGGAAAGGCTTCTTCGGCTCCTACAACGGCAACAGGTATAATGGGCGCGTGAGTCCTCATCGCGAGTTTTATGTATCCCCCCCTGCCAAAGCGTTGTAGTTTATACCTGTCTTTGAACAGTTTTCCTATGCCCTTCAATCCTTCCGGGAACACGATAACGAGCTGGTCTTTTTCAAGCAGCCTTTCTGCATTCTCCTGTGCTGCACGGACAGCGCCGGTTTTTATAAGAAATGAGTTTATAAAGGGCATATAATAGGCGAAATCTTCGACAAGTGCCCTGGTGATCCTGCTTGCCGGGTGTTCGTTTAATATCGATGTAACTATCATGGCCCCGTCTATCGGTATTCCTCCGGAATGGTTGGAAACAAGCAATCCTCTGCCGGTAGCAGGTATGTTGTTAATGCCTATAGTCTGCACCCTCCACCATTTATTGTAGAGGAGATCGAAAAAAGGTTTTGCCTTCGCCGTAAAGACAGGATCGAGTCCGAACTCGTCGATCTCTGTGGAAGTTGCCCACATTGCGACATTCGCGAGCTGTTCTTTAA
Source organism: bacterium (assembly GCA_021792615.1). Taxonomy (GTDB): domain Bacteria; phylum JAMCPX01; class JAMCPX01; order JAMCPX01; family JAMCPX01; genus JAJYLM01. The sequence goes on from JAJYUJ010000003.1 coordinate 32,872, forward strand.
TCTTTTGCGTGGAGAATTGGGAAAGGAACTCCTTCACTTTGCCGGTTACGGCATCGGCGAGATTAAACCGGATGGCATTGGTGTTTTTATTCAGGGTCTTTGTCGCGGATTTGAGCTTCTCGTCATAATTGCGCGAAAACTCATCAAATTTGCCCTCGATTACTTTCATCAGTGCCGCAAATTCCTGGGAAGGGACTGCCGTGTATCGATCGTACTTGGACTTTTTTTGTTTTTTTAAATTAATAACATTAATCTTTTTAGCCTGCGGCGATAATTTTATCGTCTGTACCGCCACAGCCGTATCAGGTACGGTCAATCCTTTTAGCTGCACCGGCCGTTTTGTTTTAGTTGATACTGCAGGTATATTGTTTTTAGGCATGCTCTCTCCCCCTTATCGAGTTTACTCCACCAGTCTTAATTCTCTGAGCCGCTGTGTCCCCATAAAACTTTCCAGGGTGTCTTTTATTGGATAGCGCGCTTCAAACTTCATTATCTTTTTTGCCTTAGACCCGTCCGCAAGCCATGTGTATTTCAGAAAATTAAGAAACGATGGGGGTACCGGTGATAGATTGGCTGACCACAGCATACTTATCATGGAATACGCGATTGGATACGGGATCGGAATACCGATTTTACCCGATAGTTTCAGTATTGTACTGAATGGAAGCACCCCTCTTCCCACGATATTGAAGATACCGGGATAATCGTCCTCGATAGCCACCCGGAAAACATCGATAACATCTTCTTCATGAACAAATTGGAACAACGGATCGAACCCGAGGATGGTCAGGATCACGGGACTTGCAAAGTATGCGGTCAAAAAGTTTTTTACGGTTGGTCCCATGATTGCACATGGACGTAAAACGGTTACGACGGCTTGCGGGTTCTTGTCTTTAAATCTCCGCACAAGATGTTCTACCTCTATCTTATCTCTTAAATACGCCATTTTGGGGTCTGCCATCAAAGGATACTCTTCCGTAAGAAAGTTGGGGTTTGTCGCGTTTGCGCCGTATGCCATGGTCGTTGATCGTATTATAAATTTCTTTATTTTTACGGCTGCAGAAGCATGGAGTATATTGAGTGTGCCGATGACTTCCAGTTCATGGGAGAACGATGTATTCTTTACCGGGCTCGATAAAAAAGCAAGGTGTACAACCTCCTGGGTGCCTTCTTTTTTGAAGATCCCTGCAATGACAGCGTCAACCATGGGCTCTGTGAGATCGACCTTGTAAAATTTAATGTTCTTTTCGAGGAAGTCGGGTTTTCGTGAATCGAGTGCAATGATTTGGTAATCCGGGTTATTCGCAAGCCGTCTGACAAGATTTGAGCCTATAAAGCTGTTTATACCCGTAATCGCTATTTTTTTTGTTTTTTTAAAATTGTCTTTCGTGATCGTTTTATGCCGCATAAAATTTTATCTTTTTCCCCCCGTTAAAGAATCGTCCCGCTTGTTCTAACCAAAATCCATGGAACACGTTCGTATCTCTCCGGCCTTGAACAGGTTTTATCATATATAAGTGACTGTAAACGATTTCGAAGCTTTCTGTCAAGTGCGCTTCTGTAATTTATTACGGAATGTTTGAAAAAATGAAAAATATTATTTATAGTCATAACCATGAACAATATTGCAGTAATGCTTGTCGACGATCATAAGGTTGTCAGAGAAGGCATCAAGTATATTATAAACAATCAGAACGATATGCGTGTCGTGGCCGAAGCAACGGACGGCAACGAAGTCCTCGATGTCCTTCATAAAATTAAGGTGGACGTGATGCTGCTCGATATAAAGATGAAAAACGTCGGGGGGATATCGCTTATCCCGAAAATCATCAAGGATTTCAAAACGTGCAATGTGATCATCCTCTCGATGTACGATAACCCGAATTATGTTTTTGAATCCATACATGCCGGTGCAAAAGGATACCTCTTGAAGGACGTCGGATCTCTTGAACTTGTCCATGCGATCCGTTCCGTTTTCAACGGCAACGGCTTTCTCCAGTCGGCAGTCACACTGCCTGTTCTGAAAAAGATAGCGATAGATATGCAGATAGAAAAAAGCAAGGTACTGACGAACATCGAGCTTGGCATATTGGCTATGCTTTCAGACGGAAAAAGGTACAAGGAGATTGCCTCGGCCTTTTCCATAAGCGAGGAAACGGTAAAGAGACATCTGAAAAAAGTGTATGAGAAACTGGGGGCATCGGATAAAACCGAAGCCGTGGCAATAGCGCTCAGACAGAGACTTATAGATTAATAAAATAAAATTATTGTCCTGATTGTTTTATTTTCTTTAAAACTTTCCATTTTACTGATATAGAATTGATCTTATGGATATGAAATGTCCTGTATGTAAAAAAACGATCCCGTGGGAACAAAATCCTTACAGACCCTTTTGTTCATACAGATGTAAAATGATAGATCTTGGTAAATGGCTGAAAGAGGAATACCGTGTCCGGGGAGAAAAGCCGGATACGGAAAAAGCAGCAGATGAAAAAAAGAAAGACTAAGGCATATATTTTCTACAGCGTAATTCTGTTCCTCGTGCTTGTCATTACCGTAATACTCAGGACGGATATCATAGAAAATCTTTTCAAAGGAAGGATTGAAAAATTCATATCGGAGAAAACAGGTATTCATGTTTCCATCGGCAGAATTGATGTTTCCATTTTATCTTCGAGTGTAACGCTCTCGTCGCTCGTTCTCAAGGGGAATGCGGCCTATAATGCCGATATCGGGAGATTGACCGTTGTGTTCGAACCGCCGAGTATTCTGAAAAAAAAGCCTCAGTTGAAGGTGGTTTCTGTCCATGATGCAAAGATAGCTCTCTTGATAAGCAATAAACTTCCGGGTAAAATGCACGGCAAAACACCGGAAATAGATATGCGTACGATAGAAGCCATGCTCCCGGTTACTATCCGGCAGGTCGTGTTCAAAAATACGGCTCTTTCGATCAGCATACCCGGTTCCGGTACCGGCATTGAAGCAAAGAATATTTCCATGAGCCTCTATCCGGAGCTTGGCAGGAACAAGCTCAGCGGTGTCATAGACGCAAAAGGTGTGTCTGTTTCCCGCTATGGCAGTGCGTTCAGCCTTGCGGATGCCCAGTTCAGCGGTGCCTTAAGGAACAGGGATGTTTCCATAAACAGTCTGAGGCTGAATTCCAGTGCTTTGCATCTTGTTATGAGCGGAAACATAGACGATTACGAAAACCCGAACCTTGATGTGCGTGTAAAAGCATCGGTTGACGATGTGCAGCACTTTGATGCATTCATAAAAACCTTTCCCGTACCGATACCCGGGATGAGCGGGAGTTATACGTTTAACGGCACGGTCAAAGGAAGTATATTGAACCCTTCGTCAACCGGAGATATAAGTTTTCGCAATATGGAAATAGCACACATCAAAGGCGGGACGGGGGATCTGTCGTATGTGTTCAAGTCGAAAAAACTTTCCATAAAAAAGGCGGATGTGTCAATAGCAGACGGGACTGTTCAATTGAGCGGGGCCGTAGATTTTTCGGACAACAAACTTCCTGCGGAATTTATTCTGGATCTCAACGGCATAAGTTTTGGAAAACTGCTCAGTGACTTGACGGTTCCGGACCCCTATGTCGATGCCGGCATAACCGGCCACGTAGAGGTTAAAGGCGGATTCAACCCGGTATATTTCTCTGGAAATGTTGATACGGAATTTAACCGGTTTTCCGTATACGATAATTTTTTCTTGAGTAAGAAAAAAAATACTATCATGGTCGTGAAGCCTGTTCATGTCCAATCAAGGCTTATCCTTACCAACCAGTGTGCTTATATCACGGACACGACCGTCAGTACCGCACGTTCTCTTTTACAAACGTATACGGCGCTGTATTTTACCGGTGCCATGTTTTTGACCTTCGATTCGCACAAGCTGGACATGGAGGATGTAAGCCCGATAGCTTCCATTCCGTACACCGGTGAAGGCGATGCAACAGGCTTTATAGCCGGGCCTTTTACCGATATCGTTATTCATGGGGATGTTTCTTTCAAAGGTTACAGCATGGAGCATATAAAACTGGGAAATGTTACCGGGGGCATAACATTTGCCCGCAATGTATTGTCAATTGAATCTGTGCATGCTGTCAAAGATACGTCGAAGATGTACGTTAACGGCGGCATATCTTTTACAAAGGATGTTGAACTGCATCTCGATGCGAAACTCGAACCTGTTTCACTCAAGGATATTGCCGAAAATATCGTGCCCGGCACATTTTACCCTCCGGAAACTACCCGGACGGAGTCCCCGTCATTTCTCGCGGGATTTACCACGGGAGGATACGTAACGGGCAGTGTGAGCATCGATGGCCCCCCCATGAAGATGAACGGCCGGGCGGACCTCTCTTTTCTGCATCCGGATACGTACTTCCAGTCGTTTGACAGCGGCTATGTTACCATAGTCATGGAACACGGTGTTTTTCATATTGAAAATGCCGTTTTTAAAAAGGGAGAAGATACGTTCAATATCGGAGGGTTTATTTCTGAAAACGGCGATGTCGGTGTCACCTTCGATACGAAAGGTTTCAGTATAGAAAATATGGATACCATAACAAGATTGAACCCGAGTATAAAGGGGATTTCAGCCTTCACCGGCGCTATTACCGGCACGGTCATGAACCCGGACGGCGGTATGAATCTCACCGTTCAGGATATAACGTATGATAAGATACGCATGCCGGATTGTTCTGCATCCGTCCGTTTTTCGGACAGTACCTTTTCCACAGTTGTCGAAGCGTTTAACAACACCTTAAAAGTCCGGGCCGCATTGAATATCCGGGACGGATACCCGTTCCGGCTCAGATCGAACTTCAATGCGTTTGATGCGCACGACATACTGTCGGTTTTCTCCGGCGGTGGTATAACATCCGATGTTACCGGGACCCTTTGGCTTGTCGGAAGGCTCAGGGATATGCCTGATTCTCTCGTTGGATATCTTTACCTTGATACGGTGTCCTTCGGCAACCGTTTTGCGGCATTCAGAAATGATAAACCGGTATTTATAGATTTCGCAAAAGATAATCTCTTCTTCAGAACATTTTCCATAAAGGGAAAAAACAGCTTTGTCTCCCTGAGTGGATTTTATAATCTGCGGGGAAATGTCGATACACTTGTTCATGCGGATATCGATCTGAGCTATTTGCCTCTCTTTACGAGCGTGTTTGCAGGTGCAAACGGTGCGTTCAAACTCGATGCGAGGATATACGGTGAAAAGAAAAATATCTTGATCGACGGCAATGCCGCATTGAACGGTAATGCAACGCTGGCCGAACAACCGGTCACTTTTTCGGGTGTACACATGTCCGTGCTCATGGCAAACAACAATATTGTTGTAAAAGACATAACCGGTAATATAAATTCGGGAAAAATGTCCGGTACCGGCAGGATCATCATGGCAGGGCTGTTGCCGAAATTGTTTGATATTTCCCTCGACTTCAAAGGTGTCGACTTTGTTTACAACAATACCGTATCCATGCAGTTAGACGGGGCACTCGGACTCAAGGGCAACTATCCGCAGCCGGTACTGGAGGGAAGCATAAAGATTGCAAATGCAACCTATACGGATTACATAAGCTGGGAAGATGAGATGCTGAAATTCCAGCGCAGGAAATACGAACCCCGGCGTATAGAACGGAAGAAGGGGCACCCGGTGAAGTTGAATGTTCTCATCGAAGCAGACAAGAGCATTTTTATAGATAATAACATCGTGAACACCGTTTTGAGTGCCGATCTGAAGGTTGTTGGTGATGCCGACAATCCTGAAATAGTCGGTAATATTTCCACCAGCGATGGAAAACTGTACTATAGGTCGGCAGTATTTACCATAGACAATGCCGTTGTTACCTATACCCGCGAGCATCAGCGGAATCCCTTTGTTGATATACGGGCCGCCACTACCCAGCAATTTATGGTCAACACTGCATACTCGACTTACAATATCTACCTTACCATTGCCGGCCAGCTTGACAAATTGAATGTAAGCCTCACTTCGTACCCGCCCAATCTCGACGAGATGGACATCATAAGCCTGCTTACCTATGGTGTAACTCCCGCTGATCTCATGAAGAGCGGAATTAGTTCGGCCGCTGCATACGAAGTAGGAACTGCGGTTGGCAGTAAGCTCGCAAGGGATATTTTTTCGGAGTTGGTGGGCAATGAAAGTTACAGCAAATTCAGGAAGTTTTTCTGGATAGACAATCTTCAGGTAGAACCGTATTATCCGATCGGCGCTCCGACGACGAGTATACGGCTTACAATTACGAAGAGGATTACCAATGATCTGGATATTCTGTACTCATACGATTTGAGCGGATACAACCTCCAGCGTTTTCAGGGGCAGTACCAGTTAAGCAGAAGACTTTATTTTATAGGAAGCTGGGATAATAACATTTCTACGGTACAACCAAGCAACTCCAACAATAATGTCGGCAACTTCGGCGGTGATTTAAAATACAAATTTAAATTCTGATGGCGCTATCGTTATTAAAAATTTATTGCAGAATAAAAAAGAGGCTGCACTATCCTGTGGCTTTCCTGCTCGTCATGGCGGGTATCTTGTCGGCATATCCGGCGTATGCCGATAATACTATCGGTCGTTACAACGGCATGATCGTATCCGGTGTTACGCTGCAGTTTCCGCCCGATGTAAAAACGGAAGGGATCCGGGAGCTTATAAAAACCAAAGAAGGAAGCCCTTTCGCCGTCGCAGATGCCGATGATTCCATAAAACTTATATACTCGACCGGTCAGTGTGCCGATGTTCAGCTCGGGGTCGAGCCGGCAGGTAATAGAGTACATCTTGTTTATATCTGTAAACCCGTTATCAATGTCACAAAGATCACTTTTTCCGGGGTAAAAAGTGTACCGCTCAAGGATCTCGAACATGCTGTTATCATACAACCGGAAACGCATTTTTACCCGGGACTTCTCGATATCGTAAAAGAGCATGCTCTGAAATTTTATAACGATAATGGTTATATGACCGTCAATGCGAAGGTAACTTTTACCCAGACTTCCTACAATGCAGTTCATCTGATGATCGATATAACAGAGGGACACCCTGTCAGAATAAAAAAAATTGACATCACGGGTAATCCAGAAATAAAAACATCTCTGTTGCTCGGTAATTTGGGGATAGGGCCGGGAGATATTGCCGTAAAAAACAAAATAGATAATATCCCCGCTCACCTGGAGTCATACTATCATGCCAGGGGGTACTGGCAGGCAGACGTGCATAAACCCTCGATTGTATATTCTGAAGATTTCCTCGAGGCATTTATAACCATACCAATAACTGCAGGTCCGCAGTACGTTTTGCAGTTTACCGGCGCCGGACACATGACGGATAGCGAGCTTATCGATATAACGGGAATAAAGAAGAGCGGAGGATTCATCAATTTCGAACTGTATAAGAACAGAATCGAAAATACCCTGAGGGACCGCGGGTATTATTTCTGCACGGTTGATTATACTATGATTAAAAAGAAGAGGATCCATGTTGTTTTCTCTATTCACAAAGGCCGTAAAGTGTTTATTGCCGGGATTTATTTCAGCGGGAATACGCATATCCGGACTTCGGCACTCAAAGCACAGATGCTCACGTCTCCATGGAGGATGTACGCTTATCTCTATAACTACAAATACAACGGGATATTAGCACCTGCAAGGTTCGAAAATGATCTGAAAGCCATTATCTATCTCTATAAATTAAACGGTTTTCTGAACGTCAGGATAAAGGGCGTAAACCTTGCCTTTGCTGATGCGCGCAAAGAGTGGATCAATGTCACGATCTCTCTGGAGGAAGGCATACAGACCATCGTGAACAGCGTTAGTGTAGAAGGTGTATCAGAAAGTATGAATGAGCGGGTAATGCGTTTGATAGAAAAGATCAAAATGGGCGTGCCGTTCAATATGTGGGGTGTGCAGAACATTAAAAGACAGGTGGAACAGCTTTATTTCTCCCATGGTTATATCAATGCATCGGTGGATTATAATTACACCATACATGATGGTCAGGCAGCCATTGAGTTTAAAATAAATGAGGGGAACAGAATACGTATCGGCAAGATTATCATAGCAGGCAATGTCAAAACGGCGGACTGGGTCATCGTAAAAAATCTGGATTTTAAAACAGGCATGTATTTTATACCGGACAATATCATACAGAGCAGAATAAACCTGTTGAGAACCGGTTATTTCGAAAGTGCCGACATAAGGCCCATACCGGAAACAAGACATAAGAACGTTGTTGATGTTGCCGTTATCGTTAAGGAGCGAAAAACCCGGGGTGTAACGGTATCCATTGGATACGGCACGGTTGAAGGATACCGGGCAGCCGTGGACGTGTATGATAATAATATCATGGGAAGTGCAAAATCCATTGATCTCCATGCCGGTGGAGGTGTGCAGCCCATGGTGTATGCGTTGAAACCCATGTTCAATCACGGCAATTACCTGACCAATGAACGTGATCTTGAGCTCGGGTATACCCAGCATTACATCTTTAATACGAGCATGACCGGCAGAGTAGATCTTATAGATTCATACATCAGAAACTACTGGGTAGGGTACGGGTTAAAGACTGAGAGCGGGGTTGTAGGTATTGACAGGAATGAAGGGTCTGCCGTAAAGCTTTCGTTACAGTATGATTTTGAAATACGGGAACCCATGGACGTTCAGCCTAATGCCGTTCTTACTCCTGCAGACTTTGAACAAAGGCAGCTCGGTATCGTGTCACCAATTATATCGGTAGACGAGAGGAACAATCCGTTTAATCCTACAAACGGGTTTATTCAGATATTCAGACTCGATTGGGCAAAGAACTGGTTTTTATCGCAGGAAGAGTATGTAAAGCTCTATACTGCAACAACAAAATATGTTCCTATAAACGATAGCATTACGTATGTACTTTCTTTGAGGGGCGGTTATGCGTGGCCGCTTGGTACAACAACCGCTCTGCCCATAGAAAAAAGATTTTATCTTGGCGGCGGGTCTACCATACGGGGTTTTGCCGAGGACAGCGTGGGCCCTATGGTAGGGAATACACCTATTGGCGGAGACATCATGCTGAACTATCAGACCGAGTTCCGCATTAAATTGATAGATAGTTTTGACGGCGTTGTATTTACGGACGGCGGTAATGTGTGGCCGTCTTCAGCCGATTTCGTGCTGAAGGGCATGCACGATATACGGAAGACCGCTGGTTTTGGTATACGATATGTGACACCCGCGGGTGCCCTTAATCTTGACATTGGATTTAAGCTCGACAAAAGGCCGAATGAGCCTCTTACGGCATGGAATTTCTATATAGGAACAATTCTGTAATAGAATGGAGTATGGTTGATACCTGGTACCATAATACATGATGAGAAATAAAAGGATACTATCATTCCTGATCTTTGCTGCGGTCTCTTGCACGGGGCTTGCTGATGCCTCTGCAAAGCCTGTAATACTTGACCGCATCGTTGCCTCAATTCAGGGGGCCGGTGTCATAACCGACGTACAGCTTGTGCAGTATGCAGCCGTACGTTCGGTATTTGAATCCGGATACCATAAGTCCGTTCAAGAACAACTGAACGATCGTCAGTTTATGAAATCTACCCTGGACATGCTTATTGACAGAACACTTATGCTGAAAGATGCGCAATTATTATCCATCATACAGCCGGGAAAGGAAAAGGTTAACAACATGGTTGCCCAATTCAGAGCGAAATTCAATTCAGAAAACGATTTCAACGATTATTTGAAGCGGTATGCCATAACCCCTGATTATCTCAACAAGTACATGACTGATGAACTCATAGTCCGGCAATATTTAAATGATGAGATTAAGATGCTTGTTAAGGTCAGTAATCATGATATAGAGCAATACTATGAGAATAATAAGGATGCATATAACGGTATCAATAAGAAAGATGCAGAGAAGGACATCAAGGCGCTGCTCCTGAAAAAAGAATACGGTAAGCAGTTGAAATCCTGGATAAAAACACTGACGCTCAACAGGGAAATTGTGATAATGTACTGATGCGCATACTCATATTATCAAAAAAAATCGGCATCTATTCTACCAGAAGACTTGCAGAAGCTGGTCGGGAAAGAGGTCATGCCGTAAAGGTGATAGATCCCCTGAAATTCAATATAGCACTCCTGAACGGCAGGGCTGTTGTCACGTACAGGGACAAGCATGTCTTGCTACCCGGTATCGTCATTCCGCGCATTTCCGGCACGATCAACAGCTTTGGCATGTCGGTCGTCAAACAGTGTGAGCTTCTGAATGTTCCGGTGATAAACAGATCCTCTGCCATAGCGCTTGCGCGGGACAAGTTCATGAGTGCCCAGTGCCTGGTTGCGAAAAAGATAGATGTTCCGGCGACAGCGATGATCCGGAATCCCGAGGACATAGAGACAGCTTTAAATCTGGTAGGCGGTCCTCCGGTTATTCTCAAGCTTATTGAAGGTGCGCAGGGGATAGGCGTTATGCTTGCCGAGTCCAGGGATTCGATAGAATCTACCATCAATGCCTTTTTCAGTCTTGGACAGAATATTATTATCCAGCAGTTCGTTTCGGAATCAAAGGGCAGGGATATCAGGGTACTCGTCGTCGGCGATAAGGTGGTAGCTTCCATGCGCCGGGTTGCAAAGGCGGGGGAGTTCAGAACCAATATCCATCGCGGCGGACAGGGAGAAACGATAGCGCTCCCTCGCTTGTACGAGGATATAGCGATACAGGCAGTCAGGACACTCGGGCTTGATGTAGCAGGTGTCGATATTATAGAAAGCACCGATGGTCCGAAGGTACTGGAGATAAACCCGTCTCCGGGTATCGAGGCACTGGAGAAGATAAACAAGCAGGATATCGCAACCGAGATAATCAGGTATGCGGAACATTTGGTTAAGCCCCGCCAATCACCATAAAAGCAGCGTAACGGTCAGCATAGCCTGTCCAATAGTATTCGTATTCCGTAACGACGGTAAGAAAGTATAAAAAAAATATTACTTTTTGTTGACAACTTTAAAAATCAACTTGTATACAATATTCAAGTTCACCCCGTGAGAAAGTTCCGCCCTGTATGGCAGGGATGCTATGATGAATTATAAATCGTTATAGAATGGGCATGGCTGAAAGTCGAATCTTGGCTAAGGGGTAGATTGAATAGAGAATAGATAAAAATGGAGGCAATATGGGTCAAAACATTGTACAAAAGATAATTTCATCCCATCTCGTTTCTGGCAGGATGAATGCGGGTGAGGAGATCGCAATAAAAATCGATCAAACCCTTACGCAGGATGCAACGGGTACTATGGCTTACCTTCAGTTCGAAGCCATGGGTATACCCAAGGTAAAGACCGAATTATCAGTAAGTTACGTAGATCACAATACCCTTCAGACAGGCTTTGAGAATGCCGATGATCATCGATTTCTTCAAACAATAGCTGCAAAACACGGTGTATTTTTTTCCAAGCCCGGAAACGGTATATGTCATCAGGTCCATCTTGAAAGGTTTGGAATCCCTGGCAAGACCCTGCTCGGCTCGGACAGTCATACCCCAACAGGCGGCGGTATCGGTATGATAGCAATAGGAGCCGGAGGGCTCGATGTTGCAGTGGCAATGGGTGGTGGACCTTTTTACCTGAACATGCCGAAGGCCATACTGGTACGGTTGAAAGGCAAATTGAAGCCATGGGTGAGTGCAAAAGACATTATCCTTGAGCTGTTGAAAAGGTTAACGGTAAAAGGCGGCGTAGGGAAGATCTTCGAGTATGGCGGCGAAGGTGTAAAAACCCTCTCTGTTCCAGAACGGGCAACGATAACCAACATGGGTGCAGAGCTTGGTGCAACCACCTCTGTATTTCCAAGTGATGATATGACGAAGGCGTTTATGACGGCACAGGGCAGGGCGAAACAGTGGAAAAGGCTCGAGGCGGATAAGGACGCTGCGTATGATGAGATCATAGATATTGATCTGTCAAAGCTCGTTCCGATGGTGGCACAGCCGCACAGCCCTGATAACGTAGCCGAGATAAAGACCATAGAAGGTTTAAAGATCAATCAGGCTGCAATCGGAAGCTGCACAAACTCTTCTTATAAGGATATGTCGACCGTTGCAAAGATCCTGAAGGGCAAACACGTTCACCCTGATGTCAGTCTCGTTATATCGCCGGGTTCAAAACAGGTATTGAATATGATATCAAAATCCGGCGCATTGTCCGATATGCTTACAGCCGGAGCAAGGATCCTTGAGACGGCATGCGGACCGTGTATCGGCATGGGACAGGCTCCTTCGAGCGCCGCAGTATCCCTGAGAACATATAACAGGAACTTTGAAGGCCGCAGCGGTACACCGGACGCCGGTGTATACCTGCTGAGCCCGGAAACAGCCGCGTTCTCAGCCATAAAAGGTGTCGTTACGGATCCAAGAAAAATGGGCAAACCGGTCAAGGTCATGATGCCGAAAAAATTTATTATCGATGACAGCATGATTATTCCTCCTTCAAAACACCCTGAATCTATCGAGGTCGTGCGGGGCCCGAATATCAAGCCTCTTCCAAGGAAAGAACCCATGGCAGACACAATGCAGGGTATCATTATACTCAAGGTTGGCGATAATATTACCACAGACCATATAATGCCCGCAGGCGCAAAGATCCTTCCTCTTCGCTCGAATATACCCGCGATAGCCGAACATGTGTTCGAGCGGGTTGATCCTGAGTTTGCAAAAAGGGCAAAAGCAAACAACGGCGGATTTATCGTCGGTGGTACAAACTACGGTCAGGGGTCAAGCAGGGAACATGCTGCACTTGCTCCTATGTACCTTGGCATCAAGGCCGTCATTGCCAGGTCGTTTGCAAGGATACATTATGCAAATCTCGTCAACTTCGGAATTATGCCTCTGGTCTTTGCCAATGAAACGGATTATGAAATGGTGTCCCAGGGAGATACTATCGAGATTAAGGACATAAAAGCACAGATAAAGAGTGGAAATACGGTTCAGGCGAAGGCTGGTTCCGGGAAGGAACTTGTTTTAAGGCATAGCTTGACACCCCGTCAGGTAGACATCATAATTGCCGGTGGATTGTTGAATTACACAGTGAAAAATAACGCATAAAGGAGAACATATAATGTCAAATGAAGGAACCAAGATAGGCTTTAAAAACGATAAGATAGTAGTTCCGGATGATCCGATAATACCTTTTATAGAGGGCGACGGAACAGGGGTTGATATATGGCGCGCATCCGTGATGGTTTTTGATGCAGCCGTTCAAAAGGTCTACCGGGGCAAGAAAAAAATAGTCTGGAAAGAAATATATGCCGGTGAGAAGGCATTTAAAAAGTTCAATACGTGGCTTCCCGATGAAACCCTGAAAGCAATCGAAGAATACATAGTTGGAATAAAGGGACCTCTGACAACACCGGTCGGCGGTGGTATACGGAGTCTGAACGTTACCCTCAGGCAGAAACTCAACCTGTTTGCATGCGTTAGACCCGTCAAATACATTCAGGGCGTGCCAAGCCCTGTGAAACACCCGGAGAAGATGGATGTCATCATATTCAGGGAGAACACCGAGGACGTTTACTCAGGTATAGAATGGGCACAAGGCACACCGGAGGCTGTTAAGGTCATAAAGTTTCTGAAAGAAGAAATGGGTGCAAAAATGCGGGATGATGCCGGCATTGGCATAAAGCCCATCAGTATTACCGGAACAAAGCAGCTCATGCGTATGGCAATACAGTATGCACTGGACAAGAAGAGAAAGAGTGTCACCATCGATCATAAAGGTAACATCATGAAATATACGGAAGGTGCGTTCAGGGAATGGGCGTATCAGGTTGCAAAAGAGGAATTCAGAGACAAGATAGTGACCGAGGACGAGATAGAGAAGCAGTACAATGGCAAGGCACCGGCGGGGAAATTGATAGTCAAGGACAGGATAGCAGACAATATGTTCCAGCAGGTCCTCACAAGGGCAGATGAGTACGATGTAATCGTTACACCGAACCTCAACGGTGATTTCCTCTCGGACGCATGTGCAGCCCAGATCGGAGGACTTGGTATGGCACCGGGAGGCAATATCGGTATTCCGTATGCCATGTTTGAGGCAACTCACGGCACTGCGCCGAAGTATGCAGGCCAGGACAAGGTAAATCCTGGCTCCGTGATACTGTCGGGGGCTATGATGTTTGAATATCTCGGGTGGGACCCGGTGAGCGAGGTTATCAAAGAAGCCCTTGGAGAAACGATAAAACAGAAGAGAGTTACCTACGACCTTGAAAGACAGATGGAAGGTGCGACCCTGCTGAAATCATCGGAGTTCGGCAAGGCCATTGTTGAAAATATGGACAGCGCGATAAAGAAACTCAAGATTTAAGAAATGGTCAAGTGAGAAGGACAAAAGTGCAGTTCATCAATAAGGATACGTATGATCGTCATTCCCGCGGAAGAGGGAATCCAGAAAAAAAAGAATGGATTCCATGTCAAGCCCGGAATGACAGAAATAGGGTAGTTCGCTGAAGCGGGCTTAGAAAGAAACAAAGAATAAAAAGGAGGTTTTATGGCAAGAAAAAAAATAACGGTAGTTGGTGCCGGACGTGTCGGTGAGTCAACAGCAGCATTGCTTGCAGAAAAAGAGGTAGGAGATGTTGTTGTTGTCGATGTTGTTCCGAATATGCCCCAGGGTAAGACCCTTGACCTTATGCAGGCGAGGCCGGTTTATAAATCCGACGTAAATGTTGTCGGTTCAAACGGATATGACGAGACAAAGAATTCCGATGTTATCGTCATAACGTCAGGCATGCCGAGAAAACCCGGTATGAGCAGGGAAGACCTGCTTACGACAAACGTCAAGATTGTGCAGAGCGTCACGGATAATGTTGCAAAGAGATCCCCCAACGCTATCATAATCGTTGTAGCGAACCCGGTTGACGGTATGACCTACGTTTCCTACAAGGTCAGTAAGTTCCCGAGAGAAAGGGTCATGGGCATGGCTGGTGTACTCGATTCCGCCCGGTTCAGGACGTTCATAGCAATGGAATTGAACGTATCCGTCGAGGATGTGAGTGCATTTGTTATCGGTGTTCACGGCGATGAGATGGTGCCGTCGGTCCGATACACGAATGTCGCGGGTATACCCGTTGCAGAGCTTATTGCCAAGGACAAACTGGATGCAATCGTTGCACGGACGAGAAAGGCAGGAGGAGAGATAGTGAACCTGCTGGGATTCAGCGCATATTATGCCCCTGCAGCATCAGCCGTAGAGATGGTCGAAGCGATACTCAAAGACAAGAAAAAGATTCTTCCCGCTATCACGCTATGTAACGGAGAGTTCGGTCTCAAGGACGTATTCATGGGCGTACCAGTAAAACTCGGTGAAAAGGGTATTGAGAAGATCTTCGAGATAAAGATGAGTGAAGAAGAGGCAGCTGCACTGAAGAAGTCTGCGGAAGCCGTCAACAGGCAGAAGAACGAAATAGACGGATTGAAGCTTCTGTAAGAATAAAGAGAATAAACGGTAGAGGCGGGGTTTCTCCGCCCTTAATTGCTCATATACAAAATTGTACTGCAGGGGCGGGACAATACAGCCCCTGCACAGGAAGGTAAATGAAAATGCGAGAAATAAACGCAAAACAGATAACCGATGCTGTGAGTGATCTCTGTATGAAGGCAAATTTCGACATTCCGGATGACGTCATACAAGTTATCAAAAAAGCTTATCAGGAAGAGCCCTCTCCCCAGGGAAAAGATGTACTCAAACAGATCATCGATAATGACGAGATAGCCCACAATGAACAGGTCCCCATGTGCCAGGATACCGGTCTTGCTGTGTTTTTTGTGGAACTTGGACAGGATGCACACATAGCGGGAGGCCTGCTGAATGACGCAATCAATGACGGTGTCAGAAAGGGCTACAAGGACGGTTACCTGAGAAAATCGACCTGTAACCCGTTCACAAGAAAGAATGTTGGAGACAATACGCCTTCCATCATTCATGTCGAGGTTGTGCCGGGAGATAAAGTGAAGATCATCATGGCAGCAAAGGGCGGGGGCAGCGAGAATATGAGCAGGGTTATGATGATGAAGCCTTCGGACGGTCTTGAAGGCATAAAAAAATATATAATTGATCGCGTACGGGAATCCGGTTCGAACCCCTGTCCTCCAATAATCGTCGGGGTCGGCATCGGCGGCACATTTGAGCGCTCTGCTTTAATAGCAAAGAAATCATTATTGCGTCCGCTCGGCACGCCAAACCCGGATCCGGAACTTGACAAACTCGAAAAAGAATTGCTTACATCAATAAATAAACTTGGTATCGGTCCCATGGGACTCGGGGGAAGAACGACAGCCCTCGCAGTTCACGTGATTGTCGAACCATGCCATATCGCAAGCCTGCCGCTTGCTGTAAATATTCAGTGTCATTCTGCACGACACAAAGAAATAACGATATGAGGCGGTTATGACGGATATATTAAAAATAAAAACTCCTTTGACGGACGAGGTTGTTTCGAAGCTGAAAAGCGGCGATAGTGTGTTGATAACGGGTGTTATGTATACGGGCAGGGATGCTGCGCATAAAAGGATGATTGATGCACTGAACAAAGGTGAAAAATTACCCTTTGATATACAGGGACAGATTATTTATTATGTCGGACCTTCACCCGCAAAGCCCGGCAAGCCTATTGGTTCGGCAGGTCCTACGACCAGCTACAGGATGGATGCCTATGCTCCAACACTGATAAAGCTCGGATTGAAAGGCATGATCGGCAAGGGCTGGAGGGCGAAAGATGTTATCGATGCCTGTATAAAATACAAGGCAATTTACTTTGGAGCGACCGGCGGCGCAGGTGCGCTCATAGCAAGAGCGATAAAAAAAGCCGATATTATTGCTTATGACGATCTCGGTCCTGAGGCTGTCCGGAGGATTGAGGTCGTAGATTTCCCTGCAATAGTCATTAACGACGCCTTTGGTAACGACCTTTATGTGAAAGGCGTAGAACAATACAAACAAACGATATGAAGAAATTCAAGATTCAAAATTCAAGATTCAAGTTCAAAATAAAAGATTAAGAAACCAAATATTTTAATAGAGGAGAACAATATATGAAAAAGAATGTTTATGAATTAAAATACAGGTATCACACGGGCTCTGTGGCGTGGGTACTGCACAGGTTGTCGGGTCTTGCCCTGATACTGTATCTCGTCTTGCATATCTGGGTTATCAGTAACCTTAATAACCCTGCCGGTTTCAACAAGGTAATGGCCTTCCTCAACGAACCGCTCTTTAAGCTGCTGGAGCTGGGGCTATGGGGTGTTATTATTTACCACGCAATAAACGGACTGAGGGTTATTCTTGTCGATTTCTTCGGCGGCTCAAAAAATCAGAAAAAGCTGTTCTGGGGCGTGGTCGTTGTGGGCATAGTCGTGTTTATAGCAGGTGCGGTCCCATTCATCGGAAACTTAAAATAGGAGTAATAAAATGAATATAAAATTTGTACCAGGTGATTCGGGCATGAGACGATGGTTTTTTCAGAGGATTACGGGTATCTTCCTCGTTGTTCTCTTGTTGGTACATTTTACCATCATGCATTTTATAGGTACCGGAGAAACGACGTATCAAACGGTTGCTTCACGGCTCGCTTCCCCATTATGGAAGACATTCGATCTGGCGTTTCTTGTCTTTGCGCTTTATCACGGGCTGGCGGGTTTATGGGTGGTTGTTGACGATTATGTGCACAAAGACGGGTGGAGGATATTCATCTATTCACTCATCGTGCTCGGCGGAGCCCTCTTGCTGGCGCTTGGGGCGCTTACGATAATCACGTTTTCCCCCCAGATGTTAACAACAGTAAAGATGTAAGGAGAATATACATGGCAATAAACATTGAAACACATTATCATGATGTACTGGTCATCGGAGCCGGGCTTGCCGGTACCATGGCAGCACTGAAGGTTGCTCCCATAGCCGATGTAGCAGTATTGACTAAGGTTTTTCCGACTCGGTCGCACTCGACAACAGCACAGGGAGGCATGGCAGCAGCATTGAATAACAACAAGTCCCAGGGTGAGGATTCATGGGATCTTCACATGTTCGATACGGTAAAAGGCAGCGATTATTTAGGGGACCAGGACGCGATAGAAACCCTTGCCAAGGATGCAATAGAGGTTGTGTATGAACTTGAACATATGGGCACGCCGTTTTCGCGCACAGCGGACGGCAAGATTGCACAAAGGCCGTTTGGCGGACATTCAAGGCCGAGGATAGCATACTCTGCCGACAGGACGGGACATGTTGCTCTCCATACACTGTATGAGCAGAGTCTGAAAGAAAAGGTGAAGTACTATCCTGAGTTTTTCGTGACCAAGCTTATTATGGAAAACAACACGGCTAAGGGTGTGGTTGCCGTCGAATTAAGGACAGGGACCGTGCACGTGTTTACATCAAAGGCCGTTATGATCGCGACAGGGGGCGGAGGCCGTATATACAGGATTTCTTCCAATGCGCATGAATCAACCGGCGATGCTCTTTCCATGCTCTACAGGGAAGGATTGCCCCTTATGGACATGGAATTTACCCAGTTCCATCCA
Source organism: bacterium (assembly GCA_021792615.1). Classification (GTDB taxonomy): domain Bacteria; phylum JAMCPX01; class JAMCPX01; order JAMCPX01; family JAMCPX01; genus JAJYLM01. The sequence goes on from JAJYUJ010000003.1 coordinate 51,479, forward strand.
ACGGGTATCTATCCGCTCGGCATACTGATTACGGAAGGTGTGCGGGGTGAAGGCGGATATCTTGTCAACAGCAAAGGTGAACGGTTTATGGAGAAGTACGCGCCTGACATGAAAGACCTTGCACCGAGAGATATTACGTCAAGGGCAATATACACCGAGATCCAGGAAGGCAGGGGTGTAGGACCAAAGAAGGACCATGTACTTTTACAGATACACCACATAGGCAGGGAAAAGATACTCGAAAAGCTTCCTGAGATTTACAAATTTGCCATCACCTATGCAGGCGTTGACTGTACAAAAGAACCCATTCCTGTGGCACCGACTGCGCATTATTTCATGGGAGGCATACCGACAGACTCGCACAGCAATGTAATAAGGGATGAAAAGAGTTCACCGGTCATGGGGTTGTATGCAGGTGGTGAGGCTGCCTGTGAATCCGTTCACGGTGCAAACAGACTTGGAGCCAATTCTCTGGTGGATACAACGGTATTCGGCAGGCGCGCAGGCAAGCACATGTACGATTTTGTCCAGCAGGCAGACAGGCCGGTTGTACCGAAAGACGCTGCAGAGAGCACCATAAAAATGGTTGAGTGGCTTTTAAGCGGCAAGGGTAAGGAAAACGTATCAAAGCTGCGGGAAGATATGCAGTCGCTGCTCTGGGAGACTGCCGCTGTTTTCCGCGAAGAAAAACTTTTAAAGAAAGGCTTAAAGGATATAAAGGTTTTGCAGGAGCGGTATAAGAATATCGGCATCACCGATACCGGCAAAAACTTTAACATGCAGCTGAAAGATGCAATAGAACTTGGCAATATGCTCGAGTATGCAGAGGTCGTTCTCGCGTCTGCGGATTTCAGAAAGGAGAGCCGCGGTGCTCATTCAAGAACGGATTATCCGAAGCGCGATGATGTAAAATTCCTCAAGCACACGCTTGCCTCGAGAGGCAAGGACGGCAGGCCCGAGATGAAACAAAAAGATGTTTCCATTACCAGGTATCAACCCCAAGAAAGAAAGTACTGAGGAGGTATAAACGTGAAGGTAACTTTTAAAATACAACGGTTCATTCCGGAAAACGATACAAAACCGAGTTTCAAAGAATATGTTGTTGAGGCGCAGCCGAACACAACAATTCTTGACTGTCTGAACGACATCCGGTGGCACTATGACGAAACACTCTCGTTCAGAAGATCGTGCGGCCATGCTATCTGCGGGTCATGCGCGATGAATATAAACGGGAAAAACGGTCTCGCATGTCAGACCCACGTACAGGACCTTAAATCAGGCGCGATAACGGTCAAACCGCTTCCATCGTTCCCGATTATCAAGGATCTGGTTGTGGACCTCGATAAGTTCTATGAGAAATTCAATAAGATAAAACCTTATCTAATCAATGACGGACCTGTACCGGAGAAGGAAAGACTGCAGTCTCCGGAACAACAAAAACTTATAGAAGAATCAACGACATGTATCCTGTGTGCTGCGTGTACTTCTTCGTGCCCGTCATTCTGGGCTGATGATGACTATCTCGGACCGTCGGCGTTGCTGAAGGCCTACCGGTACATATTCGATACAAGGGATACCTCGGCTGAAGAAAGACTCAGCGTCGTGAATGATAAACATGGTGTTTTCAGATGTCACACCATATTTAACTGTAATGAAGCGTGTCCAAAAGACATCAACATTACGAATCATATAGCGAAGCTCAAGACCGCACTCGTTACGACAAAACTATAAAAAGAGGTTACTATGAATATTCATGAATATCAGGCAAAAGAATTAATGGTGAAGTTCGGCGTGCCGGTTCCAAAGGGTAAACCCGCGTTTACCGCTGATGAGGCGTATAATGTTGCACAGCAGCTTGGGGTAAGCAGGTTTGTGGTAAAAGCCCAGATTCATGCGGGCGGAAGAGGCAAGGGCGGCGGAGTAAAACTGGTCAACTCTCCGGAAGAGGTCAAAGAGGTTGCAGCGAAGATGATCGGTATGAACCTTGTCACGCATCAGACAGGACCCGAAGGCAAGACGGTAAAAAAGGTATACATTGAAGAGGCCGGCGCAATTGCGAAGGAACTCTATCTCGGGATGATTATTGACAGGACAACAAAGCAGATCGTTGTCATGGCAAGTACAGAAGGCGGAATGGAGATAGAAGAGGTTGCATCAAAGACGCCGGAGAAGATTATAAAAGAGTATATCGATCCCGTTGCCGGTATACAGGATTTTAATGGAAGGAAGATTGCCTATAAACTGGGACTGAGCGGCGATCTTGTCGGTAAATTTACAAAATTTGCAAAGGCGCTCTATAAGATGTTTTTGGAACTCGACTGCAGTCTTGTCGAGATAAACCCTCTGGTGCTTACAAAGGATAATAATATATTTGCACTCGATGCGAAGATCAACTTCGATGATAATGCCCTGTTCCGGCACAAGGATGTAGAAGCACTTCGGGATATAAATGAAGAAGATGCAAAAGAACTTGATGCAAAATCTCACGGCCTGAGCTATGTCAGTCTCAGCGGTAACATAGGGTGCATGGTCAACGGTGCGGGACTCGCAATGTCTACAATGGATATCATTAAGTTTTACGGCGGTGAGCCGGCAAACTTCCTCGACGTCGGGGGCGGTGCGTCAAAAGAACAAGTGACGCATGCATTTAAAATTATCCTGTCCGATGAGCACGTCAAAGGTATCCTGGTGAACATATTCGGCGGTATCATGAAATGCGATGTGATTGCAGCCGGTATTATAGCTGCAGCAAAAGAGGTGAACATCAATGTGCCTCTTGTTGTGAGGCTGGAAGGAACGAATGTCGAGCTCGGAAAGAAAATGCTTGATGAGTCAGGACTGAATTTAATAACTGCCTCAAGTATGGGAGATGCTGCCGGGAAAGTTGTAAAGGCTGTGAGAGGTGAGATATGAGTATATTTGTCAATAAGAATACAAGGGTAATCGTACAGGGTATCACCGGTAAAGACGGTATGTTCCATACATTGCAGTGCCGTGATTACGGTACCAAGATAGTTGGCGGCGTGACCCCGGGCAAGGGTGGATCCAATGTAGAAGGTATCCCTGTTTTTAATACGGTAGGCGAGGCTGTTGCTGCTACGAAACCGACTGCTTCTATGATCTTTGTCCCGCCTCCTTTTGCAGCGGACGCCATCATGGAGGCTGCTGATGCGGGCATAGAGCTTGTCGTCTGCATTACCGAGGGTATACCGACTCTTGATATGCTGAAAGTTTCCGCTTATCTTAAAGGTAAGAAGACGAGGCTTATAGGTCCCAATTGCCCCGGTATTATTACGCCGGGTGAGGCAAAACTGGGTATTATGCCGGCGAAGATACATAATCCCGGTAAGGTGGGCATTATATCGAGGAGCGGAACACTGACCTACGAGGCTGTATACCAGCTTACCGTTCTTGGACTCGGTCAGTCTACGGCTCTTGGTATCGGCGGCGATCCTATAATAGGTACGAATTTTGTTGACGCACTGGAAGCATTTAACAATGATCCAAAAACAGAAGCCATTATCATGATTGGAGAGATTGGCGGCACAGCGGAGGACGATGCTGCGCAGTATATAAAGAAGCATGTTAAAAAGCCTGTTGTCGCCTTCATAGCAGGCCAGACTGCACCGAAGGGAAAGAGAATGGGACACGCCGGAGCTATTATAACCGGCGGAAAGACCACTGCACAGGACAAGATTGAAACCCTGGAGTCCGTTGGTATAAAGGTTTCGAGAAGTCCTGCGGAGATTGGTCAGACCATGTATGACCTGCTGAAAAAGATTAAGGCAAAGAAGGCACCGGTGTCTAAATCCAAAAAACAGGTTAAAATGATGAAAAAGTCAAAGCCGGCAGGGAAGAAAAAGATTGGGAGAAAGGGGAAATAATAAATGGTTGAAACACAAACGGTAGAAAAAAAACCACAACAAAAGCATAAAATAAAAATTATAGGAGAACGCTGTAAAGGCTGTGAAATATGTGTTGTTTACTGTCCGGAAGACGTTCTTGCTATGAAAGATCTCGTAGTAGCGGTTTCTAATCTGGACAAATGTACGGGGTGTATGAGATGCGAACTTTTCTGTCCTGATTTTGCAATATATGTAGATCTGCCGGAAAAATCTTAATCGAAAATCTTGTTAAAAAACCTTGAGGAGGAACAATGGAGAAAAAGGCATTGCTTATATCAGGAAATGAAGCTTGCGTCGAAGGCGCGTTATATGCAGGAATCCAGTTCTACGCAGGTTATCCGATAACACCTTCATCAGAAATACCGGAAGGACTTGCAAGAAAGTTGCCGAAGTATGGCGGCGTTATGATACAAATGGAAGACGAGATTGCGGCAATGGCTGCAATTATCGGTGCTTCACTGGCAGGTAAAAAATCCATGACAGCGACCAGCGGACCTGGCTTTTCTTTAAAGCAGGAGAACATTGGTTTTGCTTCTTTTAATGAGATTCCCTGTGTTATCGTGAACGTTATGAGAGGAGGTCCGAGTACCGGTGCGCCGACAGGACCGTCTCAGGGAGATGTTATGCAGGCGAGGTGGGGTACTCACGGAGATCATCCGATAGTTGCCCTTGCACCAAATTCGATACCCGAGATCTTTACGGAGACAGTACGGGCATTCAATATCTCGGAGAAGTTTAGAATACCGGTCATCCTATTGCTGGACGAGATCATAGCCCATATGAGAGAAAGAATTATTTTCCCGGAAAAAGGTGAGCTCGAAGTTGTAGACAGGCTCAAGCCGACTGTTCCTCCGGATCAGTACAAACCATTCGATGTTACAAATTCACCTTTGCCGATGGTACCTCCCATGGCTGCTTACGGAACGGGATACAGGTTTCATGTCACCGGCTTGAACCACAGGATCGATGGATTTCCGACCAATAACGGCGAGCTGATAGAAAAGGAATTGCACCGCATTATGGACAAAGTTGAGCTTTACAAAAAAGACATGTTCAAGACCGAAGCATACATGCTCGATGATGCAGAGATCGGCATTGTAGCGTACGGCTCATCAGCGAGGGCTGCCAAGTACGCCGTAAATGAGCTTCGCAAGCAGGGTGTAAAAGCCGGTATGCTCAGGTATATTACGATATGGCCGTTTGAAGATAATGCCGTCGAGAAGCTTGCGCAGAAGGTCAAGTTTATCGTTGTTCCCGAGCTTAATTTCGGACAACTTATCCTTGAGGTAGAGCGGGCTGCAAAGGGGAAGACAAAGGTATACGGTGTAAACAGGGTGAATATCGAGATTATACATCCGCATGAAATAATAGAAAAGATAAAGGAGCTGCTCCATGGCATTTGAATATGAAAAATATATAAGAAAAGGCACACTTCCGCATATATGGTGTCCGGGATGCGGTCATGGTATCGTTATGAAATCGCTTCTCAGGGCGATCGACGGTCTGAAGCTTGACAAGAACGACATCGCCGTAGTTTCCGGTATTGGCTGTGCTTCACGGCTGCCCGGCTACCTCGATATGAATACGCTCCATACAACACATGGACGCGCACTCGCCTTTGCAACAGGTATCAGGCTTACAAATCCAAAATTAAAGGTTATTGTCGTGAGCGGTGATGGTGATGCAACGGCAATCGGCGGAAACCATTTTATCCATGCTGCGAGACGCAATATCGAGATAACACTGCTTGTGTTCAACAATTCGATCTACGGTATGACCGGCGGACAGGTGGCCCCGACAACCCCGCTCGGAGCTATTGCTACGACAATGCCGTACGGTAATATAGACCCGCCCTTCGACGTCGTTAAACTTGCAGAGGGTGCGGGCGCGACGTTTGTGGCGAGGACAACCTCGTACCATACTGCACAAACGGAACAGTTGATCAAACAAGCTATCATGCATAAGGGGTTCTCTGTTATTGACATTATCGATGCATGCCCTGTTCAATTCGGCAGGAGGAATAAGCCAAAAGAAGCTCCTGATATGATGCAGTTGCAGAAGGACAATGCAATCCCGTTACAACTTGCCCAGAAAAAGAAACCGGAGGAACTTACCGGTAAGATTATAACGGGTATTTTTGTAAAGAAGGACTTACCCTCGTATACAGACACCTATTACAATACGATAATACCCAAGGCTCAGGCTAAATAAAGAGGATACAGGAGTAACCAATGAGTAAAAATACAGAGATTAGATTAAGCGGTGAAGGCGGTCAGGGGCTTATTCTCGCAGGGGTTATACTCGCATCGGCGGCTCTGCTGGAAGGAAAGAATGCTGCCCAGTCGCAGTACTACGGCCCGGAATCAAGGGGCGGCATCAGCAAGTCCGAGGTCGTTATCAGTGACGGGGATATCATCTATCCCGAGGTTGCCGACCCGGATCTCGTGCTTGTGTTATCGGATGTGGCGAGTGTGCCCTATACAAAAGACATCAGACGCGATGATACAATGGTAATATTCGATTCCAATACCGTGACAAAAGTTCCCGAGCTGAAGCACGGCAAAATATACAAACTCCCTTTTACCATGACAGCTCACGACAAACTCGGCAAACCATTTATCGCAAATATCATAGCCCTGGGAGCAATCGTTGCCTTGACCGATGTTGTCAGTAAGGAATCTATAGAAAAGGCAGTGCTTGCGAGGGTCCCGAAGGGTACCGAAGAATTGAACAAAACCGCATTATTAGAGGGCTTCGAGCTCGCTAAAACAATTAAAAAATAGAAAGGATGAATCTATGAAAAAATATTTATTAACACCGGGTCCGACAGAACTGCCGTCGAGAGTATTGCTTGCAATGGCGCACCCCATAATCCATCATAGGGCGCCCGAGTTCTTACCTGTGCTGGAACAGGCACGGGAAGGTTTAAAATGGCTCTTCAAGACCAAAAATGAGGTGCTGATACTTGCAGCATCCGGCACCGGAGCAATGGAGGGCGCTGTCACCAACTTTTTATCAAAAGGGGACAAGGCAATCACCGTCAACGGCGGGAAATTCGGTGAACGGTGGGGACAGATTTGCAAGGCTTACGGCGTTGAGGCGAATGTTATTAATGTCGAATGGGGACAGGCTGTTGATCCTCAAAAGATTAAAGAGGAGCTCCAAAAACACCCGGATACAAAAGCTGTTTATTTCCAGGCAACGGAAACATCTACGGGCGTTGTACACCCTGTCAAAGAAATTACAAAGATCGTACACGACAACAGCAATGCACTCGTGGTCGTTGATGGTATTACCGGCGTTGGTGTCTTCGATCTTCCCATGGACGATTGGGGGATTGACATACTTCTCACGGGTTCCCAAAAGGCGCTCATGCTGCCCCCGGGACTTGCTTTTATCGGTATCAGTGACAGGGCATGGAAGATGAACGAAACATCGACATTACCGAGGTTTTATTTCAATTTCAGCAAAGAATTGAAGAACATCGTCAAGAACCAGACAGCATATACACCCGCAATATCCCTCATCGTAGGGCTCGGCGAGTCATTGCGAATGATGAAAGAGGAAGGCCTTGACAATGTCTACAAGCGTCATTCCCTGCTTGCAGAGGCAACGAGAAAAGGGGTACAGGCCATGGGACTGAAACTTTATGCGGCGAAGTCGCCATCGAACTCCCTGACGGCAGCCATTGCACCGGAAGGTTTAGACTCGGGTAAGATAATCAGCGCACTTGAAAAGGATTTTGGCATAAGGATCGCCAATGGTCAGGATCAGGCAAAGGGCAAGATATTCAGGGTTGCACATATGGGATATTATGATAAGTCGGACATACTCTTTGCACTCGCCTCATTGGAGATTGTGCTGAACAAGCTTGGTTATAAAGTTGAATCCGGTAGTGGTGTGGGTGCTGCGGAAAAGGTGTTCATCTGATAAAAAGACTCAATATTCAATAGAGATAAAGGTTGAAGTAAAGAAAAACAAAATTCAAAATAAACGTCAATATTTAAAAGGGGCAGAACATGGTTAAGGTACTTATTGCGGATGGAATTGCAGATGAAGGGTTAAAGATTCTTACATCTTCGAATATACAGGTTGATGTAAGAAAAAAAACATCTGCAGAGGAGCTGGCATCGATTATTCCCGACTATGAAGGGTTGGTTGTACGGAGCGCAAGCAAGGTTACGAAAGATATCATAGCAAAGGCGGTTAAGTTAAAGATCGTCGGCAGGGCAGGCATCGGTGTTGATAATGTTGATGTTTCAGCTGCGACAAAACGTGGTATCGTGGTTATGAACACCCCCGGAGGAAACAGTGTTACCACTGCAGAGCACACACTTTCCATGATCATGGCCATGGCAAGGCGCATACCGCAGGCAACTGCTTCTTTAAAAGCTGATAAATGGGAAAAAAGCAAGTTTGAAGGTGTTGAACTTTACAATAAGGTGCTTGGTATTATAGGTTTTGGGAACATAGGCGGTATACTTGCCGACAGGGCGCTGGGATTAAAGATGCAGGTCTTTGTTTATGACCCGTTTATTTCCGAAGAAAAAGCTATCAATCTCGGCGTAAAAAAGGTTTCTCTCGAGGAAATTTATGCAAACGCCGATATCATCAGCGTACATACGCCAAAAACCAAAGAAACAGCCGGTATGATAAATAAAGCGGCAATCGAGAAAATGAAAAAGGGTGTCATGGTTGTGAACTGTGCCCGCGGAGGCATAATTAATGAGGCGGATCTTCTGGAAGCCTTGCAGTCCGGCAAGGTAGCTTCGGCTGCCCTTGATGTTTTTGAAGTTGAGCCTCCGGTCGGCAATCCATTGTTAAAACTGGACAATGTCATAGCAACCCCTCACCTCGGTGCTTCTACGCATGAGGCACAGGTTAACGTATCTGTTGATGTTGCAAAACAGTTTGTGGATTACTTTACAAGGGGGGCAATTAAAAATGCCGTGAACTTCCCTTCCATTAGCGGCGAAATGTATGCATTTCTTGAGCCCTATATAAGGCTTACGGAAAAACTCGGCAAGTTCCTCGGACAGCTCCATAAAGATCATGTGGAAGAAATAACCATAGAATACGGCGGTGAAATAACGGATCTCAACACGCAACCCCTGACCCTTGCCTGTGTAAAAGGATTCTTACAGCACATATATGGAGACGACGTTAATTACATAAATGCAAGCGTTATCGCAAAAGAGAACGGTATAAACATCGTTGAATCCAAAACAGGCCAGAGTATCGATTTTACCAACCTTATAACCGTCAAGGTCAAGGCAAAGGACGGTATGAGCAAGATATCCGGAGCTGTTTTTGGTAAAAAACACATACGGCTGACCATGATCGATAATTTTTATATAGAAGCTATTCCCGAAGGCCATATCCTTGTTTTAAGAAATATAGACAAGCCCGGTGTCATAGGAAGGCTTGGGACATACCTCGGTACGCATAGTATAAATATAGCAAGGATGGAGCTTGGCAGAGAATCGGTTGGAAGCGAAGCCATTGCATTGTTAAATATTGACGATGAACCTTCAGAAGAAGTGATGCAGGGACTGAGAAAGCTCGAAAATATTATCTCTGCGGAGAAGGTTAACCTTTAGATGCCAGAGCGGCAGCTTATTAACAAGCATGCGTTGAACCGTCATGAGATCCCATTTGGTGTAAAAGACTACCTGCCTCCGGATTCCTATAAAATTAAAGAGATCGAGGACATTGTTTTAGAAACATTCAAACAGTGGGGATACAGCTATGTAATAACGCCATTGCTTGAGTATCTTCCCGTTTACAATAACGGAGACAGCGGCTTTGATGACGATGAGCTTGTGAAAGTGATAGAAAGAGAAACGGGGAAAACAATGGTCCTCAGAGCTGATTTTACCCCGCAACTGGCTCGGATAGCAAGTTCGAAGATACGCAGTAAGAAGGCTTTAAAGTTGTCGTACAGCGGCATCGTCGTGAAACACTATAAGGATAAAGGTAAAAAAGAGATCTATCAGGCCGGTATAGAGCTCATGAATTCAGCAGGGATAGAAGCCGATGCGGAAATAATCAAGATAGCAGTGCAAATCCTAAAAAAATTGGGCATCCACGACTTTGTGATTTCTTTAAGCCATGCCGGGTTCATCAATACCGTGCTTGCAAACCTTGCTCTCAAGGATAACACACGCACTATCATCGATTCCCTTATACAAAAGGATTATTCTTCAATTGATGATGTAAGAGGATTATCAAAAGAACAACGAAAAATACTTAAATTGTTGTTTGAACTCTATGGTAATCCCGATGATGTCTTATTAAAGGCAAGAAACACCTTTAAAGACAGGAAATATGTTTTCTTTATAAATGAGTTAAGGCATATTACGAGAATTGTCGAAGAATTTGATGCAAACAACAAATTTATCCTTGATCTGCGCGAGATGCACAGTGTGGATTATCACACCGGCGCTGTTTTTCAAATATTTATACCTGGATATGGAGAAGAAATTGTAAACGGCGGAAGGTATGATGGGTTTTTAAAAAAATATGGTTACGATGTTCCTGCTACCGGGTTTGGCATTAATCTGTCGGCCCTGTTAAATAGAATACCGTAACAGGGAAATAATTTATGATAGTTCGAACTAAGGAGAACGAAAATGAATAATGTTGCCATAATAGGAGCCCAATGGGGAGATGAGGGAAAAGGCAAGATTGTAGACCTCTTAACCGATTCGGCAGATATCGTGGTCAGATTTCAAGGGGGAAGTAATGCAGGTCATACACTTGTAGTAAACGGAGAGAAGTTTATTTTTAAACTTATTCCATCAGGCATGCTCCATAAGAATAAAATTTGCCTTATTGGGCCCGGTGTTGTCATTGATCCCAAGGGTCTGCTTGATGAAATGGCAAACCTTGAAAAACATGGCTATCCGGTGGATAGCCTTAAGATAAGCGGTACGACTCATGTTATCATGCCGTATCATAGAGAAATGGATGTACTGCTTGAACAAAAAAGAGGTGCCAAAAAGATAGGTACGACAGGCAGAGGCATAGGCCCTGCTTATGAATCAAAGATCGGCAGGAGAGGTATACGCGTTTGGGACCTTATCAATCCGGAACAGTTCAAGCAAAAACTTATGGATATAGTGATTGACGTAAACGATTATGTGAAATCTGTATTTAACCATAAAGGTTTCGATATTGATAAAATTTATGACGAATACAGCGTATATGGCGAAAAAATAAAGAAATATGTGGTAGAAGGTCCATTATTTCTCAACAATGAAATCAATAAAAATAAAAAGTTGTTATTTGAAGGCGCTCAGGGAACCATGCTTGATGTTGATCATGGAACGTATCCATTTGTTACAAGCTCCAATACAACAGCAGGCGGTATTTGCACAGGTTCCGGTGTCGCACCCACAAAGATAAACGAGATTATAGGTGTTTCAAAGGCATACACAACAAGAGTAGGCGAAGGTCCTTTTCCTACTGAGTTATTTGATGAAACCGGAAACAAGATACGCAGTGTCGGAGCAGAATTTGGTTCGGTAACAGGCAGACCGAGAAGATGCGGATGGCTTGATCTTGTTGCCTTAAAATACTCGGTCATGATCAACGGATTGACAGGCATTGCAATAACAAAGGCGGATGTATTGGATGGTATAGGTAAGATTAAGCTTGCAACATCGTATTCACTTGACGGTAAAAAGATTGATTATGTTCCATCAAACCTGCCCGAGTTTGAACGATGCAAGCCGAATTTTGAAGAGATCGAAGGCTGGAAAACACTGACTGGAGCAAAAGACACTCAATCACTTCCCAAAGAAATGAAAAATTACATAAAATACATAGAATCTTATACAGGTGTTAAGGTTTACATCCTGTCTATTGGTGCTGATAGGGAACAGACGATAGTCTTCAAAAATCCTTTTAAAGGTTAACCCAAAAAATGCAGACGCTCTATGTCTGAATTAAGATTTAATTTTGTAACAGGGGACTGGGTTATTATAGCGCCGGAACGCGCGAAAAGGCCGGAAGATTTCAAATCGACAAAAAAACAAGAAGAATTGCCTGATTATATAGCAACCTGTCCTCTCTGTGCAGGGAATGAGGATCAAACGCCCCCAGAATCATTCCGGATAAAAAAAGACGGCACCTGGTTGGTCAGGGTTGTTCCCAACAAATTCGCTGCAGTGAATCACGAAGAGAGCATAGTCCGGCAGAGTACAGGAGCAAAAAAATTTATGACAGGCGCAGGCTTGCATGAAGTCATCATAGATACCCCGCTGCACAATACATCTATAGCGAACCTTCCTATCTCAAATGTCGAGGCCATTCTGACGGCTTACAAAAGAAGGTTCCTTGATTATTATCAGATACCTTACATAGAACATGTGATCATATTTAAAAACCACGGTTTGCGCGCCGGCACTTCACTCCAGCACCCGCATTCACAGATTGTCGGGACACCGGTCATACCCGGCCGGCTGAAAAGCCGGATAGAAGATGCGTTGAAGTATTACGATGATTTCGGTGAATGCCTGTATTGTCTGATCCTCAGGGAAGAACTCGATGAGGGTGTGAGGGTTATTTCTCAAAACGATTCTTTTGCCGCTTTCATACCATACTCGGCTCTATCACCTTTCCATATATGGATATTTCCGAAAAGACACAGAGCATGTTTCGGGAGTATTACGGATTCCGAACTGCATGATCTCGCAAGCATCCTTAAAGAAACGTTGAAGAGATTGCATCGTGGTCTGGGAAATCCTGATTTTAATTATGCCATACATTCTCTTTCACCCCAGGAATGCGCTGTTAAGTATTTTCACTGGTACTTATCCATTGTCACAAGGGTTACAAGAACAGCGGGGTTTGAAATTGGTACCGGTATGTACATCAACCCGTCGGTGCCGGACAGCAGTGCCAAGTTTCTTAGGGATGTAATCGTCTGACCCGCCAGAATAGTGTTGAAATGTTAAGAGCATATGCTTACTATGCATAGGGAGGTGATTATATGCCAAGACCGATATGTCGCAGAAGGGTAGGGTTCATTCCCGGTACCCGGTATTTCAAACCCATGGGCATGCCCATGAATATGCTCGAAGAGGTCATTGTAACGATAGATGAGCTTGAAGCCGTACGGCTTGCTGATTATCAAGGACTTTACCAGGAACAGGCAGCAGAAAAAATGCAGATATCCAGACCTACCTTTGGACGGATTATAGAATCCGCTCACAAAAAAATAGCAGATGCATTGGTAAACGGCAGGGCATTAAGAATCCAGGGAGGTAATATCGTAATGCATGGATTCAGAGACGCTCGTAACGGAATGGATGCAGCAGGATTTTGTGTTTGTCCCAAATGTAACGAAAGAGCGCCGCATAGGGCCGGTGTGCCGTGTAAAGAGGAACGATGTCCGAAATGCGGAACAAGAATGATGAGGGAAGGCGTATACTGCCATGAGAAATTATCGGATAAGAAAAGAATATAAATTACTGAAAGGGACTTTACAAAAACTTACTTATTTTTCAAACAGCTTCTTATACCTGCCATAACCTTCCTTATCAAGATCTTCTTTCGGAATGAATCTCAAAGAAGCAGAGTTTATGCAATAACGCAATCTTGTTGGTTTTGGCCCATCTTCAAATACATGCCCAAGATGTGATCCTGCTTTGCTTTTTACCTCCGTCCTTACCATAAAGTGGCTTGTATCCTTTTTTTCAACAAGAGTATCGGGTGCAATCGGTTTTGTGAAGCTTGGCCAGCCTGTGCCGGAGTCAAACTTGTCGTTCGAACTGAACAATGGTTCTCCGGATACAATATCCACATAGATACCTTCCCTGTGGTTGTTCCAGTATGCGTTGTCAAAAGATCGTTCAGTACCGCATTCCTGTGTGACCTCGTATTGAAGGGGAGTAAGCTTGTTTTTTAATTCCTTGCTTGAGGGTTTTTTGTCTTCCCACTGTTTTTCAATGTATGCGTCACGTCCGGAACCAGTTCTGTAAAGTTTATAACGTAGCGGGTCTTTCTTATAATAATCTTGATGGTAATCCTCTGCTGGGTAGAATTGAGTGAACTCGATAATCTTTGTAGCGATAGGTTTGTCAAAATGCCATTTCACCGCAATTTCTTCTTTAGATTTTTCTGCGATCTGCCTCTCTTCATCTGTTTGATAAAAGATTGCTGTTTTATACGGTGAGCCCCTGTCAACAAACTGTCCTCCGCTGTCCGTAGGGTCGATCTGTCTCCAATAAACATCGAGAATTTGTTTGTAAGTGATCTTTGCCGGGTCATAGGTCACCTGGATTGCCTCATAATGACCCGTTGTGCCGGTAGAAACCTCCTCGTAGGTTGGGTTCTTTCTCTTTCCTCCTGTATATCCCGATACAACCTTTACTACTCCATCGAGATGTTCAAAAGGGGAAACCATACACCAAAAACAACCGCCGGCAAATGTAGCGGTTTTTAACGTATTTCTGGAAGTTGCTTTATAGTTCTTTCCATCGGAGGTCTTAGCCAAATTCAAATAAGACAATCCAACACCAAGCAATGAACCAAGCATGGTAGCAAATAATAGTTTACTCATACCGTAATATATGTACATTGTAATGATTATAATCAAGGTTAATGTTAATGCGAAAAAGTCGATGAGACGTAATGTATCACTGCATGGTACTGTTCCGCATATTTTTCTTGCATTGATGTAATTTGGTATGGTATAGACTGAATGAATATTCATTCAAAGGAGAAGAAAAATGAGTAAAGAAGCTGTAACAAAGCCCATCGGAGGTGGTTTTTTGCTTGAACCTACATCGGCAAAGGACATCTTCGTTCCTGAAGAATTCACCGAAGAGCAATTAAGTTTCGCAGATACTGCAGATGATTTTATGGAAAAAGAAGTGATTCCCCTTCAGGATGCAATGGAGGAACACGATAAAAAGATAGAATTAAATACCAAACTGATGAAAAAAGCCGGAGAACTCGGACTTCTCATGATCGAGATCCCCGAAGAATTCGGAGGTCTTGGAATGAATCTGTCTACGGCCCTGAGGGTATCCGAGGCGATAGCGAAATCAGGGGCTTTTGCCGGGTCGATACTCGCGCACAACGGGATTGGAACCTTACCGATTGTCTATTTCGGGAATGAAGAGCAGAAAAAGAAATATCTTCCGAAACTGGCGAGCGGGGAAATGATAGCTGCCTATGCTCTTACGGAAACAGGATATGGTTCAGACGCACTCAGTGCAAAGACCAAGGCTGTTTTAAGCAAGGACGGCAAGTATTATGTTCTCAACGGAGAAAAACAATTTATAACGAATGCTGGTTTTGCGGACGTCTTTATCGTCTATGCCAAGATCGACGGTGAGAAATTCACGGCTTTTATCGTTGAGAGGAAGTTCGAAGGTTTATCGACAGGCAAGGAAGAAAGCAAAATGGGAATCAAGGGGTCTTCTACAAGACCTGTTGTGTTGAGCGATGTGAAGGTGCCTGTAGAAAACGTACTCGGAGAGATTGGCAAAGGACACCAGTCCGCTTTGGGTGTACTCGATATAGGCCGTTTAAAGCTCGGAGTCGCATCAACAGGCGGTTCAAAGGAAGTGATAAAACAAGTAGCCCAATACACGAATCAGAGGATACAGTTCGGACAACCCATATCAAGCTTCGGCATGATCAGAAGGAAACTTGCGGACATGATGATTAAGGTATATGCCTCCGAAAGTATGTCATACAGAACATCGGGTATGATTGACAACGCTGTGCATGCACTCGACCATAATGCTCCGGACTACAGTAAGAAGGCTGCAAAGATATTCGAGGATTATGATATAGAGGCGTCCATCATGAAAGTGTACGGCTCGGAGATACTCGGTTTTGTTGTCGACGAAGGTGTACAGAGTCTTGGAGGATACGGATACATAGAGGAATATAAGGTAGCACGTGCTTACCGGGACGCGAGAATCAACAGGATTTTCGAAGGAACGAATGAAGTTAACCGCTTGCTCATACCGGGGGCCATTGCAAAGAAGTCCATGAAGGGTGAGCTTGATTTTATGGGCAAGTTCAGTGAAATCAGCGCTGAAGCGGAATCCGGCAAGGTCAACAAGAAACCGGAACCCGGTTTCCTCGGAGTCGAAAAACTGGCAACGGATATAGCCAAGAAGCTGACTGTTTATACCACCGGTGTAGCAGTACAGAAATATATGGCTGCTCTGATGGACAGAGCGTTTCAATTCGGGAGAGGTGAGTACATATTCGAACAGCTCGCGAATATGATCATAGATGTTTATGCCATGGATTCCGTGGTGACGAGAACACTCAAGTTAAAAAATATGAAAGGTGAGCCGGCAGTTGAGATACCGGTACTCCTTACACGCGCACTTGTTTATGAGACTCTGAACAGAACCACACTTACCGCGCGGCAGGTGCTCGGCGATGTGGCGGAGGACAATGCGGCTGAATTTGCAGGATACGAGAAGGCACTCTCCGGACTTGCGCTTACCTATCCTTTGAACGTATCCGGTATAAAGGATAAGATAGCCCAGCATATCATTGAAAAAGAAAGTTACTCTTTGTAAGAAACAAAATAGATTTTGTTTGGCAGGGACTTCAGGGGTTCAATTCATTGAACCCCTGATTTTTCTCACAGGGGTGCGGATGTGAGTACGGTTCATGACATAGAGAAAATATTAAAGCCGCTCAAAGACGATAACACCTCAGGGTCCGTCCAAATAGCCTTACATGCTATCAAATGCATTCGGAGCATTATCAGACGCAAGGATACGAGAGTATCTGTACGTTTGTTGAAGCATATCGCAGGACAACTCATCTCTGCCCAGCCTTCCATGGGTATCATACTCAATCTTGCGTACGGTATCGGGAAAATGAACGGCAGGGTGCAGCGCAGCGATATTGTCCTCTATCTCGATAGATTCGAAACATCGATACAAACACATAGAAGTCTTATCGCGGGTAAAGTATTTGACTTGCTGAAAGGAAATAAAGTGGTTATGACCTATTCTGCAAGCTCTACCGTACTTGAGAGTCTAAAATACGCTTACGGACGCGGACGGAAGTTCAGCGTCGTAGTCCTTGAATCGAGACCCATGAATGAAGGCAGGGATATGATGGGACAACTCGTAAATTCATCGATACCGGTAACATACGCGACCGACGCAGCGGGCATGAGCATGCTTGCAACCGCACATATCGATTCGGTACTTATCGGCGGGGATGCCTTATATGGTGACGGATTTGTCTGTAAAACAGGCTCACGGGCAATAGCCGAACTCTGTGCAGTTAGGGGAGTGCGCTTATACGGCTTATGCGGGACCGAAAAGACCGTACCGGAAGAGTTAAGCAACAGATTTGTCGTTTTGGACAGGCCAGCAGAAGAACTGACGGACTTTAAAAATAAATTTGCTGCGGTCATCAACAGATACTTTGAGATCGTGCCGCAGAAAATGTTTACAAAGATTATCACGGATTCCCGGTAATCAAACGATCTGCCAGGCGATCTACCAGGCGATCTGGCCGGCAGACGGCCCGGTGGATGTTTCTTGACAAATACATAACACTGTTATATATTACCATCGTTATCTATGCAAAACGGACATAAAACAGCAAAAAGACTTTTGGAAATAATACCGCTATCCATGGCACGTGTACGGGCAGAAATGCGCTTCTGTATCCCCGGGGATTTGAGTGTCCCTCATTTCAGGATACTCGGCAGTATCATACGGGGAAAAACACTCGTCAATGAGATTGCACAGCATCATGGTGTGAGCCAGCCATCCATGTCCAGGAGTGTGAACAGTCTGGTAAAGCGAGGTCTGATAGAGAGAAGCCATACGTCCGCGGACCGCAGGCAGACACCGCTCAGACTGACCAAAAAAGGTGCAGCGCTTTTTCGTAAGATAAAAACGGCTACGGAGAACAGACTCAGTCAAAAAGTGTTGGCCATGGATTCGAAAAACCGCAATGCCCTTTTACAGGGGTTGGCCGAACTTGAAAAACTATTTTCCATAAATACCGAGCGCGCTGCTGCTCCTTGCAAAGGAAATAAGGTATGAGTACGGATGATGCCGGGATGTCAAAGCCAGGAGAGAAAAAGGCGCCCTCGGGTTATTCATCGGCAATCGAAACACATGAACTCAGCCGGAAGTTTGGAGACTTTACTGCGGTAGATTCGATTAATCTTCATATTACCCCGGGAAGGATCTTCGGCTTAATCGGTCCGAACGGAGCCGGGAAAACCACCACGATAAAAATGCTGACAACCCTTCTTGTGCCTACGTCTGGATCTGCAAAGATTGCAGGTTTCGATGTGCGTTCTTCCTCCAAAGAAGTGAGAAAAAGAATCGGATATGTACCCCAGATGCTTTCCGCAGATGGCGGGCTCACTGCTAACGAAAACCTCATGCTTTCGGCGAAGCTTTATGGCATGAAACGGTCTGATCGAAAAACGAGGGTCGAGGAAGCACTGAATTTTATGAACCTCCGCGAATCCTCGAATAAGCTTGTAAAGACCTATTCAGGCGGAATGATCCGGAGACTCGAACTTGCCCAGGCAATGCTCCACATGCCGGCTGTGTTGTTTCTGGATGAACCTACCATAGGGTTGGATCCTGTTGCCCGCCGGGTTGTCTGGGAACGGCTTACGGCATTGAAAGAAGAGTATGGAATGACCATACTGATAACCACGCATGATATGGAAGAGGCTGACAGGCTTTGCGATGAGATAGCCCTCATGCACCGGGGCAAAATAACAATCTCCGGGAGCCCCGCCGATCTAAAAACTTCCGTAGGAACGGATGTCAATCTGGACGATGTATTTGTCCATTACAGCGGAGGCATTATAGAGGAAGGAGGGAATTACCGTGATGTCAGAAAAACCCGCAGAACAGCAAACCGTCTCGCGTAGTTCGTTTTTCCTTGTTGAGTTTTTCAGAGAAAGCCTGGCCATTTCTGAGGTCGAAGTAAAGAAGCTTCTTCGCGATCCTACCGAACTCTTTACCCGTGCGGTCCAGCCTGTGTTGTGGCTCGTGATATTCGGACAGGTATTCAGCCGGGTCCGGGGAATACCGACCGGCCATGTGAGTTATCTTGCCTTCCTGACCCCCGGGATTCTTGCCCAGAGCGTATTGTTCAGCGCGATATTTTACGGGATTGCCGTTATCTGGGAAAGGGATCTCGGCATTATCCACAAGCTTATGGTAAGTCCTGCACACCGCACCTCACTCGTATTGGGGAAAGCAGTTTCATCGGGATTCAGGGGATTGGTCCAGGTGGTGATTATTTATGTTCTGGCGCTTGTCATGGGCATTTCGCTCCGATGGGAACCATGGGCAATCGGCGGTGTTTTGGTGAGTGTTATGCTGGGATCTGCGATTTTTTCCACCTTTTCATTGGTTATTGCCTGCATCGTGAAAACGCGTGAGCGTTTTATGGGTATAGGGCAGATTCTGACAATGCCGCTTTTCTTTGCGAGCAATGCAATCTATCCCCTGGAACTCATGCCTCCATGGCTGCGCTGGTTTGCGAGATTTAATCCATTGACGTACCTTGTCGATGCCCTTCGAAGCCTCATGATTCAAGGCGGACATAGCGTTCACAGCTTTGGTTTTGACATCGTTGTCATGGTGTCCGTTTTTATTGTTTTTCTCCTGGCGGCAAGACGCCTGTATCCGACCCTGATACATTAACCGTTACTGCCACGTTTGCCCATAGATCAGCTTTCCATACATTTGCTTTGAGTCGCATTGACTTTTTATAGTGTATCGCATTATTATACTGCGTTGCCGATGGTAACGGAGGAGAGTGATAATGTTGCAGATAGATTCCCTTGCAAAACTGCAAAGCCCTGTAGTTGATCATGTTGTATTCAGAAAGCGACTGTTTCAGACGCTTGACCATGCAAGGAAAAAAAAGACCGTGTGGATCACGGGACAGCCTGGCTCGGGGAAAACAACCCTCGTTGCAAGCTATTTATCGGCGCATAAACTTCCTCACGCATGGTATCATATCGATAGTTCTGATACGGACCTTGCTACCTTTTTTTATTACCTCAGGCATATTTATCCCGTCAAAAACGGTAAGGGACTTCCGGACATGGTAAAGGGAAGCGGTCCTGCCAAAAGCGCACGGCTGCCTTTGTTAACTCCCGAGTATTTTTTAAATATAGAGATCTATTCTCGCAGATATTTCGAAATTCTTTACAGCATGCTTCCGGAAGGTTTTGTCCTTGTATTCGACAACTATCATGAGATCAATGAAAATCCGCTGTTTCATACCATCATGCAGGAGGCATTGATGAGAGTGCCCGAATACGGGAATGTCATAGTGATCAGCCGTGCAGAGCCTCCCGATACATTCTCACGCCTCAGGGCAAACAGCATGATGGAGATCGTCAGGAGCGAGATGATCAGGTTTACACCTGAAGAAACCGGCGATCTGATCCGGCTGCGCTCCGGTGAGAATTATTCCCGGGAGACGGCCAAAAAGCTGCACGATTTGACCGACGGGTGGGCAGCAGGGATCATCCTTATGCTCGAACAGGACAATGCCCGGCTGGATGCTGCTTCACACGGCAGATTCAAAAACTATCAGGCTATAATCGATTATTTTTCTGCCGAGATATTTGACCGGTTAGATCCGAACATACAGGATTATCTTCTCCGGACATCTCTTTTCCCGTCGATGACAACCGGGATGGCTTTCAAGATGACCGATAATCCGTCATCCGAAAGAATACTCTCCTATCTTGTAAATTCTCATTACTTCACCTTGAAACATCACGACAACACCTACAGGTACCATGACCTGTTCAGAGAATTCCTTTACAATCGTATAAAGGTTCACTTCCGTGAAACAGAGCTTAATCAAATTTATCAGCGGGCAGCAATGATCCTCAAAGAAAATGGCAGGATCGAAGATGCCGTCGTGCTGTTTCAAAAGGCGGGAGACTGGGAGAATATCGAGCTGAGCATCACAGCCAATGCGCAGACATTATTATCACAGGGCAGAAACATCCTTCTTGCAACATGGATAAGAGAACTGCCTGCAGATATGTCCGGCCGGGATCCATGGCTATTATACTGGCTCGGCGAGGCGAGTGCTTTGTTTAATCCTATGGAGGGCAGGGCATATTTTGAAAAAGCATTCAAGAAGTTCCCCGGTAACGGGCGTAATCCAGACGGTATTCACCCCAATCGAAATGCTCTTTCCATCGGGATATACCTGGCATGGTGCGGCATTGTAGAGACATTTTTTTATGAGTTCGGTAACTACCGGAATACGGAAAAATGGATTTCCGTAATGGAAAAAATAATCGCCAACCACCGGAAATTTCCTTCAAAGGAAATTGAAGCCCGGGTATTGAGCTTGATGGTCCAGGTCCTTACGTTTCAGAAACCTATGCATCCTCAGATTAAACCGTGGGCAGAACATGCACTGTCGCTTCTGAAATTTATCAAGGATCCCGGTATGCGAATCTATTATCTTTCTTATATATCAAATTACTATTCATGGACCGGCAACATTGTTAAATTCAACATGCTTATCAATTTAATGAAAACAATAGCAAAACCTGAATTCTTACCTATAAAAATCAAACTTCTTTATAAGCTCTTTATGGCTGTGCATGCACGGCATCTTTCTTTAAAGGAAGAATGTCTTCGCAGCGTCAACGAGGCGCTCGCTATCGCCAACCAGTACGGGGTGCATTTTTTTGATCCGCTTATCATCGCACAAGCGGTTTATCTCTTGTTTGGAACCGGGGATACACGGAAAATAGACGCATTCCTGAGCAAGATGGGCGAAGCGATCAGCCAATCCAGTTTACTCGATGTCATACAATACACCTCCATGCTTGGATGGCTCGAAAAACTAAACGGTAATACACACCGTGCTATCGAAATGATCGAGAAATCTTTAACGATGGTGTTGGAAATGGGATCACCGTTTCCTGAGGCCCTGCACCGCATTGCACTGGCGGAGTTGTATTATATGCAGGGTGACTATACAAGAGCTGATCGATATCTCAGACGTTCATTTTTTCTCGGCAAAAAAACGAAAAGTTATATGGTCGAATACATTGCCTCTCTTTTAAAAGCCTCATGGCTTCTTGACGACAATGTCTTTCATGATGAGAAAAACGGATTGAAGCTTTTAAAGAAGACCATGTCCCTCGGAAGAAAGTACGGCATAATCAATACGTTCCTGGAAACAAGACCGGTAAAGACACGCATGTGTATGAAGGCATTGGAACAGGGAATCGAAGTCCCCTATGTCCAAACGCTCATTAAAAGGCTCGAGTTGATACCCGATGAATCCCCATTCCACTATGAGAACTGGTCATGGTCTATCAAGATATTTACACTGGGCGGTTTCAAAATTTATCATGACGGTGTTCACATTGAATTATCAAGAAAAGCGCAGTACAAACCGATGGAGCTTTTACAATTCCTCGTTGTGCATCATGAAAAAGGTGCTGAGGTAGATCAAATCAGCAGTGTTTTGTGGCGTGAAGCTTCGTCTGAAGATGCACACCAGACACTGGACACGAACATACACAGGCTCCGAAAGCTGCTTGGTTCTAACGACGCCGTCATTACTCAGGCAGGGAGGGTGATGTTAAATCCACAAAAATGCTGGGTGGATGTTGCGGCATTCGAATATTTTGTTAAAAGCACTGAAGTTCTGCTGGAAAAAAACAACGTACCGGCAAAATACCGGGAAGATAACCCCGCCCCCATTCAGGAGAAAAAGAACATGATCCCGAACCGGTTGGACCATGGCAAATATCCGCAGGCCGCGGGCCTCAACGCGGATGATTATCAATTCCATAATCAGATCAAAGATATGGAAGGGCGTATCGTTGCCCTGTACAAAGGAGATTTTTTTACGCAGGAATCCCTGTCGTCATGGGCCATAAATTACAGGAATAAGCTACATGACAGATTTACGCATTTTCTCGAAATACTCGGCAGTTATTATGAAGGCACGGGGTATCCGGAGCAGGCAATTCTCGTTTATAAAAGAGGATTGGAAATAGATAACTCTGCAGAACTTTTGTATCAGCGCCTTATGATACTGTATAAATCCCTGGGACGCTATGCCGAAGCTGTGGCTGTCTATAAGCGCTGCGAGGCAATTTTGTCCCGGATACTTAACATGGGCATGTCCGATAGGACTAAAGAAATATACCGGGATATAATAAAATAGCATCAACCATGACCTTTCCTGACAGGGTTTACTATGAAGGAAAAAGATGTATATTAAGAAGGAAAAAAAAGGACACGTATGCTGAATGAAGAAAAGAGGAGGAGTAATGTTGTTGTTTTTTTTGATAGCACCGTCAGCGGATACGGATATTGTATCCCGGAATGCGGACCGGGCTTTTGAATAAGTATTATCACGTTTCTTTAAATATAAATAAAAGAGCTTGTCTGGTTGCAGGCGGCGGAAATGTAGCATACAGAAAGATTTTGCAGTTGATAAGATCGGGCGCAATCGTAAAAGTCGTTTCCCCCTCTGTCATAGAGCCCATTGCGAAGCTCAGCCGGCAGCATAAGATAAAGCTTGTAAAAAGGCAGTACAGGTCTTCGGATCTTACCGGCATGTATCTTGTCTATGCGGCGACGGACGATGGATCTGTAAACAAGAAAATATTCCAGGATACAAGGGCGGGATGTATTCTCACCAATGTCGTCGATTCACCCTCTTATTGTGATTTTATAATGCCGGCCATGATAAAGAAAGGCAAAATTACGATAACGGTTTCGACGGATGGATTTGCCCCGTATGCAACGGTACTCTTAAAGAAAAGGATTGATAAATTGCTGAATACGGAATATATGGAGCTCATTCACCTTATTATAAAGGTCAGAAGCAGGTTATTGAAAATAAAGAAAAGCGGGATTGAGCTCAACATCGAGCGTGCGCTCGATAAGCTTTCGAAGAAAAGGCTGGTATACTATATAAAAGAGAATGATGCAAAGTCGTTACGGCGATATTTGGATGATTTTATTTTATCGTTTACCGGAGATATAATATCCCGATTTTCTTCATGATATGTACGGTGTGAATGTTCGTGAATAATGTATAAAGTTTTCAGGTTAATAAAATAAAATGATATTAGGAACAATTCTATTATATATCATTGCCGGGGCAATGAGCATCGGGTATGCGTTTTACCGGAATAAAAAACTGGAAGTAGCAGCCCTGGTCAGTATGATACTCGCGGTTATTTTACAGACGGGGATACTCTTGCTTTTTTACCGGCGGTCGGATGTATTCCCTGTTTTCTCGTTGAAGTACGCCCTCCTTATGTTTGCATGGGCTCTTGCTTTCGGAGCCATACTTGTGTCGGTGATATTCAAAGGGACAACTTCGATTATTGGTTTTTCTACCCCGTTTATCATCATCCTCATCATTGTATTCATAGTGTTGAAAGGCAGCACGAAAGAATTAAGCCCCATCTTCAATACGGATATATTTCCTATCCATGTCATGCTATCCATAACCTCATACGGCCTTTTTGCCTTATCGTTCGTTGCTTCAATTATGTATATTTTGCAGGAGACTTGGTTAAAACACAAGCGCATTATCTGGACAACCAAATGGCTCCCCTCCCTTTTTATACTCGATGATCTGGCGTACAAGACATTGACGATAGGTTTACCGTTCCTTACCCTCGGTATAATAACGGGTGCCTTATGGGCTGACAGAATATACGGAAGCTACTGGAACTGGGATCCCAAAGAAACATGGTCGCTCATTATATGGTTTGCATATATTTTTCTACTGCATGGCCGCATAAGCCTCGGGTGGAGGGGAAAGAAATTTGCGTGGGTCTCCATTGTTTGTTTTCTCCTGGTCGTGTTCGGGTTTATCGGGGTTAACTTTATATTCAAAGGGTATCACAATTTCTAAGTTATGAAACTGCTTGCCGTTGGTTTAAATCATAAAACAGCACCGGTAGAGTTGAGAGAAAAGCTCAGCTTTACCGAGGATCAAATTCCTCCCATCCTGAAGGAGATGCTGTTGCTTTCAGAGATAACCGAGGCCATCGTGTTGTCTACCTGCAACCGTATAGAATTTTACGCTGTTTGTGAAGATGCAGGCAAAGCCGTAGATGGCATCACGGCCATTATGAGCAGGTTCGGTGATATCGACAAGAAATCACTCTCTTCTTATCTCTACATACATGAAGACAGGGATGCCGTAACCCACGTATTCAGGGTTGCAAGCAGTCTTGATTCGATGGTTATCGGAGAGGCCCAGATACTCGGGCAGGCAAAAGATGCTTATAAGATTGCATCCTATAACTCCGCAACCGGTCCGATTTTGAACAGGCTCATGCACCGGGCATTCAGTGTAGCAAAAAAAGTGAGAACGTTTACCACGATCGGGTTGTACACCGTTTCCGTGAGCTCCGTAGCTGTGGAGCTTGCAAAGAAGATCTTCGGGAGACTGGGAGGCAAGAATGTCCTGCTGATGGGTGCAGGGGAGATGGCAGAGGATGCTGCAAAGTACCTCAAGGACGCGGGTGCTACAAGACTGATCGTGTTGAGCAGGACCTTCGTACATGCGTCGGAGCTTGCCGTACGGTTAAAAGGCAGCGCGGTTGAATTCGACGAATTGTACGATCAGCTGATGGAGGTCGATATCGTTATATGTTCGACATCCGCCGATCATTATCTTATAACGAATGACAGGATGGCGAAGATTGTGAAGGCACGGCAGCACAAACCGCTTTTTTTCATAGACATATCCGTACCGAGGAACATAGAGCCTTCGATATCTTCGTTTGAAGGTATCTTCCTCTTCGACATTGACGATCTCAAGGGTGTTACAAGCCAGAATATGCGTGAAAGAGAAAAAGCAGCCAGCGAGGCAGGAAGGTTCATCGAGGAAGAGGTTAACAGGTTTCTGAACTGGCTTGGTGAGTTGTCCCTGGTGCCGACCATTGTTTCGCTGAAGGACAAATTCGAGGCGATACGGCAGCAGGAATTGAAGGAAGCGGTCTCGAAGTTCGAAAACCCGACAAAAAAGGACAGGGAAATCCTTGATGCCATGTCCAGGGGCATTATAAACAAGATACTGCATGAACCTATAACAGAGATAAAGAATGTTCATACGCGAGGTGAAGTTTTGAAGGACATAACGTTGTTGAAGAAGATATTCAAGATATGAAGATACGGATTGGTACAAGGGGCAGCAAGCTTGCGTTATGGCAGGCTCATTACATAAAGACCCTCCTTGAAAAGATTGATGCCGGGAATGCCGTAGAACTGGTTATCATAAAGACGTCGGGAGATACCATACAGGATGTATCGCTGACCGATATCGGCGGTAAAGGATTATTCGTTAAAGAGATAGAAAAGGCACTTCTGTCAAAAGAAATCGACATTGCCGTTCATAGTATGAAGGACATGCCGGCAGAGATACCCGAAGGGCTCTTTATAGCGGCGACCCCGCCTGCGGAAGAGCCGTGGGACGCAATTATTTTCAACAAGAGGACAACGCTGGCCGGTTTAAAACCCGATGCCGTTATTGGAACAACGAGCCTCAGGAGAATAGTACAGTTGAAGAGGATAAATGCCGGATTGAAGTTTGCTATGCTCAGAGGCAACATAGATACAAGGATACGGAAAATGATGTCGGGGCAGTTCGATGCCATTGTCATCGCGTATGCGGGGATGAACAGGCTCGGGATAAAGCCGGAATTTATGGAAAAATTAAGTATAATACCCGCTGCCGGACAGGGGATCATAGCGATAGAGGCACACAAAGATACTATCGCTCTGAGGCCTTTTCTCGATAGGTTGAATGACACCCGGACATTTTACCGAGCGTTGGCAGAACGGGGGTTCGTAACCCGTCTGGGAGCCAGTTGCCAGATACCCGCCGGAGCGCACGCCGACGTAATAAACG
The DNA here is from genome assembly GCA_021792615.1 of bacterium. Classification (GTDB taxonomy): domain Bacteria; phylum JAMCPX01; class JAMCPX01; order JAMCPX01; family JAMCPX01; genus JAJYLM01. The sequence goes on from JAJYUJ010000003.1 coordinate 78,301, forward strand.
ATTCTATTGGAATCGAAGGATTTATTGCGGATATGAAGGGTACTGAATTTTATCAAAGCAAGACGACCGGAACCAGGGAGCAGGCATACGACACCGGTGTCCGGCTTGCAGAAGAGCTGCTGAAATCCGGGGCATCGAGATTCGCGGGGCAGCAGGTATGAAGAGGGGGAAAGTGTACATAGCAGGTGCAGGGCCTGGAGATCCGGAACTCCTCACCCTGAAGGTTATCAATCACATTAAAACTGCCGATGTGATAGTGTACGATCACCTTATAAATCAGGAGGTCCTCCGGTATGCAAATCCATCGGCCGAACTTATTTACGCGGGGAAAATGGCAGGAGAGCATATCAAATCCCAGGATGAGATCAACACGATACTTATAGATAAAGCAAGGACCGGTTCCAATGTATTAAGGCTGAAAGGCGGAGACCCGTTTCTGTTCGGAAGGGGAGGAGAAGAGGCTGTTGCACTTGCCGAGGAAAGTATCGACTTCGAAATTATTCCTGGAGTATCATCGATAAATGCCGTTCCTCTTTATGCCGGTATTCCTCTTACTCACCGCGATCTGTCGTCTTCCGTCGTGATAATAACCGGTCATAAACATACGGCAGCCGGGATCGATGAACACAACTGGGATGCCATAGCAAAAATCGACACCATTGTCATATTGATGGGTGTTGCACAGATAAAACAAATAGCAAAGAAGCTTGTCAGTAAGGGGAGGGACCCGCAGGATCTTGTGGGTGTCATACGATGGGGCACGATGCCCATGCAGTCAACCTATGTCTGCACATTAACAGATATACTGGAGGAACGTCATAAACCTTTCATGACACCGGCGCTTATCATTATCGGTAAGGTTGTTACGCTGCATGATAAACTTAGCTGGTTTGAGAAACTGCCCCTGTTCGGCAAGAAAGTACTGATTACCAGGATGGAGAAGGACAGCTCAACCCTGAGACAATCTCTCGAATGGATCGGTGCATTTGTTATCGAGCAGCCGAGTATTCAGATTACTGCTCCCGATGATTATTCGCCCCTTGATAGTGTCCTGCATAAGCTTGACAGTTATGATATAATAATATTTACCAGTGCAAATGCGGTAAGAAGATTCCTCGACAGACTCTGGACATCCGGAAGGGATGTTCGGTCGATCGGGAATGCAAAGATAGTTGCCATTGGTCCCAAGACTGCACAGGCAATCGAGGATTTGAAAATAAGGGTAAACCAGATGCCGGATGAATTCAGGGCAGAAGGGCTTATTGCTCTGCTCAACGGAGAGATAAGCGGGAAAAAAATCCTTATTCCAAGGGCTCAAACGGCGCGGATGGTCCTTGTGGATGAATTGAAAAGGATGGGAGCTGAAGTGAACGTTGTCCCTGTTTATAAAACAATAAGGGCAGAAGTAAGGCAGGACATGCTTCCCTATCTCAAGGATGGCGTGGATATCGCGGTTTTTACCAGTTCATCGACCGTAACCAACTTCTTCGATATGTTCGGCGAGAATGCATTTACCATGCTTGAACATGCCGATATAGCCTGCATAGGTCCTATAACAGCGAAGACCGTTCATGAAATGGGGCTTGAGGTCAGGATCCAGCCTGCATCGTATACTATAGAAGCATTGATTCAGGAAATGGTACTGTATTATAAGAACGGTCGCTGATATTTGTAAGAATATGATTGACCCTTCTCTAAAAAGAACTTAAAAAGAATATATGCGGGTAATACTTTATACAGGGAAAGGGGGGGTTGGCAAAACGACAGTTTCTGCCGCTACTGCCGTGCTTGCCTCTGAACTCGGGCATAAGACGATTGTTTTGAGCACGGACCCTGCCCACAGTCTTTCCGATGCATTCGCCATCCAGATAGGCAATACCCCTCAAAAATTAAAGGAAAACCTGTATGGCCAGGAAATAGATATTTACAAAGAGATAGCTGCCAACTGGGGCAAAATAGAATCTTACGTGAAAGCCCTTCTTCAGAGTCAGGGACTTGATGAGTTGATGTCGGATGAGCTTGCAACGCTGCCCGGTATGGAGGAATTATTCAGCCTTCTCAAACTCCTCGAGTTTCAGCAGGAAGGTAAGTACGATACCGTAATTATCGACTGTGCACCGACAGCCAGTACCATAAGACTGTTGAGCTTTCCAGAGATATTTCAATGGTACATGGACAAGTTTTTCAACATAGGCAGAAAAATAGCAAAGATTGTCAGACCTGCCGCAGAAAGGCTGACGAAGATCCCTTTTCCAAAGGACGAAGTTTACGGTTCTATCGAGAAACTCTACGTCAAAATGGTTAAAATCAAAGAACTGCTGCTGGATAACAATAGCACGACGATACGGCTGGTCATAAACCCGGAGAAGATGGTTATCAATGAATCCCAGCGTGCCTATACCTACCTGAATATGTTCGGATTTACCGTTGATGCCCTTGTGGTAAACAAGGTCTATCCTCAGGAGATTAACAATTCTTACCTGTCCAATTGGATTGGAATACAGGAAAAGCATATCAAGCATATAACACGGGTATTTCACGGAACCCCTATTTTCAAATCAATTCTCTATGACAGGGAAATGGTTGGAATAGCTTCACTGTTGAAATTCTCGAGGGATTTGTTCAAAGATGACGACCCGGCACAATGTTTTAATAAAGACGCGCCGATCAAGATCAGTAAGAAAGGAGATCATTTTTTACTGATGATAAAAATGCCCGGGGTCAAAAAAGAGGACATCGGGCTCCTTACGAGCGGAGACGAACTTGTCATTAAAATACAAAATTTTCAGCGTAATCTGATGCTGCCGAGAGCGCTGCAAACACGGCAGATAAAAGAAGCAACGATAGAAGGCGATTGGTTGAAGATTATATTTCTATGAAAAAAACAAATAAAAAAGGACACTTCAATCCGGACGCACTCCAATCATTGAAATCCGCAAAACAACATTTCCTGACTGCCAACAGGGAAGACATACTCGCACTGAACGATGTAATCGAGTTCTTAAAACAAGTGATCGAAGGTTATGATGATGTGCCTGCTATAACGGCATTATCCTCGCTCCTTGCCATGATGCAGTTGATTTTGAACGTAGTCATAAAGAAGATCGTAGACCCTTTGCGTATTGGTGAAATACCGGCAGATGCCGGTGAGATAGTCTATATGATTAATACGTTGGTAGACGAAGAGCTGAAAAAATTGGGGAAAGAAGATCCGTCAGATCCGAGGCTGCAGATACTCTGGAGCTTAAAAGAAATATTGGCCGGCAAGAAAAGACAAAAGACCGTTAGGAAGGTCAGAAGAATTACTGTTGAATAGATCGATTAACTGTGCTTAAATAAACAACAAATGCTGAATAAAGGTAGATTAAAAGATTCTCCGTTTCTGAAACTTCTTATGGGTTTCCATACCAATAAAACTACAGGTATACTCAGGCTGACAAACGGTTCTGAGGTTAAGATCATATACCTGTCGAAGGGTAAGCCCATTTTTGCCGCGTCCAATCTGCCCGAAGACAGAATGGGCGCAATGGTATTGAGGCTCAACCTCATAACGGAAGAACAGCTCGATGATGCACTGAAAGAAGTCATGAAAAGCGGTAAAAGACTCGGCACGGTACTTGTCGATATGGACATCATAACAGCGGAGCAACTGTTCGATCTGGTGCTCAAGCAGGTTTCGGAGATTATCTACTCGATATTTGAACTGGACGATGCCGAGTATAGTTTGATAGAGGATGTACACTTCAGCAACGAGGTCATAACCCTCGATCTGAGTTTATGGGATCTTATCATCGAAGGTGTAAAAAGGAAATTCAGCCCCGATAAATTAAAAGATATCATCGGGCATTCCAATGTTATTCTGCAGAAAAACCCGGCTTTGACAGAAGATTTAGGTATGATAAAAAATACGGACGGTGAAAAGTTCTACAGTCTTATCGACGGAAGCAAAACCCTCGGTGATATTATCGACGCAGCAGGCATGGGAGAGTTGAAAGCAATACAGATAATCGGTGTATTGAACCTGCTTGGTTTTGTATATCCCGGCGCTGAAAAGAAAGAAACAGCGGCGACTGGATCCCTGAAATCCGAGATAGAAGAAAAACTCGACAAATTCCAGACCTCGAATCTTTTTGAGAAACTCGGGCTCGACATGAATGCTACAAAAGAACAGATCCTTTCGTCGTTTACACTGTTGTCAAAAAGTTATCATCCGGATAAATTTGTAGAACCGCAGTTTAAAGAAATAAAACCGCTCGCTTTGCAGATGTACAACCAGATACTCGAAGCATTTACCATCCTTTACAAAGATTCAACGAGGGAGAAGTACCTGAAAGAGATGAACGAAGAAGACAAGAGTATGTTGTTTACAGAGACCGATCCTGTGCTTGCAAGGGAAAGCTTTGAAAGGGGAAGGGCTTACGTAAATGAGAAAAAGTATTCCGAAGCTTATAAAATGTTCAGTACAGCCATAAAAAACGATCAAAATATTTCGGAATACTATACGGGACTGGCTATCCTGGAGACGATGAGTTTTAACGACCATCCGGTGAATATCGAGGCTGCGGAACAGGCATTCTCAAGGGCCGTGGAACTGAATCCGGATGAAGCGCGTAATTATTTCTACCTCGGCGTTCTGTACAAAAACAAACAGGATTATAAGACCGCGCGGGGGTATTTTCAAAAGGCGCTCGTGCACAATCCCGACCACCGGGAATCAAAGAAACAATTGGAACTGCTCGACAGGGTTGGGTAATGGCAATCTACAGGATATACACGTATCCCGAAAGGATACTGAAACACAAGGCGAAAGAAATAAAGAACATAAACGGCGGACTGCAGGAATTTATAGACAATATGTATGAGACCTTGCATTATGCATCCGGCGTAGGCCTTGCCGCTACGCAGGTAGGGAAAGAAAATGCATTGTTCGTAGCGGACGTTCCAGTCGGGGAAGATAAAAGGAAGGTTATTGCCGTTATAAATCCTGTCATTGTCGAATCCGAGGGTGAGTCTTCGATCGAAGAAGGGTGTCTGAGCGTTCCTAATTTCCGGTTAAAAGTAAAAAGGGCTGCGAGGATTGTCATAAAAGGTTATGACCGGAACGGAAAAGACCTTGTTCTCGAAGCCACAGACCTGCTTGCGACGGTCATACAGCACGAGATGGATCATCTCAACGGTATTACGCTCATGGACCATGCTTCCCTGTTAAAAAGGGATGCGTATATAAAATCCCTGAAAAAAGAATCGAAGTAAAGCAAAGATTGCTTACGCCCTGTGATCCTTACAGTTTCTTGAAAGCCTCGTATGCATATTTTATCGTTCTGTCTATGTCATGGGCCGTGTGAGCCATCGAGACAAAATGTGCCTCGAACTGTGATGGCGGCAGATAAACGCCCTTTTCAAACATGAAATGAAAGAACCGCGCGTATTTCTTTGTATCGGATGTCATTGCAGATTCGAGGTCCCTCACCGGTTTGTCCGTAAAGAAGGGGGTAAACATAGATGCAATGGAATTTATGGTTATTCCCAGTCCCGCAAGCCGCGCCGCATCTTTTAACCCATAAACAAGATGGTCAGTTTTCTTCTCCAGATCTTTATAGAACAATGGCTTCGATTCTATTTCTTTTATGGTGGCTATGCCTGCTGCCATTGCAATTGGATTGCCGGAGAGCGTTCCGGCCTGATAAACCGGACCCTCCGGTGAAATGAGCTGCATAATATCCTTCCTTCCACCGTACGCTCCGACCGGTAAGCCTCCACCGATGATTTTGCCGAGAGTCGTCATATCGGGTTTGATGTCCATGAAACCCTGTGCTCCTGAAAGAGAAATCCTGAAGCCGGTTATCACCTCATCAAAGATGAGGACTATGCCGTGTTTCCCGGTCAGCTCTCTCAGTGCTTCGAGGAACCCGTTTTCCGGCAGTACGACTCCGATATTGCCTGCCACCGGTTCCACGATAATGGCAGCGATCTCTTTATACTTTCCCGTAATAAGTTTTTGAGCGGCCGGTATTGCGTTATAGGGAAGTGTCAATGTCGTTGCGGCAAAAGCTTCCGGCACGCCGGGACTGGATGGTGTTCCCAGTGTCGTCAAGCCCGAGCCCGCCTTGATAAGAAACTGGTCAGAATGACCATGGTATCCCCCTTCAAATTTGACGATCTTATCCCTTTTCGTAAATGCCCGTGCCGCCCGTACCGCACTCATGGTAGCCTCTGTGCCTGAACTCACCATGCGCACAAGCTCTATCGAAGGGTACGTGTCTAAAATAAGTTCTGCGAGTTTTATCTCGTTCGGACAGAGCGTACCGAAGCTTGTCCCGCCCCGAATGGCCTTTCTGAGCGCGTTGAGTACCTTTATGTTGCCATGGCCGAGGATCATCGGCCCCCACGACATGCAGTAGTCGATATAGCTGTTACCGTCGGCATCATAAAGCCTGTTGCCTTTTGCGCGCGTAACAACAATGGGATCGTCTCCGACTGCTTTAAATGCCCTTACAGGACTGTTAACTCCGCCGGGCATGAGAGCTTTAGCCTTTTTGAAATAATTGCGTGAATGTGGTCTGTCCATTCTCTGCTCCTTTTGGACAACCTTAACATGAAAACGAAAAGGCTTGTCAAGAATGTTCTATCCCGTAACACCGGGAATCCGATGAGAAATTATTCCATTATTCTTTGCAATTTTTTCAGTATAATGTATATAGTTTGTGTCATGGACAATAATTTTATCGTAAAAGACGGCTGGGTATTCATAGGATTTTTTCTTCTTCTCGCAGTTGCAGGGCTTTTGATAAAGCACGGATATATTTTATATATACCTTCGATAGTATTGTTGGTATTTGTTATGTGGTTTTTCAGAAATCCCGAGAGGCATTCGCCGGCGGGTGATCATATTGTATCCCCTGCTGATGGTACCGTCATCAAGATTGTGAAGAACGGCAAGTATGAACAATTTATGGGGAAGGAAGCTGTTTGCGTCAGTATATTTATGTCCGTGTTGAATGTGCATGTGAACAGGTCCCCGGTGAACGGCGTTGTTATTGATAAACAGTACCATCCCGGTATGTTCCATATTGCATCCGTTGACAAGGCATCGGAGTTCAATGAGCAGACAGCTTTATTCCTGCAGGATGACAAGGGAAGAAAGCTTGTAGTCGTACAGATTGCAGGGTCCGTTGCACGGAGGATAGTGTGTAACGTGGACAAAGGCTCAAAGATGACAACCGGTCAAAGATATGGTATGATTAAATTAGGTTCAAGACTTGACGTTTATGTTGAACCTGATAGGGATATTAAGGTAAGAATAGGTGATAAGGTAACGGCAGGCGAAACAATAATCGCCGTATAATGTATGAATGGAAAAAATATTATAGACATAAACAAGACTCACGAGAAAGAGCCCCGGACGGAAAAGAGGCAGGTAAGGGGTGTGGGCAGGGGCATTTTCCTGCTTCCCAACCTGTTTACCTCTGCGAGTCTGTTTTCCGGTTTTTATTCAATCATAGCGACGTTTAACGGCAACTATTTTTATGGCGCTATCGCCATAATATTTTCCATCTTTTTTGACGGCATCGACGGGAAGGTGGCACGACTGACGCATACCACAAGCGCTTTTGGCGTTGAGTATGACTCACTCTCGGACCTTGTGGGTTTTGGCGTGGCTCCGGCATTTCTCGCGTATTCCATTGCACTGAGCTCGTTCGGCAGGGTTGGATGGGTAATTGCATTCATCTATGTCGCCTGCGCCGCGATAAGACTGGCGAGATTTAATGTCCAAATCGATACCGTTGAAAAGAGCGTTTTTAACGGCCTGCCTTCACCTGCTGCGGCAGGTCTGGTGACGACGACCATTTTACTTTACGTTACGCCCTCAACAGGTCTTGACGAAGATAAAAAGGTATTGTTTTCTTCCATGATAAAGCATCCCATCGATCTCATATTGAACAAACCGATCGATTTTATACTCTCTCAGCATTTTACGATCCTGCTGCTTGTACTCATTTCAGGATTGCTTATGATAAGTACGGTAAAATATAAAAGTTTTAAAAATGCAGACATGATAAAGGAAAAGCCTGTTTCATTTTTGATGCTTGCAATCGTAATGATGTCGTTGATCGTGCTTGAGCCGGTCAAGATGTTATTCGCTATATTCATTATTTACACGGCATCCGGTCTGATCGCCCTCCTACTCCCCAAAAGGGGAGAAAAGAAATTAACTATTTAAAATAGTACATTTTTAATTTTATCGAAAACCCGGTCCAGCCAAGCGGATCCCTCCTGTATAAGGAACAAAAAAACAGCAAGATAAACGGGTTTCTTATGAGGAGGACGAAATGAAAAAAAAGGAGGATACAATGAATAATAAAATATTGATATTCGATACAACATTAAGAGACGGAGAGCAATCCCCAGGCTCGAGCATGAACATGCAGGAAAAATTAAAGGTTGCACAGCAGTTAAAGCGGTTGAATGTGGATATCATCGAGGCCGGATTTCCCATAGCATCTGTGGGTGATTTCGAGGCGGTGAAAGAGGTGGCCTCCATGGTAAAAGGTATAACCATTGCAGGGCTTGCGCGGACAAACAGGGAGGACGTCGAAAGGGCATACGAGGCATTGAAACCGGCAGACAAGCCCAGAATCCACGTTTTTGTAGCAACCTCCGATATACACCTGAAGGCAAAACTGAAGAAGACCAGGGAAGAGGTACTTCAGATGACTGCGGAGTCCGTAGCGCGTGCGAAAGGATTTGTCGATGACGTGGAATTCTCGGCAGAGGATGCGACGCGCAGTGACAAAGACTATCTGGTGGAGGTCTTTCAGACGGCAATCGATGCCGGTGCAACGACCATAAATATTCCCGATACCGTCGGATATACGACCCCTGACGAATTCGCGGAGCTTATCAGGTATGTAAGGACAAACATAAAAGCTCCGGACTCCGTTATTATCAGCGTACACTGCCACAATGACCTCGGTCTCGGGGTCGCCAATTCGCTCGCAGCGCTGAAAGAGGGAGCGAGGCAGATAGAATGTACCATAAACGGCATTGGCGAGAGGGCGGGGAATGCCGCCCTGGAAGAGATAGTCATGGCACTGAAAACAAGAAAAAACTTCTTTCAGTGTTACAGCGATGTCGTTACGGAACAGATCTATCCGTCCAGCAGGCTGCTCAGCCAGATTACCGGTATATCCGTACAGCCCAATAAGGCCGTTGTCGGTGGCAATGCGTTTGCACACGAGGCAGGTATCCATCAGGACGGTGTATTAAAAGAAAAGCTGACGTATGAGATAATGACACCGCAATCCATTGGCTTGCCCTCGAACATGCTTGTCCTCGGAAAGCATTCCGGCAGGCATGCCTTCAGGGAAAGGGTAAAATCGCTCGGGTACGAATTAACCGATGAGCAGATCGATAACGCCTTCGTCGTCTTTAAGCAGATCGCGGATAAGAAGAAAGAGGTTTATGATGAGGACATCGAGGCCATTGTAGCGGACAGGGTCCTGCACTGGGAGGAGAAGTATAAACTGGAGTCCGTGAATATCGCTTCGGGAACGGATATGCTTCCTTCGGCAACGGTAAAGATAACTATGGACGCAAACGTTGTGACCGAGAGCGGCAGCGGTGACGGGCCGGTTGATGCCGTTTATAAGACCATTACCTCGATAACAAAAACCAAAAGCAGGCTTATGCGGTATCAGGTCAATGCAATAACCGGCGGGACGGATGCACAGGGCGAGGTATCGGTCAGGATAGAAGAAGACAGTCATACTGTGAGCGGAACCGGTTCCGATACGGACATCATTGTTGCGAGCGCCAAGGCGTACATAAACGCTTTGAATAAGCTTGAACAGAAAAAGGTGAATAAGATAAAAGGGTTTTAAAGACGGCCACTTTTCCGCCTGACAAGCGGAAAAGTGGTAGAAAATAACAACAGAAAGGAATTGAATATGGGAATGACGATAACGGAAAAGATTTTGGCACAACATGCAGGAGTACAGCATGTTGAACCCGGGCAGCTCATTATGGCAGGCGTCGATCTGGCACTCGGTAACGATGTGACGGCACCTATTGCCATCGATGAATTCAAGAGGCACGGCGGTAAAGAGGTTTTTGATAAGAGCAGGGTGGTGCTTGTGCCGGATCATTTTGCGCCGAACAAGGACATAAAATCAGCAGTCCAATGCAAGATTCTCAGGGATTTTGCGAAAGAAAAAGGCATTGAAAACTACTTCGAATTGGGAAATATGGGAATCGAGCATGCATTGCTGCCGGAAACAGGGCTTGTTGCACCGGGAGATCTTATCATCGGAGCGGACAGTCACACCTGTACGTACGGCGCTGTCGGTGCCTTTTCAACGGGCGTGGGCAGTACGGACCTTGCGGCAGCCATGATAAGCGGTAAGGCATGGTTTAAAGTTCCGCCGAGCATCAAATTCGTTTATCACAGCAGTAAAAAAGGTAAACTCAAGAGCTGGGTGTACGGCAAGGATGTTATCCTTTTCACGATAGGAGAAATAGGTGTCGACGGTGCGTTGTACAAGGCAATGGAGTTCACCGGCGATGTTATCGATGCCATGAACATGAGCGAACGGTTTACGATGTGCAATATGGTAATCGAGGCAGGAGGAAAAAACGGCATTGTCGTACCGGATACGACAACGGTGAATTATGTAAACCAGAGGGTCAAAAGGGCTTACACGGTTTTCACATCAGACGCAGATGCGAGATATGAGCATGTCTATGAATACGATCTCTCGAACCTGAAACCGCAGGTGGCATTTCCTCACTTGCCCGAGAATACAAAAAACATCGACGAGGTCGGCAGGATAGACATCGATCAGGCGTTTGTCGGTTCATGCACGAACGGATGGATAGAGGATTTGAGGATAGCGGCATCCATCGTAAAGGGCAGAAAGGTGAATTCCAACCTCAGGATGATCGTGATACCGGCAACCCCCCAGATATACCGGCAGGCATTGAAGGAAGGGCTTATCGAGACCTTTGTCGATGCGGGCGCCGTCTTCAGCATACCGACCTGCGGTCCGTGTCTCGGCGGGCATATGGGCGTCCTTGCTCCGGGTGAGAGAGCTGTTGCAACGACGAACAGGAACTTCAAGGGCAGGATGGGGGATCTGAAGAGCGAGGTTTATCTTGCGAACCCGGCGGTAGTAGCTGCTTCGGCGGTGCTCGGCAGGATAGGATCACCCGAGGAACTGGGGATAAAAGGATAATAGATAACAATGCATAGTGTTCAATCGTCGTTGCGAAACAAAGGTGAAGCAATCCCTCAAGAGTAGGGGAGATTGCTTCGTCGTCCCGCCTCCGGCGGGACTACTCGCAATGACCGTATGAACAGTATAATAAGATTAGGAGGCATAGAATGATAATACGGGGCAATGCACATGTGTTCGGCAATGATATAGACACGGACGTCATTATACCTGCGCGGTATCTGAATACTTTTGATCATGACGAACTGGCAAAGCACGCTATGGAGGGTGTTGAGGCCGATTTTTACAAAAAGGTGACCAAGGGGGATATCATCGTCGGCGGTTCGAACTTCGGCAGCGGTTCGTCGAGAGAGCACGCACCTATTGCTATCATGGCAACCGGGATATCCCTTGTCATAGCAAGAAGCTTTGCAAGGATATTCTACAGGAATGCGTTCAATATAGGGCTGCCGCTGCTTGAGGTGAATGAGGATATCGACAGTATAAAAACAGGTACACCCCTTGAGGTTAATCTTGACACGGGGCTCATAAAAGAGCTTTTAACTAATAAAGTTTATAATGCTGCGCCTATTCCGGAGTTTATGCAGGAGTTGCTGAGAGCAGGCGGGTTGATGAATTATATGGAGAAGAAGGGACACTAAATAAAAAGAGATTCGTCGCCGTGGCACCGGTGCGCCTCTTCTCAGAATGACAACGAATGTTCCGTCATTCTGAAGGAAGCGAAGAATCTGCCGAGTAAAATAAATACAGTGGAGAATGAAGTATATGAAAAAGAAAATTGTTGTTTTCCCCGGGGACGGAATAGGACCGGAGGTTGTAGAGCAGGCAAAAAAGGTGCTTGCCAGGGTAGCGGAAAAAGGAAAGATTAAGCTCGAAATGCAGGAATTTCCTATCGGCGGTGCAAGCATAGATATCTATGGAGTGCCGCTCAAAGAAGAATATCTCAAGGAAGCAAAAAAGGCGGATGCTGTACTGCTGGGTGCAGTCGGAGGCCCAAAGTGGGATGTCGTTGAATCTTCTATCAGGCCTGAAAAGGCTTTGCTTGCACTCAGAGAGGGACTTAAGACGTACGCAAACCTCAGGCCTGCAAAACCTTATATAGCCTTGCTCAAGGCGTCAACCTTGAAACCCGAGGTCATAGAAAATGTTGATATACTGGTCGTACGGGAGCTAACCGGCGGCATATATTTCGGCAAACCAAGAGGCATAAAGGAGAACAAGAAAGGTTATAACACGCTTGTATATTCCCGCAAAGAGATTGAAAGGATTGCGAAAAGGGCTTTTGAGGCGGCGATGCTCAGGAAGAACCATGTAACAAGCGTCGATAAGGCGAATATACTCGAAACATCCATGTTCTGGAGGCAAATCGTTAAAGAGGTCGCAGTCGCATATCCAGAGGTCAGACTCGATCACCTGTATGTCGACAATTGCGCTATGCAGATCATTCGGAACCCGGCGCAATTCGACGTCATACTCACGGACAATATGTTCGGCGACATTCTCAGCGACGAGGCATCCATGCTCACGGGCTCGCTGGGCATGCTTCCCTCGGCAAGTGTCGGCGACAAGAAGGGTCTCTATGAACCGATACACGGATCTGCACCTGACATTGCAGGCAAGGGTATTGCCAACCCCATTGCAACGATTGCGTCCGTTGCAATGATGTTCAGGTATTCATTTAACAGAATGGAGTTTTCTGATATGATAGAAAATGCGATACAAAAAGTGCTCGACGCCGGCTTCCGTACAAAGGACATAGACGATGGGACTGGCAGGCTGGTCTCGACACAGGAAATGGGCGAGGAGATAGTGAAAAGGATAGAATAAAGGAATTCAATATTTCACTGTGTCATTCCCGCGAAAGTGGGAATCCAGATGTTGTTTTTTTGAAAGAAGTAAATTAAATAACATATAAAGGCCTGGATTCCCGTTTACACGGGAATAACAGAAATGAGATAGAGCATTCCAACTTTTATAAAAGCAGACAGGTTAAAGTAGTAACAATAGATTACAATTAAATTAAAGGAGTTAAGGAAATGGGAAGTAAAAGTTATTCAGTTGCCATTGCAGGTGCGACCGGTGCAGTCGGCAATGTGATGCTGCAGTTACTCGAGGAACGTAAGTTTCCGGTCAGGGAATTGAAATTGCTTGCTTCAAGCAAGTCAAAAGGAAAGACCCTTACATTCAAGGGAGAAAATATATCAGTGGAAGAATTGGGACCCAAGTCCTTCACAGGTGTTGAGGTAGCCCTTTTTTCTGCTGGTGCTTCCAGGAGCAAGGAGTTCGCAAAATACGCCGTCGAAGCAGGGGCTGTCGTTATAGACAACAGCTCTGCATTCAGGATGGAGCCGGATATTCCGCTCGTGGTACCGGAGATAAATCCCGATGCAATAAAGCAGTACAAGAAAACAGGTATTATCGCCAATCCGAATTGTACGACTATCGTTACACTCATGGGTGCAGCTCCCCTGCACAAGTACGGCAAAATAAAACGCATGGTAGCCACAAGCTATCAGGCGGTTTCCGGTGCTGGTGCAAAGGCAATGGCGGAGCTCGAGGCCCAGGTAAGGGCATGGGCAAAGGGAGAACCGCTCAAGGTAGAGGTGTTTCCTTATCAGATTGCATTCAATGTGTTGCCGCATATTGATGTTTTTCTTGAAAACGGATATACAAAAGAAGAGATGAAGCTTATCAATGAATCAAGAAAGATATTGAACGATCAGACGATAAAGGTTTCTCCGACGACCGTCAGGGTGCCTGTTTTCAGGGCTCATTCTGTTGCCGTCAATATCCAGACGGAAAAGAAGATTACCCGGCAAAAGGCCATAGAGCTGATAAACGCATTCCCCGGGGTACAGGTCGAAGATGACCCGGCGCACAAAAAGTATCCGATGCCGTTGTTCATAGCGGGTCAGGACGATTGCTTTGTCGGCAGGATTCGCGAAGACGATTCTGTCGAGAACGGCCTCAATTTCTGGGTTGTCGGCGATCAGCTTAAGAAAGGCGCTGCTCTCAATGCCATTCAAATAGCAGAGCAGATGATAAAGGACAAGCTGTTGTGAATGAAAAACGTTTGCATGCAGGAGGGGCAGGGCGTGCCCTGTCCGATAAAAAATCAGTTACATTCAGGGGCGGGGCGCTGCCTCGCCCTCTTCAAAAAGCAAGGGTTCAAAATTATAAACCTCTGCTCATAATACAGGTCCTTTTTAGTTTTCTTATTATTATCAGCTCTTTATTCGTTGCCGCATCCGCTGCATACGCGTTTCCCAACACAAAGGTTGCATCCATACCGGTTGGCAGCGGCCCTTACGGAATTGCGGGCAACGGAACGTATGCCGTTGTGGCAGAAAGCCAAACAGGAAGAGTGGATATTATCAACCTTTCAACCAACACGCTTCTTTCCACAAGTGTTTTTGCCGGTACAAACCCATCCATGGTTGCTGTAACACCCGACGGAACACTCGCCTATGTTACCGGTTATGGAAACAATGGGGCGAACACCACTGTTTATGCCGTAAGTCTGAACGCTTCGTCCAATTTTACCACATCTTCGGTTTCGGTCGGCAGCGGGCCTATCGGCATTGCGATAGTAAATAACATCGTGTTTGTAACAAATTATGGCAGTAATTCGTGGTCATATTTTCCCGTTGGCTCTTCTTCGCCGACAACCGTGAACTCATGGGGAGGAGGACCTATCAGCATCGCTGCAAACGCAAGCGCAACCCAGGTTTATGTAGCCAACAGCACATCGAATACGGTCAATGTATTTCAGTCTAATTTTAATGGAACAAACACCTATGGTGTAACGGCAACGATTACCACGGGATTAAATCAACCGGACGCACTTTTATTGGTGCCGAATTCAACGACCCTGTATGTTGCCAATGGGAATGGCAATACCCTGGATGTTATAAATACTTCTTCAAAGAGTGTTGTGGCTACTATCGCATTGCCTTCGGGCGGTCATCCGAACGGCCTCGCGCTTACGCCTGACAATGCGACCCTGATGGTCATGAATTCACCGGCAGGCGGTATTACCTATATTCAGGTATCCAACAACTCTGTAATCAACAGCTTATCCCTGGGCTCGAACCTTGAACAGGCTTATATACCTTCCAATTCCAATGCCTATATTACGGATTATTCGGCAAACATGGTTTATCAGCTTTCAAGTGTAGTAACGATTATATCGGCAAGTCCTTCTGCTATCAATAATACTAACAACAATGTCTCTACAATTACATGGTCATCGACCATGTCGGGCACGTATGAGGTGGAGATAGGAGGGAACGGCACCATGGGTACAGGCACGCCGATACCCGGAGACAGCGGCTCTGTGACCGCGGGCCAGCAGATGACGACACCGATCTATGCGTCCGACCTTATCAATCTTGCCGGAGGTGCAAACGGGCCATACACGATATACATCTATGTAACGACCACGCAGGGGAGTATTGTCGCCTATACATCCACGAACATTATACTCTTGACCACTGCACCGCAGCCTGCTTCCAATCTCTCTGCAACACCGGGTGATGGTAAAGCCCTTGTGAGCTGGACGGCAAGTCCCTCTCTGTACCTCGGCGGATACTCTCTTTATTATTCTACAGGTCTATTTGCTATCAATAGCCTTCCCGCAACCGTTGATGATGCAGGCAATACTACATCCTACACGCTGAGCGGACTTACCAACGGAACTCTGTATTATTTAGGCGTTGTCACCTATGATTTAGCCGGCAATACAAGCCCATTGAGTAATATTGCTACGGTTACGCCCGTCTACATACCGGGCCCGTCCGAAATTGCGGGACAGAAGGGTAATTGTTTCATTGCAACGGCAGCGTATGGATCATATGACGATTTCGATGTGTGGGTGTTGCGGCAGTTCCGCAACAAGGTCCTGCTGAAGAGCGACGCCGGCAGATGGTTTGTGAGAACGTATTACAGGCTCAGTCCTCCAATAGCCCACTTCATAGCAGGGCATGACGCATTGAGGGCCATGGTACGGATATTGCTGAAACCGTTCGTCTTGGGGAGTATGGTGGTGCTCTACGGAACGACAATACAAAAGTTTATTATACTTTTCTTGTTTATGATAATATTCGTCATAGCAATAGAAGGTGTGAAACAAAAAGGAAAACTTCTGTTCTGTCATTCCCGTGAAAACGGGAATCCATAAGAGTATTTATGACAAACCCCTATTATATTTATATATTAGCAAGCAGAAGGAACGGAACTTTATACGTTGGTGTTACAAACAATTTGATAAGGCGTATATATGAACATAAAGAAAACATTGTAGATGGTTTTACAAAACGATTTAGTGTTCATTCATTAGTATATTTTGAGCAAACAAATGATATAAATAGTGCATTATTAAGAGAGAAACAATTAAAGAAATGGAATAGAAAATGGAAGATAGAATTAATAGAAGGATTTAATCCAGAATGGGAAGATTTAGCAAAAGACTGGATTCCCACTTCCGTGGGAATGACAGAAAAAAATAGTAGAATGGCAGGTTGCTCTTTATAAGGAGAGAATAAGTATGCTGAAGAGAGTTGTTTTGATATTATTATTTTTAGGTTTTATAAATGTGTCTGCCCGGGCATCAGACAATGTTCATTATGAGCTTACGCTTGGAGCGGGTGCAGTTCATTTTACAAAAGACCCCGTGCTTCAGTCATTTTATAAGAACAACTATGTGCCGATGTATCAGCTCAATGCAGGCGTGTTGTTTTATCATTTTATCGGTCTTGACGGCACTCTTGGGTTTGTCTATGGCAAACACACTCTCTATGCGCAGCCCGGTGTCGGACAGCAGTATACCCTTATGGTTTACCCTGCACGGCTGGATGCTGTTCTCCAGTTACGCTTGCGGGACGATCAGGTTATTTATCCCTATATCGGAGCCGGTGGAGTTGCAACGGGTTTTTATCAAATAGCGTCCGGAGGCGGCAAAATAGTCAGCGGATATAAATATGGATATAACTGGATAGGCGGTATTCATATTTTGCTCGATCCAATCGATATGAGGCATGTCGGCAACCTGCGTACGGAATACGGTATCGATCATGTGTATATTGACATAAGGATCGGTCAGGACATGGTAAACGATTTTCATAAAAGCAGCAGTACGGGATTTGATTTTTCCACCCAGTACATCATCGGAGCTTTCGGCTTCGAATTTTGAATCATGAGTTTTTAATCTTTAATCTTGATTCTTTGATTCCCCATCTTAATTTTATTTTGAATCTTGAGTTTTTAATTTTCAATTTCTTAAAATGATGCGCAACATAAAACTTATCGTCGAGTACGACGGCACAAACTACAAGGGCTGGCAGGATCAACAATCCGCTCATCATTCAGAGCGGAAGGGCAAAAGGCCTGAAGCACAGAATACCCTCTTGACCATACAGGGGATACTGAGAGAAGCGATTGGCAGGATAACACATGAAGACATAAAGCTCACCGGAGCGGGGCGGACGGATTCCGGGGTGCATGCGCAGGGGCAGGTGGCGAATTTTTATACCGTATCGGATTTTACGATCGAAAGGTTTCCGTTAGCCATCAATGCATATTTGCCCTATGACATTGCCGTAAAATGTGCGGAAGAAGTGCCTTTGGAATTCAATGCAAGAAACGATGCAAAAGCCAGAGAATACCTGTATGTAATCAATAATCACAAATTCAGGACAGCACTGAAAAGGCTATACAGCTTTCATGTACCTCCGAAACTGGATATTCAGGCCATGCAGCAGGCTGCCGGGTACTTGATCGGAGAGCATGATTTTACCGGATTTGCGTTCGGCAACAAAGGAAAAAGGACCAGGAACATCATGAAGCTTGAGATAAAGAAAAAGGATGACTTTTTGTATATAACTGTTAAAGCAAATAGCTTCCTCATGCACATGGTACGGTATATCGTCGCAGCATTGCTTGAGGCAGGAAAAAGGAAAATGAAACCAGAAGACATAAAACTTTATCTTGAGCCGGCACTGAGGAAATGGACGCATTCCCGTGCACCGGCGCGGGGATTGTTTTTAATGAAGGTAGAGTATTGATGGACACAAAGCACATAAGAAATTTTTCTATAATTGCCCATATCGATCATGGGAAGTCAACACTCGCGGACAGGATCCTCGAGCGAACGGGCGTGTTGACGATTCGGGAGAAAAAAGACCAGTTCCTCGATCAGATGGACCTGGAACGGGAACGGGGCATTACCATAAAAGCCTCGCCGGTGAGGATTGATTATCATGCAAAGTCCGGTGAGGACTTTATCTTTAATCTTATCGATACACCGGGGCACGTTGACTTTTCTTATGAGGTCTCGCGGAGCCTTGCTGCATGCGAAGGTGCGCTGCTGGTCGTCGATGCAACACAGGGTGTGGAAGCGCAGACCCTTGCAAACGCATACCTTGCCATAGACAACAACCTCGAGCTTATACCGGTAATCAACAAGATCGATCTCCCCGGTGCTGAACCGGAAAGGGTGAGAAAGGAAATAGAAGATATCATCGGCATTGATGCTTCAGGTGCTATACTTGCAAGTGCCAAAGAGGGCATAGGCATAGACGAGATACTCGAGGCTGTTGTGACAAGGGTACCGCATCCAAAGGGCGACCCGGCAAAACCTCTGAGCGCTTTGCTGTTCGATAGCTGGTACGACAGCTACCAGGGGGTTATCATGGTGGTGCGTCTGTTTGACGGGTCTGTCCGGATTGGTGACAGAATTAAAATGCTTTCAACGGGACGCAGCTATGAGGTGACGAACCTTGGGATAGTCGCACCGCTGGTGAGAGAGGTAACAGGGCTGTCGGCAGGGGAGGTCGGCGTTATTATAGCAGGAATAAAAGACCTACACGAAACAATGATTGGTGATACCATAACACTCGAGAATAATCCCGCGACAACACCGCTCCCCGGATTCAAGCATATTAAGCCGCTGGTCTTTGCGGGTCTGTACCCGGTCGAGAACAATCAATACGAGCCGCTCAAGGCTGCCATCGAAAAGCTTATCCTCAACGATTCCTCATTCACGTACGAGCCTGAAACATCGACAGCGCTCGGTTTCGGGTTCAGATGCGGATTCCTCGGGTTGCTGCACAAAGAAATTATTCAGGAAAGGCTTGAAAGGGAATACGAGCTCGAACTTATTTCAACTGCACCGACGGTTGCATATCATATTTATCTGCAGGACGGAGAAATGGTTTCCGTAGATAACCCGGCAAACTTTCCGGAGGACAGGTCTGTTCAAAAGATAGAGGAGCCCTATGTGGTCGTGACGATCCATATACCGTCGGAATTCGTCGGCGCGGTATTGAAGGTTTGCGAGGACAAAAGGGGCATCCAGCGGGAGATGAAATATCTCACCCAGAACAAGGTCATGATCGTTTATGAACTGCCGCTGTCGGAAATGATCAGCGATTTTTACGATAAGTTGAAATCGATCTCCCGGGGTTATGCCTCTATGGAGTACGAATTCCTTGATTATAAGACATCGGATCTTATAAAGCTGAATATACTCATCAACGGAGACCCGGTGGATGCACTGTCTCTGATTGTCCATAAGGACAACTCTTATTATCGGGGGAGGGCGCTTACCGAAAAGCTGAGGAAGGTCATTCCCCGGCAGCTTTTTGAGGTGAATATACAGGCCGCAATCGGTTCCAGGGTCATTGCCAAGGAAAGCGTCAAAGCGATGAGAAAGGATGTTCTGGCAAAGTGTTACGGAGGTGACATCACCAGAAAGAGGAAACTGCTTGAGAAACAGAAAGAAGGCAAGAAGCGGATGAAGCAGGTCGGTGTCATCAATATCCCGCAGGAGGCCTTCCTGTCCGTATTGAAGTCGGAGTGAGCAGTGGAAAAATTCTAAATTCTAAGTCCTAAATTCTAAATAAAATAAAATGACTGACATTCAAAATAAAAAACAATATAATTTAGAGGAGAGAACATTTGATTTTACAAAACGAGTTATTGAATTTGTAAACAAATTACAAAAGACATTGCCAAATATTGAGATTGCAAAACAATTAATAAGATCTGCTGGTTCAGTTGGAGCAAACTATATTGAAGCAAATGAGTCCCTGAGCAAAAAAGATTTTATTATGAGGATAAAGATTTCTCGTAAAGAGGCAAAAGAAAGTCGTTATTGGTTAAAACTTATCAACTGTTATAATAAAGAAGCAGAAAAAGAACAGCAAGATCTTGTGCAAGAAGCTTATGAACTCAAGAAAATCTTTGGAGCAATATTAATAAAAACGAATTCTAAGCTCGAAACACAAAATCCTAAACAACTTTGAATATTATGATATTAAATTTGTTTAGGATTTAGATATTAGTATTTCGGATTTTGCTCATAAGAGGAGATGATATGGTAAAAGAAAAAAAGAAAAAAAGTGTTATTAGGGAGTATGTCGAGGCATTTACAACCGCGATTATACTTGCCCTTATAATCCGGGCGTTTATTATCCAGGCATTTAAAATCCCATCAGGATCCATGGAACCTACCTTATTGGTCGGGGACCATATTCTGGTAACCAAATTTATTTACGGTACGCACATTCCGTTTACGAATGATGTCGTACTGCCGTTCCGATCTCCGAAAAGACGGGATGTCGTCGTGTTCGAATACCCGAAGGATGAGAGTATAGATTTTATCAAACGGGTCATCGGACTGCCCGGGGACAAGGTACAGATTATCAATAAGCAGGTTTTCATAAACGGCAAGGCACTCAAGGAACCGTATGCATATCATGGGGATCCGGAGATATTGCCGGCTTCTGAGTCACCGAGGGACAATTTCGGACCGATTGTCGTTCCCAAAGGTGAATACTTTATGATGGGTGATAACAGGGATTTTTCCAACGACTCGAGGTTCTGGGGGTTTGTTAAACGGGACTTGATTCTCGGAGAGGCCGAGATTATTTATTTCTCATGGAACACCAAGACATACCATATTCGGTGGAACAGGTTCGGGATGATCATACATTGATGAATGGGTGTTCGCCGCAATCTAACCTTGCCTATCGCGGGAGGGTCAATGCGAATGATGCGATTAACATGCTCCATACCAACGAAGAATTCTCGCTGTTTAGGGTGTGGTTCTTCAATTACTTTAGATCCATTATGTGGTAGATAGTGAAAAAATGAAGAGAGAGAAGATAGAAATGAAAAAAAATATAATCAGGCTTTTGGGGTTTTCGAGTGTAATTCTGCTAGTTCTGTCAATGGTTTATGGTTGCGGCAGTAGTAACACATCCACAATAACAACAGCCCCGCCCATAGCGGTAACCGTAACACTCACACCGTTATCAGGTACGCTGGATGCAGTAAATCCAAATTCGGTGTTTTATGAGGTTATTCCAGCCTCAGCCGGTATTGTGGATCCGAACTCGATAAAAATAAGTATATCTCCGTCTTTTCTTTTTACCGAGGTCAACGGTTTCAGTTCCGGTACCTTTGCCGGTTATGCCGATATCGCGCCCGAAGGCTTTCTTCCTCCGGCAACCACATTCAGCGTAACGACGAATTTTTTAACAAATCGAAACGGTACTATATATGCAGCAACCGCATACAATGCATTCACGACGGTCACTCCTTCGGGAACGTTTCCTGTTACAGCAGGGCATAGTTATACCCTTACGGTAAACAACAGTATTCAGCCTCAGGGGCTTGCTTCGATAACCGCAGGTGCATTCCCTGAACTTGCTGTCAGCGTACTGACGACTACCGCTGCTTCAAATCCAAACGCAGCAGGTGCAGACGGCAGCATGATACTCTTCGGCGGACAGGCATTCAGCAGTTCATCTCCAACAGACATCAATCCCGCGGCATTTGCCCTGACTCTTACAGCATATTATGAAGGGAGCGAGTTTATGTCTTCCGGCAGTGCGGTATTGTCTGTCGCAGGTATGACGCTGCCCCTTCAGAACTTTAGTCTGAGGGGCACAGCAAATGCAGATGGTACGATTTCAAACGGTGTATTCTATGGTGTCCTTCATTGTATCGATGCCGTGTGTTCGAATATTACGGACACAACTTTAGCCTCTGCCGTATCTCCGTATACTGATGGAAATGGCAATATGGCAGTACTCGGAACATTTACCGGCGCAGCCAATACATTCAGCCCTGTAACATGGATTGGTGGAGGTGATACGGCAACGACAACGCTTGCAAACGGAATTGGTGCTGGTATCTCAACAGCAACACTCGAGATTACAACAACATCGTCACCGCTTATAGCAACTGCAACGCTTCCATTTGTCATACTCACACAAACGGACTCTAACAACATGTTACGCATAGCTGCTGTTGGACAATCTACTGATGCTCTACCTCTGACTTCACCAATAATTTTTGACTATCCTTTAGTAGAGCCGGGGCTTTCCGGTGTACCATTTTCAACGGCAATAGGCCAGACCTACACAACTTACTTCATGTTCGGTTTAACAAACTCCAAGACCGTTACATTTACACCATAAGAGATTGAGGTTAATCAAGATTCACCAACATAGTATTTGATATAGCCCCCCGCCTTTCGCGGGTGGCTTCTTTGTCCTGTGATGTATCTTAATCCCTTCCCCTCTTAGGGAACGGGTACCCACCCGACAGGAGAGGGTGCGGATGAGGTCTGATTTGCTTAGGTCTCAATCTCTAATCTTAGAAGTTGGATCTTTCATTTCCTCCCCCTTGACGGGGGAGGGTAGGTGGGGGTTGGAGTGCGCCCCTGTGTTTGGACTAAATTTCTCATAAAAAGAGAGCAGAATTTTCATTGTTTTTGCCCATGGCTGCAAGTTGTTCAAACTCCTCAGGTGGTACATTCCCAAGTGCTGAATGCAGCCGCTTCTTGTTATACACTTCCTCTATAAAATAGGGAAGCCTTTCTATGACATCTTCATAAATCTCATAGTCCCATAAATACACCTCCTCATATTTCAGCGTCTTCATAAACGATTCCATATACGCATTGTCATAAGGGTTGCCCTTTGCAGACATGCTTACCTCAAATCCTGCATCCATAAGCTTGTTCACATACTCATTGCTTGCATACTGCACTCCCCTGTCTGAATGATGGATACAGCCTTTCGCAGGCTTGCGTGTTTGAATTGCTGCTTCCAATGCATCAAGACAGAGCTGATTATCAAGCCGCCGTGATAATGCCCAGCCTATTGCCTTGCGGGAATACAAGTCTAATATCGCTGCAAGGTATACAAAACCTCTCTGGATATGTATGTAGGTTATGTCCGCTGCCCACACTTCATTTATCCGATTGACTTCCTTGTCCTTGAGGAGATTCGGATAGATCCTATACCCGTGCCTTGAGTTTGTTGTATGGACGCTGAATTTTTTCAATGTTATAGGGTATAATCCATATTCTCCCTGTACACGCCGAATGCGCTTGCCATTGAGAGTTATCCCTTCCCGTCTTAACTGCTTGTTTATTCGCCTATATCCATACCCAGGAAATTCACCCTGTATCCGTTCTATCATCATCTTGAGTTCCTTGTCGGTTCTGTCTGCTTCATCTGTTGTTTTTGGTTTATAATAATACGTGCTCTTGGATAGACCGGTCATTTTGCACCCTTCTGATACTGTTCCAAATTCTTTGATGTGATTATTGATGTAGCTGCGATTTGACGTGGGGGCTTTAGACTTTGTATTTTTTTTAAAACCTCGATCTGCATATACAGCTCACCCAGCTTCTCTTTCAATTCCCGGTTCTCTTTCTCAAGCATCTTCTCTCTGCCTGTAGGTCCTTTGGTAAGACTGCCGTCCCGGTATTTCTTTAGCCATTTCGATATCACGCTTGACGCTATACCATGCATACGGCTTGCATCCGCAGATGTGATTATTCCGGATTCTATCTCCTGCATTAGCTGCTGTTTAAACCCTATGTCGTAACTTTTATACTTCTTGATCATTTTGTCTTCTCCTTAATCGGAGCTTATCTTATGCTGCAAACCATTCCAAAAGGCTTTTCATCAAAAACAGATCCTGACGTAAATAACGACCTCATTAAATCTATTCTAAGCCATCTTTTTTGTCCTGTCCATATCTGACTATCAACCTTTATCCGATCATACAGCATGATTTAGCCCCTGTTTGACTCCCTTTAATTTGCTCACTTTTTGATCGGATTTTTGTCCAGTCCATAGGGCGCACTCCA
>JAJYUJ010000072.1 GCA_021792615.1 bacterium
CTGATGCTGCTGTATCAATCGCACGGACGCACTGCCGAAGCTGCTGCCCTGTACAAGCACTGTGAGGTGATATTATCCCGTACACTGGGCATAGAGCCCTCGGACAAGACCAGAGAAATATATCAGAGCTTTGTACAAGCAAAAAAGTAGGTTAACGAAACGGCTTTATTCGTCTTGCGGGGTTTCATACCCGCTGAAAAAATTTTTATAAATAATAATATAAGCTCCTTGAAGCAATGCGGCTATATAGAAGGGTAAAATGAGCTGCCCTTCCTGAAAGAAGTAGCCTGTTATGGTTGGTCCAATTGCCCATGGCAATTGCATGGAGACCGTATTCAGACTTGTGGCAAGTCCCCTGCGTTCATCCCGCACCAATCCTATTGCCAATGCCTGCCGTGCACCGGCTGTACTCCTGTTGAATGCAGATCTTAAAAGATACACAAGCGAGGCAAGCCAGTAAAATGGGATAATGGGCAGGAACAGAAGCATGATAAGGCCGAATGTTCTTTGGAATATTACAGAATTGACTATACCGATGTGTTCAGTCAGTTTTCCCGTGATCAGGGAAGCAATACCGGTAACAAGAAATGTTGTTGCCATGACCGGAGCGATAAAATCAGGGCCGACGTGGAACTTGAGGGCAAACCAATATGCGATAAGAGGACCGGTCATGCCTATTGCTGCTCCGTTAAAAATATTGGCAAATACCAATTTAAATAATTCATGATTTTCTTTTTTTGATATCGTATGACTGCCCTTATGAACATTGTCTTTATTTCTTTTTTTATTGCCTCTGTATCCTTCTTCTGTTGCTAGTATCAATGCGAGGTCTATTAAAGCCAGTATACCTACAAGAGCGAATAATGGGCGATAGGATGTTGCACCGCTGAACCAAGGAGACCATACTGCCGGTAAGATTGCGAGAAGGGCGCCGAGGGCTGTTCCAAAAAAGCCGAGTGCATTATTCATGCTGTAAATCAAACCGCGTTTTGACGGCTTGATGTTCTCTGAAAGCCATGCCTGCTCAGCGGGTGAGAATGGACCCGCTGCGCCATTGGCTCCGCGGCCAAACCCGCCCACAACGGCACTCACACCTATCAACCATGGCTGTGAAGTTATCATGGCTATGATACAACTGATTATGAGAATAAGCTGATATACGAGTAAAAACGGTTTTCTTCTCAGCCGATCGCTGCTGACCCCGATGATAAGGCTGAGGAATGCGCCGAATAATCCTGCCCCACTGAGGACAATACCTATGGAGCTGCCCTTCCAGTGCATTGCATGAAGATACAGGGTAAAATCTACTATCATTATACCCTGACCGATGCTGCGGATCATGCGGGTGGCAAGCAGTTTTGCCGTTGCCGGATGGAGTTCTTTTATATCCTGAATAAACATAGAATGGTCCGATAATAGGCATACCATTCACAATAATCAACGAAGTCCTTTGTTGTATTGACAGTTTTGTCTCGGTATAGTACAAACGACACATTCAAGAGGCGAAGGGGAGCTGTTATAAAACAAAAACCTTGGCTTATAGCTCTTATTTGTTCTTTATTTCTCGTGTGCCCTGAGGCATACGCCAACACCGGCAGTATCTACGGCCTCGGAACAATCGCCCCTGCCATGGGCAATGCATACACAGCACATCCGGACGATGCATCCGCAACATACTATAACCCGGCAGGCCTTGCCCTGGAAAAAGGAAACGAGTTTTCCCTCGGACTTACCTATTTTTATCCCGCGGTCTGGATCAAGGGTATCAATGGGGTGACGGATTACATAGACAATGACAAGATGCTCGGGATTACGATAGGCATAGACTCCGATTTAGGACACATGACGGATTACGAGCAACTGGAGGGGCTCTCTTTTGGACTTTTGCTCTATACCCCGCCTGACAGGGCGTATAGTGAGCACGCCATTCCGGTGAGCGATCAATCCTATGTCCTTTATGAAGACACGGCATCCCAGCTTATGCTTTTACTGGGGCTTGGCTACAGGGTAACATCCTTCCTCCAGATCGGCGTGTCCGCATTGCTCTACATGCCGGGTAAGATGACCACACTCTACTATTTGAATACCAACACCTCGCCGCCGAATGCGGTACTCCTCGAAAACAGGGATTTGAGCATTGGTGCGGCTCCTGAGGTTGGTTTCATAATCAAACCGTTTCATAGAGTCGAACTCGGCGCCGTATATAGGGCAAAGAACAGTTCGGGATTATCCGGGCTGACGACGTTTATCATTAATGGCACTCCTTCTCTTGCTCAAACCGCTGAAGAAAAGGTTGTTACAACGCCGGATCAGATAGCCGTCGGCGTATCGGTAACTCCGGATGCATCGTTGCGTCTCAATGCGGATGTAACCTACAGTATCTGGTCGAACAGCGATATAACGGATACACAGGACAATTTTATGGGTACCGTGGATACCCTGACGCCGGCCGTTGGTATGGAATACCGTCTAACAAACCAATGGGCACTCAGGGCCGGGTACTCATACGCGCCATCGCCATTTTCCGGACAATCAAGGAACACAAACTATGTGGATGCAGACAAGCATATATATTCATTGGGGACGGGACATACCTTCAGGCTGCCGCGTTCAGGTATAAAGGCGCATGTGGATATGTTTGTTCAGCTTCAACAGCTTATGGAAAGGAACAATGAACAGCCTCAACCCTTTATGGACTACACCAACGGCGGTCTCGTATGGAGTTCCGGGCTTTCTCTTACATTCAAATTATGAAGACTATGTTGTTGAGAACAGGGTGTTTCGTTTTTATGCTGACCGCGTCTATCGGTACAGCGCACGCTGATATCGCATCGAATTTCGGACTTGGTGCAAATGCCCTTTCGATGAGCGGTGCGTATACCGGTGTTGCAGACGACTTCTCTGCTTGCTATTATAACCCCGGTGGACTTGCGTTTCAGCAATGGCCTGTGTTCGCACACGATAAGCGGGGGACAGCGCTTTATATCGGAGCAGGATATCTTACAAATAGATTGTGGACAAAAGACCCCGGATCAACCAAGAGGTACGCAGACATCGCTCCTCTTACGTTTGAACAGCTCGGTCTTACGCTGGGTCCGTCTGCACTCGCGGGTTTACTGCCCGAAAGGCGGGTCTATTTTGGTGTTGCATTCTATTCTCCGACGGATGCAGTCATAGGATGGAAAAAGCGGAACACCTCGGTAGACCGGTATTTCGTTTTTTACGATAACCAGAACAGGATATTCGGTTTTCTTGCAGATGCAGCGTACAGATTCAACGATCATCTGTCCGTAGGAGCAGGGGTGAACATCTATGCAGCTTCTAAGACGATCACAGACGTGAATTTTGTCCAGTCGTCCTTCTATCATACCGAGAACAATGTGATACTCATAAAGGCTGCACCGGTCGCCGGGATCATGATCAATACAGGAAGCGGCTTCAAGATAGGACTCGATTACAGGGCAGAAACAAGGTTTAACGATTACGGCGTGAACAATCTGTATGCATCGGGTCTTCTTCTTTATGCGCAGTCTTTTAACTATGTACGGTTTTTCTCTCCCGAGCAGTATGCGGCAGGTGTCTCGTATCAGTTTGCAAAACCAAACCTGCTTATCTCCGTCGATGCTACGTACATGCACTGGTCTGATTTCATCGACGATCAGGGAGACGGCACTCCCCGGACAAGCCTTTTTGACACGGTTGTTCCCAGACTTGGTGTCAGGTGGTCGCTCAAGGAGGATATACGTTTGTCCGCAGGCTATGCGTTCATCAGGAGCCCCGTACGGGATCAGACCGGTGAGACAAATTTTCTGGACAGCAACAAGCATCTTGTTTCGCTCGGTGCAAGCTATACATTCAAAAAAGCAGGTTTCTGGCAAGCGCCTATCACCCTGAGCGCTTATGTGCAGGACACCCTGTTTCAAACCGGATACGTACACAAAACGCAGCCTGTTTCGCAGTATCAGCAGGGATACGCGTTCGGAGGCAGTGTGTATGACGGAGGGATTGAATGCAGATTTGTATGGTAAAGTGCACTGCGCCGGCAGAGAGGGATTATATCATGATTCCCGGGTACAGACAGGATAATCCGAGACGGCGATGATACTCCGGTCCTGCATTGTCAACAACATGAACGCCGGTAAGAACAAGAAGCAGTCATACAACAGGAGCAGGTTTCTGCCTTACGTGCAGCGGGATACCGTTATCCTCGACACCTATTCGATCGAGGACCTCGAAACCGTTGTTGATGTGATAAAAACGGAAGGTATTAACCTGCTTATCCTGAACGGAGGCGACGGGACACTCCAGATGGGTATAACAGAGCTTATAAAGCACGAGCATGTCAAGTTTTTAGTTGAAATTGTCATAGTAGCTTCCGTCCTATTTCCTGTGTCCTTTGCCGGTAAATCGCTCAAATTCACCTCCCTCTTAAAATATGAC
>JAJYUJ010000040.1 GCA_021792615.1 bacterium
CGGCTCCTTTTACCAGCGTCCATTTTTTTTCTATGAGAAAATCTTTTACGGAAACAAAGAAATTTATTATTTTTTTCAATATTTTATTCATTGGCTGACCCCGGCATTACTACCTGTAAGCCCACATCAAGCATGGACGGATTGCTGTACGATGTCCTCACGTTGAGTCTTTTTATCTTCAACTGATACTGGCCTCCTATCTCTATTTTAAACAGGAGGTCGGTCAATTGATACAGATTTATATTCTTGAGCCGGACGTCAACATACGATGTGTTGCTGTCCGACGAAGACCTCGGTTGTATCGAATCGTAGGATACACCCGCCGCATTTGCCACGCCCTGGAGGTATGTCATGATCGAAAAATCCTTCGGTACGCTTTCGTTACCCCGGAGCAAGACCTCATACTTTTTATGCGCCGTATACAGCTTTTGCATCTCAACCAGGGCAGACCTGTCCGACTGTATCTCCTTCTTCATCCTCTTACTGTTGCGGTACAGCGGAGTTAATACCCCGAGGTCCAGTATGACGAGGGCCGTCAGGGACAGTGCGCTGTAGAGCAGCCATTTCTCTCTGTGGCTCAGGCTTCCCAATGCCCTTTTTATCTCCAGAACCATGTCGAATTTATTTAAGAAACTGCCCATTATTTTAGTTTTATGCTTAACTGAAACTTGAAACTTTTTTGATCGGCCGACCTGTTGGTATCTATAACCTTTACATCTTTTACATTGCTCAGATTTTTAATACCTGCCACTATTTTATCGATTGCATCTATCGTGGGAGTTTTTGCTATGAGAGATATTTGTTCGGGATCTATCGAAAGTTCCGTTACATCGACTTTAATGTCCTTCGGTATGGCCGTACTCAATTCTCTCAGCAGTTCGGTTGCCGGTGTTGAACTCGATAAATTTTCTGCCTTCTTCTTTTCCTTTGCAACCAGATACTGCATGGTACCGAGCGGATCCCCGAGCGAAGGCTCATGGGGAAACGCCTTTTTGAATAAGGTGTGCATTCTTGTTTCGAGGATGTTCCTCTTGCGGCTCAAGCTCACATAACCGTACGAGATATTCACGATAACCATAATAATGAGCAGGCCTGCTATACTCAGTGTGGTTAACAGTCTTCCTTTTATCTGCTCTATCGCACGCTGGAACCTGAAAGATCCCCTCCTCAGATTTACGGTATTGAGGGGTCTTTTCATAATGCTGCCCATGGCCAATGCCAATGCGAGGGTATAGTGAGGCTCCACGGAGGTGTTCTCGTTTACCACAACCCTGGCGATATCGTTGGCCGGTACGGAAAAGGTCTGCATCCCGAGCTGTTTCTCGAATAAACTGCCTGCACCGGAAAATCTCCCTGCAAAAACCGCTATCTCTGTTTTGACGTTGTGTTTCTTTTCAACGGCATCCACAGCGAACTTTATCTGGTCGATGAAGGTGTTTTTGACTTCCTCGCCGGGTGTAAGCTTCCCGGATGTCAGTCCCATCATCGGTGCGGTTATACGGATATCTCTTGCCATGAACAGCCCGTTGCCAGCTATAAAAGAAAGGGACGTATGAGCGTGTCCTATGTCTATGATGACAAAAGGATTGTCCAGTTTTAAATAGGTTGCAAGGTTTGCATAAGCACAGTGGGATACGCCGACGGTATTGGGATCCAGACCCAGAAGCAGGAGTGCATCAAGCCATAGTTTCATAGTGTCGCTATTGATGGAAAAAGTGATTACCGAGGAATGCTCTTCTTCTTTGCGTATGATGTTGTAATCCATGGTAGTCTCTTCAAGGCTTACGGTGCTCACCTCTTCGAGTTCCGAACCTACTGCCTTCGCGATAAACTTATCATTGGTAAAGGGGACTGAAATGGTGTGTACGGATATGAGATCCGACGGAATGCTTGCGATCACGTCCGAAGACGCCAATCCTTCGACAGCAAAGAAATCTTTCAGACTATTCACATTGGAATCGGAAAATACGCCTGTCCCTTCAGGGAAAATAAATTCTTTCGATAGATTCAACTCCGAGCCCCGCATCGTTGTCTTGATACCGACCATTTTTACCGAATATCTTCCAATGTCAATCCCGAATATGTTACCCATACATTGTTACTCCGCGGCCTCCCTGAACTGTCCTATAGTCCTATACCTGGCATATCTGTTTTTAACAAGCTCATCCGGCGGTATGGCATTGAGCTCTTCGAGGGCATTCAAAAGGGCATCTTTTATCGTTTGTGCCATTAATTTGGAATCATTGTGTGCTCCGCCCGGCGGTTCTTTCAATAGAGTGTCGGCGATACCTGCTTTATTCAATTCATACGATGTTAACTTTAAAGCCTCTGCTGCGAGCGGTGCCTTTGATTGGTCCTTCCATAGAATCGAGGCGCATCCTTCCGGCGATATCACAGAGTAGACGGCATATTCAAGCATAAGCATTTTATCGACAAGACCTATTGCAAGTGCTCCACCGCTGCTGCCTTCGCCTATGATACAGCCGATTACCGGGACCGGTAGAGAGGCCAATTTCAATATAGATGCGGATATTGCCTCGGCCTGACCGCGTTCCTCGGCGCCGATGCCCGGGTATGCGCCCGGGGTATCGATAAACGTAATGATGGGAAGTCCGAATTTTTGTGCTAAGTCCATCGCACGCATGGCTTTTCTGTAGCCTTCAGGATGCGGCATGCCGAAGTTTCTCAAAGCCCTGTCCTTTGCACCCCGGCCTTTCTGTTCACCTATAAATACGACGCGGTGCTTATCGATCAGGCCTATCCCTGCAACCAGGGCAGGGTCATCCTTAAATCTGCGGTCTCCGTGGATCTCTATGAATTCATTGGAAATAAGATAGATATAATCATAGGTATAGGGCCTTTCCGGATGCCGGGAAAGCTGGATAATCTTCCACGCATTCAAATTAGAAAATGTTTCTTCCCTGAGCTTTTTTACCTTTTTTTCAAGCCTGGATATCTCATCGGAGAGATCGATACCCTCTGAAGAGGACAACTGCCTGAATTCTTCAATTTTCTTTTCTAATTCGAAAATAGGTTTTTCAAAATCAAGTGGCTGATGGATCATATTCGTCATAGGATAACATTCCGTTTCGGCCGCGTCAATACTCTTGCCCGACGCTCTTTTTACGATAGTTTTGCCTGCGCTCTTGCGAGAAATGAAAGGGGTGGTACCCCGTTCCTTGATTCCTGCTTCCGCGGAGCGGATCGTGATGACAGCGGCCGGTAATAAAAAGCGAGTGTGAAAAAGCATGACAACAATCTTGACACTGTTTTGGCGTATGTGCTACTACAGATAACATAATGATGAAGGAGGACTTATGGGCAAAAAAATATTACTCGCTGACGACTCGATAACCATTCAAAAGGTCATATCGATAACATTTTCTTCTCCGGAATACGAAATCACCATAGTTGACAACGGCAACGATGCAATAAAAAAAGCGGGGGAGGTAAGACCTGATATAATCCTCACGGATATAGTAATGCCGGGAAAGAATGGTTATGAAGTATGCGATGCAGTCAAGAGTAATCCTTCCCTCCAGGGAACCCCGGTCCTCTTATTGACAGGCGCTTTCGAAGCCTTTGACGAGCAGAAGGCGAAACAATCCGGTGCGGATGCATGGCTTTCAAAGCCGTTTGAAACACAGGCACTGATAGACAAGGTGAATGCCCTGCTTTCAAAGCCTGCGGTGAAAAAGCCTGCCGAGGCAAGACCTGCCGCTGCAAAGCCCGTTCCACCACCGCCGCCTTCTCCATCACGGCCCGGTGTTCCGCCGCCGCCCCCTCCGCGAAGACCTGTGGCTGCTCCGGTCCCGAAGGCAGCACCTGCGCCGCATCCACCACCGCCCCCTCCTGCCCCGGTAATGCAAAAAGAAGAGATTCGGGAGCTGTCCGAAGCGGAATCATTCGAAGTAACGGGGGATACGATCGGGGATGAGAGTGGATGGGAAACCATTCCGCTCGGTGAAGAAAAAGCAAAAGCCGGCCATGCGCAGGAAAGACCGGAAGAACAATTCCTCGAGGAATTCCCTGCCGAGAAATTGTCCGAAGAACCGTTGATAGAAGAAACAAAGTCTCCGGAATCGCTGAGCGATATGGAAGGGAGCGATGTCGGTTTCGGAGATCTTGAAGAAGCAATGGAAGAGGCGGAAAAGACGAAGCAGGAAGAACCAAGGGTAACGAGTCCGTCACCGGATCAGTACGAAAAAACCTTTGAAGAACAGGAAATCGTCAAACCGGTAGAACCTATTGAACCTCTTGAGCAGGATATTGTCACCCATAACGAGATATCTCCGCAGGTCAGTTTAAGCAGGGAAGAATTGCTTGAGCAGGCGTCTGCAAGAATAGAAAGTATGATCGCCGAGCTGCTGCCGGGTGCAGTGCAGCAGATAGTGGAAAGCAAGGCAGATACCATCATACGCGAAGTAGCGGAAAAGATTATATGGGAAGTAGTGCCTGCTCTTACGGAGACGATGATCAAGGAAGAGATTCACCGATTAAAAACGACAAAGAAGAAAGCTTAGAGACAACCCCCTCTGTAACATAAAAATTCCGGCAGTCTTCCGGTTTACAGAAGCAGCTTATTGCGAAGCAAATGGACAAGGCATATACCCACAAAAATATCGAGGAAAAATGGTACGCTGAATGGCTGCAAAAAGGTTTCTTCCACTCTCAGCCTGATCAGAGAAAACCCTATTCGATCGTTATCCCTCCTCCCAACATCACCGGCTCTCTGCACATGGGGCATGCGTTGAACAACACCCTGCAGGATGTCATGATACGGTACAAGATGATGCAGGGATTCAACACGGTTTGGATCCCCGGTACCGACCATGCAGGCATAGCCACACAAAATGTAGTCGAGAAACAGCTTGCAAAAGAAGGACTCGACAGATTCAAAACGGGCAGGGAAAAATTTATCCAGCGGGTATGGGAATGGAAAAAACAATCGGGTGATACCATTGTTAACCAGCTGATGAAGCTCGGTGTTGCATGCGACTGGTCGCGGCAGCGTTTCACTATGGATGAAGGATTGTCACGGGCGGTGAAAGAGGTGTTCGTCAGGCTCTACGGGGAAGGACTTATTTACCGTGGAGAATACATGATTAACTGGTGCCCGAGATGTTTTACCGCACTTTCGGATCTCGAGGTGGAGCACAGGGATGAAGACGGTAAGCTCTACTTTATCGTTTACCCGTTTGCCGGGCGTAAGGACGGGATAATGGTTGCAACCACCAGACCCGAAACCCTGCTCGGGGACACGGCTGTAGCAGTACACCCCGATGACCCGCGGTACAAGGAAGCGATCGGAAAGAATGTCGTTGTACCGATAGTGGACCGGGTGATACCCGTTATAGCGGACAGCGCCGTTCACAGTGATTTTGGGACGGGTGCAGTCAAAGTTACGCCTGCGCATGACTTCGACGATTTCGAAATGTCACGGCGGCATTCCCTGCCGTCGATACAGGTTATAGACCTGCATGGGAAAATGACCGCGGCTGCCGGAAAGTACGAGGGCATGGACAGATTCAAGGCAAGGACGGCTGTTCTCGAGAAGCTGCAAAAGCTCGGTGCGCTTGCCAAAACGGAAGATTATAAATTATCTGCGGGTACTTGTTACCGGTGCGGAACAATTACGGAACCCATGGTTTCGACCCAGTGGTTCGTTAAAACGAAACCGCTTGCCCGGGAAGCCATAGAAGCAGTGAAACAGCACCGGACGAGGATCGTTCCCCAGCAGTGGGAAAAGTCCTATTTTGAATGGATGGAAAACATAAAAGACTGGTGCATATCAAGGCAGATCTGGTGGGGACACAGGATCCCGGCATGGTATTGCGACGACTGTAAGAATATTACCGTTTCCGTCGATACGCCGCATGCGTGCAGCACCTGCGGCAGTACAAACATTCATCAGGACGAAGATGTACTTGATACGTGGTTTTCTTCGTCACTCTGGCCGTTTTCGACACTCGGCTGGCCTGATAAAACTCCTGAGCTTGCTTATTACTACCCTACCAGCATCCTTATTACCGGTTTCGATATTTTATTCTTTTGGGTCGCACGCATGATGATGATGGGATTGAAATTCATGGGGGATGTCCCTTTCAAAGACGTTTATATCCACGCACTGGTAAGGGATGAGTTCGGCAAAAAAATGAGCAAAACAAAAGGGAACGTCATAGACCCCCTTGTTATCATCGACAAGTATGGAACGGATGCGTTCCGGTTTACCCTGGCGTCGATGGCAGCGCAGGGACGCGATATAAAACTCTCGGAACAGCGGATAACCGGTTACCGGAATTTTATCAATAAGCTTTGGAACAGTACACGGTTTCTCTTGATGAAGGTTACAGAGTCCGGGTTGACACGTCCGCCGAAACAGGAAAACGAAATCCCCATCGATGCGTGGATCAACAATAAGCTCCGCACGACGGTAATGAGCGTAAAATCTGCAATCGAAGATTACCGGTTTAATGATGCAGCAACAGCCCTGTACCAGTTTGTCTGGCATGAGTACTGCGACTGGTATCTTGAAATGGTCAAGATCTATTCAGGCACGTCATCCGATACAAGGGCGATCGAAAACATGCTTTATGTTCATGACACAACGATACGGCTTCTTCATCCGTTTGTCCCGTTTGTAACCGAAGAACTATACCATATTCTGAGGAATGCGACCGGACAAGATGCGGGCGAAACCGGCTATTCGATTATGCATGCTCAGTATCCCGATCCGGAACAGCTTGTAATCGCAGATCGACGCGCAGGGGACGATGCGGCTGAGATCGATGCCGTTATAGAAATCATAACGAAAATAAGAAACATACGGGCTGAATGTAATGTTCCGGCAGCAAGCTTTGTCGATCTGAGCTTTACCGGTACCGGTGAAAAAATAAGTCTGACCAGGAAGTATGCTATCTATATAACAAGCATGGTCCACGGTAAGATACTGGACACGCACCAGGCGGGCGGGGCCGTAAAGGGGAGTGCTGCAGACCATCTGGACGGGCTGGACGTCTATGTCCACCTTGCCGGGGTTATCGAGCCTGCCGTGGAGATACAGCGGCTTGATAAGGAGATGGACAAGTTACAGCTTGATCTCGAAAAATACAAGTATAAACTCAACAACGAAGATTTTATAAAAAAGGCACCGCAGGATGTTATTGAGGAGACAAAGAGTATCAACAACCAGATAAGGGAACGGTATGAGCAGCTCAATGCCTCTCTGAACAGGATGAAAGAATTATTGAAATGAGAGCGCTTGATCGTATTATCGATGCCGCACTCGACGAGGATATCGGTACCGGCGATATAACGACGGATACGATCATTGATGAAACTCTTTTTGCTTCAGGCGTCATCAGAGTCAAACAAGACGCGGTTGTTGCCGGCCTTCCGGTTGGTGAGCGGGTTTTTCAGAGAGTAGACCCGGGCATAAAACTTGACTGCAGCGTTCATGACGGGGATCGTGTGAAAAAAGGCGCGATACTTGCCCGTGTTACCGGACGCGCATCCTCGCTTTTAAAAGCCGAACGAACGGCGCTCAACTTCCTCATGAGATTGTCCGGCATAGCCACAATGACGCGCCGGTATGTGCAAGAACTTTCAGGCACCGGTGCTGTATTGCTCGATACGAGGAAGACCACGCCGGGGTTGCGGACCTTGGAAAAAGATGCTGTCAGGGCAGGCGGTGGAACAAACCACAGGGTCGGCCTGTTCGACGGTGTTCTGATAAAAGATAATCATATAAAGGCTGCCGGTAGTATAAGAAACGCCGTCCGGCGCATGCAGCGGGCGAGGCCGTACCATAAGATCGAAGTTGAGGTCAGAAACAGGAAAGAACTCGATGAGGCGATGCGCGCCGGTGCGGATATCGTCCTCCTCGATAATATGGACCCCGGGATGCTGGAGAAAGCACTTTCCGCGGCCCATGGCAAAGTACTAACCGAGGTTTCCGGCAACATTACCCTGGAGAACATTCGGGCGGTTGCCGTGTTAGGTCCGGACTTTATATCGACAGGTGCCATTACCCATTCGGCAAAGGCTATTGATATTTCGATGAAGCTGACTAACATTTACAAAAAGGAGAGAACATGAAAAAACTACCGATCCTGTTGATCATCGCTCTGCTTGTGCCGATGTCTGCCCATGCGGATCAGCCGCAGCATGAGGCTGGTGCGATTATTTTGAAGGATATAGACAAGACCACCGTTTTCAGCGATTTTACGTATACAACGCTGGAGCACGAAAAGATAAAGATTCTCAACAAGAGGGGCGTCAATGACTACTGCGAAGTCGTATTGCCGTACTCCACGTTATACCAGAAGATTGAGATTCTCAACGCAAAGACAGTTTTACCCGACGGCAAGATATTAAAACCGGGGAAGAAAGCCATAAACGATGTGACCCCGCCTTTTATTGTCAGCGCTCCCATTTACTCCGATATAAAGTACAGGACTATCACCATGCCGGGATGCACTCCCGGGTCTACCATTGAGTATCAGGTGAGGATTACAACCATTAAACCGTATATGGATGATAATTTTTTCGACAGTGACCACCTTCAGACAAGCGATCCGATAGAGGAGTCAACCTACGAGCTGAGTTTGCCCAAAGCCATGAAGTTTAATTACCGGCAGTATCATTTCACTGCTCCGCCGGTAATTGTCGAGCAGAAGGACAGGGTCGTGTACACCTGGGAGCTGAAGAATATACCCCAGATCATCCCAGAGCAAAACATGCCGCCCATGTCCGATGTATCCAACCGTATTGCGGTCAGCACGGTTCCGTCATGGGATGCACTTGCGAAGTGGTACTGGGGGCTTGCAGGCGGGCAATACAAAACGGACCATGCCCTTGATCAAAAGATCGGAGAGCTTACGAAGGGACTTTCCACCACGGATGAGAAGATACGGGCGGTTTACAATTATGTTTCGCTGAATATCCGTTATGTCGGTATAGAATTCGGCATAGAAGGATATAAACCACATAAGGCAGTCGATGTGTTCAAGAACAAGTACGGCGATTGTAAGGATCATGCAACACTCCTTATAGCAATGCTGCGGCATATCGGTGTAACCGCGTATCCGGTACTTGTCGATACCGCGGGCATAGCAAAAATGGATCCAACCCTGCCGTCACCGGGGCAATTCGATCATGAAATAGTTGCGGTTCCCCAGGATAAAGGTTTCTGGTTCCTTGATTCTACATCCGATGTTACCGGGTACAAAGACCTGCCTCCTATGGATCAGGGCAGGAATGTCGTGATAATCCAGCCCGACAAGGCAATCATCGTCAAAACACCCGTGTTCCCGGCGGAAACGAACAGCATTATTGACGACAGGACGGTAAACATAAAAGACAATGGCTCCATCACTGTTTCCATGAAGCTCACCTATAACGGGGTATACAGCATGTACGAAAAATCGATGTTACGGGGCATGAAACCTATACAGAGGAAATCCATTATGGAAGGGACCGCAAACGATGTGTGCACGGGCGCAAGAGTGAGCAGTTATGATATATCCGACATATACAGTCTGAACATACCGGTGAAGATAAGCCTTGATTTCTCCTGCCAGGATTATGTTATAAAAGCAGGCGATCTTCTCATCGTAAAAGTACCGAACATGTCAATGGAAAATCTTTCCCAGATTGTAGCGAGGGATACAAGATCGTATCCGCTTGTCATCGGTTATAATTTCGAAAAAAAGAATATCGTTACCTTTAACATACCCGAGGGGTACAGAATACGCTACATGCCCGGGAATACATCGTACGCCGGCAAGTTTGGCAGCTTCGCGGTTTCCTACAGGAGACTCGAAAAGCATCTGAGCTATACCGGTACCATGCTTTCGGATGCATACTCGATACAGCCGGAGGATTATGGACTCATAAAACAATTCTTCAACACCGCAGTGATAACCGGGAAAAAACAGGTTGTTGTCTTTGAAAAGCTGAAATTCAGGAAACACGTGATAAGACATAGAAGAGGGAAATAAAACCAGAGGAAAAGGCGGGGTTTTGCCCCGCACTTTTTCTATAAAATGAACGATACACTGTTAGAAGCATTTTTTCTGATAATCGCCGGGATGCTTGCACGTTTGTCCGGACTTGTGGAAGAAAAGGACAACCGCATCCTGTCGCGGTTCGTGTTCAATGTTACTCTGCCGTTCCTCGTATTCCTCTCCATGTACCGCCAGCATCCATCATTAGTATACCTCAAAATAAGCGTGATCACGTGGCTGCTGCTCGGCATCTTTACTGCCATGACTTATTATGCAGGCAGGTATTTCATAAAGGACAAGAAAAGGCTCGGTGTCTTTATTCTGACTGCGGTCGGCGGCAACACGGCATTTCTTGGTTACTCCGTCATCCATAGCCTGACCGGCGATGCCGGTATGCCCTTTGCGGTCGTGTACGACCAGTTCGGGAACGGTTTATTTATTTACACGGTCCTGCTGATCATGATCTCCCATCTTTCCCAGCGTTCCTTATCCTTCAAAACCGTTCTCATGAGC
This sequence comes from bacterium, assembly GCA_021792615.1. Lineage (GTDB taxonomy): Bacteria > JAMCPX01 > JAMCPX01 > JAMCPX01 > JAMCPX01 > JAJYLM01. Next base: position 10,521 of record JAJYUJ010000040.1, read on the forward strand.
CTGCTGACGCCGCCGTTTATTGCACTGATACTCGGACTTGCGTTCCCTCTGTCGGTGCCTCTCCCGGGATACGTGCTCAAATCCCTGGATCTGGTCGGGAACATAACCACACCGCTTATGATGCTCATCGTCGGTATGAATCTTACTAAACCCGTGCACCTGCACTCTTTGCCGCTGCTCGGGGCTTCGGCGTTCATCAAGCTCCTGCTCCTGCCCGCTGCAATGTTCGCGCTTGCTTTGCTCGTCAGTATCCCCTCGTTCCCGAAAAACATAACGGTCCTGCAATCGGCAATGCCGTCCATGATGACGAGCGTCATATTCGCGCAGCTCTACGATCTCGATGAATCGCTCGCAGCCCAGATTGTTTTTGGCACGACCTTTGCGAGCTTCTTTACCCTTCCGTTTATCTGGTCATTGCTGAAATAAAACACACTGCATTATCCGGGTTAACCCGAAAAATGCAATAAGGAGGTTTACTTATTCGCTCAATCCCGCGATCCACCTGATATCTATACATTTCCATAGAGAAACGAGATTTCAGTCCTCTGTATGTTTATATGCAATTACCCGGTATGGTTTCCTCATCGGATTTTCGAAGAATACCTTTATCTGACGCGGGATTATCGCTCATGGTATAAACCTCCTTATTTTGCAAATGCATTTTCCGGGTCAATCAGTCTCGCTTATCTCAAGGATCCGGTCGATGCGGAATGTCCGCGTCCCGTTGCGCGTGTGGCAGAACGCCTGCACGCCGGTGTAGGTTTTCCCGAGGTATTCCATCTCACCGACAGCGAGGGGTGTTATGAGCCGGACGGACTTTGTGTCATTGTTCTTGAGGTATACTATCTTGAGTGCCCTTTCCTCCCCGATGGCATTCCGGATAAGCCTTATCTTGTCATCTGCCGGCAGGAGCCTGTCCGATAGCTTATACTGGTACTCCGTTACAAATCTGACCACCCGCCGGTCAATGAAAATATGCCTTTTCTCTACCGGCTTTTTGAGGATAATGCCCTCAAGACACGTGCACCTGCTCAGTGCCACGTACATCTGACCTGTAGCAAAGGTGCCTTTGCCGATATCGATGACAACCTTTTCGAAGGTTTTCCCCTGGCTCTTATGTATGGTCATTGCCCATGCAAGCTTGATGGGGTATTGCGTGAACGAGCCGTTGACCTCGGACTCGATCTGCCGTTTCTGTTTATCGTACTGATAGGTGAAAAGCTCCCATGTGTAGGGTGCGACATCGGCAATTTCCCCGTTGGTCAGTTCGACGATCACGATGTCCCGGTCGCCGCTCTCCTGGTCTATGGCCGTTATCCTGCCGATGCTCCCGTTCACCCATCTGCCGGAGGGATCATTGTTGAGCAGCATTACCTGTGCGCCGATCTTCAACTGGAGGTTGATCTGTGTCGGCAGCGCGTCCTGGGTAAAGTCTCCCTGGATCTCGCCGTCATAAGAGAGAGTATCCCCCTGTAATTGAGAAAGGTGCTGCATGTTTATCCTGCCGGAAGCCTCGTTGGTGGATGTCAGCCAGACATAAAAATTGTCCGGAACGGTCATGGAGTCAGGATCCACGTCCGGCCGGTATCTGCTGTTCAGGAGCTGGAGCTCTTCACCGGTCACGGAATTGTTCCGGATTGCATTGAGCAGTGCGATAAACGATTCATCCTTCTGACGGTATATCTTTTCAAACTCGATAAACTCCATGCCGAGCCCTTGCATCACCTCAGCATCGAAGAAGAACGGGGATGCATAATGATCCTTGAATGCCTCTTTTTCCTTGCCGCTGACTACGGGAGGAAGCTGGTAGAGATCCCCGATGAAGATCATCTGTATGCCGCCGAACGGGGAACGCTTGTCCCTCCCGTTCAGCCTGAGGAACTTGTCGATACAGTCCATGAGGTCTGCACGCACCATGGACACCTCGTCGATAATGATCGCATCGAGTTCCTTGTAGAAGTCTCCGCCCTGTTTGACTTTTTTAACCGATTGGAGCGCGACATTGGGCTTGAAGCGGAAAAAGGAGTGTATGGTCTGCCCCTTGACGTTCAGAGCTGCGACACCCGTCGGGGCGAGTACCACCAATTCTTTTTTCGTAGTGCTGCGGAAATAATCCAGGAGTGTGGACTTGCCGGTGCCCGCCCTGCCGGTGATGAACGCGTGATGGCCCGAACCTTCCATGACCTCCAGGGCTTTTTTGAACTGATCGTTTAACTCGATATTCTTTTTATTCATAAGATATTTTCATCATCAGGATTTTCAGGTGCTTATCGACCGCGGCTCTATGAGAAGTTTGACCCCGTTTATTATCCGGGCTGTTTTTTCAGCCGGCAGACTGCCTGCTTTTTCGACAAGGAATGCTTTGTCGACCGTTATTATCTGGGATATGTTTACCACACTATCTTTGGTCAAGCCGCCTTCGCCTTTCTTTAAAAAGACATTGCCGGGAGCATGTGCGAGTTTTAGGTTTGACGTTATGGTACAAACAACGACGGTATTGATCTTGCTCTTATTAAAAACATTATTTTGAATTACAACGACAGGACGTGTATATCCAGGCTCTGAGCCCTCAGGGATTTCCGCATCAACCCAGAAGATATCCCCTTGACCTATGAACTCCACTTAATATTTCTCTTTCTTCAACATGCGCATGGAATGATGGTTGTTGAACTTTCTGGCATCACGGTCCTCCGGTGTTTCGGCATCTGCATACGCTTTATTGAGTGTGTCAAGAAGCTCTGCAGCGGACTTTTTTTCAAGAAGATCTTTGACTGCTCTGACGAATACTTCGCTACGGGAGTAGTGGTGCTGTTTTGCAAATGCATCCACTTCCCTGAATATGGTATCCGGTACCGATATGGCTGTTTTCATACTTTTAATATAACCCATAGTAATACCTATGTCAATACCATTTATCAGGTGATGGAATACAATACCTGAAATTTCAGGGGCCAGTCTTTCTCATTCATAAGACTCTTTTCTCCTTTCATTCGTGTAAAAGTTATAAATGTATATACGGATATTAAGCGTATTAGTCAAGATAGATCATACTCATGATTTCGGAATGCAAAACTATACAATGGTAAAAAAATAGGATTTCCAAGAATAAAACAGTTAAAATATAAGACCTATATTGCACCCAAATTACCGCAAGGATTTAAAATTACGGAAGTGGGCTTGGATGAGATAAAAGATTTTTGGGAGAAAATACGGGAGATATCCAGAAACTCCTGTTGTGTTGAGGGAATTAAATTCAATTATGAAAAAGAAGGGAATAATGCCCCTTAATTGATGGAGTCTCCTGAACAAAAAAGAGGAATGATAAATTTTTAATGCAGGAGGATAAAATGATAAAAGCTCTAATTTTAATTCTGTTATTCATCGGAATTTTGTCAACAATCACTTCATGTTGTACTTTTTTGAGCGGTGATTGGTACAATGATAGTTTTTCATGCCAAGCAGCTTATGATTGGAAGAATGCTGGGTTTACTTTGGAAGAAACAGAATATTGGGTAAATCTTGCTAAAGTTAATAATCCAAAAGAAGCACAGAAATGGAAAGATGCTGGTTTTACTCCAACAGAAACAGCCCGTTGGAAAGAATGTGCTAAGCTCGACTGTGGTTTTACTTTTACTTTAGGCGATGCTTTGAAATGGAGAAACGCTGGTTTTACTGCTGATGAAGCAGAAGATTGGCTGATGCAATGAAGCTTTTCTTTGAATACTACAAAACTATCCTTGATTCAGGAAAAGGTTATACAGAGTTTATAAATACCTATAAAGATTATTGCACTGTCCTTTCTGCGCCTGCAATGGTTGCAATAGTTGAACAAATGTTATCCGACAACGAAGGTCTTTTTATGTTTGAGAGAGAAGAATTTTATATGAAATTTTCTTATACTTTTTCTAATAGTTATTATTCTGGTCCGGCAAAACTTATAGGGTCCTATTCTTACCATTCAGTTGATGGTCCATTTGTGACAGTTCCTGCTTTTAAGGCGTTACAATACTAGAAGACAACTGGGAATATTATATAGCAGCGGGAGCGTTTGATGAAGATACAGAACGGTCGCTGCACATTGCTTTACATCTACCCCCGTTACACCTGTCATAAATAGAAAACAAAACAGGTGTAACGGCGTTTACGAAAGGACTGTGCTTAATGGTATTGCCCACAGTCTGTCGCCGAGCTTGACTGCTTCCGTCCCATTGTATGCGAGTATACCGCCGACGCAGTGCGGAGTTGTTGAAAGAAATGTTTTAAGTCCGGAAAGGTCTTTTTCGCTCCACCGTGCCGATGCCTTTGTCTCTATTGCAAGGCATTTGTTGCCTGCTTCTATGACAAAATCAACTTCATACCTGCCCTGAATATTCCAGAAGTGAAGCCTCGCCCTTTGCCAGCGGGCATCTATCATTCCCATAAGATTCTGCGCACTATATGTCTCGAACATTGCACCCTTGAGAGCTTCATTTCCCAGTTTATCGATCCCGGCAAGAAAGCAAGCCAGCCCGGAGTCGCTAAAATAAAGCTTTGGAGATTTGATAAGCCTGCTTGAACGGTTATTGAGATAAGGGTGCAAGCGGTTTATAATGAAAGATGCTTCAAGGAGTGAAAGGTATCGTGATGTAGTTGCTGCATTTAGTTTTGCGTCCCTGCCAATCTGGCTCGGGCTCAGCAGTTGACCGGTCCTCAATGCTGTAAGGTGTATAAGCTGTCTGAATGAGATGATATTTGCAACCTGGCTCAAATCCCTTACATCCCTTTCAAGATAGGTTTGCTCATATCCTTTAAACCAGAGAAGTCTATCTTTTATCTCACCAAGACAGACTGAAGGCATACCCCCCAGCAGCACATCTTCCGCTGTCACCTGATTCGTCTTTTTAAATTCCTGGATGTGCTGCGTTTCAAAGAAATCATATACAAACGGCTTTTCTGCTATATGTTTTGCAATCTCCCGTCTTGTAAATGGGTGCATGCTAAAGTATATTGCCCTGCCTGCAAGACTTTCTGAAATCTTTTTAAGCATTGTAAAACTGGCTGAGCCGGAAAGAAGGAATTGACCAGGTATTTTTTCCCTGTCCACCCTTCTTTTTATTGCGGTAAGTATCTCAGGACATTTCTGTGCCTCGTCAATGGTAAGCGGCTCATCCGTGTCCACGAACCCATCGGGGTCTTCCCTGGCGGCTGCGAGCTGTGCAAAATCATCAAAGGATACATATCGCCTGTTCTTAAGTTCAGGCTGTTTTTTCAGGAAGGTGCTTTTACCGGACTGTCTCATGCCGGTTAGCACAATCACCGGCATTTCACCAAGCGCATGTATTATTGTAGATGAAATATCACGGTAAAAGTATTCTGTCATAATACATCATGGTATAGTGTCATAATGACACATTGTCAAGAAAACGCGCGGTCCGTTGTGATTGTTGTTGATATGTAATATTTTTACAGTATGAAGAAGTCCGTTAAAAGAAAAACGGTGGTGATATTGTCAAAGGCCGAGCTTGAAAACATACGATGGTTTTCAAAGCTTTCCCTTACGCAAAAGCTCTCTGCCATAGAAGAACAGATACGGACAATAAATTATCTTAGAAGCCTTGTACCATGAAACAGGAACAATAATCTTAATTCATACAAACAATACAGCAGTTCAACGACAATCTGGTCCGGTACGCTATTATCGACAGACAGTCGGTTGGTTTATAGGGCGCACCCGCAACCTCTTTGAAGTCCGCGGATTATCGCGCAGAGATGAGATCCCGGGGCGGCTAATACATCTTGAGCCGTTTCCGTGCAACGCCTGTCCTGTAAGCAGCATCGCTGACAGCCTGCGCAACGGCTTTTACGACGTTTTTGTCGAACACACTCGGAATAATATAATCCTCGCTCAGGTCGGCCGGCTTTATGAGTGATGCTATGGCATCCGAGGCGGCGAGCATCATCTCGTCGTTTATCATGCTTGCCCTGACATCGAGCACTCCCCTGAACATACCGGGAAAACAAAGGACATTGTTTATCTGGTTTGGATAATCCGACCTTCCGGTGGCAACGACCTTTGCATATTTCAGTGCAACCTCCGGTGCAACTTCCGGGTCCGGGTTTGCCATGGCGAACACGATTGCGGATCTTGCCATTTTTTTCAGGTCAGACGGCTTTACGATGTCAGGGGCGGATACGCCTATAAAAACATCCGCTCCTTTGAATGCGTCCGAGAGCCTGCCTTTAATATTCTTTTTGTTGGAATGGTCCGCGAGCCATTGGATGTACGGGTTCATACCCTTTTCCCTTCCTTTACAGATAAGACCGTCCTTGTCGTTTACGATCAGTTCCTTTACGTTTTTTCGAATCAGCAATTTTGCAATGGACATGCCTGCGGCCCCGGCACCGGACAATACAACCTTTATATCGTTCAGTTTTTTATGTACCACCTTGAGTGCGTTGGTCAAAGCTGCAAGCAGTACGATGGCCGTTCCGTGCTGGTCATCATGAAAAACAGGGATATCGAGTACCTTTTTTAATTCATTTTCGATGTAGAAACATCGCGGTGCGGAAATGTCCTCGAGGTTTATACCGCCGAACCCTCCCGCTATAAGCCGTACGGTGTTCACGATTTCATCCGGTTCCTTTGTTCTCAATACAATCGGGAATGCGTCTATATTGGCGAATTCTTTAAAGAGCAGTGCCTTTCCTTCCATGACGGGTAATGCCGCCTCCGGACCTATATCCCCGAGCCCGAGGACTGCAGTGCCGTCCGATACTACTGCAACGGTGTTCCTTCTTATGGTCAGGGTAAACGATTTGTCCTTATCTTCCGCAATAGCCCGTGAAACCCTTGCAACCCCCGGTGTATAGGCAAGAGAGAGATCGTCCCTCGTTTTTATGGGGTTTTTGCCCACGATGGAGAGCTTGCCCCCGAGATGGTACAGGAACACCCGGTCTGATATGCTAGCGACGCTCACTCCTTTTAATTTCCTGAGCGTAGAGATGATCTGCTGGGAATGTTCTTCGTCCCGCGATTTGACCGTTATGTCGCGGATGATTATTTTTTTTGCGAATCCCACAAGGTCTACTGCCCCTATGTCCCCGCCGGCCTTGCCTATCGCCGTTGTCACCTTTCCCAGCATACCGGGAATATTGTGAATCTCGAGCCTGACGGTGATACTATAACTGACATTCGGTACAGCAGCCATATACGCCTCCTGAAATTATTTTATAATAAACATATGCAAATGCAATATATCTTGTTACATAAGCTTTGAACAGGTAATCTATGGCTATGGATTTGCAAAAGCAGCTGTATCTTCTCAAAGAACTCGAAGTGCTTGTCACCAGGCTGGATATTCATGTCCGGTACGAGCATCTCTCGGATGCCCATTCCGGACTATGCATGTTGAAGGGGGCGGCATACCTCATCATCGATATGGATACGGCGGAGGAAGAGAAACTGGGCATCTTCAAGAGCGTACTGGCCGGCAGGAACCTTTCGAATATATATTTGCCCCCGGCCGTCAGGGAGTTCCTGTCCGGTGCATGATGCAGCTTCTCCGGGATGTTCTGTTTCTATTGCATTGGTTTATGGAGGTATGCTTTATTATCCGGTAAGCGTAGCATGTATGAAGGAGGTAGTATGCCCAAAAAGTTGAGAATCCTCGTCGGTAAACCCGGATTGGATGGTCATGACAGGGGCGCCAGGATCATAGCGAGGATGCTGCGGGATGCCGGTTACGAGGTTATCTATACAGGACTTCATCAGACCCCGGAGATGATCGTTGCGACTGCACTTCAGGAAGATGTCGATGCGATCGGGTTAAGTATACTTTCCGGTGCCCACAATACACTGTTCAAAAAGGTCGTCGACTTACTCAAGGAAAAAGGTCTCGGCGATATCACGGTCTTCGGCGGGGGCATTATCCCGGAAGAGGACAGTGTGTATCTGAAGGGGATTGGCGTAAAGGGGATATTTACGCCGGGAACGAGTCTTGAGACAATCCTTGAATTTATAAAAAAAGAAGTAAAACCAAGAATATAAAAAAGAAAGGAGACAAAATGAGACCGGTTTACATGGTATCAGGCGGAATAACAAAGTTCGCAAAGGCGCATCCTGAGATGACCTTCCAGTTAATGGTAAAGAAGGCTTATGACTATGCCCTCAACGACATAGGGTTGACGCACAAAGAGGCTGTTAAAGCCATCGATGGAACCGTGGCGTCCTACTTTTCCGATCATTTCACCCGGCAGTTGATGGCGGGGATTATGGTCCAGGACTATCTTGGGCTCGTGCCCAAGCCAGGGCACCGGGTCGAAGGCGGGGGTGCGACAGGCGGTATCTGTTTCCAGGAAGGGTATAAGTCCGTTGCGTCCGGCGTTATGGATGTATGTCTCACCTACGGGTTCGAAACGATGTCCCATGTCAACACATGGAAAGGTAATGAATTCATTGCCCTTGCGTCGGATGTAAATTTCGATTATCCGGTTGGAGGGTTTTACACGGGCTATTATGCAATGATGGTGGTCAGGCACATGAAAGAATTCGGGACCAAGGTAGAGCAGATGGCAATGGTATCCGTAAAAAACCACATAAACGCATATCACAATCCTTATTCACAGAAGCAGGAAAAGCTTACGATCAAAGATGTCCGCAGTTCGCCGATGGTTGCATGGCCGTTAACACGGCTTGATGTCTGCGTAATGTCCGACGGGGCTGCCGTAGCTCTTCTTGCGAGCGAGGAAGGCGTCAGAAAGCTTGAAAAAATGTCGGGCACAAAACTGAACCCTGTCAGGATCTCGGGTGTGGGCAGGGGTACGGACAGCATGAGGATGGCTGACAGGCCGCACGGCAAGGTCATACTGCTTCCCCATGAATCGCCGAACGATTATAAGCACCTTGATTACCCGGGCATACACTCATTCAGGGCAGGAAGAATGGCTACAAAGCTCGCCTATGAAATGGCAAAGATCAAGGATCCACGGAAAGAGATCGATTTCGTCGAACTTCACGACGCATACACCTCATCGGAGATACAGACCTACGAAGACATGGGCCTGTGCAAGTACGGTGAGGGCGGTAAGTTTGTAGAAGCAGGCAATCCGTTTTTGCCGAATATAGATTATGGATTAAAGCTGAAGAAAAAGGGAACGATTCCGGTAAACCCATCCGGGGGCTTGATAGCATGCGGTCATCCGGTCGGTGCAACGGGACTTATGCAGGCGGTATTCGCTTTCTGGCAGGTGCAGCACTCCATCAAAAAGCATTTTGGAAACGATCTGCTGCAGGTTAAGGACGCAAAGAGAGGTGCAATACACAGCCATGCGGGCACCGGCACGTACGTAACCGTATCGATACTGGAAAAGGCTTAAGGAGGATACCATGAAAAAAGAAAAAACAACTATAGGAATACCTGAAACGGAAGACGGTACCGTTTTATTCAATGTCCCGTTTCCCAGGGATTTGAAACAATTGAAGGACATGAGTCCCATCGTCATGCTCCAGCATTACGGTATCAATTACATCCACAGCTATGGACAGGATTCACCGTTTTTTGCCGGACTGGCCAACGGACGGCTGCTCGGAACAAAATGTACCTCTTGCGGTTATGTGCAGGTGACACCGAAGCTTCACTGCCAGGAATGCGGGGGTGAATGCGAATGGATAGAGCTGCCGAAAGAGGGGAAGATCCATACCTTTACGGTATGCCATTTCGGAAGCGAGGAATTCCTCAAAGAAACACCGTTCATGCTCGTGCTGGTCGAGTTCGAGGGAGCAAAAACACTTATGCTCTCACGGCTTCTCGGCGTTGACCCGGATAAGGTTTCACTCAGCCTTATCGGCAAAAAAGTAAAGCCAAGGTTCAAGCGGAACTCAAAATTCAAACCAACGGACGTTTATTTCGTATTGGCAGAATAAAGCACAAGGGCGGGCATCGCTGCCCGCCCCTACGTCTCTTTTGGGCCTTCCCGGGTTAACCCGAAAAATGCGTTTGAAAAATAAGGAGGTTTATGCAATGAGCGATAAGCCCGCGTCAGACAAAGGTATGCTTCGAAAATCCGATAAGGAAACCATACCGGGTAATAGCATATAAACCCCGTTAGAAATGTCGGAATAATACAGATGTTTTTATAATAAATTTTCAATCTATCGTCGTACAAATTATCATCTGCTGAGTTTCTAACGGGGTGAACAT
>JAJYUJ010000041.1 GCA_021792615.1 bacterium
GAGTGCGCACTCGACCGCACCGGCCCCGCCAAGGGAATGCCCGGTCATACCCTTGGTGGAAGAAAGGGGAGGCATATGATCACCGAACACGGCCCTCAGAGCCACGGCCTCCGAAGCATCGTTGTCCCGTGTTGCGGTTCCGTGAAGATTGATATACCCGATATCAGCCGCCTGCATACCGGCATCAGCAATTGCATCCTGCATTGCCTTACGCGCTCCATCACCCGTAGGATGCGGGGCTGTCGGATGATAGGCATCGCAGGAAATGCCGCCGCCCAAGATCCGGGCGATGGCATGCGGCGGAGTATTCTGTGCTGCTTCGAGCAGGAGCATAGCTGCACCTTCACCAAGGGATATTCCAGCCCTGTCCCTGTCAAGGGGGCGTGCACCTTTTGGGTCCAGTAATTGTAGTGAAAAAAAACCGAAATAGGTAAACCTGCACAAGGCATCGACCCCGCCGGCAAGTACCCTTTTTGCCTTTCCGTGCCGGATCAGCTCCATGGCTATTTTGATCGCTGCCGTTCCACTCGAACACGCTGTCGATAGGGACAATGCGGGCCCGGTGCAGGAGAGGCGGTCTGCCAGATAGGTAGCTACGGTTCCCGCGCCATGGAAGACATATTCCTTTGGAGATACTACCTTTGCCTGGAGCAGGAGCTCGGTTTTCGGCATGCCTCCGGTCGTGACGCCGATGACGATCGCGTCCGGTGCGTAGTCCAGTCCTTCCATTGCATCCCGTGCTGCTGCGAGCGCCATGGCATGGGTGCGGGGAACGCCATCCTCCGCTTCAAATGGGATGTCAAGAGGGGCAACGGGCATAATCTGGTCCGCAGCGTCATCGAAAACCTGTAGAGTACGGATGCCGGAAACGGAATTTTTTAATGAATGTACTGTTGTCTCCCGGCCTCTTCCCAGCGGGCTGAGGATGCCAAGACCTGTGATAAAAATACCTTCCGATGGCATCAGAGGTACACTATACTAATGTGCTGTTATCGTGTATGTAGTGTGCCAGAGAGGCAAACGAAGCGAATACCTTCTCACCTAATTCTTTGTTGTCGATCCTCACTCCATAATCCTTCTCTATGACGGTAACGAGTTCAAGGATGTCTATGGAATCCATGCCAAGCTCATTGCCTACAAGCGGAGCATTGTTATCTATCGTTTCGGGACGAACATCCTGGATATTAAGGAGGTCAAGAACCTTTTTCTTCAGCTCTTCGATTAATTTCTCGACGGGTAATTTCTCAATTTGCAACTTTTCTGTCTGCGTTTCCTGCATGTTCCATTTTCTCCTTAATGTATTCTGAAATAAGCCGGATATTGGTGAGCTTCGGATAATCGGCTTCTTCTATGTTTATGGCAAATTCACCTTTCAGTACCAGTACGACGGTGATGAGATCCATGCTGTCTATTCCCAATTCTTCCATGAGATGCATTTCCGTATCCAATGTTTCCGGGGTCACATCTTCGAGTTTGAGTTCATCGATAAATATCTCGGAAACCCTTCTCTCGATTTCTTTGACTGTCAGATTTTTGGTATTTGTAATCATAACTATCTCCTCGTGGTTACTAATTTCTTATGAACAGTTTTTATTAAAAACGCAATGCATTGTCAAGTATTGCGGTGTTACCAGACCTGTTTTACCCTGTTAGAAAGCCCCACCATGGATGGTGATGATACTACTAATTCCATAGAGAAAGAGCGTGGTTTAATGTGGTGATCATTTATGCACGTTTATACTCTAAAAAATCGAAAACTATAAAGCCCTTATATTTAAGCATGTTACAAATAACAGACTAGCCAGTTGGCTAGTGGACATTTGAGTATGATATCGGTATAATGAAATAAAATAGAAACTATTTATAATGAAGAAAAAGATGATAAAGGTTTTATGGGTATTTCTCATCTTTGCGCTGACATCGAATACGAAAGGTTTTGCCTCGGCAATAGATCGTTCTCTGTCCATTGCCCCGATCTCCGTTGTTTCATCTGGTTGTGACAGCACAGATCTTTATCCCCCGCAATTTTCCGTCATTCCTGCACACGCAGGAATCCAGTCGAATTCCCCTCTAACAAGAGGGGCAGGGTGTGTTTCTTCTTTTCACCCCACAAAAAAACTATCTACCCCCGGTTCAGCCATAGCAGATACCGGCTCATCTTCTTTGACTTTCAACTGCGTCAGCATTGATTCAATTCAACAATCTAAAGTATCTTCAAACGACCTTACCGACATATTTATTCCACCGGAAATTACCGAATAACAATCTTCATTTATCCCCCTCTTAGATTAAAAGGGGTAGGGGAGTTACAGTTTTCATAACCACACCTGCACCCCTTATCTTAAGAGGAGGTATAAGAAGGAGAATGGGAATTTACCATGGTGAGCGCACTTCAGCGTCCAAAGAAGCAAAAAAGTTAGGTAAAAAAATAGAGAGATATTAAGGAGAAAAAAAATGAAAAAAACAATTTTAAGTATGGCAGTTGCGATTATTATGATTGGTCTTACCGTTAGAGCGTATGCGGGTTATTACCAACCTCAGCAACGATACAATCAGCCGGTAAGTCATCGCGGATTATATCTTGGAGGTGGACTTGGTGTGGACATTCCTACCGGACCAGACCAAAATGGTTATTCAACGGGCTTGGGTTGGTCAATTCGTATCGGGTATCAATTTATTAGAAATCTTGGAATTGAGCTTGGTTATGATCAAGGGGTGGGAAGTTTTAGTAACCAAGGTGCAACAGGTACATGGAGTTTTTTAGAATTGCCTTATCTTGATTTAAAACCTATTATACCCCTGTCTTTAAATAGCGATCTCTATTTCCTTGCAGGTGTCTCCTATGCGGATAATAGTATATCATTTTCAAATCCAAACACAACTTTTACATTGGGCCCAGATTTTGGATTTGATCTTGGTCTAGGGTATGAATACTATATCACGAATAACTGGTCTCTTGGTGGAGAACTTATCTATCATCACTTGACTTCTACTAGCGTATCGTTAAGTCCTGGTGGATCAGTCACACTTCCTTATGCTATGGATGGCAGTGCTACTTCTGTAAATTTTGCGTTCCTATACCATTTTTAATTTAATTTAAAGCTCGTTGATATTGGTAGGGGTTTGATTAATCAAACCCCTACATAAATATTGATAAAATGAAGGGAAACAGACTAATTGAATGAAGTCGCCGTCGTAAAGCTTCTGGAGCATGAGGCTGAGGTGACGAGCCATAGGGTGGTCTGGATGGCGGCTTTTCATGGACTTTTGCTAACCGCTCTTGGATTTCTGTGGGACAAGAAAGATGCAAAATCCGTGATATCCATACTTTGCGCTCTCGGAATAATTGCCTCCATCCTTAGCTCAATCAGCCTTATTATGTCTTCACAGGCTTAACGGGCTATTGAGGATACCGCTTTGTCGCGATGCCTTCCCGTATGGTCATTCCGCTTGTCCCTGTATATCTGCAGAAAGAGCTTGCTCATCTTGACGGATTGAGATTCTTCCTTATAGAAATTATCCCATGCGTCATAGTACAGTCTCTGCAGGGTATCCGGTGTCATCTGTTTCGGCTGGAAGACCACGGTAGACGCGTTGTAGTGGTTCCAATCGGTGTCGAATATCCTTCCTTCCGATTTCATTTGTTCGTAGACCTGAGTACCCGGGAACGGGGTAAGGACCGTAAATTCGGCGAGATCGAGCTCTACGGTAAGAAGGAAGTCAACGAATCTTTTAATAAAGTCTTCCGTGTGTTCGTCCATACCAAGGAGAATGGTGCCTTCAACGCCGATGCCGTAATCGTGAAACATCTTTATCCTATCCTTGATCTTGTCCGAAATCGTATAAATGGCATGATAGACATACCAGCAGCCCGCCTTCCGTGCCAGGTTCAAAACCTCGGGTGTCGGAGAAATGGGGTGCGATACCCAGCGTTTGCCCATGCCTTCCATTGAGCGGAAAACCTCTTTCTCCCACTCCACGTTCTGTTCCAGGGAATTATCCACGATGAACAAAAGGTCCGAGCTGCTTTTCATGTCGGAAACAACATGCTCGATGGGGCGCATGCGGTGCGTACGCCCTCCGAGAAACGGCACACAACACGGATAGCAATTAAACCTGCATCCACGGGATGTCTGGACAAGGTCGACCAGTTCCCATCCTTTATATACATAGTCTCTTTTTTTATTATACAGGTCCCGCCTTGGGTTTGGAATTTTCGTAATATCCGGAAAGCCGGCCATGGAATATGATTTTTTGAGACTTCCTTCCTGAAGATCCCGGACAACCTGCGGTAAGATACCTTCGGCTTCTCCGATGACAATACTATCAGCGTGCCGGATCGCCTCTTCGGGGCGCAGGGCAACATGCAGCCCGCCTATAATAACCGTTTTGCCGCGCTTTTTGAATTCCCGGGCTATTTCGTATGCCCGGGGTGCCTGGCAGCTCAACATAATGGATATGCCGATAACATCATAGTCCCCGTCGAAGTTTATGGGCTGAACATTTTCGTCGCATATGCTTGCTGCCACGGTATCAGGGAGGCTTGCTGCCACGGTTATAATCCCCAGGGGGGGCAGGGTGAATGGTGTTTGTGACGGTAATTTCGGCCACGTCGGGAAGATTAAATGAAATTTCATATATGAATGTTCCTTGTAATGTTTTTATTCTTTAAAAGCATAGCTCTCCTATCAAATTAACTTACCATGGAAAAATTTGCAAGTAATAATTATTGTCCGCTTCTTGTACCACTTCATACGTATGTGTCAAGTCCCGGAAATGCTTTAACCCGGAAAATGCAATAAGGAAGTTTACTTATTCGCTCAATCCCGCGATCCACCTGATATTTCTAAGTTTCCTTATAGAAACGAGATTTCAGTCCTCCGTATGTTTACCCCGTTAGAAACTCAGCAGACGATAATTTGTACAACAATAGATTTAAAATTGAAGAACCACGCCGTAAACGGCATGGATTCTTCGTCGGTATGGAATATATCAATCGAATAGTTCGCCTTGACCACGCTATAAATAGCGTGGATTGCGGCGAACACCCGTTCATTAAAAATCTGTATTATTCTAACATTTATAACGGGGTTTATATGCTATTACCCGGTATGGTTTCCTTGTCGGATTTTCGAAGAATACCTTTGTCTGACGCGGGCTTATCGCTTATTGCATAAACTTCCTTATTATTCAAACGCATTTTTCGGGTTCAGAGAAAATACTTGAAAATCCAAATAATTTATGTTTTACTAATAAAAGAGTACTTTAAAAGTGGGTATTAACCCACTTTTTTATTTGTAAAGCGGAGATTGGTTATGGACAAACATAAGATTATAGCTGAAAAGATTTATGATATAGCCGAGTATAACCTGACGAAAGCAGGTTATGAGGTTATCGATGTTGAGTACCGGAAGGAAAGAACCGGTAATGTACTCAGAGTGTTTATCGATAAAAAGGATAGGAGCAGGATTAGTGCGCAGGATTGTGAAAAGGCGACTCACCTGTTGAGCAGTGCGATAGATACAGATGCGGATATGCCGATTCACTTTTCTTACACGCTGGAAGTGTCGTCCCCGGGACTAACGAGGGAGTTAAAGCGGAAGGAGGAATACGTGAGGTTCAGCGGAAGGGACATCAGGATTATAACGCGTCAGCCTGTCCTGAACCGGGTTGTTCTCGAAGGTACGCTCAGGGGTATGAAGGATGAAGATGTATTGATTGATAATGACGGTACCGAGATTATGATACCGTACAGGTTTATAAAGAAGGCAAATTTAACATTTAAAGTATAGGGGGATAAAATGTTTTCCGAACTCACAAAAATTATAGGGCAGCTCGAGCGTGATAAAAGTATAGATAAGGTTATAATACTGAATGCGTTGGAAGCTGCTATGATAAGTGCAGCCAAGAAAACGATCAAGTATAATGCCGATATAGAGGCCAAGTTCAACGAAGAACTCGGTGAGGTGGAGGTTTTTGAATTCAAAGAGGTCGTTGAAACCATAACCAATGCCGACACACAGCTTGACCTGGAGCAGGCAAAGAAAATGGACCCCGACGCCCAGGTGGGAGATAGTGTCGGTATAAAGATAGATACCCAGAAGTTCGGAAGGATATCCGCTCAAGCCGCTAAACAGGTCATCTTGCAAAGGATGAACGATGCGGAGAAAGAGGTTGTTTATAAGGAGTTCAAAACCAAGAAAGGCGAGGTTGTTTATGGTGTCATCAGGAGGTTTGAAGGCAGAACAATAGTTATGGATCTCGGTAAAACAGAGGGTGTGCTTCCGCCGACAGAGCAACTGCCTAAGGAGAACTTCCGGATAGGAGATAAAATAAGGGTTTATGTGCAGGAAATAAGAATGACAAACAAAGGCCCGAAAATTATCCTTTCCAGAACAAACAACCAATTCCTCGTTAAGCTGTTTGCAACGGAGGTCCCGGAAATAGCGGAAGGTATCGTCGAGATAAAGGCCGTTTCAAGAGAACCCGGCAATAAGGCAAAAATAGCGGTCTTCTCGAAAAACAAGGATGTCGACGCGGTCGGCGCATGTGTCGGTATGAGGGGAGCGCGGGTACAGAACATCGTGCAGGAATTAAGCGGGGAAAAGATAGATATCATCCCGTGGACAACGGACCATGCGAAATACATCATTTCCGCGCTTGCACCTGCAAAGATAACCGAGGTTTCCGTTGACGAAGACGAGCGCTATATAGAAGTTATTGTCCCCGATGACCAGTTATCCCTCGCGATCGGAAGAAAAGGCGTCAATGTGCGGCTCGCAGCGCAGCTTTCCGGCTGGAAGATCGATATTAAGAGCGAAACCAACATAAAAGAGATAAAAGAAAAGGCCAAAGAAGCGTTTGCCGGATTTAGCTCGATTACGATAAAAACAGCTGAACTCCTGTATGGTTATGGCATAAAGTCCATGAAAGAACTTGCCGAAAGCCCGATGGATGTATTGATAAAAATACCGGGTTTTGATGAAAATAATGCAAAACAACTGAAAGAATCAGCAATAGAAGAATTGAAAAAAAGGTCTGAGAAAGAGACTTCTGACAAAGGGCCTGAGGCTGCTTCCCAGAGCAATTAAAAAGGGCAATTGAAAAGGGATACGATGAAAAAAAGGGTACATGAAATAGCAAAAGAGCTTGATCTTTCGTTCAAGGATCTTACAAAAAAATTTGAAGAAATCGGAATCTCGGTGAAGAGCCATAACAGCTCGGTTGAAGAAAAAGATTTCGAAGCCTTGAAACAATTGCTGAAAAAAGAAAAAGAAAAGACCGAGGTAAAGCCGAAAACTATTCTGAGGAAGAAAAAAGAAGCCGTCGTTCCGGAACAGGAAGCACCGGCAGCGGTTCAAACAGGTGCCGACGCAAAACAGCACGTACCCCTGCAGGAAGATAAAGAAAAAGCAGGAGTGCCGGGCAAGGGAGTTTCTAAAACAGAACATCATGGGGCAGAAGAACCGGCCGATAACCGCTCTGAGGCATCTGTAAAAGCCGTAAAACATGAAACAGCGGCAGTGCAAAAAGAAACTGTTCGGGAAGCGCAGGTCAGAAAGTCCGCACAGGCGGAGCATAAAGAAATAACACCGGAAGACAGGACACAATCCGCACCCTTGCACACAGCAGGCCAGCCGGCGGTAAAGGAACAGCCCCATGCAGGAGAAGCTCAAGTACAGGAAACCGATGAATCTAAAAAACCGCTCAAACGGCCAGTCGAGATCCTTCCTCCGGAAGAAGGAAAAGGCAAGGGCAAGATCAAATCCGAGAAGGGCGGGGCTTTTATAAAGAAAAAGATATTGTCGAGAATAAAAACAGACCTGTCCGAAGAAATCGATCTTTTGCAGGAAAGCAAAGAAGATGAGACGATACTTGAGAACGTTACAACGTATCCCAAAAAGATACAGCCTCCGCACAAGCAGCAAAAACATGAAAAACCACCTCAGGGGAATGTAAAGACACCGGCAGTCCAGCAAAAGAAAATAGTAAAAATAGACGATAAAATGACCGTATCAAAGCTTTCCCAGCTTATGGGGGTGAAGGCATCCGAAATTATTAAAAGGCTTATAGCCCTTGGCGTTATGGCCGGAATCAACGATATGATAGATGCGGACACCGCTTCTCTTGTCATAAAAGATATAGGATTTGAGGTAACATTAAAACAGGAAGAATCTCCCGAAGAGACCCTCGATAAAGAGAAAGATACACCGGAACAACTGAAATCGAGGCCTCCGGTGGTAACGGTTATGGGTCACGTGGATCACGGGAAAACTACACTTCTCGATGCTATACGGGCAACAAAGGTGGCAGAAGGCGAGGCTGGAGGCATTACACAGCATATCGGTGCCTATAAGATAGTCATAGACAAAAAGACCGTCGTGTTCCTGGATACACCGGGTCACGAGGCTTTTACCGCGATGCGTGCAAGAGGTGCCAAGGTAACGGACATCGTCGTACTGGTTGTTGCTGCGGATGACGGAGCCATGCCGCAAACTATCGAAGCGATCGATCACGCAAAAGCTGCAGGAGTGCCCATACTGGTTGCAATTAATAAGATAGATAAGCCTGAGGCCCAGCCTCAGCGGGTAATGCAGCAGCTTTCGGATTACGGGCTTGTGCCCGAGCAATGGGGTGGAAACACCCTGTATGCGATGATTTCTGCGAAGAAGAAAACAGGCATCAATGAGATGCTGGAACTTATTCTCTTACAGGCAGAGATGCTCGAACTCAAGGCGAACCCGGACAAGAAGGCAAAAGCGACTATAATAGAGACACGCATGGAAAAAGGATTCGGGGTCGTTGCCACGGCAATCATCAAGGAAGGTACGCTCAAAAAGGGCGATTATATCGTTTATGGGTCGCATTACAACAGGATAAAAACGCTCCTTGATGATAACGGTAATGTGATACTGAGTGCCGGACCGGCGATGCCGGTAGAGATTATCGGTTTTGAATCGCTTCCCGAGGTGGGAGACGTTCTCCTGTCTGTTAATGACGAAGATATGGCATCCAGCATTGCCGAACACAGGCTCTCGCAACAGCAGGCCTCGGAGCCCGTAAAAAGGAGCAAGGTATCGCTTGAGGATATCTATAAGAAGATAGAAGAGGGAAGCATTAAAGAATTACCCGTACTGTTAAAGTGCGACGTTATGGGGTCCCTGGGTGCAATACGCGATGCGATAGCGGGGCTTACGGAAGAAAATGTAAAAGTAAAAATAATCCATGCCGGTATCGGCGGCATCAACGAAAGCGACGTTATGCTTGCTGCGGCTTCGAACGGTATCATCATAGGATTTAATGTTCGGCCTGATGCCAAGGCGGTTCAGATAGCAAATACCCAGAACATCGAGATTAAAACGTACAACATAATCTACGAACTTATCGATGACATAAAGAAGGCCCTTACGGGGTTATTGAAACCCGTTATCAAGGAGAAGAGCCTCGGCAGGGCAAAAGTGCTCGAGGTGTTCAAGATCAGCAAGGTAGGTGCAATTGCAGGTTCCATGGTGACCGATGGTAAGATCGAGAGAGGGGCACAGGTAAGGGTTGTCCGTGACGGGACCGTTATTTATGAGAGCAGGATCAGTTCTCTAAAAAGATTCAAAGAAGATGTTAAAGACGTCGATAAAGGTTTTGAGTGCGGTATCGGAATAGAAAAGTTCAACGATTTAAAGAAGAACGACGAACTGGAAGTTTATAGAATGGAAAAAGAGGATCACACGAACTGAGCTATGATACCGAATAGAACACAGCGCTTCGGAGAGTTATTAAAAGAAGAGATAACGTCCATAATATCAAGAAAGGTGAGAGATCCGAGAATTGGGTTTATAACGATCAACGAAGTCGAAGTAAAATCCGATTTCAAGTCCGCGATCGTATATTACACGGTCATCGGTGATGACGAGCAGAGAAAAAAAACTTCCGACGCGCTCGGGAAAATGGCCGGTTTTATACACAGAGAATTGAAATCGAGTCATCTCGCCATCAGGACCCTGCCTTCCCTTTCGTTCAAATACGACACATCGCTTGATTATGGCGAAAAGATAGACGCTACGTTAAAAAGAATAAGCAAGTTATGATCCGTACCGATACCATCAAAAAACTCAAAAAATTGCTCAGAGAGAATCAAAGATTTTTACTGTTGTCCCATGTAAATCCGGAGCCCGATACCATAGGAGCAGCCCTGTCGTTCTATCATTATCTGAAAGCTTCGGGCAAGGATGTTCGCGTGTATAATGCTGACGGGGTGCCGGCATTTATGCGATTTATGCCGCACGCGAAAATAATCACGACACGGATCCCCGATCTGCGTTTTGATGTGGCCATTTGCGTGGACGCCGGCAGTACGGACATGCTCGGCGCGCATTTCGATACGGTTAAAAAGAAGATCACCGTAAATATCGATCATCATAGGACAAACACCATGTACGGGGATCTGAACATCGTCGATCCCGATGCATCGGCTGCGTGCGAACTTATGTATGCTCTTTTCAAAAAGGCAGGTATTCCGGTCGATCGTACGGTAGCGGCGTTGCTCCTTGCCGGAATCATATACGATACCGGATCATTCAGATACAGGAATACGACCTCCAAAACGCTGAAAACCGCTGCAGAACTTATAGGGCTGGGTGCGGACATAGGAGACATCAGCGAAAAGCTGTACGAAAACCAGTCTTTGGGCAGGTTGAAACTCCTGGAGATGGTACTCGATACCCTTGAGCTTTCGTCGGACGGCAGGATTGCGTCGGTGGAACTTACGAGGAGTATGTACGAAGCCACGGGTACCACGAAGGAAGATTCCGAGGGCATGATCGATTATCCGAAATCGATAGCCGGTGTTGTTGTGGCTGTTCTGTTCAGGGAGGTCAAGGAAGGCAAGTACAAGGTAAGCCTCAGGTCGAAAAGCAATGTTACCATCTCCGAGATAGCCGAACAGTTCGGCGGCGGAGGTCATAAGAATGCCGCGGGATGCACTATGGAAGGATTATTGTTCGATGTAAAAAACAAGGTTTTTGCAAAGATCATAGAGAGGTTAAGGCAATAGCATGGAAGTCTCGGGAGCGATTCTCATAGATAAGCCGCCTTTTATCACGTCGTATGACGTTATCAGAGAATTAAAGCGGTTGCTGCCGGTCAAAAAGATCGGACATACCGGCACCCTTGATCCCCTGGCAACCGGTCTCATGATCCTGCTGCTGGGAACCGCTACCAGGCTGGCACAGTATTTCCTTCATTTGAATAAAGTATACCAGTTTACGATAAAGCTGGGGGAAGAAACCGATACC
This sequence comes from bacterium, assembly GCA_021792615.1. Classification (GTDB taxonomy): domain Bacteria; phylum JAMCPX01; class JAMCPX01; order JAMCPX01; family JAMCPX01; genus JAJYLM01. Next base: position 11,289 of record JAJYUJ010000041.1, read on the forward strand.
ATGGACAGTGAAGGAGCGGTTACAAGACGATGCGATTACTCCGGTGTCCGGTCCGAAGATATAAGAATCGCCGTACAGTCGTTCCACGGACTCATTGAGCAATACCCGCCGGTTTATTCCGCCATAAAATACAAGGGGAAGCCCCTCTATGCCTATGCGAGGAAAGGGCAAAAGGTGGAAGTGCATCCGAGAATGGTAAATATAATAAGTCTCTCCATGGATGACTTTTCCCCTCCGTATGTCCTGTTCACGGCGGAAGTGTCATCGGGTACCTATATACGTTCCCTTGCAAAATCTATCGGTGATGTGATACAGTGTTGTGCGCATGTAACATCCCTGAGGCGATTGAGTGTCGGAGACTTTCATGTGAAGCAGGCATTTCGGTTGCAGGACATCCAACAATGTCTGGAACGCGGAGATAATAAGTATAATTTCCTTATAGACAAGGAAATACTTTTGAATAAAATAAAAAATAAAGTTCCTTATACTCAAGGAGTATAAACGCAGGAGGTAAAAAATGGCATTAACAAAGGACAAGAAAGCAGAGGTTGTAAAAACTTACGGTACCAGCGACAAAGACACCGGTTCCCCGGAGGTTCAGATCTCTCTGCTTACACAGAGGATTAACATGCTTGAAGAACATTTTAAGGTACACAAGAAAGATCATCATTCAAGACAGGGATTGTTGAAGCTTGTGAGTCAAAGACGCAGTTTGTTAAACTACTTAAAAAAGAGTTCAGAAAAACGGTATAACGAGTTATTGAACAAATTAGGAATAAGGAAATAAAAATGATTATAAAGAGATCTGTGCAGGTTGGTGGACGGGAATTTGCCATAGAGACAGGGAGAATGGCGAAACAGGCCCATGGTTCTGTCTATGTAAGCTATGCTGAGACAGGGGTGCTGTCGACAGCAGTTGCTGGTTTTGAGCCCGTGGAAAAACAGGATTTTGTTCCGCTTACGGTCGAATATCAGGAGAGATTTTATTCTGCAGGAAGGATCCCGGGCGGATATTTCAGAAGAGAAGGAAAACCTTCGGAAAAAGAGGTTCTATCGTCAAGACTGATAGACCGTCCTATGCGGCCTCTCTTCCCGAAAGGATTTAATTATGAGATTCAATTGGTCACATCGGTAATCTCTGCGGATCAGAAAAACGATCCCGACATTGTCGCTATAACTGCTACATCCGCTGCACTTATGTTTTCGGACATACCGTTTGCCGGTCCGATTGCCGCCGTAGAGGTAGGCAGGATCAACGGTGAATTGATACTGAACCCCACAACAGAAGAGTTGAGCAAAAGCGACATCGATATCATAATAGCCGGAAGCAAGGATGCGGTCGTTATGGTGGAGGGTGGAGCCAAATTTGTGCCGGAAGAAGAAATACAGAGAGCAATTTTCTTTGGCCATAGAATGATGCAGCCGCTCATTGAAATGCAGGAATCCATAGCAAAGGAACTGAACATCAAGAAGCGTCCGTACAACGATAACGCCATAGCCAAAGAAATTTATAGCCTTGTCGAGAACAAGTATACTGCTGCTTTCAAAGATATACTGACGACAAAGGTAAAGCAAGAACGGCAGACGAAAACGAGGCTCCTGTTCGAAGAAGCGGTGAAGGAATTAACCGCTGACGACAAATACACGTCAGACCAGATCGAAAGTGCATTGGAAAAATTGCAGTCCGTCATGGCACGCGGGATGATTACCGACGAACAAAAACGTATTGACGGCAGAGAGCTCGGTCAGGTAAGGCCGATAACCTGCGAGGTGGGATTCCTGCCGAGGACGCACGGGTCAGCCTTATTTACGAGAGGTGAAACACAGGCCCTTGTTGTGACGACCCTTGGAACTTTCGATGATGTCCAGTTCATAGATGAGATTATCGGCGAAAACAAGAAACGGTTTATGTTGCACTACAACTTCCCGCCGTTTTCGGTCGGTGAGGTAAAGCAGATGAGAGGACCCGGAAGAAGGGAAATAGGGCATGGAGCACTTGCAGAGAGGGCGATATTACCGATAATACCGGATGAAGCTGATTTCCCGTATACGCTGAGGGTGGTTTCGGACATACTCGAAAGTAACGGGTCATCATCCATGGCAACTGTTTGCGGCGCTACCCTGTCGTTAATGGATGCGGGTGTGCCCATAAAGGCTCCTGTTGCCGGTGTAGCAATGGGGTTGATCAAAAATAACGACAAGTACTTCATTTTGACCGACATACTCGGTGATGAGGATCACCTTGGAGATATGGATTTTAAAGTTGCCGGAACAAAAGACGGCGTAACTTCTATCCAGATGGATATCAAGATAGCGGGCGTCACGGAAGACATCATGCAGGACGCTCTCAGACAAGCCAAAAAAGCGAGACTGCATATTCTCGATGTCATGCTCCAGTCACTATCACTTCCACGGGCAGATATATCCGAATTTGCACCGCGGATTGTCAATATGAATATCAAGACGAACAAGATAAAGGATCTGATAGGACCCGGCGGCAAGAACATAAAGAATATCGTGGAAAAAACAGGTGTTAAAATAGATGTCGATGATTCCGGAAAGGTCAGGATTGCTTCCATGGATACGGAACTGATGACCAAAGCGCTGCAGATGGTAAAATCTCTTACCCAGGAGGCTGAAATCGGCAGAATCTACAGAGGCAAGGTAAAGAAGATCATGGACTTTGGCGCCTTCGTTGAATTGTTCCCCGGTACCGAGGGGCTCGTTCATATATCGCAGCTTGCAGAGCACAAAGTGAGAAGGGTTGAGGATGTCGTCAAGGAAGGAGATGAGATCCCGGTCAAGGTCCTGGACATAGACAGGGAAGGTAAGATAAGATTGTCATTGCGGGAAGCTTTACGGGAGACCGAACAGCAGAAACCCGAATAAAATACCGGGTAACTTTTTGTATAAGCTGAAAGACATTATTTAATATAGAGGAGGTAGAAATGAAAAAAATCACTCTCATGGTGTTGGCGGCAGCGCTCATAACGCTGGGTGCAATGCATGCAAAAGCTGCAGGGAAGAATGACGCTCCAGAACAAATTTTCAAGGCGAAATGTTCTACATGCCATTCCGACGAGATAGCACTGCACATGAACAAGGATCGCAAGGGATGGGAAGATACGGTAAAGCTCATGCAGAAAAAAAGACCAAACTTTATAAGCGATCAAGATGCCAAGATAATAGTTGATTTTCTGATGTCACAGTCTGCAAAGAACGGGAAATAAACCCCGTAATCGCAAAAACGAAATAAACGCAGCAAGAAGGGCGGGTTCAAAACCCGCCCTTACCATTTCGGATATTTTCTCGATAATAAACTTTAAACCATAAAAATATTGACATGAACGAATATCGTAGGTATTCATTTTTGAAAGGACTTTTTATGTGCAAAAGGGTTACAAAAATGCTCGTGTTTGGTTTGATACTATTGGTCTCGTGTGTGTGCTCTTGTTCGGTCTCCACTGTATCTGCCAACCAATTATGCAATTCATCTTGTGGCGCAACGGTCGCAAAATTAACATCCAGGAAGATCAAGAAATCGACTATTCTTGCTGAAAGGCATGATGAATTCAGGAAAGCGGAGAGCGGCAAAGAGGATGATGAATTAATGTACGACCAGGACAACCCGGATTATGTTGTTCATTGGACAGGTATCATAAAATATCAATCCATTGGAATCAAAACAAAACGTTTTCAACGTATTTATTATTATCCCCATAGGGTATGGCAGCGGAGTATCATAAGATGTTAGCCTCGATTTATGGACCTTGCCTTTCTGTTACCGCTTTAGTGCGGCACCATTACTTATCAACGGCCGTTATTATCATCCATAAAGCAACAACCCCAGTGTATTCCTTCCTTTTCATTACCGGAATTTTGTATCTCGCTTGCTGTAGAACAAATACAATAACCTTCAGAAGGAGAATCATATGATCAATTTTACCTTATACTCAAACAGGACCGGTAATTTGTTGAGGTTAAAATCGTCGGAAAAATTATTCAATTTGCTGATATCTCTCCGATCCCCATGGCGCTATTATCACTGTGTAAGGGTAAGTGCCTATGCCTCTATTCTTGCCAATAGTATAGGCCTGTCAAAAAAACAAACAAGACATCTGCAGATTGCCGGGGTAGTCCATGATATCGGTTTTTCTGCAATAAACGATCGGATACTCGACAAGCAATCGAGCCTTACCACCGAGGAGTATACCCGTGTAAAACATCATCCTGTTCTCGGTATGCGGATATTGGATTGTTACGATTTTCCCGAAGACATAGTAAAGGCTGTTGTACAGCATCACGAAGCCTTTGACGGCAGCGGGTACCCTGTAGGATTAAAAGGCGAAGCGATCGGCGTCTATGGCAGAATACTGTTTATAGCAGAGGCATTCGATACGATGACAAACGACACCCCGTACAGGCATGCATATACGATTGATGCAGCAATGAAGTCTATACAGGATATGTCGAATAAAAAATACGATCCCGGGCTTGTGCATGCGATGCTGGATTCAGAAGAATTAACGGATTTCTATATGCAAAGAGATACGATATGCCGTCACACCGTACAATCAGCTTTTCAAGCGAACGACTTGTTTACACTGTAGTCAAGGTCTTCATGAGCATAAAAAAAGCAGGGTGTACATAGATACACCCTGCATAAAATGTGTAAAAAACTGTTATTTTATCAGCCTTGATTCTACAACCGACCACTCGATATTTTTAAAGAAAGCCTCGATGTAGTCAGCCCTCTTGAGTCCATAATCGGTGATAAAGGCGTGCTCGAATACATCCATTACCAGAATAGGCGAGCATCCCGAAGGATGTCCTGTATCATGTTCATTGATCCAGAAATTTATAAGATTACCGTTTGTATTGTCCTGATACATAATTGCCCATCCTACACCCCTCATTGCACCCGTTGCACGGAACTCCTTTTCCCAGTTCTCTGTACTGCCAAAGTTCTCAGCAATTTTTTTTGCAAGCTTACCGTCTTTCACAAGCGGCGACTTCCCCCCGAGATTATCGAAGTATAACTCATGGAGTCTCATACCGTTGAATTCCCAGCCGAGCCTGCGCTTCACTTCGGCAAATTCAGTTGTTGCAATCTTTCCGTCTTTGAGCATGCCACTCAATGTGTCCAGTTCCTTGTTTGTGTTCGTTACGTACCCCTGATACAGGGTAAAATGGTTTTTGAGAAGCTGCTCACTGAGCCCCGGTATGCCTATCAATTTGTTATAATCCTTTGCACTATACGCCATATTTTTTTCCTCCTTTTTTATTTTCCTAGCGCTTTATATACCTTACCGACGATATTTTCCCCGGGTTTCAATGTTTTGTCTCCCGGTTTCCATTTCGCAGGACAAACTTCTGCAGGATGTTCCCGCACATACATAAAAGCCTTTACCTTTCTTACCAGCTCATCTGCATTCCTTCCGACATTATTCAGGTTTACCTCTGTTCCCCCCAGCACTCCGTCCGGGTTTATGATAAACGTCCCTCTGAATGCGAGTCCGGTATTCTCATCGTATACGCCGAATATCCTCGAAACCGTACCGGTGGGGTCGGCACCCATGTGATACTTCACATGTTCTAACAGTTTTTCCTGCAATTGCCAGGCTAAGTGAACATGCTGGGTGTCTGTACTGATGGACATGACCTCGCACCCGAGTTTTTTGAGTTCTTCCTGCTTTTCGGCAAGGTCTGCAAGCTCTGTAGGGCATACAAACGTAAAGTCAGCGGGGTAGAACACCAATATGACCCATTTCTTGTTTTCCAATGCGGTCTTGAAGCTGAATTTCCCATACATCCCTTCCGACGGCTCATAGGTCGTTATTTCAAATTCAGGTACCTTTTGCCCAACTCTTAATGCTTCCATAATGTGCCTCCTTTCTATACCATAACATTAATTCTTATCTTTTTTTCTGCAATCCGAACATATTCCATAGAATTCTATATGATTGCCCATTAAGGTAAATCCCTCCAGAACCTGCTCAGGGACATGAAGCGAATAGTCAATATCAATATCCATGATCTTTTTACATTTGATGCATACCATGTGGTGATGGGTATGCATATCCGGATCGAACCTCTTTTTATCCGGATCAATGGAAAGCTCTTTGACCACCTTATGCTTAACCAGTGTATTCACGACATTGTAAACCGTTGCATACGACATGGAGGGGAAACGCCGGGAAACATGTTTGTATATCTGCTCTACCGAAGGGTGCAACGTGTTTCCTTCAAGATAATCAAGAATTGCCAGCCTCTGCGGGGTCAATTTTATATTAAGCAATTTATATTTTTTTATATTCTCTTTCATATTTATAACAATTATAATGTAATAAATTTTATTGTCAAGTAAAATATTTAATCTGTAAAAAAGTGTGTCTCCTTAAAAATAATATGCACGGACTCTTTGTTTTAAAGGAGAAATGATATATACTGCTTTTATGCCAGATACCGATCACACAAAACAAATAACAATAAACAGGATCGCATCGCACAACTATGAGCTGTACGACCGCTATGAAGCAGGCCTTGTGCTCAAGGGCTATGAGGTCAAGTCCCTGAGAGCCGGTGCTATGAATATACGGGATAGTTATGTGATGGTAAAAAATAATGAGGTTTTTCTGGTCGGTGCGCACATATCGCCGTACAGCCATATGACCTCCGAGCGGTACGATCCGACAAGGACAAGAAAGCTGCTGCTCAACCGCTCGGAGATAGACAAGTTGACCGGCAAGGTAAAGGAAAAGGGCTTTACTTTAGTGCCAACGCGTGTATATTTTAAAAAAGGACTGGCAAAGCTGGAATTTGCTATTGCCAAAGGCAGAAAGCTCTTTGATAAACGCGAGCAAATCAAGAAGAAAGACTTGGATAGAGAGCAGAGACGCAGCCTGAAATAGGATGGCGTCAATGCGAACACAATGAAGAATCTTGGAGTAAAACAATTAGCCAATGGGGGCGAAGGGTTTCGACACGGCTAAGATAACCTTTTGGTGCATGTCGAGGTCCCATCTACTCGTTAAAAGGATGGAAAAAACTAGTCGCAAACGACTACGCACTCGCTGCTTAATTAAAAGCAGCTGAGTTGAAACGGTCACCTTGCGGGCTGTCTCAACGATAAACTTTTCAGCAAGGCGATTTCGGGGATTTGTTCCGTTTAACCCAAGGTCGCACCCCAAACGGAATAGTTGTCAGAATCCTGCCGGTGGGATGAAGACAGCGAACCTTTAAACACAGGATAAACATGTAGTGCCAGAGGTGAAAATGGTTGTGGACGCGGGTTCAACTCCCGCCGCCTCCATTCTTTTTGCATCTAAAACCTTTTGTTTTCTAAGACCTTAACAGTCATAGCCCGTTTTGATCTACCTGACTGTGATCTTTTTTGTGATCACCCTGCTGATCAAGAACTGCAACAACGCTTTTAAGGTTATCAGGGCTTAAGTGGCTGTACCTCATCGCCATGCTGGGTGTCGAATGTCCCAAGAGCATTTGAACCTGATATAAGCTTATGCCGGACTGAACTAATTTTGAAGCGACCGTGTGCCTTAGAGTGTGAAATGTACAGTCCTCAACATTTGCCCTTCTGCACGCTCTGTCAAAGGCGTGCCGTAGTGTACTTGCACTTAGCCTTTCACCATTACCGTTGTGGAACACAAAATCGCAATTGATGTGTCTGACCTTGTTCAATCCTAACAGCAATTCCCTGACAGCATTATTCATAGGTAGCCCAAGCATCCTTTTGGTTTTGGTGACCTGAAGCGTGATGACATCCCTTTTAAGGTCTATGTCTTGCCATCGCAAATCCAAGACATCGCTTTCTCTTAATCCGGTGCTCAATGTTAGCTTGATGATGGGTTTCAACCAGTCGTCTGATGCTTCATATAGCCTTTTGATTTCATCATCGGTAAACCATCGGGTTCTTGCTGGTGGTAGCTTTTCCATTGGTATTCTTACAAAGGGATTATCCCGTGTCCATTCAAGCTGTTTGATTCCAATGTTGAAAATATGTTTACCAAGACCAAGCTCAAGGTTTATCGTTTTAGGTGCTGCACCCTGATGCCTACGCTCTAACTTGTAGGCCGTTATTCTGGCAGGTGTGACGTTCTTTAGGAGCAAATTCCCGAACGCCGGTAACAAGTGCCCTAAAAGTTGCTTATCCCGCCTTATACTCGATTGTGTCTTTGCACTTGTAAACTCTTGCATAAACTTTTCCGCCATCTCTTGGAACAGCTTTTTACCATCTTGCCCCTTATCAAAATACGTGCCTTCTACCAGTTCCGTTATTATCTTCGCTTCGATCTCTCCAGCGAGCTTTTTATTCTGTGTCTTCGTTGCTACCCTGATCAATCTGCCGTCATGCCTTAGCTGAACCATCCACCTTAAACCTCTTCGTATTAACGTCATATTCACCTCCCCTGTGAAAAGGTTTTGAAAGTGTCGGTTAATTCCGTGCATGAATAGTCTACATCACACATGCAGGAATTACAACTGCTATTCCTTATTATTGAGCTACATGGTTTAATACGGTTTAATGTGTGTTTTGATTCAGTAAGCAAAACATCGTAAACATATTGTTTAAAAGCTTCAAAAGCCTTTCCGGCGCTCGGCTGGTAGACTGATATGAATAGCGGGAAGATCGTCGTTTCTATGTGCCTATGCGTAAGAAAATAGCATATATAAAGGCATGTATTTAAGTAGTCTGTGATTGGTTTATTCATGTTAGAATTTAACCCCTGATAAGAATTGCCGTGCATCCGG
>JAJYUJ010000073.1 GCA_021792615.1 bacterium
GTGCTGGATAAAAACAAGGTCATACGCTATCAGAACTCCGGTTTTAATGTTAATGATTTCTATTTGCCCGAAGATATAATCGGTAAAACCTTCATAGAATTTGTCCATCCCGATTCTACCGGCGCGGTTATGAAGATGTTTAATGATCTCATCAGGAACCCCGGTACCGTACGTCAGATGCGGATCCCCTTCCGCTATAAAGACGGTTTATGGCATTATGTCGATATCAGGGCAAAAAGTATGCTGGATATTCCGGCGGTAGCGGGTATCGTTGTTGCCTCAAGGGACGTAACGGACCGCAAAGCAATGGAAGATGAGCTCAAAACGCGTTCAGAGCAGCTTGAACACGAAATCGAAGACAGAAAAAAAGCGGAACAAGCGTTAAGCAGGAGCGAGGAGTTCTTCAGAACAATCGTTCAGAACAGCTTCGATTCTATTGTGGTTATCGACAGCGACGGCACCAGGAAATATGCATCTTCATCGTTTAGTAATGTCGGCGGTTATGATTCCGAAGATATGCTCGGCAAAAATGTATTTGATCTTGTGCATCCCGATGACAAGGCCATGGCAATGAGAATCTTCCGTAAATTAATCGAAGATCCTTTCCACGTTCACTCTCTGCAGGCACGATATTTGGCAAAGAATGGAGAATATATTTGGGTTGAAGTATTGGGTATGAATATGCTGAGCAACCCCACGGTTCAGGGTATAGTCCTTGACACCAGAGATATCACAAGCAGCAGGAAGATAGAAGAAGAGCTGCACAAGAGCGAGGAGCGGTTTCGCGCTATTGTTCAGAACAGTACGGATGTCATAGTTATCCTGGACGAAAAGGGGATGAACAAGTATATCTCACCATCATTGCAGAGGATTACAGGATATACCATGGAGGACAGGATAGGCAAAAGCAGTCTTGAATTTATTCATCCTGACGATTTGGATAAGGTCATGAAAAGTTTTACCCGCGTTATCAATAAACCAAACCATGTCTATAAAGGCGAGAACCGTTATTTGCATAAGGATGGAACGTATCGCTGGTTTGAAATAACCGCCATGAATTTGCTGAAAGACCCCAATGTCAACGGGATAGTCCTCACGTTCAGGGACGTGTCCGAACGAAAATTGTCGGAACAGAGGCTCAAAGAAGAAATGGAAATAACCTCTCATCTGCTTTCCCTTTCGGAGGCCGTCGCAACGATTACCGATGTAAACAAACTCATGGCAGAGGTTGTGAGGGCGAGTAAAAAAATCATGGGTTCGGATATTACCGTTTCATACCTCTGGGATAAACAGACAGGTGTTTTTGTGCCGAGCGAACAAACGGATTTACCCAATGGGATCCTGCCGCTTTTCAGGACAGAAAACATCGACATGAAACATATCAGTAAATTCCTCGATATAAAAAAGCCCTTTTTGGTCAGGTTTGCACATAGCGTATTGGGGGACGATATATCGATGCCGATCATTGATATAGATAAAGAAAGCATAATCTGGCTGTCCCTGTCGCACCATGTGGACATCCGGGATATCAATGCAATGATCGTGATCCCCCTGATGAACAGGGGCGAATGGCTTGGCATGATAGTCGGCAGTTATCTGAAGAAGGAACAAATATCGAGATTTACCGAGCGATATTACAAAGCCATGAAGGGTTTAGCAAATCAGGTTTCGATTGCACTCGAACAGGCAAAGCTCTACAGGGAATCCGTGGAAAAGACCATGGATCTTGCGCACCGGGTAGAGGTAATAAATACCATGTATGAAATAGACAGGAGTATCCTTTCCAACCTGACCTCGGGGGATATATTAAACACCGTAACGAGGATGGCGGGGAAATTGCTTCCCTGTGATGTGGCGGCCATCATGATTCTCGATAAGGAAAGGCAGGGGTTTACCCGTGTAGCAAGCGCGGGTATCCTTGCCAAAGAACTTGGATCGTTCTTCTTATCGAATTCGACGAGTGTGACGGATGTGTTGAGGACAGGAAGGCCCCAGTATATTCCGAACCTCGGGGAGGTTAAAGATATTTTACCGTTTGAAGCCGGGCTTCTTCAAAAAGGACTGATCTCCGTGATGCGGGTCCCTCTGACTGCCGGGAATGAGATCATCGGTACCCTGGGTTTTGGTGCAAAAAGGGCATCTGCATTTACCCCTGAAGACCTCTTGACGGCAGAGAGGCTCGGTTCCCAGATATCCGTTGCACTGGCGAATGCCAGGCTTATATCCGATCTCGAGGAATCTTCAATTGCAACCATCAAATCCCTCTCGAATGCTATTGATGCAAAATCGCAATGGACGTCCGGTCATTCGGAGGGTGTTGCGAGGTATGCGCAAGCCATCGGAAAATCTATGGGCTTCGATGAAAAAAGATTAAACGATCTCGAAGTTGCTGCCCTGCTGCATGATATCGGAAAGATAGGGACCTATGCATACATCCTCGATAAGAGAGAAAAACTTACGGAAGAGGAATGGTCTTTAATAAGGCAGCATCCGGACAAAGGGGTTGAGATCATTGCTCCGATCAAGCAGTTAAAGCATATCGTATCCGCCATAAAGCACCATCATGAGTTTTTTGACGGCTCGGGTTATCCTTCGGGTCTGAAAGGAGAACAGATCCCGATCATGGCAAGGATACTGGCTGTTGCAGATGCCGTTGATGCCATGAGCTTTGACAGGCCGTACAGAAAGGGCATGCGCAGGGATGAAATAATTCAGGAGTTGAACAGGTGTGCGGGTAACCAGTTCGATCCCGAGATTGTCAAAGTTTTTTTATCCATCAAAGGTGTTTTTGATGATTGATCAAAAGGTACAACAAAAAAGCTGATGCGTTCTTTCGCTGCTTCAATCCACGCAGCATTTGAAGTTTTGCTCAAGCATTACTACCATTGATGGTAAAGGAGGAACGGGCATGAAAAAAATATTAAACAAAACAATTTACGAATCCATCAAAGAGATAGTTAGTCCGGAACATACAGCGCTCGTGGTATGGGACGTACAGAATGCGCTGGTTAACTCGATATTCAACAAACAGGAGTTTCTGACGAGCCTTAAAACGATTGTCAGGAAGGCGAGAGAAAAAGGTGTTCCCGTACTCTATTCAAAGATTACCCCTTTGCCGCCGCAGTACAATTCCTCATGGGCGATATATTCCACGATGCGGCGTTATGGTGTAGATGATCCTGCAAAGCTGCCCCCGTTCATGAAGCCGGGAACGCCCGATGCTGAAATAGCATCCGATGTTGCGCCGGCCGGAGACGACCTCGTTATACCAAAACATACCGCGAGCTTTTTTATCGGTACGCATGTTGAGTATTTGCTGAGGAATAAAGGCATAGAGACCATTCTCTTTACCGGCATAGCAACGGAATTCGGCGTTGCTTCGAGTGCGAGGGATGCATCGAACAGAGGGTTTTACCCTGTTGTCCTCAGCGATGCCGTGTCATCCAGGAGCAAGGACATGCATGAGCATGCGCTCAAGATCCTCGAGCAGATGGCCATTGTCGCATCCTCGGTTGACCTTCTCAAGGCATGGGAGTAAAAGAATAGTCATTCTCCGGAATATGCAGATTATGTGCCTGTAGCCCAGTGGATAGAGCGACGGACTCCGGCTCCGTAGGTCGGGGGTTCAAATCCCCCCAGGCACTTTTTAATCAAAAGAATTCCTCAATGCCCTGCATAGGGGTTTGCCATAAATTCCTCTCCAGGCCATGCTTCTCAGCCGGCGGTTTGGAGCCGGGACTTTAGCCGCAGGACTTGCGCCTAAGGAGGAGATACGCTCACGGAGGACTTTCTCATCAGGTTTACTTGAAATAAACATTTAATGATATTTATTATCATTAGCTAAAAATGACCTTGGTAATGCCGGAAGAGGAGGTTCTGTCATGGAATTCATGAACGCTGCGCTGGTGACAGTGATACTGGGCGGAGCGATATACATGCTTTACAGATCTATATGGAAGAATAAAGGGCAGTGTCCCGATTGTTCCGGGACCCGCAGGGTAAAAAAAAGATAATTAAATAGCAAAGATAAGGCATGACATTAAAAGCAGCGGTTATGGGAATGCAAATCATAATGGTTTCGGTGTTTGGTGCAGCGTATGCACAGGCCCGGCCCTTTTCAACCGTTGATTCATGTGCCGGCCCGAGATCGGAA
>JAJYUJ010000042.1 GCA_021792615.1 bacterium
TAATAAATTTTCAATCTATCGTCGTACAAATTATCATCTGCTGAGTTTCTAACGGGGTGAACATACAGAGTACTAAAAGCTCGTTCCTATAAGGAAACTTATAGATATCAGGTGGATCGCGGGATTGAGCGAATAAGTAAACTTCCTTATTGCGTTTTCCGAATTAACAACGTCTTCAGCTCATAGAGTGCGATACCGGCTGACACGGATGCGTTCAGAGAATCAGGATGACCGAGCATGGGTATGGAGACCACATAATCGCACACATCCAGTACCGGCTTTCGAATGCCGCTGCCCTCGCTCCCGATAATAAGAACGATACCGTTATCTCCGCTCACATCCTTAAATCCAGCCTGCCCCTGCATATCGAGCCCGATCGCCATACATCCGTCCTGTTTGAGCGATTCTATCTCTGTCCTCAGGTTTGAAGCCATTGCTATATCCATATATTCCGTCGCTCCACTCGATGCCTTTACAACAGCAGGCGTTACGCTTGCGGAACGCCTTTTGGTAAGGATGACACCATGCCATCCGAGGCACGACGCTGAGCGTATGATTGCACCGGTATTGTGGGGATCCTGCATTTCATCGAGCGCAACGATAAACGGAGGCTCGTTTTGCTTTTTTGCTTTGTCTTGCATGGCTTGTATATCCGAAAACGGATAAAGCCCGAATTTTCCGGCAATGCCCTGGTTCATGTCCGTTGAGGTAAGTTTGAAAAGCTCCTGCCTTGAGACGATATCGAGAGGTATGGAGGCTTGTTTTGCGATCTGTTTCAGCATATCGGAATATTTGTCATGCCGTGAATCCGAAAGGTAGAGCCGCAGCACCTTTCTCTTTCCGGCCCGTAATGCCTCGACCACCGGGTTGACGCCGTACAGTGTATCAAAGGGCCTGTCTGTCATAAAAGTTCCTTTGACAGGTTTTGTATCTGCGATACCGGCGTATTGATGATGGAAAGGTATATATTTTTTGCTACATCGGTATCGAGGTAGATAAGCCCTGCACGCTTGCCCTTTTCTATGCTGCCCAGCTTATCCTCTATAAACAATGCCCGTGCCCCGCGAATCGTTGCGGCATCGAGAACAAACGCCTCGGCCCTTGATTTAAGAACCGGCCGGGCAATGAGGTACAGAAAACGGATTTCGTCCATCATATCGAGTGAATAGTTGCTGCTCAGGCCGTCCGTTCCCAGGCCGAGTCTCGGATATTGGTAAAGCAGTCCTATGTCCGGTAAGCCTACGCCGAGATAAGCATTACTCCGCGGACAAAGGACAATGCCCGCATCGTGGGATGACAGGACCTCAAGGTCCTGCCTGTCAATGTGAACACCGTGAACGAGTGTCGCCTTCTTCTTCAGGAAGCCGATCTTGTTCAAATAATCGACAGGCGATCTGCAGCCTTCCATCAGAGGCCTTCTCCGGATAAGCGGACTGAGCCTCTTGGTAAAGTTATTATCCTGTCCCGTTATAAAAAGGCTCTCGTCAATACTCTCTGCTATATGTGTGCCATAAGCCTCGAATCTTTCCGCGGTCTCGCTGAACGTCTCTGAGGATGTTGAATACGGTGCATGGGGAAAGGGCCTTTCTTCCATGGAGGGGCTTTTTTGGTAGGTTTCTCCGGTAAGTTTGTGCACGGATGTTACCTCTTTGAAAAGGACCGTGTACAGGGGAGAATCAATCAGGGATTGTTTATCGATCCCGAGTGTCGATATCTCTCCTACCCCGGAAACGCCGGATCGCAAAAGCGCATTGATACCTTCTTTTACACCTGCAAAGGCTTTTTTCTTCGACAGTGTCAACCGCTTTTTTATTATCTCCAGTATCCACGCCGGAAAATCATCTTTCGGTTCAAGCCTTGCCTGCATGGGACCAAGCTCGAGGTGGACGTGGCCGTTTATAAACCCCGGCATAAGTATACCCTTCCCGAGCTCGGCAACATCCGCCTTGTATTTTTTTTCAAGCTTACCGGGTTTATCTATATCCTGAATCATGCGGTTCTTTACATAAACGGCACTGTCTTTGACCACGGGAGAGGTTACCGGGAATACATACTGAGCAGAAAAGATAATGTCGTCGTATTTATCATTCATGCAGTCAACGCTACCATAGGAGTCATACAAGTTCAACGGTAACCAGGCCGCTGTCTGCACCGGTTCAAAGATTATTCCGGTTGTTTTTTACGATCGTCCCACATCGGCGTAAAGTGGTACCAATGTTCCGGGTATTGCCGTACGGTCTGCTCCAGCAACGACGCATACCGCTGTGCTGCATCCTGCATCGCCGCCTCGCGCTGGTCTCTGGACTGTGCTCTCACATACACCGGCGGATGGGCAACGACCCTGTACTCTGCCCTTCCGGTCCGCATGACAAAAATTACGAAGATAGGAACACCGCGGACAAGGGCAAAGGCATACGGTGCCTGCGGCAGGAAAACATCATGACCGAGGAACTTTACCTTGATAGATTTTTGATCCTTGCTCCATAACAGGTCACCTGCAATGGCCACAAACCCGTCATCCTTGAGGAAACGCAGGCCTTCCAGACCTTCGAACTGCGCACTCGAGCCTTTTGTCACGGCTACAATGGTGATCCCGTGGTCTGCAAGGTCTTTTTTTATCTGCGCTTCAATCTGTTCATACTGCCGCACTCCCATGTACAAAAGGATCCTGAAGTTAAGGGTCTGGAGCCCGCGCGCGGCTGCCTCCCAATTCCCGAAATGCGAGGTGAGCAGTATTCCATATTCGCCTTTTTGTGCTGCTCCGGAAAGGTACTCCAATCCTTCACCGGCCCACTTCAACCCCTCTTGCTGCCCGAATCTCAACCGGTCGACAAAGACGGTAGAGAAATGATGGTACTGCCTCCACGCACACCGCAGATGGAATAGAATATTCTTTCCGGGATATAACGCACGGTAAAATTTCACGCTGTTTGCGGTCCGCCCCGGAAAGAGTATGAAATATGCCGTCACGATCACCCATGCGGATGCAGACACGATCCAGAGTCCGAGAATGCGGGACAAAAAAGATATCAACCTGTAGAACAGACCTTTCATTGTGGCTTCTGACCACGGTCCCCGGCCTTACAGACGAACCAGACCTCTTCCCTGCCGGGTGCGCTCGCTCCCGTAAATGTCACGGTAAATCCCGCGGCAGCGACAGCTTGCAGAATATCGGCGCTTGACCGGAAGTAACCTCTTTGACCTTTGATTTTCAGTCTTGCCTGTTCAAGCCAGCGCTCCCATGGTATCTTCCTTGGTGAAGGGACAGTTGCCCTGATCACGACAAAACCGCCGGGTTTGAGACAGGAAAAGGCCGCTGCGAGTGTTCTTGCAAGCTCCTCATCGGAAAGATAATGCAGAATGTCCAGCATAAGAACGGTATTATATTCACCCCCGGGAAGTGGAAAATCCGGCACCTTACCCTGCATCACGGAACCGCGGGATCCCCACGCCCTCCGGGCGACTCTTACACGGTCAAGGCTTGGATCAATGCCGGAAAAGACCACACCTGGATAAAGATGCATCAGCCACGAACCCGGGACCCCGTACCCGCAGCCGATATCCATGACTTTATCCCGCGGTCCGATAAAACCGGCGAGACGCGGAAACATCGGGTCGAACAGGACCTTGAACCGGGCAAACATTCTGACATAGGTTTCCATATACCTGTATGATGCTGTTACCCCTGCTTTATGTTCTCGAGAGCCTGGCACGCTCACCGGTAAGTATTTTTTCTCTTTGGAAGTGTAAATCACCCGCAGGAGAGGCGGCAGCAGAGTAACGGTCCCAAGCAGTGCATAGCCCAGTCCGAGGACCATACTCAGTCCTGCACTTCTCAGCATTGCCTGGCCAGCAAATGCCAGGACGCCCAGGCCCAGTATGGTGGACCCTGCATTGAGGAACACCGCTGCCCGTATAGGACGCATGGCAGGATCGTGTTCGTCAAAATATCGCTGGTATGCCCCGATGAAATAAATGGAATAATCGCTTCCCATGCCAAACACGACAACCACGAGCAGCAGGCTCGGAATATCCAGGGGACGGTGGAGGAGATAATACGTTGCGAATGTGCACACCAGAGCGAATACAACCGGCAGCAATGCCAGAACTACCAGAATAAAATCCATAAAATAAAAAGCGAGAACAATGACAAGCCCGACACCGCACAGTATACCCATTCTGACGAACATACTGAAAAGCATGTCCGACAATCGCCGGGTGAACCAGCTGGCATCGAGCATCTTTCCGATGCGCGCTTGCGATATCTCGTCATAGAACGACTGAGGATTATAGTCCGTCCCCGGACGGACCGCGCTCATCATCATCCATTGGTTATTTTTCCAGCTTTGCGTTATACCGAGAATTCCGTAGAGCTGCGGAGGAATAACCGTATCCATAGATGCCGGATTCTGCAGACTCTTAAAGAACGGTTCAAAAGCGTTCCGGGAAAATCCAATACGGGCAGATGCAGCGGAGATTTCCCGGTGAAGGGATTGTATCCTTTGCTTTGTCCAAAAACGCCTCCATGCGGATTCATTTTCCTGTGCCAATGATTTTCCGGGAAACAGAGACGACAAAGAAAAACCCGAGCGTACAGCACCCGAGGCCTCGCTTGTCCTGATAAGGGTATCAAGCCGGTCTGCACGGTCTTGCAGTGCATGCAGAGAGTTTCCCTGAATAAGGATGTACGTGGTATCCGACATGATGTCTCCCCATGTTTTCCGTACCGTGTTTTCCGCAGCACGCGTCTGTGGACTCTCAGTATTCATTGCCTCGACATCGGCTTTAACCGAAGGTCTTGCAAGAAACGCCATTCCCAGTCCAAAGATGCCGACAACGGCGAAGGCCGTCCATCCGCTTGAAAGTGCCAGACGTGTCGTTATCTTCTCCATGGGCATAATGCCCTCTTTGTGTGCAGGCGATACCCTGCGGAAAACCAAAGGGAACACCGTATGAACGAATGCGAACGAAAAGAGCGTGCCCAGAGCGGTAAACTGTCCGACCTCGGCAAGGATCGGGAACCCGCTGAAGCTCAGTGCCAGAAATGAACCCACCGTAGTCAACGATGCCCCGAGCCCGACCCAGAACGATTGCCGGGATGCATACGTGCCCGAGGTTGCCCGCGTCTGATCGAGAAACAAAAGATATGCAATACCATAATCGACATTGATAGAAACAATGGCCCCGCCGAAGCCGATCGCCAGAATTGACAGATTATGCCGGAGTAGCGACATAACAAACAGTGCCATCGCTGTTCCGGCAATAGCGGGGATAAGTGCCATGATGCCAATGTACCAGCGCGGGAAACTGATGAGGAGCAGGAGTGCAATCCCGATCGTGGACAGGAGGAGTGCGCGCATGGTATCCTTTTTTGCAATCGTTTCGTTATCAAGAGCTGCACGGTAAGATCCTATGGGTGTAATCGATATTTGTCCCGAAAGGCTGCCGAACTTTTGATGTACTCCTTCTATGAGTCTCTGCATAAGGGCATTGACCCGCACTGCGAAGGTGCTGTCCGTCGTGGATTTTTTTGGCCCGGCAATGATCAGAATATGTCTCCTGTCTTTACTCATAATAAAATTATCATATATGCTGGCATTATGGACCGGCAAAAGAGATGCCATACGTGCAAGCACCAGGTTCCGCAATCCCAGGGGATCGCTGGCAATCAACCCGGTCTGGCCAAACCCCTCAAGCCCCTGCAGGCTGTCCATGGTCTGCTCCATCTGAGAACGCACAGCGGCAGTGCCCAGCAACGGCAGGACAGAGGTCTCCAGTTCTTTTTGAGAAAACAGGACCGGAAGGTTTGAAACGATGCGGGACAAAAGGAGAGGCATGGCATCCGCCGAGTTTCCGAGACCGACTTCTTTGAACATTCCGCTTTCCTCAAGACCTTGCTGCATATACGTAGCAGCGCTCACAAGGAGCCCGTCATCCGAATGTTCCTTTGTCACACCGATATCGATGACGACCCGGTCAAATACAGGGTAGTGGGTCACAACATACCGTGCATCCGCAATGACCGGATCTTTTTGAGGCATGCTTGCGGTGATATCGGTTTCTATCTTGAGATTTCGCTCGCCGGCTATATAGAACCCCGTGAACACCAGTATGACTGCTGCAACAACCTTCCACCTGATGAGGGACGACCGTTCGCTCACTTTTGTATCAGCCTCCGTCTCCAGCGTAAAGGTACAAGGACCCTCAGCGTAATCAGCCGGGTAAACGTCGCTGCATTCCTCCAGAAATCAATAAAAGGATGGAAATGGGATATGCGTTCCCCTTTTGGGGGATACGATACATTGACCGGTACTTCGATGATGCGTATGCCGTTCCAATTTGCAAGTACCACTATTTCTACCTCGAATTGGAACCTGCGAGCCCGTGACTTGATAGAGAGTATTTCATGGATCGGATATATGCGGAATCCACTCTGCGAGTCCGAGAGCAGCGGGCCGCCCGACAGCCTTACCCAGAAATTCGAGAATTTTCTTCCGAAGCGGCTGGTCCACTGTATCCTCGTATCATTGAGCATGTTTTCCCGCTTGCCGATAACAAGCGCGGAACCGCCGGATTCCAAAGGGGCCATGAGTGCCACGGCATCAGCCGGATCATGCTGGCCGTCCCCGTCTATGGTGATGGCAAAATCCGCCGTGCGCGCGGCTTCGGCAAAACCGGTCATGAGTGCCGCTCCTTTCCCGAGATTTACGGAATGGCGCAGGACTGTGATCCCCGGAATGGTTTTCAAGTGCACAGAAGTGGCATCCGTGGAACCGTCATCTATGACATAGACCGGTAATCCAAGTCTCAGGGCTTTTTCAACGACAACCTTGATCCCGGACTCGTGGTTATAGACAGGTATGACGACTGCAAATTGAGGTTCGGCCTTGTTATGCACGGGATTTTGTTACAAACTCCTTTTTATCGTCCGCGCAGACCTTCTTGATAACCCGCCTGCCCGAGGCAACTGCAATCGGTACGCCTCCGCCCGGCTCCACCCACTGCCCGGTAAGATAGAAGTTTTTCAGCCCCTCCAGCGTCTTCGGTACGGGATTTTTCAGGCTCTCACCGGTCATAATCCAGCCTTCGAATGCTCCACGGTAGTTCCGGGTATACCTGAAAAACGTATACGGCGTTGCAACATCGATCATCTCGACTTTTGCCTTGATGCCTGGATAAAATTCCTCGAGCTTGTCCAGTACCTTGTGCGCAACAGCGTCCTTTCCTTTATAATATGCCTCTTCATTTTTCCTCAGGTCCATCCAGTAATCATACTCCGTCTCCATCTCAACCTGGACGACTGTCTTGTCACCGGGATTCATGACCTTGTCATAACCGTAATCCCGAACAAGCAGATGGTCAACCGGGGTGGTGCCGATCTGAAAAGGATCTTTGAGAAAGAAAACATTCACCGGCGGATATCTTTTTATCTCTCCCTTCACTCCGAAACTTACCAGCATAAGCGGAGTAAACATCTTCCAACTCTTGAACATGTGTTCAAACCGCTTATTCACGTACTTACCGTCGAGCATGTCATACAGGGTTGCATGGAGGTCTGCGGCAGATATCACGATATCTGCCTTGTGCTCGGAGCCGTCCGCAAGCCTGACCCCTCCGGCAGAGTCCCTGTCCACAAGTATTTTTCCGACGGTCGCGCCGTAGGTTATCCTGCCCCCGAGTTTTTTGAAGCGTTTTTCAATGGGCAGCGCAAACCTCAGGGATCCCCCCTCTACCATGCCGAGTTGATCGTGAAACAGGTATCCAAGCATCAGCAGGGAAAACAGGGTCGTCATGTCCGGCAGGAACAGGTTTACTATGATATCCCGGATCCACGGGTTCTTGAACTTTTTGACATACTCTTTCAGCGACATATTGTACCGGAAGAAATACCGTAAGAGCTTCCCCTGCTGCCACAGCCCCGAGATTTTTTCAGTGATGCTTTTCTTTTGCGTCGAAGTGCCTGTCGGTATTTGCAGATCGGAAAGTACCATGCACGCATGCAGGAATTTCTCTATCGTACCCTTGTCTTCGGGCGCAATTGCAATCAACCGGTTTTTTACCGTTTCATAATCAGCGGTAAGCTCAAACGTGTTCCCTGTTTTCGCATCCATGAAATTAATGTAAGATTTTACCGGCAGGAATCTTGCAGCATCGACGATACCGAGTTCTTTGTAGGTCTCATATACGGACAGGCCCGGTTTTCTGCCGACAAGCCAGTGTATGCAGCCGTCGATCATGTAATTGCCGGTCTTCCATGATGTGCACACGCCGCCCGGGATCGCAGCATGCTCGAATATCTGCACATCGTACCCGTTCATGAGGGCATAACAACCTGCGGAAAGTCCGGCAAGCCCGCCGCCGATAATAATGATGGATTTTTTCTTCATCTTGACTCTCTCCTGTAAGACCCACACTATTATCCGGGCACCGTTCAGTCAATATATTATATAACCCGGGGAATGCATTGGAAAACCCTGTCTGAATTTCCTGTTTTATATGCTATTTCAGGGTTAACGATTGTCTTGTTTCTTGTCCCGGATAAATGTTCCCCTGTCATAATCCTCGAATGCGGTTTTGAGCTCCTCCTGCGTATTCATGACAATGGGGCCATACCATGCCACGGGCTCGTGCAACGGCCTCCCCGAAACCAAAAGGAACCTTACGGGTTTGTCTTTTGCAGTGACCTCAATCCCGTCTCCGTCTTCATACAGGACAACACTCTCCTGTGCTATAAGGCACTCCCTTTTAAAATCGAAGTAATTTGCGCCCTCTACTTCGTAAGCAAACGAGTCCTGCCCTTTATCAAAATAAGCTTCTCCTTCTATGACATACGCAAAGACCGTGTGACCGGGCTTGACCGTATGGGTAAATATTGCCCCTGCAGGGACCGACACATCGAGGTATTCGGGATCAATCACGATATCCTTTACCGGTCCCTGAGTCCCCTCTATGTTTCCACAGATAATTTTGATTGTCGTGCCGTCTTTGTGTTTTATTTCGGGGATCGTATTTTTTTTCACGTCCCGGTAGCGAGGATCCATCATCTTGTCCCTGGCAGGAAGGTTCGCCCACAGCTGGAATCCCCCCATGTATCCTTTCTTATTGCCTTTGGGCATCTCCTGATGGATGATGCCGCTGCCGGCCGTCATCCACTGCACACCGCCGGGCAGGATAACGCCTTTGTTCCCCATGCTGTCGCCATGCTCAACACTGCCGTCGAGCATATAGGTAATGGTTTCTATTCCGCGATGGGGGTGCCAGGGGAAGCCCTGAAGGTATCGAGCGGGATCGTCCGCACGGAAATCATCCAGCAGCAGGAACGGATCCAGCTGCGGTACATGATAAAACCCGAACGCCCTCTTCAAATACACCCCTGCACCTTCGATGGTGGGCTTGCTTTTCAGTATTTTTTTTATTCTTCTTATCATAAGCGCCTCCCTGTCACAGTTTCTCCTTTCTTACCGCATCCTGCAGCGCACAACAAGTCTTATCACCTCTTGCAGAAGAAAAGGATGTTGCGTTTGACGTGGACTTATCGCTCATTATATATAGTTTTTGGAAACATAGTTTCTGAAGAAAATAACGCGGACGGGATTTCTGGAAGTATAGGGAGGGAATTATGGAGATAACAAAAGGTACCAGGGTATTTATCACCGGTGCCGGCAGCGGTATAGGCAGATCGACAGCCATAGCAGCAGCCGATCTCGGCGCAAGGCTTTTCTTAACCGATATAAATCAGATCGGCCTTGAGCAGACCGTTGCTTTGATTTCGGATAAAAAGGGCGAGGTCTGCATGGCACGGGACATGGATATATCGCAGAAGGATAAGGTCGCGCTGTTTGCGCAAGAGATCCAAAAAAACTTCGGCCCTATGGACGTCGTTATGAATATAGCAGGGATTGCCCTTTTTGCACGCATTGAAGATATGACCCATGAACACTGGAAAAAAATCATTGACGTAAACCTTTGGGGGCCAATCCATGTCCTTGAAAGCTTTGTGCCGGAGATGATACGTGCGAAAAAAGGCCATATCGTCAATGTATCTTCCGTAGCGGGGCTTATGGGTGCGCCGTGGCACGCAGCATACAGCGCCTCAAAAGCAGGCTTGATAGGACTGTCCGAAGCCCTGAGGTTTGACCTCAAACTCCATCGGATCGGCATTACCGTGATATGTCCTGGGGGCGTTGATACATCCCTGAAGAATACCGTGGAAATTCCCGGTATAGACAAGGACAGTCCGCGGTTTCAAAAACTAAAAAAGATGTTCAGCAGACACGCTATCTCCCCGGACAAAGTGGCAAAGCAGATACTGAAAGCCATAAGAAAAAACAAGTTTATGATTATAACCTCCGCTGACGTGAAATTCATCTATTTCTGCAAACATTATCTGCCGCCCCTGTACCGGATTGTCATGTTCAGGATCTCCGGAATTATGAACTCTATGGGCCCGAAAAAAGACGAAAACCATGGAGTTTAACCTATGCGGTAAAAACAAGTAACGTACTGCATCACGGGATCGAACAAGCATGCACTTATCGCTACCGGGGCTTCCGGGGCATCATTGTACTGCCTGTCTGCACCGGAAGCCTGCTTGCGTCTCACCCAATTTGCATTTTTCAAGCCCGAGGAAACGCCGAAGAGCAGGCAGTTACACCTGTACCGGAAATCCACACTATAGCCGGTGGAACCTTTTTCCGTGGTCCTTCGTTTAATATTATAAGACAAGGAGGACGTTATGAAACAGCTATTAACAATACTTATTGTCATGACATTTTTGGTAATACCTCTGCGCGCACGTGCAGATTCAGAGGGCAATGCAAGGACAAGCCTTATCGAGGGGAATGTCTATCTCAAGGCAGCGGACACGAACAATGAATGGCAGTCTGTTACCATAAACACACCGGTTATGCAGGACGACGCGTACTGGGTTGCTGAAGGCGGAAAAGCGGAAATCCAGTTCTTCGGAAGTTCATACCTGCGTGCAGACCAGAACACCGAATTTCATGTAACAAGTCTTGACGGTTCTTCAAATACGGTCATCATAAGCCTCCAGAGCGGCAGGGTTTACATAGACCGGCAGGACAGCCCGCAGGGCACGTTCTTCGAGATTGATGCACCGCTTGTCTCTGTTGATGCGGACAGGAGCGCACGGTTCGATGTAAATATAAGCAATGACGGTGATACGGAAATCTCTGTAATCTCTGGCAGTGTGAACATTGACTCGGAATCGGAGAGCACCACGATTTATGCCGGAGACATGGTCGCTGTCAGCAATAGCGGGGCTGCCGAGGTGTCGTCGTACCTGCCCGATGACGAATGGATAAGCTGGAACGCTTCACAGGATGACATGCTTGCAGAAAACTCCCGGAGCGCAGCATACCTTCCTCCATCCCTTGCTGACTACAGCTACGAATTCGATAACAATGGGAACTGGACATACATCACGGATTACGGCTATGTATGGACACCCGTTATCGTTACACCGGACTGGGCACCGTACAGCATCGGCAGATGGGCATGGATAGGCGGAAATTATGTTTGGATATCATATGAGACATGGGGATGGGTCCCGTATCACTACGGCAGATGGGCATACAGGACAGGAATAGGATGGTTCTGGGTTCCGCCTTCTGCACAGCAGGTCTACTGGTGCCCGGGAGCGGTTGCATGGGACTACACGTCAAACTATGTTTTCTGGGTACCGCTTGCACCGGGCGAAGTGTACTATGGATATGGATATTATGGACCCAACAGTGTCAATCTGAGAAATGTCAATAGAAGAGCCATCAGGACTGCGCCGTATTATGAGAACGCAAGGATTTCCAATGCAGTTACGGTTGTCAGCAGACAAACATTTGTTTCAGGACGTGTATACACCAGGCTGAGAATCCCTGAAAACCCATTTACGCAGGGCAAGGCTATTGCTATGGTAAGACCCCCTGAAAGAGGCACTTTACAGTCAGGAAGACAGTTCAGGCAGGTTACCCCGCCCCAGGTGCCAAACAGGCAGATAGGCGTAGTTGCACACCGGCAGCCGCAGCGACAGTTCAGGCAGGTTACACCGCCCCAAATTCCACAGATGCCAAACAGGCAGATAGGCGTAGTTACTCACCGGCAGCCGCAGAGACAGTTCAGGCAGATTACACCGCCCCAAATTCCACAGATGCCAAACAGGCAGATAGGCGTAGTTACTCACCGGCAGCCACAGCGACAGTTCAGGCAGATTACACCGCCCCAAATTCCACAGATGCCAAACAGGCAGATAGGCGTGGTTGTACAACGGCAGCCGCAGCGACAGTTCAGGCAGGTTACACCGCCCCAAATTCCACAGATGCCAAACAGGCAGATAGGCGTGGTTGCGTGGCCACAACAGCGTGCAGCAGGCGCTCAAAACCAACAGTACAGATACAGGGAATCTTCACAGCCGATGAACAGAAGGATGGAAAACATCCAGACATTCAGATAAATTTACATCAACATTAACCCGAAAAATGCAATAACGGGGTTTACTATTGCAGTTTCCGGGTCAGCAATTCAGCCCTTATCCACTCTTCGATAGTCATCATTGCCTGTTCATACGTAACATGGGTCTTCCATCCAAGCTCGTTTCTTGCCCTTGCAGTGTCGACATCCAGGTCCCTGCCCATGATAGCTACAGCAGCCCTTGTCACCGGAGGACGCGCATGAAAAGGTGCATACAGCATTTCAGAGACAGCGGCAGCTATCCATGCGAGTCTGTACGGAACGCTGAATGCAGTCCTTTTGCCGGCAATGCTGCCAAGGTCCGAAAGATACCTTTTCCAGGTAACATCCCAGTCGTCCCTGAAAAAATAGGTATTGTTTTTTGCTTCATCCTTTGTTCCCGCAAGGACAAGCCCGTCAACCAGGTTTTCCACATAGATAAGACTTGCACTATAGTGTCCGTGATCGATCAAAGGTACAGCGGATTTCTGCAGCCTCGCGAACACATCCTTTACCCAGATGCTCCCGGGACCCACGACATTTGCAGGTCTCACGATCGTATAGAGCATGCCCTTTTTCCGGTTATACTCTTTTACCAGTTCCTCTGCATCAAGCTTTGCATCACCGTACGGTATACCTGTTTTATATACGGGGTCATCTTCCTTCATACCTTTGAAGTGCCTGCCCATGCCGCACGCACAAAAAGAGCTCACATAGACAAACCTGGAGATCTTGCACGCCGATTCTGCGAGCAGGTTTTTTGTCGCTTCGACGATTGCATCATAGAACACCTTTTTCGGCCCCCAGTCAGTGACTCTGCCTGCAAGGTGATAGATGATATCCACGCCGTCGGCTATGCCCTGAATGGTCTCGGGTTTTGTCAGATCACCAACGCGGATCTCGGCTCCAAGGGCCTGCAGTTGCCGGACATTTTCTCCGGGGAATGCAAGCGCCCGTATCCGGTATCCGTTCGCAGACAGCCTCCTGCACAAAAATGATCCGATAAACCCTCCCGCACCGGTGACTAAAACCGTTCGTTCAAACATAACCAATCCCCCCTTTCTGCAAGAAAAGATATTCCATAAGTTTACGTATTACAAGCAAAGCGTTTTTTGACGCGGTCTTATCACTCATTACGCAAACCTCGCTATTTTGCAAATGCATTCTTAGGGTTAAATGTTTTCTTGTCAGTATGCAGCATTCGTGATAGTTGAATATAAAACTTTGAAGGAGGTTCTATGCATATACCCAGTTTTCTGCTTATGGCCGATGCGTCGACGTTATTTATCGTGCTTGAGGTACTTGCCGGTGTGTTTACAATAATCTTCTGGATATTGTTTTTCTTTGTTCCCAACAGCGTCCAGTCGTCCAATGAACGGTGTTATATGGTGTTTCAGAGAAGCTTCGTTGCCGCAGACCTCTGGATGAGCATTGCATTCTTCTTGTCGGCTTATTATTTGTACCATCACGTGACGGCAGGCATACTGTGGGGCATTGTGGCAGGAGGCACCTTTGTTTTCCTCGGATTGATGGATGTACTGTACAATATCGAGAACGGTATGTACAAACACATCAATAGCGGCATGTTCTTCGAAATCCTCATCAATCTGGTAAGCCTCATTTTCGGTGGCTATACGATTCATTATACGTGGAAGCTCCTGATTCGATAAGCTCTGCGGGTTCCTGTTTCCGCCTCGAACAATTTTTTACCGATGATAAAATACCGCATTGAAAAAGATTCGATCGGCAGCCTCGGCGTTCCTTCGAAAGCATACTACGGTGTTCAGACCATGCGTGCGCTGTCCAACTTTCCGGTCAGCGGTGAGAAGAACCATCCTTCTCTGATCAGGTCGTACGTGCTCGTCAAAAAGGCCTGTGCCATGACCAACCATAAGCTCGGGGTGCTCGATAAAAGAAGGGCGAACGCGATCGTCCATGCGTGCGACAGCGTCCTTGCGGGCATGTATGCAGACCAGTTCGTGATCGACAAGTATCAGGCGGGTGCCGGCACATCCCTGAATATGAATGTGAACGAGGTCATCGCGAACATTGCACTCGAAAGCCTCGGCCATATAAAGGGTGAGTATCGCTTTATAAGCCCGAATGACCATGTAAACATGTCGCAGTCCACCAACGATACCTTCCCGACAACTGCACATATCGCACTGCTGCTCAATATAAAACCGCTTATCGACTCATTGCAGCTGCTCCAGACCGCCTTTTTAAAAAAGGCGAAGACATTTCGGACACTGCTGAAATCCGGCAGGACACATTTACAGGATGCAGTGCCCGTAACCCTGGGACAGGAGTTCCGTGCGTACGCCGAAACCGTACACAAAACGATATCTCTGCTGCATGACATTGTCAGCCCGGCACACACCCCTACCCTGCTCGAAATTCCTATCGGTGGCACAGCCACAGGTACGGGAATAAACACACCACCGGGATACGGAAGGATGGTCATAAAGAATCTTCGGCAGCTCACGGGTCTCGGCGTATTCCCGTCGCATGATACAAGAGAAGGCCTGCAGTCGCGCCTTGCCATAAGTCATACTTCCGGCATACTCAGCGCCATTGCTCTTGAGCTTATCAGGATTGCAAACGACCTCAGACTGCTCTCTTCGGGACCGGTTACTGGTCTTGCAGAAATAACGTTTCCGGCAGTACAGCCGGGGTCATCCATCATGCCGGGCAAGGCAAACCCTGTCATGGCAGAGGCGCTCGATATGATCTGCTTCAGGGTCATGGGCAACGGGCTGACCGTCTCCATGGCAGAGCAGGCGGGACAACTTGAGCTGAACGTGATGATGCCGGTCATGGCAAATACCCTGCTCGAATCTATCGATCTCCTGAAGAACTTTTTGCCGGTATTCACGCACAGGGGCGTTGACGGGATAACCGCAAACAAAGAACGGCTGCGCTACTATTTCAGCCATACGCCTGCACTCGCGACCCTCTTGAACACCCACATTGGGTACCTCAATGCTGCTGAGGTCGTAAAACAGGCTTTGAAAGAAAAAAGGCCTGTCACCGAAGTCATCGTAGAAAAGGGGCTACTGACAAAGGAACAGCTCAAAAAACTACTCTCGGTAAACCAAATCGTGAACAGTAAGAAATAGCCCTCTATACCCTCTTTCGTGTTGTCTGGATCAGAGGAACTGTGCTATACGGCACTGTATGCGAATCTTTATCCAGCAGATAATCAACGGCCTGACCACGGGCAGTGTCTATGCCCTGATTGCACTCGGCTATACCATGGTATACGGCATCATCGAGCTTATCAACTTTGCACACGGCGAGATCTATATGATAGGTGCGTACGGCGGTTTGATCGTGCTGACGCTTATCGGTGCAAGCCACACGTCGAACATCGGAATCGTTTTTTTAGCCATGGGCGGCGGCATGCTTCTGTCGATGGCGTACGGTTTTACCGTGGAGAAATTCGCGTATAAACCCATCAGAAACTCTTCCCGTTTGTCCCTTCTGATAACCGCATTGGGCGCATCCATATTCCTCCAGAATTTCGTCATGATCGGACAGGGTGCTTCGGACAAAAACTACATCTCTTTATCCGTATTGAACTCAACATTCACTCTCTACGGCATCGCGATAACCTTAAACCAGATCCTCATATTTGCAGTTGCCCTTTTAATTATGCTGTCCCTGGACCTGTTTGTGAATAAAACCATGACCGGCTGGGCAATGAAAGCGACCTCGCAGGATCCGATCACTGCCCAGCTTGTCGGCATCAACGTCGATACCATTGTCTCTCTCACCTTTATTATAGGATCAGGGCTCGCGGGCATAGCAGGGGTACTGGTGGGGTTTTATTACGGTATTGTCAATTTCTCTATCGGCTACCTCGTCGGCATCAAAGCATTTACAGCGGCGGTCCTCGGCGGTATCGGAGACCTACGGGGTGCCATGGTCGGGGGGCTGCTGCTCGGACTGATGGAAAGCCTGGGCGCGGCGTACCTGTCATCGGACTATAAAGACGCCTTTGCCTTTATTATCCTGATCGCGATCCTTCTCATAAAGCCTTCGGGCCTATTCGGAAAGAGACAGGCATGAACCTCCGAACCTTGATCAGAACAATATTCAAGGCATATATCCTTCCTGTGGCATGGATAGTTGCGATTTCAGTCCCTATCATGGGACCGGCACGATCGATCGTTGCGGCCGGATTTGTTTTCGCAGGCCTCCTCGTATTCAATTTCTTCATAAGAAGAAAGCCACGGATGCAGAAATCCAGGTTCCACCGGGTTCACACCGGATTATCCTCTGCCGGAAAGTCTGCATGGATCTTTGCACTTGCAGCCGCAATCATTGCACCGTTGTTTCTGAATGGCTACAGCCTGGACGTGTTCACCTCTGTCCTGTTTTACACGATGCTCGCGCTCGGACTCAACCTGCTCGTCGGTGACCTCGGGCTGCTCAACCTCGGGTATATCGCATTCTACGGCATCGGAGCATACACCTATGCAATCCTCTTTGCGAAATTCGGTATGGGATTCTGGGGTTCCCTGATGCTCGGCGGCATTGCCGCCTCTGTTTTCAGCCTCATCATAGCGATTCCCACCCTGCGGCTCAAAGGAGACTACTTCGCCATTGCCACGCTCGGTTTCGGCGAGATAGTGCGGATCGTATTGAACAACTGGGACAGCATGACGAACGGTCCAAACGGCATCATGAATATACCAAGGCCGTCCCTGCCGTGGATACAGGTATCAACCGGCAAGGGTTTTTTTTATCTTGTCTTATGCTTCGTCATACTCCAGGTTTACCTGCTCTACCGTATCAAAAGGTCCAGGTTCGGGAGGTATGCTGTTGCAATACGGGAAAATGAGCAGGCAGCAGAAATGGTTGGCATAAATGCCTACAAGGTAAAAACACTCTATTTCATGCTGAGTGCGTTCTTCGGCGGCATTGCAGGTGTACTGTTCGCCTCAAAACAGATGTTCGTGTCCCCGGACAGTTTTACGTTCATCGAATCCGTCTATGTCCTGGCGATGGTAATACTCGGGGGGATGGGCAACATAGCAGGTGTCATGGCCGGTGCTTTTACCCTGGTCGTATTGCCCGAGTTGCTGCGGGAATTCGTACTCTACAGAATGCTCATATTTGCGCTTCTGCTCATCACTATGATGCTGTTCAAGCCCGAGGGGTTGCTCGGAAAGAAAACGTAGCATGGAAAATAACGCAATTCTATCCATCGACAATGTGAGTATCATGTTCGGAGGTCTGAAGGCCCTGGACAGTGTAACCATCGATATCAAAAAAGGAGAAGTGCTGTGCATTATAGGACCAAACGGCGCGGGCAAGACTACCCTGTTCAACTGTATCACAGGCTTTCTGAGACCCTCTTCGGGCAGTATCGTGTACGATGGTTCCGTCTCACTGGCGGGTTTGAAACCGCATAAGATTGCATCGTACGGCATCTACCGGAGTTTTCAGAACCTTGCACTGTTTACCAACATCAGTGCTGTGGACAATGTGATGATCGGCGCCTTGCAAAGGACGCAATTTTCTTACGGTATTGCGGACATGTTTTTCCGTACAAAAAAGTTTTTGACCAGAGAATCCGCACTCCGGCAGGAGGCGGAAAACCTGCTCGAATTCATGGGCATAGCCGGGAAAAAAGACCACAAAGCAGGCGAGCTTTCCTATGGTGAACGCAAATTACTCGAACTCGCACGGGGTCTTATCACGAAGCCGCAGCTGCTCTTGCTCGACGAACCTGCAGCAGGGTTAAATCCGACAGAGAAAACCGAGCTTGTCCGGGCAATCAAAAAGATCCGCGAACAGAAAATAAACGTGGTCATTATCGAGCATGACATGCGCTTTGTCTCGGACATAGCGAACTGGATCGTGGTGCTCGATTACGGGAAAAAACTTGCCGAGGGCCTGCCGGACGACGTCAAAAAGAACACAGCGGTCATCGAGGCATATCTCGGGACACACTGAACAACAACCGTCTCAATCCCTCGCATCTCACGGAACACGAGGACATTACCGTAACAACAAGAAGATGGTTAAGCTTTCTCAACTGTTTTAATCTCATCCTCGGTGAGATCATATAATCTGTACACTATCTGGTCTATCAGCTTATCTGTGGCGTTTATCTTATTTTTTAAGGGGCTGATTACTTCGACACTTTTTTTAAATTGCGCATTTAATGCCTCTTGGAATTGTCGATTTGAAGGATCTTTTGACAACTTTTGTTTGTTTTTTTTCAGGACGTTCAGAAAAGAATCGAAATCATTATCATAATATTCTTTTAGTGCAGTCTTATTTGTCAGTGTCTCTATATCTGCTCCGATTTCCCGCTCAAGCCATTTCAGGAAGCCCTTAATCTCTTCATACTTTGTCTTGTTCATTTCAATCATCTGTTCTGCAAGGAACGCGAGGATGTCATGGACGACGTCAGAGCGATTGGCTGAGATCTCTGCCTCAACAAATGAGATCATTTCCTGTAGAGGCAATTCATGAATTGCTCTGTCTTGGTGTAGTTTGTCAGAAGATTTTTTCATAATAATCCTTCGCCCTCCCCTCCTGCAGGGGTAATTCACGAATCGCACTATTTTCAGGATTTTCAATGTCATCTTCCCATTTCAATGGATTGTTCACAATGTATTCACGGATCTTGCCTAAAGATGCTTCATTACGAATAACGTGTTCGTAATAATTGCGCTGCCAGACAGAAATACCGGCTGTATTTCGCAGTCCATTAATGTGCTTTGCAGAATTCATTTTAAAGAATCCCATAATTCTTGGGATTACCATATTCCGCCGTTCGATCTTATTCTTCTGTAGGGGTAATTCATGAATTACCCGTTTTGATGACAATTCACAAATTGCCTTGTCTTTGGGCGGTTCGTGAACCGCCCCTACATTGCCGGTGGTCAATACAATTATTCCATGTACATGGTTCGGCATGACGACAAATGCATCCAATGCAATATCTTTATATTTATGATTTAATTCCACCCACCATTTCTCAACCAATTTTCCTGCACTATTTAATCTCATCTCTCCATTCGAAATATCCCCGAACATACATTCCCTGTTTTGCGAACACACTGTCACAAAATACGCCCCTGCCTGCGAATAATCATAGTATTTTAACCTTGTAGAGTATCGGCAATGAAGTGGAAGATTGTAAAGGGATAATTCCTTCATAATATTGCCATTACTTTATCGAATTAATGATTTCTTCTAATAGGTGTTTCTCTGTTTCATTAACAATCTGCTGTGCGTTTTGGAGAAATTTATTATTGTTGTCAATGTTCCGTAATTTCATATATTTGTTAGAAGCAATTTGGTCTCCAGAAGAACAGTTTGTTAATAAAATATGCAAATAAGCAATAATGCTACTAAATACTTTTTTGATACCTTCTACTTTAGTGTCATGACTTATGTTGCTGTGTTTTTCAATTTCTTGGAAAATAGATCGG
>JAJYUJ010000043.1 GCA_021792615.1 bacterium
GATGCGGGGGGCTCTTCTATACCGCGATCTTGACTATTATAGAACGAAGACCTATATTGCCGGTAATACCTATCCATCATAGATTTTTGCGATTTCCGTAAAAACTCCATAAGCGCTAACAGACCAAGTCTGAGCGAGAACATATAAAAATTGTCTTGAGGAGGTTAATATGAAGGATACAAAACTCAGCAGGACCCTTTTACAAGGGTTGACAAATGTTGCCGCACACATTCCGGACAGTATGTTTCTCTCCATGGTAAAACCGCAGGTGGATCTCATTCAATACCCGGACGCACGGGATTTTATCAATCTGTTGCTCCTTAATTTTAAACGTCAGTATAAACGTCTCGCGCCGGCAGTCAAAAAAAGGTTCGTGGAGAACCTGTTCGGGAACGCCATGCTGTTTGCATCTGAAAAAATACATGCGTTTACCGACACCTACGGATTTATCCCTCCCTCGCTTACGGTCATCAGTCCGACCTTCCGGTGCAATTTGAAATGTTACGGCTGTTACTCGGCAAACTACGCGCAGGACGATGTGCTGGATTTTAACACCATCGACAGGATCCTGACCGAGGGCAAGCAGTACGGTATGTATTTTGCGGTCATTACCGGCGGAGAACCGTTCATACGAAGGGACATGATGAAGATCTTCGAAAAACACAACGACATGATCTTTCAGGTTTACACGAACGGCGTTTACATAGAAAGGGACAATCTTGCGAAGGACATCGTCAACCTCGGGAACATCATCCCGTGTTTCTCCGTAGAAGGGTTTGAAGAACAGACCGATGCACGGCGGGGCAAGGGCGTGTTTCAAACGGTGATGGCTCTGATGGACGAACTGAACTCGCTGGGCGGGCTTTATGGCTTTTCGGCAACAGCGACAAAAGAAAACAACGAACTCATCGTGAGCGACGAGTTCGTAGATTTCTTCGAGCAGAAGGAATGCTTCGTCGGCTGGTATTTCAACTATATGCCCATTGGCAGAAGCCCTGCTATCGATCTCATGCCGACGCCGCAGCAACGGCACTTCCGCGGCGAAAGGATCCGTTCGCTCAGAAAAACACGGCAACTGCCTATTGTCGATTTCTGGATGGACGGGACGGTTGCGGGTTCACAGGGGCACGCATGCCTTGCCGGCGGA
Source organism: bacterium (assembly GCA_021792615.1). GTDB lineage: Bacteria > JAMCPX01 > JAMCPX01 > JAMCPX01 > JAMCPX01 > JAJYLM01. The sequence continues at coordinate 1,148 of JAJYUJ010000043.1, forward strand.
AGAGGGTACTTCCATGTTACGGCAAGCGGCCATGTAGATCCCTGCGTGTTTGTGCAGTACCATACGGACAGTATCATGGACAAGAAAGTCATCGATATACTCCGCTCACCCTTGTTTACGATGATACGGAAGCGCCAGGAAGAGTATACCAATCTTTTAAGGCCGTGCATGGTTATCGACCGTCCGCAGGTGCTCAGGGACGTCGTTGCTTCGACCGGTGCAGTACCTTCGCAGGGTGGGGGATGGGAAACCGTAACGACCCTCGGCCCCAGGCTTGATGACTACGCCCGCGAGTACGAAAAAATTGCAACTCCTCTCTGGGACAATGAATACAAAGGGCCAAAAGAGACGGGCACCGAACATCATATAGGGAATGGTACGGCCGGGGATTACATCAATATGTTCGGTGATAAGGTAAAGAAAAAAATGCTCCATACTTAAAAAACCCGGCCTCCAGTAAGAAGAGCAAATAATTTTGTGGAATGTTCTAAACGGGTATTGACAACTGTCCCGCGGATCTCCTATAGTATATCCAAGCAGCAGATTGTCTTGAGCATCAAAACTAAAAAGCTATTGCTTCGACGGTTCTTACATCAGGTATGCACGTATCCTTGCGGTAATGATGAGTCTAAAAAAGACTTCACATAAAGAGGAGGAGACCTATGGTAAGAAAGGCCTTTAAAAGGGGTTTAATGGCTGTATCCGCGGTGATGGTGTTCATCTTTGTTGTCTTTGCGAGCAATGCGCGTGCAAATGGTCCGACAAAATATCCTATCGTGCTTGTCCACGGGTGGTTTGGATTTGCAAAAATTCTCGGCGTTTCCTATTTCTACGGTGTGCAGAATTATCTGGAATCCCAGGGGTACAAGGTTTATGTGACGCAGGAGGATATGTTCGGAACGATCCAGACAAGGGGTGCGGAACTCGCCGGCCAAATTCAGACTATCCTTAACCAAACAGGTGCAGGGAAAGTCAATATTATCGCTCACAGCATGGGTGCACTGGACGCCCGGTATCTCATTTCAAGCCTTGGTTTCGGAGACAGGGTTGCCACGCTCACCATGATTGGAGGGGTAAATCACGGCACCAGTATAGCGGATGTCGCCCTCGGTCTTATGCCGGGTTCTATGCAAGATGCACTGGGTATACTATCGTGGTTCGCGGGGTGCTCGGTTGATCAGGAAAACTATGCGACCTGTGAGCAAAATGCCATAACATCCGCACGGCAGCTAACCGAAAAATATGTGCGGGGAACCTTTAATCCCGAAAATCCCAACGACCCGAGAGTAAAGTACTTTTCTTATGGCGGAAGCACCTGGCCATTTTACATAAACCCTGTCGTGGCCCTTGTCATGGTGCCTTCTTGGCTGATCATTTATGCAAACGAAGGAGCAAACGACGAGCTTGTATCGGTCAGCTCGGCAAAATGGGGGACGTACATGGGGACGCTGCATACGGACCATCTTGGTGAGGTTGGCCAGCTTCTCGGGGTTCCGGCCGAAGGATTTCAATGGCTGAAGTTCTATGGCACGATAGCCCAGAATTTGAAAAATATGGGAGATTAGATTTCTTGTATAAGAGGATAAACGGATTTGATATGTTTTACCGGGACCAGGGGAACGGGATTCCCCTGGTCTTCCTTCATGGGTTTCCGTTGACCGGCGATATATGGGATCCGCAGATCAAGGCACTCAGCGCAAAGGCACGGGTCATTGTGCCCGACCTGCGGGGATTCGGGAAGTCCGGAGTTACCCCCGGTACGTATACCATGGAATTGTACGCGCAGGATCTGAAAAAACTGCTGGAAACGATCGGCATCAACAAGGCAGTGCTTGCGGGTATCTCCATGGGCGGCTACATTGCCTTCGCGTTTTACCGGTTGTTTCCATCGAGCGTGAGGGCGTTGGTACTGCTCGATACAAAGGCAGGCGCGGACTCTGAAGAGGGTAAGAAAGGCAGGATTACTCTGGCGCAAAGGGCCCGCAGCGGAGAAATGGATAAGATTGCGGATGAATGGGCAGGAAGGCTCTTCGCACCATCGACCATAAAGACAAGGCCTGAGATCGTACGAACGGTAAGGGACGGTGTCTTGAATACTTCTCCGGAGGCAATAGCAAACGCATCGCTTGGTATGATGGAAAGGCAGGATTCCACACCGCTGCTCGGCAGTATTTCCTGTCCGGTGTTGATCATGGTTGGAGAGGAAGACCGGCTTGCACCGGTCGAAGAAGCCAGACTCATGGCATCACAGATAAAAAATGCAAGGCTTGAGATTATAAAAGGGGCGGGGCATCTTTCCTGTCTCGAAGCGCCGGAAGCCGTCAACGAGAGTATGCTCAAATTTTTATCAGAGCTCTGAATTGGGGAAGGAAAAAAAGTTCGAAAAATAGTAGCGCGCTGTCCCTGTTTTAAGATGTAAGAGGTGGAATGATGATAAAGCATATCGTGATGTGGGAGTTTAAGGCATTTGCCGAAGGCAATGAAAAACAGAAAAACATCGAAGCGGTAAAAAATCTCCTCGAGGGGTTGAAAGGTAAAATAGAAAGTATCGTTCATCTGGAAGTCGGAACGCATATCGTAAACAACAGCTTTCCCTGCGATATGGTTTTATATGCAGGGTTCAAGGACAAGCAGGCATTGGAAGCATATCAAAAACACCCGCTCCATAAAGAGGTCGCAGGGTTTATCGGTAAGGTCAGCGAAAGACGGACCATCGTGGATTACGAATTGTAAATAGAAGCAGTCATCAAGAGCAGCCCGGCTGTGATGTACAGCATACCCCATTTCAGAACATCAATATCACCGCGCCTCAGCATAACACTTGACAGTTCAATGAAAGACTTATTTAAAGGTGAACAATTGATAAGAATCACGAACAAACCAGTTGAACGGGAGCTCGCCCGCTGTTTATATCGCAGTTCTTCAATACAAATACCAAAGGAGGTATTATGAAAGCAAGGGTAGCAACATTTTTATTTCTTTCATCAATGGTAATGCTGATGATTGCAGGATGCTCGGGAAAGAACGGTGCAACAGGGCCACAGGGAATTGCAGGCCAGAACGGGGCACAGGGAGTTGCAGGCCCGAACGGAATTGTAATCAGCAGCCTGAGCGCAACACCCAACACATTACTCCCCAACAGAACGGCAACAGCTATCGTCAATGCATACGCTCCGGCCGGCGTGACCCTGAACTATACATGGTCAGCATCGAACGGCTGGAAAGTAGCAGGGTACGGAACAACCGCAACGATCACAGCGCCCATAGCATATAATGAAACTGGCTATATAACAGTAACCGTTGATGATGGTTCGGCGAGCATTACCGGTACAACGGTATTAAGCACGGTCTCTCAGCTCGTTACCAATACCTTTTCTGTCGGCTATAAACCTGAGGGCATAGCCATAGACGCATCCGGTAATATCTGGGTGGCAAATTCCGGTGAAAAAACGGTCTCCGAGCTCAGTCCCACGGGCACGACCATTGGGACGTATACCGTGGGCGTCGGGCCTCAAGGCGTTGCCATAGACGCATCCGGGGATGTCTGGGTATCGAACGGGGGCAACAACACGGTGTCGGAATTAAGCCCCACGGGCACGACCATAGGCGGGCCATTTACTGTCGGAATCAAACCCATGGGTATAGCCATAGACGCATCCGGCGATGTCTGGGTGGCAAATTCCGGTAGCAACACGGTCTCCGAGCTCTATCCCACGAGCACGACCGTAGGCGGGCCATTTACTGTTGGAACCTCTTCCAACGCCATAGCCATAGATGCATCCGGCGATATCTGGGCTGTGAATTTAATGGATAACACGGTGTCGGAATTAAGCCCCACGGGCAAGACCGTAGGCGGGCCATTTACTGTCGGAACATATCCGAGTGGCATAGCCATAGCCACAACCGGCAACATCTGGGTCACGAATTTCGGAAACGGTACGGTATCCGAGCTCAGTCCCACGGGCGCGACCCTTGGGAAATATACCGTAGGGGGCTATAGCCCGCAAGGCATAGCCATAGACGCATCCGGCAATGTCTGGGTTGTTAATTCTTACGGCAACAATTTAAACGGCAATAATCCGGGAACGGTAACAGAACTGCGACCTGATGGTACAATAGTCGCAAACTATGCCACAGGTTTTCGTCCCTACGGCATAGCCATAGATGCGCTTGGCGATGTCTGGGTCACGAATAATCAAGACGGCACGGTGAGCGAGATAGTGGGCGTCACACAGGGGCCGGAGTACTGGCCTTACACAGGTCCGGTATTCCCGGGCGGCGGAAATTACTGAGGTTGAAAAAGCAGGGGCGAACGATCATTCATCCCTGCTTTGGTTATAAACCGAGTTGACAGCCCTCCAGAGGGTGAGCTTTTTAAACCGTCGGCAGGTCCTCAACCCGAAAAATGCGTTTGAAAAATAAGAAAGTTTATGTGATGAGCGATAATCCTGCGTCAAATAAAGGTATTCTTCGAAAATCCGATGAGGAAACCATACCGGGTAATAGCATATAAACATACAGAGGACTGAAATCTCGTTTCTATATGGAAATGTATAGATATCAGGTGGATCGCGGGATTGAGCGAATAAGTAAACTTCCTTATTGCATTTTTCGGGTCAATGAGTGTGTACAGGCACAGGCGCTCCCGCGGATAACTCTGCGGCACGATCAGCTTTTATTTCTTATCTTCTCCAGGTACGCCTTGATGATCTTTTCGTATCCGATGTCCTTGGGCAGGTAATAACGTTTGTCTTTCAGCTTGTCCGGAAGATACTGTTGTTCGACGTGCCCGCCCTCATAATCGTGAGGATATTTATAGCCCTCACCGTAGCCGAGCTCTTTGCCCAATTCCGTCACCGGATTGACGATATGCTTCGGTATTTCAAGATACCCGTACTTTTGAATGTCCGCCTTTGCCTTCAGATATGCCATGTAGGAGGTATTGCTCTTCGGTGAGGATGCGAGGTATGCGGCTGCATGGGCCATGGGGATAAATCCTTCGGGCATACCCACGACCTCGAATGCGTGGAACGCGGACACGGCAACGGTGAGGGCAATGGGATCCGCATTACCGATATCCTCCGATGCGAAGATGATCATCCGGCGCAGAACGAACCGCGGGTCTTCCCCGGATTCCAGCATCCGCGCAAGGTAGTACAGGGCTGCATCAGGGTCCGATCCCCGCATACTCTTTATGAAAGCGGAAATGGTATGATAATGCTCGTCTTCTTTTCTGTCATAGGGAAGCAGCGCGGATTCCGAGAGTTTCGCTGCATCCTCGATCGTTATGATACTGTCCGGCCTTTTCAAGGCAATGCCTGCAAGCAGTTCTACGGCATTCAGTGCCTTCCTGCCGTCTCCGTTGCTCCTGACGATAATAAAGTCCAGTGCATCATTATTGATTTTAATGTTGTCTCTGCCGAACCCGTTCTGTGTGTCCGAAAGCGCCCGCTCTATAATGACCTTTAATGCGTGCTCACCGAGCGGCTCGAATACCACAAGCGTGGTCCTCGACAGTAACGCCCTGTTCAATGCGAACGATGGGTTGTCTGTGGAAATACCGATAAACACGACACTGCCGTCTTCGACAGAGGGCAGCAGCAGTTCCTGCTGCGAGCGGTTGAGGTGCTGTAATTCATCGAGCATAAGAACAAGCCTCTTGCCGGAAAGGGTGTAGTCATGTGCCTGTTTTAAAACCTTGTTGATCTCCTTTGTGTTTGCGGAGACCGCTGTCATGGAAACGGTCTCATACGCAGGATTGGAGGTAATGATCCGTATAAAGGATGTCTTACCGCAGCCCGGCGGCCCCCAGATAATCATGGAGGGCAGCACACCCGCCTCCAGCGTCTGTCTCAGGGGTTTACCGGCGCCAAGCACATGTTCCTGGCCGACAAGTTCATCAAGGGTCTTTGGCCGCAATTTATAAGCAAGGGGTTGTTCCATATGTTTGTATTAAAATTTATCTTGTTTTATGCTATCAAAAAATGCAATAAGTAGGAAGGAAATATGAAGATAGCGCTTGTTGTAAAAAGTAAGAAGTCGGACGAGATTTATCAAGAGATAAAAAGGTTCACGGAGTATCTCGACAAACGGGGTATAACAGTCGTTATAGAAGACAGCATGGCCGATACGGTAAACCCCTCGCTCGTCCGCTTTAAAAACAGCGTACCCGGCGATACCGATACCGTCGTTGTTTTCGGCGGAGACGGAACATTCTTATGGGCGATACGGCTTATCGGCGACAAGAACATACCATTGATCGGCGTCAACATCGGCGGGCTCGGTTTCCTGACGGAGATCACCATGGACGAGCTGTACACGGTCACCGACCTTGTAATATCCGGCAAGGCCACGTATGAAAAAAGGATGCGGCTGAACGCCCGTATTTTTGAAGATGATACTTCTATAATGTCCTACGACGTCCTCAACGACGCCGTCATATCAAAAGGCACGATAGCAAGGATGGTGTCCCTTAAAACAAGCGTTGACCACAACTACCTGACAACGTATAAGGCAGACGGCCTCATCATATCGACATCCACGGGTTCGACAGCGTATTCAATGGCGTCCGGCGGGCCTATAGTCCACCCTACAACGGACACGATCATCTTAACTCCCATATCGCCCCACACGCTCACCAACAGGCCCATTGTTCTGTCCCCGGAGGCCATTGTCGAGATCGAACTTGAAAAAGACGAAAAGGACGTTGTCATAACCTGTGACGGGCAGGTATCGATGCCCGTTAAGAAGGGCAACAAGGTCTTGATATCGAAATCATCGCATTATACAACGGTCATAAAATCTCCATTCAGAAGCTATTTCCAGATATTGCGGGAAAAGCTTAAATGGGGTGAGCGATAGATGTTGAAATCCTTACGCCTGAAGGATTTTGCAATCTTTAAAGACATCACCGTCCAGTTTTCGGAGCATCTGTGCATCATAAGCGGCGAAACCGGTGCGGGGAAGTCCATCATGGTCGACGGCATGCTCGTGCTGCTCGGCAACCGCACAGACCCGGGTGTCGTGAGAGAAGGCGCGGCCGAAGCTGTTGTTGAAGGGCTGTTCGAAACAGAGGAGAAAAGTCCTGCGGCGATATTCCTCCGGGAGCATGGTCTCGAGTCCCTGGATGAACTTGCGATCAAGCGCATCATCAATGCACAGGGGAAAAGCAGGGTCTACATCAACGGCTCCCCTTCGACCCTCTCCCTGTTGTCGGATCTGACGAAGTTGCTGGTTGACATACACGGACAGCATGAGCACCAGAGCCTGCTCGACGAACAAAACCACTTGAAACTGCTCGATGCTTATGCGGGCACGGAAAAATCCGCAGAACAGGTAAAGGCGGCGTATGCGGAGTTGGTGAAAACGATCGGCCGGTACAACAGCCTGCAAGCCAACGGTGCAAACTTAAAAAAAGAAGAGGAACTGTTAAAATTCCAGCTTTCGGAGATTCGGGCAGCGAACTTAAAGCCCGAAGAAGAGGCCACACTCGAAAAAGAGTACAATATCCTGTCGAATGCACAGCGTATGCTCTCGGAGCTCGATACCATATACCAGGCCGTCTCCGGCGATGAGAACGGTGTGATTGCAAGCATACACAGATCCCTGAAACTCCTTTCGGGCTTGCAGGACATAGACCCGTACCTTAGGCAGTATGCCGGCAGGCTCGAAGCAGCGTCCGTCGAATTGAAAGATATTACAGCGGATCTCAGCTCGTACGCTGCAAAGATAGATATGGACCCGCAAAAACTCAACCAGACGGAACAGCGCATCGAGCTCATCGAAAAAATGAAAAAGAAGTATGGCAAAACCATTGCGGATATACTGGAATATGCAGCGGCCATGGAAAAAAAAGCAGGCACCTTGAAAAATACGGATGAAGAGATCGCAGCCCTGCAGCAGAAGAGGGTGCGGCTCGAGAAAGAGCTTTTCCGGGACGCAGAAGAGCTCTCGGGGGCCAGGAAGCATGCCGCTGTCGGGCTCGGAAAGGCAGTCGTGCAGGAGCTGAAAACGCTGGGTATGAAGGATGCGGTGTTCGAAGCCAGGGTAGAGCCCCCGGGCAAAAAAGACGCCGTAACCATACAGGGGAAAGACATAAGCTCCGACGGCATGGACAGCGTACGGTATTATTTTTCCGCAAACCCCGGGTTTCCCGCAAAGCCGCTGACGGATATTATATCCGGCGGTGAGCTTTCAAGGACCATGCTCGCGATCAAAAGGGCTCTGGTCAAGGCATCCCCGGTACCGGTGCTTGTTTTTGATGAGATAGACGCAGGCATTGGCGGGACCACTGCGGAGATCGTGGGCAGGAAATTAAAAGAGCTTTCCGGTTACCACCAGGTCATCTGTATTACGCATCTTCCGCAAATTGCCGGATTCGGTGATTATCATATACGTGTATCGAAGCATACGGCATCCGGGAAAACGGATGTTGCGGTACAGGTGCTTGACGAAAAGGGCAGGATGGAGGAGATAGCACGGATGTTGTCCGGCGAGAATGTGACGGAGCTTGCACGCAGGCAGGCAAAAGAATTTTTAAAATATGCAAAGGAGAAAACGTGATACGCAAGGCGAAAATGGGAGATGTGAAGGAGATGCAGAAGCTCATCGATGTTTATGCGAAAAAGGGCGAGATGCTCCCGCGCTCCCTGCTGGAAATATATGAGAATATCCGGGACTATATTGTTTATACACCCGATACCGGCGAGATTATCGGTGTGTGTGCCATGCACATCTTCTGGGACGGGCTTGCAGAGGTACGCTCGCTTGCGGTGAAGCAGGACCACACGCACAAGGGCATCGGCACCCGGCTGGTCCAGGCGTGCATAGACGAGGCGAAGGGGTTCGAGATTAACCAGGTTTTCTCGCTCACCTACAAGCCGGGGTTTTTCGAGAAGCTCGGGTTCAGGATCGTTGACAAATCCCTGCTTCCGCAAAAAATATGGAGTGACTGCCTGAAGTGCCCGCAATTCCCGGACTGCAACGAGATCGCCTTGATCCTCGAATTGAGCAACGCGGAAAAAGTATAAATGGCGCGTGAATGAAAACATACCGTAAAGAGCTGTGGTTCGACGTTCAGGCGAGAAGGGCCTTTATAAACATCACGCCGCAGGTAGAAGAGTGCCTCAAGGAAAGCGGCGTCAGGGAGGGGCTTGTCCTGGTCAATGCCATGCACATCACGGCATCCGTTTTTATCAATGACGATGAATCCGGTCTGCACCATGATTTCGACGTGTGGCTGGAAAAGCTCGCACCGCATGAGCCGGTGCAGCAGTACCGGCATAACAGGGGAGAAGAGAATGCCGACGCTCACATGAAACGGCAGGTCATGGGCAGGGAGGTCGTGGCAGCGATTACCAAAGGGAAGCTGGATTTCGGCCCGTGGGAGCAGATCTTTTACGGCGAATTCGACGGTATGAGGAAAAAGAGGGTGCTGGTCAAGATTATCGGCGAGTAGAAAGGCGGGACACCGGTCTTCATTGTCCCCCCCCGGCACGTGCCTGACGTGTCCTAAAACCTTTACCTGTTTCTTCATCCTCCTCATAAACTTCTGTGTTATCCCTCTTACATAGGAGGGACTAAGGGAGTTACCTTCTGCGTTTACTATTCTTTCAAACAAACGCCCGCTTTGGTCTACACGTACAAGTGGAAGTATGTTAAAGCCGAGTCAATTTCACTTGAGGAATTTATATTGCAATAATCATGCTTTTGGCTTATAAAAAACATCACTTCCTTGCAGTGCACAGAGATTAACAAATCCCGAAAAAGGAGTTTGTCATTATGAATGAAATAAAGGATTCCATGGCCTTTGTTGTATCCCTAAAAGCAAGAATCAAGGGGGCCAGAATCTCATCCTTGTTTCTTGAACCTTGACAAAAAGGACCGCAACAACTAATAAATACAATATAGTTTCTATCGGATAAGAGAAGATAATGCCAACGGTAAAAAATATAAAGGGTCCGTATCGCTTTTTCTTTTATAGCTTTGATTGCAACGAGCCAATGCATGTACATGTTCAGAGGGAAAGAATGGTATGCAAGTTCTGGCTGGAAGCTGTGGTGTTGGGTAAAAACTACGGATTTGCATCAGAAGAATTGAATACAATACGGAAAATTATTATTAATAATAAAAATAAGATTGTGGAGGCGTGGCATGAACACTGCGGTAAAACTTCAAGAAGTAAGAATTAAGGACATAAAGATCACACAGGACAAAATTACAGCCCATCTCGTTGACGGACGGATCATCAGTGTCCCCCTTGCGTGGTCATGGCGATTGTCCGAAGCAACGCCACAGCAACGCGCCCATTATGAGATTATAGGGGATGGTGAAGGCGTACACTGGCCTGATATAGATGAGGACATTAGTGCAGAAGGAATGCTGTATGGTATCCCGGCTCAGCGGCATTCAAAGTCTACAACTACACGAAATTGAAATAAGATATAGGGCATTCCCGGCCGGCTTTACCTCGACTCTTCTGCGTCATCTTAGACGGGCACGACACTATACGTTTATAAATTGCTTATGTTAAAGCCGAGTCAATATGTCAGTATCATCTCTTCCTCCTGTCTTTATAACAGGATATACTACTGACATTTTCACTTGGTAATTAGAGATCACATTTTCACCTGGCTGTCGCACCATTGCGGAATTTATATTGCAATAATCATGCTTTTGGCTTATAAAAAACATCACTTCCTTGCAGTGCACAGAGATTAACAAATCCCGAAAAAGGAGTTTGTCATTATGAATGAAATAAAGGATTCCAGGGCCTTTGTTCTCTTGCGGGTTTTGCCAGAAAATGGTGCCGCATAAATGCCTATCCCGGACGAAAAAAATAAGGAATTTTACGCTCACAGCCGCTGTTAAATATTTATTCCATTGAGTTACAGGAGGAATCTATGCTATTCTTCAAAAAAGAATGGTTACATTAAGATCGGATTTCATAATAACAACGGCGTTTTAAAATAAATAGGTAGCTCATCTATGATCCAGGATAGAACATAGGTGCAAGGAGGTTAACCATGTCGGCTGTAATTAATATGGTTGCAAAAGAATTACATATGAATCCCGGAGAGCTTTTGAATGAGAGTGTAAGAAGTTATCTCGAAAAAAAGCTCTCGGTAATCGATGCTGAGATTTTCCTCATAGTAAAGAAATACGGCATTAAAGATGTTTTCGAGCTTGATGCAAAAGTAAAGAAGGGCTTTATACATGAGAAAGATGCCTACGATGATTATTTCACGCTGGACAATCTCGAATCAGAGCGTAAGACAATAAAAAATATATTAGAAAAGCTCTGATGTCTACCATTGAAGACATCAAAAGAATAGCAGAAGTTGAGTTTTCGGACATTATCAGCAATGCTTATCAAATAGATTATAAGCTGCGGATTACATTAAGGAATAATAGCTTTATTGATGTATACCTGTCCCGGACATTAACCGGCAAATTTGGTTTTCACTGGGAATGTAGAGATAAAAAAAGAACAATTTACCGATATGATAATTTTCCTGATAAAAAATGGCGGCATGTAGCGACATTCCCGCATCATTTTCATAACGGTTCTCAGAATACTGCCGAAGCTTCACCGTTTCCACGTACGATAATTGACGGGTTCAGAGCGTTCATGGAATTCGTAAGAAACAAAGTTGGATAACTTCCGTGCAGTTCTTTATTCAAACAAATGGTTCACCTGGTTTTTCCAAAAGAAGGTATTGAAGCCGATGCCCGCGTCAAGTGAGAAAACTGTGGAATTTTACACTCACAGCATTGAAGGAAAACCAGTCCAAGAATGGCATCGGCTTGAAGAACATCTTAAGCAAACGGCGGAGTTAGCTAAGTCTTTCGCGGATGAGTTTGGGTGTGGGGAATGGGCGAATCTTGCGGGCAGAGACCATATTATCTTTTCTTTGGATTACAATCACCTCCTGTAACCCTGAGATTGCCTGAAGCGGGGTCACATACTTCAGGGAACTGTGCGGGTCATTATTGTAAATTTCCGTGAAGCGGTCAAGCCATTGAAACAACATCATCAACCGTAGGAAAACGCATTGGTATTTCCCTGTGATATTTCAGTGTTTTGATAAAGGCCGCGATCCATGCCTGGTCATCCGGTGTATGAGGTCGTCCGTAATGTACTGGTGCACCTAACAGGTCTTTAATAGAAACCCTTGTCCATGAAGCTTTCATGGCTAATCCCCTATCTGAATGGGCAATCAGGTTCATGTGGAGATACTCCGGCAGTCGTGTCAATGCTTCCGATACCGTTTTCATAAGGTCGCTGGATGAAACACCGTTTAAACAATGGCCTATAGAAAGCAGGTATCGGAAGGGCAATACCATGACCGGAATAGCCCATACCTTGATCCCGGATTCGGTTACAAAGCAGGTTCCATCATAACACAGCAGAGAAAACCCTTCCCGTAACAGGCTGTGTGGGCTGACCCCTATGCCGTCTGGTGTTTACATGGACGGTGAATTCTTATTGCAAACACCGGATTTTTAGCCTATATATCATATCACTTCCCTGCAGTGCACAGAGATTAACAAATCCCGAAAAAGGAGTTTGTCGTTGTGAATGAAATAAAGGATTCCAAGGTCTTTGTTATGTCCCTAAAAGTAAGGATCAAGATAATGTTAAAGCCGAGTCAATCTATCAGTATCATCTCTTCCTCCGGTCTTTATAACAGGATATACTACTGACATTTTCACCCGGCTGTCGCAAATTTCAAGTGAAAAGCTGACAAGCTCCCATGAATCTGGTATGTCATTCTCATGGCTGACCAGCTTCCAAAACAAGTATCAGATCTCATAGAACGATTTGAAAGAAACCAGCAGTCCTATACCTCCAGCCAATACAACGAAGCCCAGCTCAGACAGGAATTTATAAATCCTTTTTTTGAGGCACTCGGCTGGGATGTCAGCAACGAACAGGGCAATGCAGAGGCATATAAGGACGTCATACACGAGGATGCAATCAAGATTGGCAGTGCAATCAAAGCACCCGATTATTGTTTCAGGATCGGCGGGACAAGGAAGTTCTTTGTCGAAGCCAAGAAACCTTCTATCAAGATTGATGATAATATAGATGCAGCATTCCAGCTTAGAAGGTATGCGTGGTCTGCAAATCTGCCGCTTGGTATTCTGACCAATTTTAAGGAATTTGCAGTCTATGACTGCCGTGTAAAGCCTGCAAAAGATGATAAAGCTTCAAGTGCACGCATAAGCTCTTTTGCTTACACAGACTACCCGCAACAATGGAATTACCTTGTATCTGTATTCTCAAAAGAATCCGTGCTGAAGGGCTCTTTTGATAGGTATGCTGAATCAAGCAAATCAAAAAAAGGCACTGCTACGGTTGATGATGCGTTTCTGAAAGAAATCGAATCCTGGCGCAGCGAACTTGCTCATAAGATAGCACTACGCAATCCCACACTTACCACACGAGAGCTTAATTTTGCCGTGCAGCGCACGATAGATAGGATCATATTCCTGCGTATTTGTGAGGACAGGGGCATGGAGCAATACGGAAAGCTCCAGTCCATGATGAACGGCGTAAACGTTTATAAACGCCTTTTCGAATTATTCCAGCGTGCAGACCAGCGCTACAACTCAGGGCTTTTCCATTTCAGCAAGGAAAGGGACCGTAAAGAAGAGCCGGACAATCTTACTCCCTTCCTGAACATCGATGATGAGCCGATAAAAGATATTATCAACCGGCTTTACTATCCCGAGAGCCCCTATGAGTTTTCAGTTCTTTCTGCAGACATACTGGGGCAGGTATATGAGCAGTTCCTCGGCAAGGTAATCAGACTTACAGAAGGACATCATGCCAAGATTGAAGAAAAACCAGAGGTCAGGAAGGCAGGCGGCATCTATTACACACCGACGTACATTGTGGATTACATCGTAAAGAATACGGTCGGCAGGCTTCTTGGCCAGGAACCTGATTTAGCCCGTCATTCCCGCGAAGGCGGGAATCCAGCTTCTTCTCCCGTCGTCATTCCTGCGAAAGCGGGAATCCAGTCCCCTGATTCTTTCCCTCCCTTGACGGGAGGAACGGAAGGGAGGGTGAAAAAACCTATCAATCCCAAAGATGCCTCTAAGCTACGTATCCTTGACCCCGCATGCGGTTCCGGTTCATTCCTTATCGGAGCTTACCAGTATCTATTGGACTGGCATCTGGATTGGTATGTAAAAGACGGGGCAGAAAAATACGCTAAAGCTGCCAGACCTATATTGTATCAGGTTCAAGGCGGCAGCTATAGGCTGACTACTTACGAAAGGAAGCGCATCCTTCTCAATAATATTTATGGTGTTGACATAGACCCGCAGGCGGTTGAGGTTACAAAGCTGTCACTGTTACTCAAGGTCCTGGAAGGTGAGAGCAGCCAAACATTGGATGTGCAATTTAAACTATTCCACGAGCGTGCCCTACCTGATCTCGAAAATAACATCAAATGCGGCAACTCCCTCATAGGACCGGATTTCTATCAACAGCAAAGCTTGAACCTCTTCAACGATGACGCACGTCTCCGCATCAACGCATTCGACTGGAACACCGAATTTAAAGACATCATGACCTCCGGTGGCTTCGATGCAGTCATCGGCAATCCACCATATGGTGCAACGTTTAGCAAAAATGAAGCTATCTATTTCCAAGATAGATATAAAGTTTTTAGTGGGGTTAAAGATGTTTATGTCTGTTTCATAGAACGTAGCCTATCGATGTTAAATACAAGAGGCCGACATTCATTTATTGTTCCATCAGCATGGCTTGGCGGACCCGAGTACACGAGACTACGTAATTTATTTTTACAATATCAAATTGAATTAATAATCCTCTTGCCATTTGATGTTTTTAAAGATGCATATGTTGATACTACTGTCTTCGTAATCTCTAACCAATTTGTGAAACCAGAACATACAGTCCAAACCAATATTTTCCCTAAGAGGGAGAAACTCGTTACAATTAAATTAGCCGAAGATCGTTATCAAGCTATTCACCAATCTGAATGGGTTAACTCAGCGGATAATAAATTTGTGCTTGATTCTAACACAGTGCGTCTTCTTGAACAGATAAGAAAGCAAGTTCATGCTACTTTTGCCGATGTTATCGAAATCAAGCGGGGAGTTCTTTTTGATAAAAATTTACTCACCAAGAAAAAAACAGGAGTAAATAGCTATCGCTATTTTGAAGGCGACGTATATCGGTATCAACTCAATCTGATTACCGAGCACTGGATTGAATTTAACGATATGATAAAAGAACGCCCTAAGGAATTTATATGGTTTGAAGAGCCGAGAATTTTAATGAGGCGTTTGGTTAATCGACGCCAAAGAATGATGTCTTCTCTGGCTACAGATACTTTTATTACAAACAAAAACTTATATAGCGTTCTATCTAAAGATAAATTACTTAGTATTGAAGCTCTATTAGGTGTACTGAATAGCCGTTTAATATCCTATTTATACATTAATCAGGTAACTCAGGCAACTAAAGATGATTTTCCACAAGTGACAATTAAAGATGTTCTGGCACTTCCATTTCCTCAACTTTTAAAAGATAAAGCCCGTCATGATAAAATGGTCTCTCTTGTTGACCAAATGCTTTCACTCAACAAACAATTACCAACAGTAAAAACAGACCATGAAAAAACCGCTCTCCAGCGCCAGATCGATACCATCGACAAGCAGATAGATGAACTGGTCTATGAGTTGTACGGGATAACAGAGGAGGAGAGGAAGATAATTGAGGGGAATGGTATAGCGAATGACAATGAATGATATCTATTTAAGTTTAATAATCAATTTAAGCTCCGGTATTATTATTTTTCTTCTTGGACTTTTTTGGCCGGTTATTCCTAAGTCATACCGCGGAGTTAAATTACGAAAATTTTGGAGCAAGCATGTTGTCGGACGGGATTTTGTTATAGCTTTTGGAGCATTGAAAGATTCTAGACTTGCACAACCTTCTTTGCCTTGTCCTCCCCAGACTCGCTGTCGTAATTTTAGATATGTCAAAACATATCATAATGGGAATACTATTTCTCTCGTAGGCCCTTGGAGTAATGTAGTTTCCGAATGTGAGATAAGATCAGCTTCATATATAATTAACACCCTCAGTGCATATAGAAAAACCCCTGTTATAGTCATGGACGATACAACTGCATATACGACTTTAGATCGAACTTTTGTATCTTTGGGTAGCCCTTCATCTAATGAAATAACAAATTTAGTTATTCGTGACCCCGAAAACAAATATTTAGAGTTTGCTCAGCCCGGCTCCGTTACCATTATACGTGATAAAATAAACGGCCGACAATTTGTAGGTTTTCAACCTCCTTATATTAAAGATTACGGGATGATTTTAAAAATTCCAAACACAAGATTTCCAGGACATTACTTTTTTGTCTGTGCAGGGTTAGGAGAATGGGGAACGTCTGGTGCTTCGTGGTACCTTGCAACAAAATGGCGAGAACTAAAGAAAATATTTGGTGATGCCTTCGGCGTTGTAGTTGAAGTCGAAATAGGTTCTGATGAAAGTGCAAAAAGAGTGTTCCCTTAATAGAGTATGGAATAGGTTATCTTTCCTTAGTAAATAGCTTTCCTAATCCTCCTCGTAGTAATAATTCTGCATCGCAGAAATATCTATTAACTACTCCGCGATCTCTTTCTGACTATATCTGGAAAGTATTGGGATCAGGGTACACCCATGACATTTGACAGGCTTACAGAGGGATTGTTTCGTCGCAGCGCCTTTGGCACAGCTCCTCACAATGACACACCACTGCGCCCATCTTAAAAGAGGGGGAAAGAAGGATTGGATTCCCGCCTGCGCGGGAATGACGGAGAACTGGGGGAAATTCTCGCTTCTACTCGCCGGGGGATGAGGCGTCTGCCGTTTGACATTGGACATTTGGGGGCAGGGGAACAGAGAAGAATAGAGAAGAATAAGGGGGTCAAATCTTTCCAGGCTGTTGAAAAACTCGGATTACTGTCATTGCGAACGAAGTAAAGCAATCTCATTTTATTAAATCAATAAGTTATAGATTGCTCCGTCGCAAAATCGCTCCGCGCAATGACTTGCAGTGGCTTTTTCAACAGGCTGTTTCATTTTGACAAAGGACATATAGAGGTCCGGTATTAAAACATCAGTGACCTCATTTTTTAATGCGTTGCCTATTGCATAGAATTCATTGTATAAAATAAATATATGAACTCATTCAAGGACATTGCTTATCAGATTTTGAAGGAAGCCGGAAAACCACTGCACAGCGTCGTGCTGAATACCGATCTTCATCAGGACAAGTTTATTTCAGTATCGCGTATTATTCTCATGTTACATCACCTTGAGAACACGAAACAAGTCCGGAATGACAATTGACAATCAGCCCGGAAATAATTCCCCCCTTTTCGTATTTCTGAAAACGGGTATCTGTTCCTCTTTTTCAAAAGCATATCACATTGGATGAACAACAGATAAAACTTCTCTTGACAACTGTCACGAGACTCGTTACATATATGTCCATGATTAAGACGTTTGCCGACAAACATACTCGTGAACTCTATATATCCGGTAAATCGAAGCGATTGCCGGGCGATATTTTAAAAAGGGCTTTACGACGTCTGGAATATCTTGATTATGCGACATGCATCGAAGATTTTAGGGTACCGCCAAGTAATAAATTGGAAAAACTCGGCGGCGACCGTTTAGGCCAATATAGTATAAGGATAAATGATCAATGGAGAATATGTTTTCGCTTTGTTGATGCTGATGCATATGATGTTGAGATAATAGACTATCACTAAAGAAAGGAGGTGTGTTATGAGCATACAGAACATTGGTATAAGGCGGGTAAAACCGACCCATCCCGGTGAGATTCTGACAAAGGATTTTATGCCGGATTATGGTCTTACTACTGCGGCCTTGGCAGCTAAAATAAGAGTGTCCCGACAAACAATCAATGAGCTGCTCCGCGAAAGGCGTGCTCTTACCCCATCGATGGCGTTGCGGCTTTCCCGCTTGTTCGGGAACACACCGGAATTCTGGCTGAACGCGCAGAGGGCCGTAGACCTCTGGATTGAACAGAATAAAAACAAGAGAACACTTAAAAAAATAAAGACGCTGAAAGCGGCATGAGAAACAAATCAACAGGGAACCGCAGGAGCAGTCCTTGAAAGGTGAAATAGGTTAACAAGCAGGTGTAAC